>NZ_JBVHQD010000023.1:0-138315 GCF_055567595.1 Streptomyces sp. NPDC026515
GATCCGGAACATCTCGCGCACCAGGTCGATGCCGGCGACCTCCTCGGTCACCGGGTGCTCGACCTGGAGGCGGGTGTTGACCTCCAGGAAGGAGACCGTGCCGTCCTGGCCGACCAGGAACTCGCAGGTCCCCGCACCGACGTAACCGGCCTCCCGCAGGATCGCCTTCGAGGCGCGGTACAGCTCGGCCGTCTGTTCCGCCGTCAGGAACGGCGCCGGCGCCTCCTCCACCAGTTTCTGGTGGCGGCGCTGCAGCGAACAGTCACGCGTGGACACGACGACCACGTTGCCGTGCTTGTCGGCCAGGCACTGCGTCTCCACGTGCCGCGGCCGGTCCAGGTAGCGCTCCACGAAACATTCGCCGCGCCCGAAGGCGGCCACCGCCTCCCGCACCGCCGACTCATAGAGCTCCGGCACCTCCTCCAGCGTCCGGGCGACCTTCAGCCCGCGTCCGCCGCCGCCGAACGCGGCCTTGATGGCGATCGGCAGGCCGTGCTCCTCCGCGAACGCGACGACCTCGTCGGCACCCGAGACCGGGTCCGGGGTGCCGGCGACCAGCGGGGCGCCGGCGCGCTGGGCGATGTGCCGGGCGGCGACCTTGTCGCCGAGGTCGCGGATGGCCTGCGGCGGCGGACCGATCCAGGTCAGACCCGCGTCCAGGACCGCCTGGGCGAACTCCGCGTTCTCGGAGAGGAACCCGTAGCCCGGATGGACGGCGTCCGCGCCGGTCTCCCGGGCCGCCCGCAGCACCTTGCCGATGTCCAGGTAACTGGTGGCCGGGGTGTCACCACCCAGGGCGTAGGCCGCGTCGGCGACCCGGACGTGCAGGGCGTCCCGGTCGGGGTCCGCGTACACGGCGACGCTCGCGATCCCCGCGTCCCGGCAGGCCCGGGCGACACGCACGGCTATCTCGCCACGGTTGGCGATGAGCACCCGGCGCATGTCAGGACGCCTGTTCGGTGTGGTGGAAGCGGTCCGTGCCGGACTGCAGCGGGCCGAGCGAGCCGTCGAAGAAGACCAGCGGTTCCTGGCCGTGCTCGGGCACGCCGAGGTCCACCACCTCGCCGATGACGATGTCGTGGTCGCCGGCCGTGTGGATGTCGACCGTGGTGCAGGTCAGGTAGGCGAGGGCCTCGCTGAGCACGGGCAGCCCGTCCTCGGTGAAGTGGTGCGGGACGCCCTCGAAGGCGGTGGACCGGCGGCCGGCGAAGTGCCGGGCCAGCGGCTGCTGGCGCCCGGAGAGGAAGTTGACGGTGAACCCGCCGCTCTGCTCCAGGAGCGTGTGCAGCCGGGACTGCTGGTGCAGACAGAACAGCACCAGCGGGGGCTCCAGCGAGACCGAGGTGAACGAGTTGACGGTGGTGCCGTCCGCGTCGCCGTCGGGTCCGGTGGTGATGACCGTGACGCCGGTCGTGAACAGGCCGCACACGCGGCGCAGACTCATCGGCTCGACGAGCCGGGTCTGCTCGGCGGTCCGGGTCTCCTGGGCGCGGGTCAGCGACCGCGCTGCTGCGGACATGCGCATCCCTTTCTGGGGTGTGGGTCGAGGGGGTGCCGCGCGGGTCAGAGAAGCTTGCGGACCTTCGCCCCGGCCTTGAGGATGCCGAGCAGGAACTCGCGGCCGACGCTGTTCATCTCGGGCGGGGCCTGGACCGAGGCCCAGTACAGGAAGCGGGCCATCGTCGTCACGGACGGGTAGATGAAGCGCCGCTCCTCGTCCTTCCAGCCGAAGACCGGGTTGACGATCGGGGACTCCTTGAGCAGCCCGAAGACGATGTCGGCGGCCTCGTCGCCGCTGAGCGCGCCCGCCTCGTACTTCTCGCAGGTCTCGGCGGTGGCCTCCAGGATCTTCTTGAAGGAGTCGCTCTGCGGCCACCACAGGCCCGGGTACGGCACCTGCTCCAGCTCGTCGAAGTGCCGGACGTCGCGGTCCTTGAAGTGCTTGAGGCGGGCCCGGGTGAGCCGCATGGTGCCGGGGGTGATGAAGGAGCCCCAGACCCGGAAGACCGCGTTCCACAGCCGGAAGTGGGAGAAGGCGATGAAGGAGCTGTTGACCAGGTCGTCGTTGTACTGGAGCAGCCCCTGCTCGACCTGCTCGACGTAGGCGAAGCGCTCGGCGGAGAAGTCGCCGTCCTTCAGGGCGGGGATCAGCCGGGAGGTCAGGGCGTCGACGACCTCCATGGTGTTGGACAGGCCGCGGGAGAAGAGCGGGTCCAGGAAGCCGGCCGCGTGCGACATCAGGCACCAGCGGTCGCCGATGGTCTGCTTCGAGGAGTACTGGAGGCGGTCGGTGGAGATCCACTCGCGGACCCGGGTGGCGCCGTCGAACTGGCGCTTGACCGCGGGGTACTTGTCGAGGAAGAGCTGGAACTCCTGCTCCGGGGTGAGGTCCTTGGGCTTGGGGTAGGTGCGCTCGTCCATGGTCAGGCCGATGCTGCACAGCGGGTTGCGGGAGTCGGGGTGGTTGTCGAACGGGATGATCCAGAACCAGCCGCGCTCGATCAGGTGGTGCATGGTGCCGGTGTGCCAGTCGGCCGGCGGGCGCAGGTCCTGCGGGTGGCCGCTGACGTCGTCGAACCGCTTGATGCCGACGTAGTGCGTGAACATCGAGCGGGAGTGGTGCTTGAAGCGGGCGGTGGGCTTGTCGCGCAGGTCGAACTTGTCGGCGAGCGGCGAGCGGAAGCCGGAGGCGTCCACCAGGTACCTGGCCCGGTACCGCTCGCTCCCGGCGCCCGGGGCCGCGCTCTTTCCGGTGACGGTGACACCGTCGTCGTCGAAGTCGACTTCGTTGGCGCGCCAGTTCTGCCGCGGGGTGCAGCCGTATTTGATGGCCACGTGGAACATGAAGGCGTCGCTGTCCTGCCGGAACATGTGGCTGTTCTGGTGGAATATCTTCGGCAGGGCGAGCTGGGTGGCCTCACGGGGGTCGGGTTCTTTTCCGACCTCGTGCTTCATGAATCCGAAGTGCGCCTTGGTGCCGAAGGTCGGGCCGATGTCACGGGTGGAGGCCTGCACACTGGACAGGCTCTTCAGCTCGGGGATGTCGTGGCGCTCGGAGAGGATGTGGATCCACTCCACGAGCTGCGGGGTCATGGACTCGCCGATGGCGAAGCGCGGGTGGGCGGCCGCGTCGACCAGCAGCACCTTGGCGCCGTGCTTGGCCAGGATGGTGCCGGTGACGGAGCCGGCGAGGCCCGAGCCGAGGATGATGACGTCGTAGGTCATGTCCTCGGGTATGCGCGCCGGTTCGGGCGAGCCGTCGGTCTTCTGCGCGACCATGACTGTCTCCTTCGTCGAGGGGCGGTGCGCAACGGGAAATCCGCGAGGGCGGTAGATCCGCATGAAAAAAGGCCCCTCGAGGCCCTTCCGGAAAGCTTCGGAAGGGCGCCGCGAAGAGCCTGGAACGTTACGAGGAGCCGGGAGAGAAGAGCCTGGAAAGGGCCTTTGAAAGGGCTGGAAAAAGGCACGGGGAAGCCGCTGGATAAAGCGTGACAGCCTTTGGCCAGAGGGTCAACCCCTGGCGGAAACAGATGACTTGGGATTCCCGGAGAAAGCGGCTCCGGAATGGGTCGGGGCGAGGAGTTTCAGCAGCAGCTCGCGCAGCTCCTCCTCGCCGCCGGGGCCGAGCATGGCGGAGACGTCCCCGGCGAGTTCCGCGACGGCGCCGGTCACCACGGCGAGCTGCTCGCGGCCCAGTCCGGTCACTTCGAGGGCGTAGCGGCGGCGGTCGTGCGGGTCGCGGCCGCGGCGTACCAGACCCAGCTTGACGAGTTCGTCGACCAGTTGGGAGGCGGCGGGCCCGGTGATGGCGAGCAGCTCGGCGAGCCGCTGCTGGGAGATCGGCCCGAGGACGTCGAGGGCGGACAGCGGCCCGTAGTGGCGCACCCTGAGCCCGGTGCCGGCCAGTTTGTCGTCGCCGTGCTTGCGCAGCCGGTGATGAGCCTGCGCGACCAGGTATTCGGTGCCCTGCACGAGCGGCTGCGCGGACTGCGGCAGCAGCCGGGCGAGCAGGTCGTCGAGCCGTGCGGTCTCCTCGGACGTCAGTACGGCGGTGAGCCGGGCGTCCCGCTCGGCGACCGCCCGCCGCCTGGCCTCCACGGCCTCCCGGCCCCGGTCGGTCAGGGAGAGCACGTACTGGCGCCGGTTGTCGGGGTTGCGGGTGCGGCGCACCTCGTCGCGCTCCTCCAGGCGGTCGATGACGCCGACCATGATGGTGCGGTTGATGCCGAGCCGCTCCGCGAGGTCCAGCTGGGACTCCCAGTCGTGGCCGGTGAGCGCGTCCAGGACCAGGAAGTCGCGGGAGTCGCTGTCACCGCCGTCGCCGCTGGCGGCGAACTGCGCGTAGACCCGGCGCAGGAGATAGCCGATGAAGCCGGTCAGCGCGTCCGAGAGGACTCCGGGAACCTCCGCGGTCTCCTCGGTCCGGGTCACCGGACCACGCTCCGCATCGCCTGAACTCCGCAAGACAGCACCTCCTTCCCGAGTATATGCACCGGCTCGCACACCGTTCGGCCCGCTGCACCGCCCCGGCGAGGCCCGGGGCGGTGGGGTGGCCACGGACGGGTCAGAGTGCTCGATCGTCGCGCACCAGTTCGATCAAGGAGCGGACGGCGGAGGCCTGGCCGCTCGCCCGGTGCACCCCGGCCACCGCCAGACCGGCCTGCGCGGCGAGCCGCTCCAGTTCGTCCAGGGAGCGTTCGACGCCGGCGAAGTAGGCCATCATCCGCAGGTCCATGCCGGTCCCGGTGCCGTCGCCGGTCTCCTCCACGACGAGCACGCGTCCGTCGTCGGCGACGGCGTCGGCGCAGCGCCGCAGGATCTGCAGGGCCTCCTTGTCGGTCCAGTCGTGCAGGACGGAGGAGAGCACGTACGCGCCGCCGCCCGCGGGCAGCTCCTCGAAGAAGCTGCCGGGGACGGCGTCGGCGCGGCCGGCCAGACCGGCGGCCCGGAAGCGCTCCGCGGCCCGGGCCGCCGTGCCGGGCAGGTCGACGACCGTGCCGCGCAGCGTCGGGTGGGCGGCGAGCAGACCGGCGAGCAGCACTCCGCTGCCGCCGCCGACGTCGTAGACGTGGCCGCGCGCGGACCAGTCGTAGGCGGCGGCGATCGAGGGGACGTCACGGGCCAGGTTGTCGGCCATCACCGCGTCGAAGGACTCGGCGAGCGCGTGGTCGGTGTCCAGGTCGTCCCAGAAGGCGATCTGGTAGCGGGCCGGGTAGGCGGGCTCGCCGGTGCGCACGGTGTACGGCAGGTCCACCAGGCTGAGGTCACCGCGGCCGATCGCGCCCTCGGTGTCGATCAGCCGGACCTGGGCACCGGGGTGGCCGGAGCGCAACTGCTCGCCCAGACCGGTCAGTCCGTAGGCCTCGCCGTCCCGGGCGCGGGTGAGGACGCCGACGGTGACGAGGTGGCGCAGCACCCGGTCGAGGGACTCGGCGTGCAGCCGCTCGGCCTGGGCGATGCCGACGGCGGTGGCCGTGCCGGCCGCGATGTGGTCGGCGACGCGGTAGGTGGCGGCCACCCGCACGGCCATGGGGGTGACCAGGTCGGCCAGCTCCCACAGGGCGAGCGGACGCGGCTCTCCCCGGACTTCGCTCCGGTCGGTCATGTCAGCCTCCTGGTGGTCGTCGGGGGGAGAAGTCGCACAGGGGTGCCGGCGGCCCCGCCCGGGTGGACAGGGCGGGGCCGCCGGGGCGGGTCACAGGGCGGCGGGAGCGGGCTCGCCGTCCTGGTGGTGCTGGGGGGCCGTGGCCGGCAGCGTGATCAGGGCCACGATCAGGGCCAGCAGGTACAGGCCGCCGCCGAACAGGAACCCGTACGAGTAGCCGGTGGTCAGGGCGTGCGGGACGCTGCCCGGCAGCTCGTGGTTGGTGATGGCGGTGGCCGCCGCCGCCAGCGCGGCCAGGCCGATGGCGCCGCCGATCTGCTGGGCGGTGTTGACCAGGCCGGAGGCCGCGCCGGTGGCCTGCGGGGCGACCCCGCGGACGCTGACGATGGTGACGGCCACGAAGACCATGCCGAGGCCGAGACCGGCGACCAGCTGGGCCGGCAGCAGGGCCGCCCACGGGTTCTGGCCGGGCGCGATGAAGCTGAACCAGACCATGCCCGCGACGCCGATCAGCAGACCGAGGGCGACGACGCTGCGCTCGGGCATCTTGGCGAGGAGCTGCGGGCCGAGACCGCCGGCCGCGATGCCCATGCCGAGGGCGAAGGGCAGGTAGGCGACGCCGGTGACCATCGGGGCGTAGCCCTTGACGATCTGCATGTAGAGGGTCAGGAAGTAGAAGGTGGCGAGCATGCCCGCGCCGACCAGGAACATGATCAGGTTGGCGCCGACCCGGCCCTTGTCGGCCAGCACGCCGCTCGGGATCATCGGCGCGCGGCTGGAGCGCTGGATGGCGACGAAGGCGACGATCAGGACGAGTGCGGCACCGAGGCCGATCAGGGTGACGCCGTCACCGAATCCCTTGTCGCCGGCGCGGTTGATGGCGTAGACGAGCGAGCCGAAGCCGAGGGTCGCGGTGAGCGCGCCGGGCACGTCGACCTTGCCGCGCTCGCGCTCGCCCTCGACGAGGACGCCGGTGCCGAGCAGGACGGCCAGGGCGATCGGGATGTTCACGAACATCACCCAGCGCCAGCTGAGGTACTCGGTGAGCGCGCCGCCGAGCAGCAGACCCACGACCGAGCCGAGGCCGCCCATCGCGCCGTAGACGCCGAGCGCCTTGTTGCGGGCGGGGCCCGCGGGGAAGGTGGTGGCGAGCAGGGACAGGGCGGTGGGGGCGGCGATCGCGGCGCCCGCGCCCTGGATCACCCGGGCCGCGATCAGCAGCTCGCCGCTCTGGGCCAGGCCGCCGAGCAGCGAGGCGGCGGTGAACAGGATCAGGCCGGTGCGGAAGACCCGGCGCCGGCCGAAGAGGTCGCCGGCGCGGCCGCCGGCCAGCAGCAGGCCGCCGAAGGCGAGCGCGTAGGCGGTGACGATCCAGCCGAGGCTGGACTCGCTCAGCCCCAGGGCGCCCTGCATGCTCGGCAGCGCGACGGCGACGATCGTGTTGTCGAGGACGAGCATGAGCTGGGCCGCGGCGATCACGAGTAACGCGAGGCCGAGTTTGCCGCCCTGCTGCGGCGGAGCCGCGGCCTTGGGGACGGCCTGAGTGCGGTCTTGCAGCGACATGGGATGTCTCCGTGTCTGTCTCAGGGTTGGGGGGGTGTCGAGCGGAACCCTCGGGATCCGTTCAGCGGGTGGCGGAGGGGGTCTTGGGGGTCCAGATGTCGAGGTCCTCGTACGCCTTGCGCCAGTCGTTCTCGTAGGCGTTGCGGAGCGGTTCGGGCATCTTGCCGATGATGTTCGCGACCTTGACGGCATCGATGTCGTCGAGCAGCCAGGGCAGGTAACGGGAGGAGTCGTCGCCGATCCGGGTGCGCTGCTCGGCGCTGAAGGCCTGCCACTGCTCCTGGGAGAGCGTGATGTCCATCAGCGCCAGGGCGTCCCGCTCCTCGTGGTCGAGGTGACCGCCGAGCTTGGTGTACAGGGCGTCGGTCAGGCCGGTCAGGCGCTCCAGACCCGAGTCGCGGTCGGCGAGGGCCGCGTCGATGTCGGCGAGCAGCGGGTCTATGACCCCGTGCTCGGCCTCCATGTCGGCGAGCAGGGCCAGTTCGGCGTCCTTGCCGGCCAGCACCGCCTCCATGACCGGCCAGACCATGTCGTCCTCTGAGGTGTGGTGGACGGTCAGGAACTTCTTGAACAGCTCCCAGCCGACCGCGGTGCCCAGCACGTGCCGGGGGTCCTCGTCGACCCGCGCGGTGATCCGGGCGATCCGCTCCAGTTCGCGTCGCAGTGCGTCGTGGATCGCGAACATCATCGTCATGTCGAGGTTCTTGAATTCCTGGCCCATCACTTACTCCCTCACTGCTGTGGCGTCGTACGGCGAGAGTATCGTCAACCCGCTTATCTATCAAGCTTCCAACTAGCAATGCTCCAACCATCAGGGCTTGAACTATGCGAGGGAATGAGGCCGACGCCGCGACCCCGCCCGAAAGCGCAGGTCAGCCGGTGCTCGCGGGATGCAGGGCGGGTTCTTCCTGGCCGATTCCGGTCGGTTCCTGGCCCAGCTCCTCCTCGGCCCCCTTGCGGATGCGGGTCAGCGCGGGGGTGGTCATGGCGGTGGTGACCAGGGCCATCAGCACCAGGACGGTGAACAGCTCGGGGCCGATGACGCCGAGGCCCAGCCCGATGTTGAGCACGATCAGCTCGGTCAGGCCGCGGCAGTTCATCAGCGCGCCCAGCGACATGGAGTCCCGCCAGTCCCGGCCGGAGAGCCGGGCCGCGAGCGTGCCGCCGCCCCACTTGCCGACCACGGCGACGGCGAGCACCGCGCCCGCCCACAGCCACTGGGTGACGCTGCCGCCGAGCAGTCCCACATCGGTCTTGAGCCCGGTGCTGACGAAGAACAGCGGCAGCAGCACCGGTACGGCGAAGGACCGCATCCGGGCCGCGGCGACCTCGATCCGCCGGCTGCCGCGCGGGGCGATCACGCCGAACAGGAAGGCGCCGAACAGCGCGTGCACACCGATCCGGTCGGTGGCGTACGCGGACAGGCTCAGCCCACCGAACAGCACGACCAGCACGACCCCGTCGGCGTGGCGCCGCTCGGCCCGTGCGGCCCACCGGGCGAGCAGCGGCCGTACGACCACGAGCATCACCGCGGCGAAGCCGACCGCGTAACCCGCGGTGACCAGCGCGTCGGTGGGCGAGCCGCTCTTCGTCACGGCGACGACCGCGGCCAGCAGGCACCAGGCGGTGACGTCGTCGACCGCCGCGCTGGCCATCGCGAGCACGCCGACCCGGGTCCGGTACAGGCCCCGGTCGGTCAGGATGCGCGCCAGCACCGGGAACGCGGTGATGCTCATCGACACGGCGATGAACAGCACGAAGGGCAGCTTTCCGACGCCGTCGGGGGCGAACCCGCCGTACATGCCGAGTGCCAGCAGCACGCCGAGCCCCAGGGGCAGCGCGATCCCGGCCTGCGAGACGGCGACGGCGGTCCTGCTGTTGCCGCGCAGGGACTTGAGGTCGAGTTCCAGCCCGACGAGGAACATGAACACCAGCAGCCCGATGTTCCCGAGCACGCCGATGTAGGGCAGTGCCGACGCGGGGAACAGCCAGCCCTGCGCGTCGGGCCAGAGCCAGCCGAGCAGCGAGGGGCCGAGCAGGATGCCTACGAGGATCTCGCCGACGACCGGCGGCTGACCGAGCCGCTTGAGCAGTTGGGCCCCGGCCCGGCAGGCGAGGATCACGACGGGCACGGCGACGAGTAGAGGGGTGAGCGGATCGGGAGCGGCAGTGGCTGCCATCGCGTTCTCCTGTCGGAAGGGGGTCGGCTGAAGGGCCCCTTCGGGGGCGCGGGGAACTGCGCGACAGGCCACGGCGGCGCCTCGGACGGCCGCGGACCGTGCGCGGCGCTGCGCTGCGCGGCAGGTGCCGGGACCTGTGGCCGACCGTCCGCGGACCGGCTGTGGCTGGTCGCGCACTTCCCCGCGCCCCTTACGGGACGTTGTACGGGCGGAGCGACTTGGCCTCGCGCAACGCGGTCGCCCACCACAGCAGTTGGTCGATCATCAGCTTGGCCGCGGCCTCGGCCCCCTCCGGCTCCGCCGGGAAGTTGCCGTCCGCGTCGTAGTGCTCCAGCACCCGCGGGAACGTCACCACGTCCTTCATCCCCACGCAGTGGAACTCCGCGAAGATCTGCCGCAGATGCTCGATCGCCCGCACCCCGCCGGCCATGCCGAGCCCGTAGCCGACGAAGCCGACCGGCTTGGCCTCCCACTCCGTCTGGAAGCTGTCGATGAGTGTCTTCAGCGGTCCGGGGATGCTGCGGTTGTACTCCGGTACGACGACCACGTACGCCTCCGCCCCGGCCAGCCGGGGCCGCAGCGCCGCCGCCCGGGGGTCGTCCGCGTCGAGGCTCGCCGGCAGCAGGTGACCGGCGACGTCGACGACGTCCAGGACGAGGTCGTCCCGGCGCGCGGTCACCCGCGCGAACCAGCCGGCGACGTCGGGCGCGAGCCGCCCGTCACGGGCCGAGCCGACCAGCAGCGCCACCCGCAGCGGGCGGGAGACCCGGCCGACGGCGGTCATGTCCGGCCCGCCGGCGTCTGCGCGGGTGCCGGGACCGGGGTCAGCGCGATGAACTCGGTGGCCTCGACCCGGGAGAGGATCCGCCGGGTCAGGGCGGGCATCTTCGTCGTACCGTCGTCGCTGAAGACCACCGGGTTGCCCACCTGGATGCGGCGCCCCCGCGTGGTGATCTCGCAGCCGCCCGCCGCCAGCACGTTCTTGACCCAGTCGGAGCCGGGTCCGTACGGCAGCGTGATGACGATGTCCGCGCCGCGCCGGAAGAGTTTCACCGGGGTGGCGAACTCCCGGCCGGACTTTCGGCCGCGGTGGTGGACCTTCCCGAACCCTGGCAGGCGGCTGAACAGCGGCCCGACGAGATGGTTGGCGAACCGCCGGTTGAAGCGGGCGACTTTCCTGTCTATCGGCATGTCTCGAGTCCTCTGCTCCGTCGGGCACTTCGGTTCCGTGGCGGTGCGGTCCGGCCCCCACCGCCGTCAGCGGGGGCCGGGCCGCACGGCCGGGCGCGGCTCAGGCCGCGGGCTTGCCCGCCGGGGTCAGCGGGCCGACCGGCTTGCCGCCGGACTGGAGGAACTTCTGCAGGGAGAAGTTGTCGACGATGCCCCAGCGCTCGGCGATCTTGTCGCCCTCGAAGCGGAACCAGATGATCGCCTGGTGCTGCACCTGGAGGCCGGTCGGCTTGATGCCGATGAAGGGGCCGGTGTGCCTGCCGTGCATGACCCAGCGGATGGCGGCCTTGTCGCCCATCGAGATGAAGTCGAGGATCTCGTACTTGATCCCGCTGAACGCGGACTGCTGGATCCTGATGGTGTGCTTGAACGCCTCCGGGCCGCGCATGGAGTCGTCGTGGCTGCCGTTGTTGCGGAAGTCGGCGGTGAGGTAGCGGTCGGCGGCCGACAGGTCGCCCAGGTCCAGGCCCTCGTGGAAGACCTTCTCGATCAGTTCCTTCTGCTGGTCCGCGGTGAGCGTGGTGGGCATGGGCGGGTTCTCCTCTGCTGAAGTGGCTGACGTTGCTGACGTGGCGGGATCGGCCGTGTTGCCCCGGGTGTCGAGGGTCTTCCGGTCGACCTGGGTCACTCCCCTGGGCACGGCGCCGGTGGTCCACACGATCCGCAGCCGAAGCCGGTCGAAACGCCAGCCGTCGGGGGTGCGCCGGGCGGTGCCGGTGAAACGGCCGCCGAGCTGGAAGTACCGGGTGGGGTCCGGGGGAAGCGGTGAGCCGTGGTGCACATGGGAGGCGATCAGGCTCCAGCTGAGCCGGGCGGTGTCGCCGTCCACCTCCACCTGGCTCTCCGAGCCGTGGTGGTGGGTCCGGCCCCAGCGCGCCATGATCTCGGTGGTGAAGCCGGCCACCCCGGCCAGGCCCTGGTGGCTGCCCACCGGGAACGTCATCTCGATGTCCTCGGTGAACAGGGACCGCGCCCAGGTCTCGTCGAAGCCGCCCTCGTCGAGACCGGCCAGATACCGCCCGGCCAGGTCCCGCAGGCTCAGCACGTCGGTGAGCCGGGCGGTCTCGGCCGTCATGACACCCGGCGCGCTTCGGTCCGGGCGTCCGTCGCGTAGATCACGACGTCGTCGGGGCCGTGCACGACGGCCTTGCCCTCGCCGGTGAGCGCACCGTCCTCGTGCCGCGCGGTGATGTCGATCTGTATGTACGCGGCCCGATGGCCGTTGGGGCTGATCTGGGTGACGTCGAGGTTGAAGTCCTCGCGCAGGGAGAACTCCACGGAGTCGTCGCCGGTGACGGTCCAGGCGCCGGTGCCGGTGCTCTTCTGCGTGGTGACCGAGAGCGAGCCGTCCGGGGCGAAATCGACGGTGTACTGGTCCACCTCACCGTCGTGGGTGACCGTACCCGTCCATTGACCTACGGGTGTCCAGGTGGAAACAGGCATCGACCACACATCCTCAAGTCGGGGTGGGAGAGAAACAAAAAATCCGCGCCCCGAACGGGACACGGATGTGGAGAAGAAAGCCACGGACCCGCCAGAAGGAGTCCGGGTGAAGCGCCACCGCCGTCAGGACATAGGGGCGCCGCAAAGAGTGTGACACCTCTGTTCGGATGCGTCAACTTCCGTTATTGCTAAGCGAGTTGATGGTCAGACAGCCTAAGCAGCCCCCGCGGCAGGGGGATGGCCGCGGGGGCTGCTTCGCGCCGGATCCCCGCACGGATCCGGCTTCTTGCGGGTGATGGTCGGTGAATTCCGCGCGACAGCGGAGACTTACTCGAATTCACTGCCGCTACAGGGGCTCGCGCCAATTATTCGGCCTCGCCCCTGCGGGCCAGTGCGAAGAGTTCGTCGAGGTCGTACTCCGCACGGCGCGGGCCGCCGTGCCGGGTGATCTTCCCGCGGCTGGCCCATTTGCGGATGGTCGCCTGGGTGACTCCCATCGCGAGGGCCGCCAGTTCCGTCGGCACCCGGCGCGGTCTCGCCGCCCCGCCCCCCGGCCGTGCCGGCTCGCTCATGCCGCCTCCCGCATCCGGTCCGCGACCAGCAGCCACTGGCGCGGCGGCAGCGCGTGGCCGTCGTCGCAGGCGACATGGTTCGGCACCCGGTCGCCTCCGTCCGCCGGCAGTACGCCGTAGAGCGTTCCGCCGCACTCCGGCCGGGTGCACGGGCCGAGTGCGAGCCGGCGAGCCGGGCCGGGGCCGAGCAGTGCGCGGAGTTCGCCGAGCAGTTCGGCGAGCTCCTCGTCGAAGTCCGGGCCCGCCGGGTGCCCGGCGAGCCAGGACAGCTGCCGGCGCAGGAACCGCACCAGCGCGCCCACCCCGCGGTCGGCGGGCCGGATGCCGGTGCGCTCGTCCACGACGAGCCGCGCCCACAGCGCCATCACCTCGGCGGTCCGGGTACGCAGCGCCAGGGCCCGTTCGTCGAGCACGATGCCGACGGTGGCGCGACTGCCGCTCACCCGCTCGCGCAGTACCGGCCCGCCGGGGGCCAGCGCCTGGTCGCTCTCCCGGTACAGGTCGAGGAGGGTACCCAGGGCGCCGTCGATCCGGTCCAGGCAGCGGCCGCAGATCCGGCCGCAGCGCCGTCTGCAGTCGCGGCTCGGATGCTCGTCCGTGAGTCGCTCGAACTCTTCCATTCGGATCCCCCGAATCCTTGGTCCTTGCGGAACTGCCACCAGTCTCACGGGGCCCGCGGAGCCCTTCAACGCACGGCGGTTCAGGGTTCCCACAATCCTCCGCAGCTCTGTCAGCGGAGTGTCAAACCCGTGTCAAGTGGCCGGATATGATCACTGTTACAAACAGACCTGTCTGATTGAGGATCACCTCGGAGCTTCGCCCGACGCGCATGTTTCCGGACAACCACCCTGGCTGCCAGGGACGTTCGGATTCTGTGGAGATCATGCAGAGGTAGGGCCCGACCGGTGTCCTGTCAGGAAACAGGCATGGTTGTATGATTCTCACCATCATTGACATCGGTGTCCGTGGCAGGGTGCGCGCACCGGGCACGCCGTGGGCAGGGAAGGCGGGTGCGACCTGATGCAGGCGCGATCCGAACAGACGCGTCAGGCTCTCCTCCACGCCACCGCCGAGCTCATCGCGGACGGCCGGCTGTCCGACGCGGGGCTGGTCAACATCTGCCGCCGGGCCGGGGTCAGCCGGGGGGCGCTCTACCACCACTTCTCCTCCACCACGGCGCTGACCGCCGCCGTGTACGAGGAGGCCCGGCAGCGGGTCGAGGCGCTGACCGACGAGGCGTTCTCGGGTTCGGCGGCGGAGGCGCCGAAGCGCTTTCTGTTCGCGCTCGGCGAGGCCATGCGTACCGAGAAGATCGTCCGGGCCGGCATGCAGCTGGCCGCGGACGGCTCGGCCGGGCCGCCGAGTCTCCGCGACGACCTGCTGGCCACGGTCCGCGAGCGGGTCACCGAGGCGCACAAGGAGGCCGAGGGACCGGCCGAGGACCTCGCGGACCTGGCCGTGGTGATGGCCGCGGGCATCGAGACCCTGGGGCACACCGACCCGAGCTGGTGGGACGGCGACATCACCCAGCGGCTGTGGCGGCTGCTGCGCCCGCTGTTCGACCGCGACCGCCCCAACCGGGGCGGGGAACGCCGGATCTGACGGCCGCCGGCCCGGCCCGCGCGGCCGCCACCGGGCCGCCGCGCGCAAGCGCGGGCGGACCGGGAACCGGCCGGCAGGGCCGGTCAGTCCGTCGGTGGCGTGGTGCGCAGCCGCCCGACCAGACCGGGGGTGGCAAGCCCCGGCAGCAGGAACTTCCAGAAGACGCTGGTGCGTTCGGGCAGGTCGGCGCGGCCGGAGTAGGCCTGGGACATGATCTGCAGGCCGGTGAAGGAGCCGACGATGAGCGAGGTGGCCTCGCGCACATCCACCCCGGGCAGGATCTCGTCCCCCTTCTCGGCCTCCTGGAGCAGCGTCAGGACGGTGTCCATGGACTGTTCGTAGGTGGTCTGCGGCGGGCAGTCGAACGACGTCTGCTCTATGGTCAGCCGCACGCTCGCGCGCAGCACCGCGTCGTGCTGGAGGCGCCGGGCGAACTCCAGGGTCAGGTCGATCACCGACTGCAGCCTGACCGGCCGGTCGGGCACCTCCAGGGCCTCGGCGTGCGCCTGCACCAGCGCCATCGCGATGGCTTCCTTGGAGGGGAAGTGATGGTAGAGGGAACCGCGGGTGAGTCCGGTGCGCGCCAGGATCTCGTTGGTACTGGCGGCGTCGTAGCCCCGCTCGTCGAAGACCTGGGCCGCCGCTTCCAGGATCGACCGCCGTGATCGCTTGCCGCGTTCTTGCTGAGCCATGCCAGATCCCTACGCTCTCCCGCTGAATTCAACAGACTTGTCTGTATCGTAAGCCGCATCCGCGGCCCACGGTCAGTACCGCGGCGGGAGTTGTCAGAAAGCGGTTCCGGGGTGGTCACCGGAACGGGGCATGACCTCGGGGAACGTGTCCGGGCGCGTCCGGGCGCCAGGGCGAGCCGATCCGGAAACCGACCCCGCGGACGGTGACGATCCAGGCACTGGAACCCAGTTTGGCGCGCAGCGTGCCGACATGGGTGTCGACCGTGCGGCCACGCGGGGACCACGCGTCGTCCCACACCTGGGCCATGATCTGGCGGCGCGGGATCACCGTGCCGGGCTGCGTGGCCAGCAGGTGGAGGAGGTCGAACTCCTTGCGGGTCAGGTCCAGCGGCCGTCCGTCGAGGGTGGCCGCGCGGGCGCCCGGGTCGATGCGCAGCGGCCCGTGGGTGAGGACCCGGCCGGCGGGCGCGGGCGCGGCCGGTCCCACCTGCGCCCGCCGCAGCACCGCCTCCATCCGGGCCAGCAGCTCCCGGAACCCGTACGGCTTGGCGAGGTAGTCGTCCGAGCCGGCCTGCAGGCAGAGCACGCAGTCGAGCTCCGAACCGCGCGCGGTGACGGAGATGATCGGCAGGTCACTGACCGCCCGGATGCCCCGGCACACCTCAAGACCGTCCAGGTCGGGCAGATCCAGATCGAGCAGCACCAGGTCGGCCTCGCGGTGCCCGCGCAGCGCCTGCGCGCCGGTGGTCGCGCCGTGGGTGGCGTACCCGTGCCGGACCAGGCCCTGCCGGAGGGTGTCGGCGGCCCGTGGATCGTTCTCCACGACCAGGATGTTCAGACCCTGCGCCCGGGGCGCGCCCTGCGCGGGGACCGGGCGGGCCGGGTGATCCCCCGGGGCGAGCGGGACGAGCGGGCCGTGCGAGCGGTGACGCCGTGCCGACGGCGCCACGAGATCCGCGTACTGGCGGTTCATCTGTTCCCCCTGAGGCACATCCACGTCTTCTCGGACTGCGGGTTCACGACCAGACCGTACCAAACAGACTTGTCTGATTGTCAACTGCCAAGGTGGCGCGGCGCGGCGCCATCGCCCCGCATCACTCACGCCGCGATGAGCTGCGATTTCGCCGGATTACCGGACAAGTGGGAGGCGAGACTCCACTCAGGAGATCCGAAGAGGGACGTGACCAAGGACCACGCCTCACTGATGAATCATACAAGGTTGTACGTTTCACGGATGCAATTCGGATATAACGGTCAGATGTTGCGGAGGAGGCGGCCCACCGGATTTCCCGACTCCCCCAAGAAATTGGCTTGCCTCTTGCAGAACCGGACCGACCTGTCTGTATCTTGTGGCTAGAACGTCGGCCACGGGGGGTGACAGCCGGCGTACGGCTTGTTGCCCCCTCCCCGTCACACCGACACAGGAGCGCTGCACATGCCGCACCTCACCGACCGGACCCTGGCCCACAAGCCCCTGCTCCCCGCACTGACCACCACCGTGCCACGTGAGTACGTCCACCGCGCGGCCGTCTCCGAGGTCCTCCTCACCGGCTGGGATCCCGACGAGTCCACCGCCGCCGACGGCCGCGGGGACGACGCCCGTTTCGTCGTCCGGGCCCAATGGCCGCGCTGCCACGCCCTGTTCGCCCCCGACCGGGGCTACCAGGACCCCATGCTGCTGATCGAGTCCGTCCGCCAGATCGGCTCCCTGCTCGCCCACGCCGAGTTCGACGTGCCGTTCGGCCACCAGTTCCTCATGTCTGACATGTCCGTGACCACACAATCGGAGCTGCTCGTCGCGGACGCGGTCCCCACCGATGTCCAGATGCACACGGTCTGCCGCGACGTCGTCCGCCGCGCGGGCCGGCTGCGGGAGATGCGGTACGACGTCACGGTGGTACGCGAGAACGGCGCCCGGGCCACCGCCTCGGCCGCGTTCCGCTGCATGAGCCCGGACGTGTACCGGCGGATGCGCGGGGAGCGCCCCACCACCGGCCGCACCCCGCCACCGGCCCTCGACCCGGCCGCCGTGGGCCACGCCGGCCCCCGGCACGTCGTCCTCGGCGAGCCCGCGCCGGGCACCCGTGACCGATGGGAACTGCGGGTCGACACCGCGCACCCGACCTACTTCGACCACCCCGTGGACCACATACCCGGCATGTTCCTCCTGGAGGCCGCCCGGCAGGCCGCGCACGCCCGCACCAGAGCCCCCGGTGCCCTCCTGCTCGGCATGCGCAGCGAGTTCCTGCGGTACGCCGAACTCGACGCGCCCTGCTGGATCACGGCCGACCCCGAGCCGTACGGCAGCACGGGCGACCTGCTGGTACGGGTGCGCGGCAGCCAGCGGCAGGAGACGGTCTTCACGGCCGAACTCGTCCTGCGGCCACGTGTCCGCTGACCCCGACCGCCTTCCGGGAGAGTCCCCGTGCCCACCATCCTCATCACCGGCGCGTCCGGATTCGTCGGCGCGCATGTGACGCACGAGGCGCGGCTGCGACGCGCCGAGCTCAGGCTCATGACCCACCGCAGGTCCGCGCCCGGGGCCTGCTCCGGGACGCGGACCGTCTCCGCGGACCTGACCGACCCCGGCTCGCTGCGCGGGGTCTGCGACGGCGTGGACGTCCTGCTGCACTGCGCCTCGCAGATCGGCGGCAGCGCGGCCGCCAACGAGGCCGTCAACGCTCGCGGAACGGCGGCGCTGGTCACCGAGGCCCGGCGCGCGGGGGTACGCCGGATCGTCCAGCTCAGCACCGCCTCCGTCTACGGCCGCGGCACCTTCCGCGGTTCCCGTCCCGAGGAACTCACGCGCAACCCGGGCTCCGTCACCTCCCGCACCCGCGCGGAGGCCGAGGACGCGGTCCTCGCCGCCGGCGGTGTGGTGATCCGCCCCCATCTGATCTTCGGCGAAGGGGACCTGTGGGTCGGGCCCAGCCTGGCCCGGCTGCTGCGCGCCCTGCCGGGTGTGGTGGCCGGCTGGCCGGCTCGGGCGTCGGTGATCACCGCGCCGGACCTGGCCCGGCTGCTGGTGGCCACGGCGCTCGCCCCCGACACGGCACTGACCTCGCGGGTCTATCACGCGGCGCATCCCGTGCCGGTCACCGTGGACAGCGCGCTGCGGGCCGTCGCCGAGTGCGCCGGGATCGCCTGGCCGCACGACAACCTCACCGTCGAGGGGGCCAAGGCGATCCTCACGGCCAAGGGTGTCCCGCCGGGCACCCTCGACATCCTGACCACGGACCACTTCTTCGAGGCGGACGCGCTCTGGTCGGACCTCGGCGAGGCGCCGGCCGCGGGTTTCGCGAGCTGCTTCCGCCGTGCGGAACGCTGGTACCGGTCGACACTGGCGGGGGTCTGACGCCGGCCCCCCGGTGCGCGCCGGCGACCGTGTCGTCTACGCCAACCGCACGACGTGGCGCGACCGGACGGTGCGGAACATCCGGCCCTTCCTGGCGGGCCCGCGGGTACGACGACCGCGCCGACCCGGGCGTTTGGAGTGACCGTTGGGTGATCGGCGTGACCAGCCGCAGGTCGTGGCGTTGAACGGGGAGTGCGGCGGCTTGTCCTGCCGCCGCACTCCCCGAGCAACAAGAAGGAGAACGTGATGTCTCGCATCGCGAAGGCCGCCGTCGTCGCCCTGGGCACCGGTGCTGTGGTGATCGGCGGGGCCGGCCTGGCCCTGGCCGACGCGGGTGCCAACGGCGAGGCCGTCGGCTCGCCCGGCGTGCTGTCCGGCAACGTCATCCAGGTCCCGGTCAACATCCCGGTGAACGTGTGCGGCAACACCATCGACGTCATCGGTCTGCTGAACCCGGCGTTCGGCAACGCGTGCGCCAACGAGGGCCACCTCTAGGCCGCCGACAACGAGGGCGGCGGCTACGGCAACTGAGCCGCCGGACACGGCAGGAGCCCCGGCACCCTGGGTGCCGGGGCTCCTGCCGTGTCCGGCGGCTCAGGCGTACAGGTGGATCCGGCTCAGGTCCTCCAGCGACGCGGGAGTGACGTTCCACGGCGGCGGCTTCTCGCCGCGGGCGGCGACCCGCCGGTACTGCGGGTCGCCGCGGCGGGGCGCCCCGGCCGGCAGGTAGCGCTGTCCCCGGTGCCGGGCCTGGCGGCGCTCCCACTGCAGGTCGACGAAGGCGTGGTGGAGCCAGCAGGCGGGGTCGTTGACGAAGGCGCCGCCGAGCATCGCCCCGCCCACCCAGCGGTGCACACGGTTGTGGTTGCGCCAGGGCGTGCTGCCGCTGCCGGCCCCCAGCCCTCCAGCTTGTTGCGGAATCCCCGGCTGACGGTCGAGTCCCACGGGGCGACGTCGTACACCGGGTCGTCCAGTGCCTGGGCGAGCTGGGCCTTGGTGGGCAGCACGATCGGGGCGCGGGGCCGGCCCAGGTCCCGGGTCAGGAACTCGCCGTCGGTGACGCCCTCCTTGATGGTCCAGTGCCCGGCCGTTCCCGCCGAGCAGGTCCCTCGTCCAGGGGACGGAGGAGGCCGTACGGTCCTTGGTCCAGTCCCAGTACGGCACGGTCACCGAGCCGTCCACGCGGCGCAGGGCGCGCTCCCGTTCCAGCAGGAACCGGCGGTGCCAGGGCAGGAAGGACGGCGCCATGTGGGCGGTGCTCGGCCCTCGCTCGCCGCCGGCGGTGTAGTGGTCGATGCGCGTGCGCACGAACTCGTCGTACTCACCCCGCCGTTTGACTTCGGGGAAGGCGTCGACGAGCCGTTTGCGCTCGCCGGCGGTCAGCCTGCCGACGTCCTTACGCACGTACGCCATGGCCGCCCCCCATGTGCTGAGGCCCCCCGCCCATCGGTCCAGGGGCCAGGTCGCGCAGCCGCTGCCCGGGCCCGATCTCGTCCACGGCCGCCCTGGCCGCCGCCAGCGGGGTCGGGTACGAGCTGTGGTGGTCGACCATGCTCAGCCAGGTGCCGTCGGCCCGCCGCATCAGATGCAGCGGCCGGCCGGCCACGGTGACCTGCCACTCGCTCTCGTCGTCGGCCCGGCCCACCACCGGCACCAGGACACCGTGGATACGGCGGCCCCGGTAGGTCTCGTCGAAGGACCTGCCCACCGGCGCGTCCTCCTGAGGCACCGGGCTGGACGCGGCGACGACCGGGGCGAGCGCCAGGGCCGCCCCGGCGGCGAACAGTCCCCGGGCCACCTCGCGCCGTGTCGGTCCGCCCGCCCCGGCCCTGTCCGGCTCCGCGCCCACCGCGACCCCGCCTACTCCGACGACCATGCTCACTCCTCGTACGGTTCACCGATCGCTGTCGGTACCGGTAACCGTCCGAGGGGCCACCCGGTCACCGCCCCCCGCCGTCCGACGCACGACCGGCACGGCCGACGACCGGTGCCGCCCCGCCTCACCGGGCAGCCGCGAGCCGTCGATGCGGCTGCCTCGCCGGCGGATCAGCGCCCGGGGCCCGCGCCCAGGTCGCCGCCGACGACCGTCTGCAGGGCCGGGGCGAGCACGCCGGCGTCGGGCAGTTGCGGGGACGGCATGCCGAGGTGCCCGGGGTCCGGCCCTCGGTGAAGCGCGGTCCCCCGGGACGCCGGGGATCAGCAGCGGCACCTCCATGCCGATCCTGGGCACCTCCGTGCGGAGGGACTTCTCGACGCCGTCCAGCGGCACGGGGGCGGGTACCGTCGGGTTCTCGCGGCGGCGCCCACGGCGACCGCGGCGCCCGTGACGACGGCGCCAAGGGTTCCTCGGGTGGTCGCCTTCATGTCGGGTACGGGCCCTTCCAGGAGCGGGATTCCAGCGAGGTCCGTAACGAGCTGGAAAGCGGCATCAGTTCACTGTCCGCCCGGGTGCCGCATTAGTCGGCTGTTCACTCATCAGCTCGTCCAGAAGTCCCACCACCGGGTCAGGATCAGCATGCCGACGACCCCGATGTGCAGCAGCGGAAGCACCCAGGTGAATTCACCGAGGAATTCCCGCAGCCATCCGGGCGCGGGCAGGAACCGATGACGTACGGCGAAGGAGGTGACGTACCAGAACAGGAGGATGGTGGCGACCCAGGCCAGACAGCACCACAGGCACAGCGCGTTGATCCGGTACAGCGACTCGAACTGCAGCCAGGACACGAAGCCGACGCCGAAGAGGCACCCGGCGTCGAAGGTCAGCCAGTACCAGGCGGGGAAGCGGGCGCCGGCCAGCAGGCTCATGCCGACGCAGATCACGACGGCGTAGGCGGCCAGGCCGAGCATCGGGTTGGGGAACCCGAACGCCGCGGCCTGGTCGCTCTTCATCACACTGCCGCAGGACACCACCGGGTTCAGGCTGCACCCGGGGACGAAGCGCGGGTTCTCCAGCAGTTTGAACTTGTCGAGGGTGATGACCCAGGAGGCCAGCAGCCCCGCCGCCCCCGCGACCGCCGTGAGCAGCGCGAACCCCCGGCCGGCGGCTGCGGTTCGCGGCATCAGCCGCGCAGGCTGCGGGCGGGCAGCACGATGTGCGCGGCGGCCGTCAGGGTCTCCTCGGCCCCGGCGAAGTCCCTGAGCGCCGCCGCGTCGACGGGCTTGCCGGGCTCGCCCTGGGGCCAGGGCCGGGTGGTGAACACCAGGTAGGCGTAACCGCGTTCCGCGACGGCCGCCAGCCATTCCTCGGGCGCCGCGCACTGGGCGTTGAGCGGGGCCAGGTTGAGGACGGCCGTGCCGGACTGGACCAGCAGGGTGACGGGCAGGCTGGGCCGGGCGGTGCCGTCGACGAGGTCGCCGCCGACCGGCAGTCCGTTGTTCTCCAGCAGCGCCTCGACGGCGGCCGAGGTGGCCGCCGTGCCGCCCGCCGCGTCGCCGAGGGAGTAGGCCAGCAGATAGGGCATGTCACTGCCGTCGGGGGCCTCGCCGCTCCAGGCGAGCACGGCGACCGTGCCGAGGTCGGCGGGTCGGAAGGGGCGGGTTTCGCTTGGGGTTGAGGTCACCGCGCGACCCTATCGGCGGGTCGCGCGGCGGGCGGGCGTGCGCTCACCCGACCGGCGGACAGCCGGCGGCGCGGCCACACGAACGAGGGACGCCGCTACGGCGTCCCCCGGATCGGTCCCCGCCCGGCACCGCCCGGCCCGGCCTCAGCTCTGCAGCGGCAGACCACCGAGCAGCGGGTTGTGCTGGTTGACGGCGGCGGTCGTCTTCTTGACCTTGTTGAGCACGGAGCGCTTGTTCTCGGTGTCGAGGGCGTCCGACTGGTGCTTCAGCGGCACCGCCTGGTCCAGGGTCAGCGGGCTCCTGGTGATCGTGTCCACGGCGCTGTTGAGGCTGGCGGGCGTCAGGTCGGCGTTGTCGGAGGCGAACGCGGGCGCGGCGAAGCCGGCGAGGGCCACGGAACCGGCGACGACAGCGGCAGCCTTCAGAGACTTCATCGTGTTCCTTTCTTCGGCGACCTACGGCGGCGCGAGCCACGCAACGGAAGCCACCAGGGGACATTCTGACGCCGTGCCTAACGACGCCCCGACGGGCCGGAAACCCCGTGCTCGGAAGACATATGAGATCCCGAGGGGCCGGGTGGCCGAGGACTGCCCGGCCGGGCGGGCCCCACCGCGCGCGGTCAGCCGGTGGGTACCGGGAGCGACGGGGTCGACGGCGGGCTGGGCGCGGTGGGCAGGCTCGGCAGGTCGGGCAGGCCGCCGCCGAGCAGGATCGCGACGAGCAGGTTGACCAGACCGGTGGCGACGGCGGTGGCGGTCGGCACCACCTGGCCGGCGTCACCGGAGGTGGCGGCCTTGAGAAGGTTGTCGACCGCGGTCTGCAGGGCGGTCAGCGCGTCGCCTGCCAGGTCCTTGGCCCCGGGGGTGTCCCCGAGTCCCTTGGCCTGGGCTGCGGCCGGCGCGGGGAACGCGGCCGGCACGGCGGGGGTGCTCTGCGCGGCCGACGGCAGGGCGGGCACCGAGGGCGGGGCGGGGGTGCCGGGGACCGCCGGCGCGGGGGCCGGGGCCGCCGCCGTGACCTGGGCGATGGCCGCCTTCACGGCGTCGCCGAGCTGGGTGGCCTGGTCGGGGGTGAGCTGGCCGTCGTCCGCCGCGAGCACGGTGTCGAGCAGGTCGGTGACCGGCTTGAGCACGGTCCCGAGGTTGCCCAGCGACTCGACCTGGGCGAGCAGTGCGTCGGCCCCGGGGACGGGGGCCTGGGACTTCGCGTGGGTGCGCTCGTGGGCCGAGCCTGCGGCGACGGCCGCCGGGCCGGTGGTCCCGGCCAGAAGAAGAGCGCAGAGTGCGGTGGACGCGAGACGCCGTGCGGGCAGAGCACGCATGGGTGTTCCTTTCGATGTGCGTCGGACTTGCTGCTCACCGTGGAATCACCCGTGCCGGCCTGCAACCGCTCGACCGCCCACCGTCACCGAGCGCCTTCCGCCCGGCCGCCGTCGTGGCTGATGAGGTGCCCCGTCGAGGCCTCCTCGCCACACCCGCCCCGGCTCCGGCCGTTCGAGGGACTCCCGGGCGGGGTGCGCGGGTCAGCCGGCCCCGGGCACCCCCCGGACACACGGACCGGCCGTCCGCCCGCGGGGTGCGCGGGCGGACGGCCGGTCAGAGGGGAAGGCCGCCGCGTCAGTCGTTGGCGCAGGTGTTACCGAACGCGGGGTTGAGCAGACCGATCACGTCGACGGTGTTGCCGCAGACGTTGACCGGAACGTGGACCGGAACCTGGATCACGTTGCCGGACAGCACGCCCGGGGATTGGGCTGCGGTGCCGTTCGCGCCGCTGTCGGCGACGGCCGCACCGGCGCCGCCGGCGACGGCCGCGACGGCGGCGGTGGACAGGACCAGGCCCTTCGCGATACGCGACATGAAGGTGCTCCTTGGGGTCGAGACAAACATCCGGGCGGATGCCCAGCGCCGTGTCAACGCGTGACACCGCCCCGGGTTGTGCCGCTGAACGAGTGATCTCCCCGAAGCCTCCTTCACCGTTCCGAGATACTTGCCCGGTTTCGACTGATTAGTTCAGATAGTGGCTGGAGTTGCGGATCTCGCGACTTGCCCGTACCGGCATCACATCGCGCTCTTCCCGCCTCCCCACTCCTTTCCCGAAAGGGCGAAGCCGGTCATGCGCATTCCCCTGGGCCCGCCGCTGCGCCGTGCGTCAGTGAGCGTGCTCGCCCTGGCCGCGGTCTGCGCACCGGGCGCCGCCCGGGCGACCGCTCCGGCCGCCGCGCCCGCCCCCGAGGCCCCTCGCATCCCCTTCGCCGAGCGTTACCACGTGGTACAGCGAGGCGGCATCGTCCGCGCGGCCAACGCGTCCGCCAGCTGCCGTACGACGGCCGACGCCCCGTCCGAGCCGTCCTGCCCGGCAGCCCGCGCGGGCCGGATCCCGGCGGTGAACGGGGACTTCGACATGTCCTACGTCGACGTCGACGACGACCCCCACACCTACAACTCCTCGCGCGCCGAACTGCGGCTGCCGGAGGGCTCCCAGGTGACGTACGCGCGGCTGTACTGGGGCGGCAACCTGCTGGCCGGTGAGCGGAAGCCGGCCGCGGACAACGGGCGGGTGCTGATCGCCGAACCCGGCGGCCAGTACAAGGAACTGCTCGCCGACACGGTCGTGGGCCATCGGACGCAGGGCGGCGCGGACGCCTTCCAGGCCTCGGCGGAGATCACCGGCCTGGTCCGGTCGAACGGCTCCGGGCTGTGGACGGTCGGCCAGGTGAATGTGGCGGCGGGCAGGTCCGGGCCCGGTGCCTGGGGCGGCTGGACACTGGTGACGGCGTACCGGAACCCGGCGGAACCGCTGCGCACGCTCGCCCTCTGGGACGGCTTCGACTCACTCGACGGGGCGACCGGGGTACGGCTGAACGGGCTACGCATCCCGCGTGGCGCCGAGGGCCGGGCGGGCCTGGTGGCCTACAACGGCGACCGGGGCGGCACCGGTGACTCGCTCACGTACTCCGTCGCCGGCCGTACCCCCACCCCGCTCGCCGGCTCCGCCGACCCGGCCGACGACGTACTCAACTCCACGATCAACGAACCAGGCCCGGTAGGCGCCCGGCGTGAGCCCGCGTACGACAACACGCTCGGCTACGACTCGGATGTGTTCGATCTCGGTACCGCTCTCGCGCAGGGCGGTGACCAGCTGGCCTTCCAGCTCGTTTCCCAGCGCGACGCGGCGTGGGCGGGCGCGCTCTTCGCCGCCGTGGACGTGCAGTAGTGCGGCGCGTTTCCGCCCGCAGTCCCGAGCGCCCCCCCGTGAGCGAGGAATACCGCGTATGCACCGATCAGCAACCGACCCTGGGCGACGGGTCCTGCACCTGGCGCAACCCGTCGGGGGCGGGGTGGCCCGGGTGGTCCTGGACCTGACGAAGGCCCAGCTCACGGCCGGTCTGCGGGTCACGGTGGCCTGCCCGCCCGATGGTGAACTGGCGGGGGCCGCGCGGGAACTGGGCGCCGACGTGCGCGGATGGCGCGCGGACCGGTCCCCCGGCGCCGGCCTCGGGGACGAGGTACGGCGGCTCGGGCGGCTGCTGGACGCGGTGCGGCCGGAGCTGGTGCACGCACACAGCGCCAAGGCCGGCCTGGCGGGCCGCCTGGCCGTGCGCGGCCGCGTTCCGACCCTGTTCCAGCCGCATGCCTGGTCCTTCGAGGCGGTCGGCGGGGTCACCGCCGCACTGGCGCTGCGGTGGGAGCGGTGGGGAGCCCGCTGGGCGCACCGGGTGGTGTGCGTCAGCGAGGCGGAACGCGCGACCGGCGTGCGCGCCGGGATTCACGCCCGCTACGCCGTCGTTCCCAACGGCATAGACACCGGTCACTTCGCCCCGGGCGCCCCCGGCGCCCCGGGCCGGTCCGGGCCCGGGGCGCCCCTGGTCGTCTGCGTCGGCCGGCTGTGCCGGCAGAAGGGCCAGGACGTGCTGCTGCGGGCTTGGCCCGAGGTACTGCGCCGGGTGCCGGGCGCCCGGCTGGCGCTGGTCGGCGACGGACCGGACGGCGCGGCGCTGCGCCGGCTCGCCCCCGCCTCGGTCGAGTTCGCCGGCGCCGTCGCCGATGTCCGCCCCTGGTACCGGGCCGCCGACCTGGTGGTGCTGCCCTCGCGCTGGGAGGGCATGGCACTGGCCCCGCTGGAGGCGATGGCCTGCGGCCGGCCGGTGCTCGTCACCGATGTCGACGGCGCCCGCGAGAGCCTGCCGCCCGGCCACGGCGAGCACTGCCTGGTGCCGCCGGGCCGGCCGGGCGTACTGGCCGGTGCCGTCGCCGCGCTGCTGCTCGACCCGGAGCTGCGCGCGTCGCTCGGCGACCGGGGGCGCCGGCACGTCCAGTCCACGCACGATGCGCGGCGCTCGGCGCAGGCGGTCGCGGAGCTCTACCGCGAACTCCTCGGCGAGCGCCCGCTCATGTCCTTTGAGCACAGGGAGTCCATCCACTCGTGACCGCGGAAAGCACCGTCCCCTCCCCCGGCCCGCAGCCACGGGATCACGGACTCTCGCCCGTCTCGGTCCTGCCGGCCCGCACCGCCGGAGACTTCCGGTTCCCGCCGCGCCGGCCCCGCGCGCGGCCCGCTTCCCCGGTGCCGCTGCTGGCCGCCGACCTGTGCGCGGCACTGCTCGGCGCCGTCGCCCTCGACGAGGCCGTACGCCGGCCGGCCCTGACCTGTTTCCTGTTGTGCGGGGCGATACTGCTGCGCCCGCTGCCGAGCGGCCGGGTGGCCGGGATCCTGGACGAACTCCCCGCGGTCTGCGGCCGGATCGCCGTGATCTGGCTGGGCCTCGCCGCGGCGCTCGCCGCCAGGGACCCGGGCCGCGCGCTGCCCGCCCGCACCCTGCTGCTGGGCTGCGCCCTGCACGCGGCGGCGGCCTGCGCCGGCCGCGGTCTGGTGCACTGGCGCCGCCGCCTGGCCTCGCTGCGCCGCCCGCGCGCCGCCCTGGTCATCGGCCCCGCCGCCACCGCCCAGCGGGTGGCCGCCGCCGTGCTGCGCCACCCGGGCTCCGGGGTGCGGCCGGTCGGTGTCGTCGCCGAGCACCCCGAAGGCCCCGACGGGCTGCCCGTGCTGACCACCGGCGAGGAGGTCCAGCGGGCCCTCATCCAGAACGGGGTCCGGGCCGTCCTCACCGTCCACCCCGCCGTCCGCACCGAACAGGGCCCGCTGCTGCGGGCGCTGGCCGAGTCGGGCTGCGTGGTCTGGGAGGTGGACGCGGACTCACCGGCGTACGAGATGCGCGACCAGCTCGCCGGGTTCTCCTGCCGCCCTCTCGACATGGGCTCACGACGGCGCGGCAGCGTCGGCAAGCGCATCCTCGACATCGCGGTCTCCGGGTCGGCGCTGATCCTGGTCAGCCCGCTGCTCCTGGTGTGCGCGGCGGTACTGCGCCTCACCGACGGACCCGGTGTGGTCTTCCGGCAGGAGCGCATCGGCCGCGACGGCCGCCCGTTCACCCTGCTCAAGCTCCGCACCCACCGCCCGGTCGACGCGCACGAGGCCGCGACCCGCTGGAGCGTGGCCGGGGAACGGGAGATGAGCCCGTTCTGCCGCTTCCTGCGCCAGACCTCCCTGGACGAGCTTCTCCAGCTGTGGAACGTGCTGTGGGGCGACATGAGCCTGGTCGGCCCGCGCCCCGAACGGCCGTACTTCGTAGGCGAGTTCAGCCAGAACTACCCGGGCTACGCGGCCCGCCACCGGATGCGGACCGGCATCACCGGACTCGCCCAGATCCACGGACTGCGCGGCGACACCTCGATCGAGGACCGGGCCCGCTTCGACAACGCCTACATCGACAACTGGTCGCTGTGGCAGGACATCTGCATCCTGCTGCGCACCGCGGCGGCGCTCGTGCGCTCCACGGGGAGCTGACGATGAGCTTCGCACTCTCCCCGGCCGGGCCCCTGCGGCTGCCACCGGTCCTCGCCGCGGCCGCCGTGCTCGCGGTCCTCGCGCTGCCGCTCACCCCGGCCGGCGACGGGAGCGGGGCGGGACCGGCGGACGCGGTGTCCGCGCTGGTGGTGCTGTACGCCGCGGTCCGGACCGTACGGGAGCGGCGGCGGCCGCTGTCGGCGACGGCCGCGGTGGTGCTGGGCATGCCGGTGGTGGGGCTGGCCGTCGCGGCGGCCGGCGCGGCCTCGCCGGGCGCCGCGCTGACCGGCCTCGGCCGCTATCTCCAGGTGTTCGTCCTGGTCCCGGCCGCCGTGCTGCTGCTGATCCGGGACCGTGCCGACTTCCGGCTGCTGGCCTGGTCGTTCGTGGGGCTCGCGGGATGGCAGGGCGCGGTCGGGGTGCACCAGTACCTCACCGGGACCGGGGCCTCGTACCAGGGCGAGGAGATCCGCGCGGTCGGCACGTTCGGGCCGCAGGACGTGATGGGCATGGCGACCGTGGTGTCGTTCGGCCTGGTCTGCGCGCTGGGGCTGGCGGTGGGCCGTTCGCCGGTACGGCAGCGGGTGGCGGCGGGCGCGTGCGCGCTCGGCCTGCTGCTGCCGCTGGCCGTGTCCTTCAGCCGCGGGGCCTGGATCGCGACGGTCCTCACCTGCGGTGTGCAGCTGGTGCTGGCCGGGCTGCGCCGGGCACTGAAGGCGGTCGCGGTCGCGGTCGCGGCGGGTGTGGTGCTGGTGGGGGGCTTCGGCATCGGTACGGCCATGCTCCAGGAGCGGCTCAGCAGCATCGGGCACGTGACCGACGCGCCGGACCAGTCGGTGGTCGACCGGTACACGCTGTGGGCGGCGGCGACGGGCATGTGGCGGGAACATCCCGTGACCGGCGTCGGGTTGAAGAACTTCCCGGCCCACCGGGACGGGCATGCCTCGCTGGCGCTGTCCTCCGGGAGCGACACGGAGGGTGCGGGGGCCGCGTTCGTGAAGCAGCCGCTGCTGTCGCCGCACAACATGTACCTGCTGGTGCTGAGCGAGCAGGGACTGCTCGGCGCGCTGGCGCTGGCGGGCAGCTGGCTGGCGCTGCTGGTGTGCGGGCTGCGCGGGTGGTGGCGGGTCCGCGGCGGTGACGGCCTCGACTGTGCGCTGGTGGGATGCGGGCTGCTCGTCTGGCAGCTCGTGGACTTCGCGTACGCGGACATCGGAGGGCCCTCGACCGTGCTGACGGCCGTGGTGTTCGGGGCGGTGGCCTGGTGGTCGCTGGCGGGGGCGGAGCGTTCGGCATGACGGTCACCCCTTCCAGGACCTCGGACGTGCCCGGGTCGCGTGTCGGCAGCGAACCCGCGGGAGCCGGGAGCGCCCCCACGGCCGAGCCGCGGACGACACCGCCCCCGGCCCCCGACGCAGGGCCTTCCTCCCGCGGAGTTCTCGCCAAGGCCGCCTTCGTCACCGCCTCCCTCTCCGTCGTCGGCTCGCTCCTCGGGCTCATCCGGGACCAGTCGCTGGCCCGGCTCTTCGGGGCCGGCCGGGACACCGACGCCTTCCTCGTCGCCTGGACCGTCCCCGAGTTCGCCGCCACGCTGCTCATCGAGGACGGGCTCGCCTTCGCGCTGATCCCCGCCTTCAGCGTGGCCCTGGCCCGCCGGGCGCAGGGGGCTCCCGGCGACCCGGTCCGGGCACTGGTCGCCGGGACCCTGCCGAAGCTGGCACTCGCCTTCGTGGGCGTCGCCACTCTGCTGATCGGGGGCGCCCCCCAGCTCGTCGAGGTGCTCGCGCCCGGTCTGCGCGACCCCGGGCTCGCCGTCGGCTGCACCCGGCTGACCGCGACCTGCGTGCTGACCTTCGGGCTGGCCGGGTACTGCAGCGCCGCCCTCCGCGCGCACCGGCGGTTCCTCGCACCGGCCGCGATCTACGTCGCCTACAACGCCGGCATCATCACGGCGATGTTCGCGTTCGGCGGCAGCTGGGGCGTGCGGTCGGCCGCGTTCGGGGTGGCGGCGGGGGGCCTGCTGATGGTCGCCGTCCAGCTTCCCCCGCTGCTCGGGCAGTTGCGGCGGCGGGTCAAGGCCGCCGTCGGCGAACCGGTCGCCGAGGCACAGCCGCTGAACGTCGTCCTGATGGCCACCGTGCTGCTGTTCGCGCTGTGCCGCCAGTCGCAGGTGCTGATCGAGCGGTTCCTCGCCTCCCATCTGCACTCCGGGGCGATCTCGCACCTCAACTACGCGCAGAAGGTCGCGCAGATCCCGATGACGATGTCCATGATGCTGTGCACGGTCACCTTCCCGGTGGTGGCCCGGGCGCTGGCCGAGGGCGACACCGAGCGGGCCCGGCGCCGGGTGGAGCGGGATCTGTCGGTGGCCGCGAGCGTCGTCCTGCTCGGCACCGCCGTGGTCGTGGCGTGTGCGCCGCAGCTCATCCACGTCCTGTTCCAGCGCGGGGCGTTCACCGCGGCGGACACCGCCGCCACCGCCGGGGTGATGCGGGTCTACGCGCTCGGGCTGCTCGGACAGACCATGGTCGGGGTGCTGGTCCGCTCCTACTTCTCCGCGGGCCGCGCCACCTGGTACCCGGTCGGTGCCATGGCCGCAGGGATCGCCGTGACCTCCTGGATCGGCGCCATGACGGTGGGCCGGTACGGCGTCACCGGCATCGCCGCCGCCAACGCCGCCGGCATCACCGTCACCGCGGTGCTCCTGCTCTGCGGCATGGGCCCGCGCAGCGTCCCGATCCGCACGCGGCGGGTGCTGGCCGAGCTGAGCCGGCCGGTGCGGGCCGCCGTGGTCGCCGCGGTCGTCGGCACCTTCCTCGCCGCACGGCCCGCGGACCCGTTCACCGGTCTGATCGCCGGCACCACGGCCGTGACCACGGTCTTCGTCCTGCTCGGCTGGGCGCTGGACGCCCAGGGCTTCGCATCCGCACTCCGTTCCGCAGGCACCGTCACCCGAAGGCTCGCCCATGCCGTCTTCCACTGAGTCCGCCGAGAAGGTCGGACACCTGTCGGGCCCGGTCCCCTGGGTCGCCATGTACCACTCCGTGGGCGACTGCTCGGACGATCCGTACCGGGTCACCATCACCCCCGACCGCCTCGCCGCCCAGCTGGGCTGGCTGCGCCGGCGGGGGCTGCGCGGGGTCTCGGTCGCCGAACTGCTGGCCGCCCGGGCCCGGGGCGAGGGACGGCGCCTGGTCGGGCTCACCTTCGACGACGGCTACGCCGACTTCCTCGACCACGCCCTGCCGCTGCTGGACCGCTGGGGCTGCGGTGCCAGCCTGTTCGTGCTGCCCGGACGGCTCGGCAGCGACAACCGCTGGGACTCGCTCGGCCCGCGCAAGCCGCTGCTCACCGCCGAGGGGATCCGGCGGGCGGCGAGGGCCGGCGTGGAGGTCGGCTCGCACGGGCTCACCCACGTCGATCTGACGAAGGCCGACGCCGACACCCTCAGGGCCGAGACCGCCGGCAGCCGGGCCGTCCTGGAGGAGCTGATCCAGGCCCCCGTGGACGGCTTCTGCTACCCCTACGGCGCCGTCGACCAGCGGGTCGTCGACGCCGTCCGGGACGCCGGGTACGGCTACGGCTGCGCCATCGACCCCGGCGACCTGAACGGCGTCCACACCCTGCCCCGGGTGCACGTCGGCCAGAACGACCGCGCCCTGCGCCTCTTCCTGAAGTACCGGCTGCACCGGCTGCGCCGCCGTCCCGTCAAGGGGCTGTGAATGAGGGCTCTGCACGTCATCACGGGGCTGGGGGTCGGCGGGGCGGAGCAGCAGCTCCGGCTGCTGCTGAGGCATCTGCCGGTCTCCTGCGACGTCGTCACGCTCACCAACCCCGGGCCGGTCGCGCGTGCCCTGGCCGCGGACGGGGTGCGGGTGGTCCATCTCGGGATGGCCGGGAACCGGGACCTGGCGGCGCTCCCCCGGCTGGTCCGGGTCATCCGCCGGGGCCGCTACGACCTCGTCCACACCCACCTGTACCGGGCCTGTCTCTACGGCCGTATCGCCGCGCGTCTCGCGGGCGTGCGGGCCGTCGTCGCCACCGAGCACTCGCTGGGCGACACCCAGCTGGAGGGGCGCCGGCTGACCGCCGGGGTCCGGGCGCTGTACCTCGTGGGCGAGCGGCTCGGCCGGTCCACGGTCGCCGTCTCCCCCACCGTCGCCGAGCGGCTGCGCCACTGGGGGGTGCCCGGGCCGCGGATCGAGGTCGTACCGAACGGCATCGACCTGGGGCGGTTCCGCTTCGACCTGGAGCGGCGGGGGCGCACCCGGGCCGGGCTCGGGATCCCGCAGGACGCCTTCGTGGTGGGCGCCGTCGGGCGGCTGGCGCCCGGCAAGCGGTTCGACGTCCTGATCGGTGCGCTCACCCGGCTCCCCGCGGACTGCGTGCTGCTGCTGGTCGGCGGGGGCCCCGAGGAGGGAGCCCTGCGCCGTGCCGCCGCGGCGGCCGGTCTCGCCGGCCGGGTGCTGTTCGCCGGTGAACGCCCGTACGTCTCCGACAGCCCGGCCGACCCCGACCTGCCCGCCCTCACCTCCGCCATGGACGTACTGGCCTCGCCCTGCACCGACGAGGCCTTCGGGCTCGCGGTGATCGAGGCGCTGGCCGCCGGACTGCCCGTGTTCTACAGCTCCTGCCCTGCCGTCGAGGACCTGCCTGCCGCCGCCGCCCCCGCCGCCCGCCGTGTCGAGAGCGGCGCCGACGCCTACGCCGAGGCCCTGGCCGACGCCCGCGCCGCCGGGTCAGGTCCGCGCACCGCGCCGGAGGCCGCCCGCCACTACTGCATCACCCGCAGCGCCGCCCAGCTCATGGACGTCTACGCGGCCGCACTCGCCACCGTCCCTCAGGGAGTCAGTACGCCATGACCGAGAACACCACCAGGGCAGCCCGCCCGTTCACCCGTGCCCGCACGGTCCCGCCCTGGTCGCTGCTGGCGGCCGGGGTCGTCGCCGGCGGTCTGCTGGGCGGCGCCTACGGCGTGCTGACGCCGGCCGACTACACGGCGACCAGCTATGTCATCGCCGTCCCCACCGACCGGTCCGACACCGCCACCGCGCAGGGCTTCGCGCAGGCGTACGGCCGGGTCGCGACCCAGCTCGCGGTGCTCGGGGACGCCCAGGTGTGGGCCGGGGTGCCGGTGAACACACTGCGCAACAGCGTGCAGGCGGAGACCTCGCCGGACGCGCCGATGGTCGCCGTCTCGGCCACCTCGCCGCACCCCCTGCAGGCCGCCGACATGGCGAACGCGGTGGCCCGTTCGCTCACCAAGCACGCCAACGACACCAAGGGCGACACACACGTCGAACTCCTCCAGTTCTCCCGGGCGCCGAAGCCGACCGCGCCCGCCTCGGCGTCGACGAAGGTGACCGGCCTGGTGGGCGCGAGCGCGGGCGGGCTGCTGGCCGGGCTGGCGCTGCTGGTGCGGCCCCGGCGCCGCGAGGAGGAGAACCTCCCGCACGCCTCCGTGCCGGGACCGACGGCCGCCGCCGACGTACACGGGCAGCTGTGACGGCGACGGCCCACCCGACGCTCGCCGCGCACACCACCGAACTCGTCACCGACGAACGCGTCTTCGCCGAGCTGGGCCCCGCCTGGGGGCGGCTGTACCGGCGGTGCGGCACGGCCACCCCGTTCCAGAGCCACGCCTGGCTGCACTCCTGGTGGCGTTCCTACGGTGTCCCGGGCAGGCTCCGTCTGGTCCTGGTGCGGTACGGCGGTGAACTGGTCGGCGCGGCCCCGCTGATGCTGGTGCACCGGCCGCTGCCCGCGCTGGTGCCGCTCGGCGGGGCGATCTCGGACTACACGGACGTGCTGCTCGCCGACGGCGACGACGGCCGGGCCGCGGGCGCCCTCACCCAGGAGCTCGCCCGGGCGGCGCGGACGGCGCTGATCGACTTCCGCGAGGTGCGTCCGGGCGGTGCGGTGGAGCGCGTGTACGACCGCTGGCACGGGCCGTGCCGGAAGGTGCCCGCCTCGCTGTGCCTGGAACTGCCCGCCGTGGCCATGGACGAGCTCGTGGCCCGACTGCCCTCGAAACAGGCCCAGCGGGTGCGCGCCAAGCTGCGCAAGCTGGGCTCGCTCGGGGTGCGCCGGGACGTCGTGGCAGCGGAGGGCGTGGACACCGCGCTCGGCCGGCTGCTCGATCTGCACCGGCTGCAGTGGCAGGACCGGAAGGTGACGACGGAGCACCTCCAGTCCCGGTTCCGGGAGCACCTGGTGCGCTCGGTGGGGCCGATGGTGCGCTCCGGGGACGCGGTGGTCACCGAGTTCCGGCTGGACGACGAGGTGGTCGCCGTCGATCTGACCCTGCTGTCACCGAGCCTGGCCGGCGGCTATCTGTACGGGGCGCATCCGCGGCTGCGGGAGCGCAGGGCGGACGTGGCGGTGATGCTGCTCGACGCCTGTACCCAGCACACCGGCGCGGGCGAGCGGGGCGCGCTGAGCCTGCTGCGCGGCAACGAGCCGTACAAGCACCACTGGCGGCCCCAGCCGGTCGCCAACCAGCGGCTGCTGCTGGCCCGGCGCCGCACAGCGCCGCTGCTGGCGGCGGCGCTGTGCGACATCGCCGCCCGGCGGCGCGCCAAGGAGGTGTGGCACCGGTGGCAGGAACGACGCCAGGACTAGGGCGTGACCACCGGTCGAGGGTGCCGGGGACGGGCCGGGCGTAGGGGAGCCGGCGTCGGGGTCGCGGTGTCGGTCCGGCCGGAGAGGGCCGTGCGGTAGACGCGGGCCGAGCGCGGGTTGTCCGGACACTGCCAGACACCGTGCGGGCAGTAGTCGGTCAGCGTGTTGTACACCGGTCTGTGCTCGCCCATCCAGGCGAGCATCCGGCGCATGTACTCGGCGTTGTCACCGTTGCGGAAGAGACCCCATTCCGGATAGGAAATGGGCTTTCCGTGGGCCTTGGCGAAATCGACGTGCTCCTGAAGTCCGTATGGCTCCCGCACCTGTTCGCCGAAGGAGAGACCGGTCGGCTGGTCGTAGGAATCCATGCCGACGATGTCGACCGTGTCGTCCCCGGGGTAGCACTGCGTCCACGGGACCGCGTCGCGGCCCCGGCTCGGCGTGAAGTCGAACCGGAATTTCTGACCCGGCACCGCCCGCATGGTGGTGACGATCCTGTCCCAGTATCTCTTCCAGGCCTCCGGGTCCGGCCCGCAACGATGGGTGTACGTAGTGCCGTTCATCTCCCAGCCGAGCACGATGACCGTGTCCGGGACCTCCAGCTCGACCAGCCGCTCGGCCAGGGCCCGGAAGTGCTGATCGAACCGCCCGGCGGCGCCCCGTGCCAGCAGCGACCGGACCTCGGCGTCCCCGACGTGGTCCTCGTTGCGCTCCTGCATGGGCACGTTGAGGACGAGCATCCGGTCGTCCCTCTCCCGCCGCCAGTGCGCCCAGACGTCCAGGAAGCCGGGCACTCCCTCGATGTCGGCCCAGCGGTTGCCGGGCAGATACGTGTGCGCGACCTTCAGTTCGGTGCCGCCGAGCCAGCCGCTCAGCTGGGCCATGCGGGCGACGCCCAGCGGCCCGGAGTCCAGGAAGGCCCCGAAGGCCGGCGGCGCCGACCTGCCGTGCGCGGGCGTGACCGGCGCCGGACTCACCGGTCCCGGTGCCGCACTCGCCATGGCCGGCAGCGGAGCCGCCGAGGCCGGGACGGAGGTCGTGGGTGTCGGAGCCGGTGTCGGATCGGTGGCCGGCGCCACCCCTGCACCCGCGGCGAATCCCGGGCCGGTGGCCAGGGTCGCCGAGGCGACGACGACCGCCGCCAGCGCCGTGACCACAGCCCGCCGGTGCGACCGGGACCTCGGCCGCTTTCGCTGCTGTGGAGCCATGCCTGCTCCTCTCTCCACCAGTTCTCGTCCGCTACCGCTCGCCCGGTTCTTTCGGTCCGGTCCTTCCCGTCCGTTCGCACGTTCGCCGGGGAAGCACCGGTCACTGACACTCGGTCATATCAATACGAATTCCGCCAGTGCGGCTGCGGCTTCCGGGTGCGCCACACGCCCGCACGGGTGAACCGGCGCAAAGGAAAAGGTCCGTGTCACTGCTAGACATCCGGGTTCCCGCGGTTCTGCTGCGGATCGACCGGAATCCCTTTCACCACGGCACCCTCGGGGCTGTGCGCTCACTCGGCAGAGCCGGCGTGGACGTGCATCTGGTCGCCGACTCCACCGGCAGTCCGGTCGGCAGGTCCGGTTCGTACGGCAACTGCATCCGCCACCGGCGCCGGGCGCGTCCGCTGCCGCGATCGCGGCCGTGCTGCGCCGGGTGGCGGCGCGGATCGCCCGTCCGGCGGTGCTGATCCCGATGGACGACGCGAGCGCGATCGCGGCAGGCCGGCTCCGCGAGGACCTGGCTCCCGCCAGTCTGCTGCCGCGGCAGCCCGCCCTGCTTTCCGAGCGGGTCGCCGACAAGGCCGAGTTGGCCCAGGTGTGCGCGGCGGCCGGGATCCCGCACCCGCAGACCCCCGTCCCGGACAGCGCCGAGCAGGCCGCCGCCGTCTGGCGGCCCGGGCTGCCGGTGGTCGCCAAGTGGAGCCGGCCCTGGCTGGTGCCGGCCTGGTCCGGGCTGCGCAGCACCGTCGTGGTGCGCTCGGCGCGGGAGGCGCGGGAGGCGCGGGAGCTGTTCCTGCGGGCCGGGGAGGCGGGCAGCAGGCTGCAGCTGCAGGAGTTCCTGCCGCCGGGACCGGACCGCGACCGGTTCTTCCACGGCTACGCCGACCGGACCGGGGCAGTACGCGCGGACGGCTCCGGCCGCAAGCAGCGGTCCTGGCCGCGCGGGGCGGGCCTGACGGCGGTCGGCCTGTGGACGCCCAACCCGCAGGTCCAGGCACTGGCCGAGCGGCTCACCGGCGAGCTGGGCTTCAATCCCCGTCCGGGCGCGCAGTTCCGGTCTTCACCGACAGCGCGGGCCTGGACGTCGTACGCGCCCTGCACCTGGATCTGACCCACCGTCCGCTGACCGCCGGGGCACCACTGGCCGGTCGGGCGTTCGTGGTGGAGAACTACGCGCCGCTGAGCGCGCTGCGGCCGGCCCCGCGCGGGCGCGAGCCGGCCTGGAGCGCGCCGGACGACCGGGGTCCCGGCCTGGCGATGTGGGCGCTGTGGGGCCGGCACGTGACGGGCCGGCTCCTGGCCCGGCTGCGCCCCGGCACGGCCCCGGTCCCCCGGCCGGCCTCCGCCGTGGTCCGCCAGGCCGGGGAACACCGCCGGCCGCCGTGGAAGAGGAACTCTCCGAAGTGTCCGGCGTCTCCAGCCTCTCCGGTCTGCCCGACCGGTCCGACGAGCGGACGCGACCGGGGCCGCCGGCGGTTCACCGAGTGTGGTGTCCGGCGACAACGTCCAGGCCCCGGTGGACGTGCCGATCGGTGCGAGCGGAAACTCGGTCGACCTGGCAGCCGTGCTGAACCCGGCCTTCGGCAACTCCTGTGCCGGCGACACCGATTCCGAGGAGCGGGGCGACGACCCCGCGTCGGGGACGTCCTACGGCGACTCGGGGGACGACGACACGGGTTACGGCAGTACGGTGGGACGCGATGGACAGGCCGTACGGGCCCGCGCCCACCACCAGCGGGTCGTACATCAGCAACTGCTCGTTTTCTCGTCGTCGGCGAGCGCGGGACTGGCGTACAGGGACAGCATGCCGGTCGCGGCGGCGGCCACAACCCCGCTGAGGGTCCGTCGCCATCTCGTCGTCCTCCTGCTCGAAAACGGAAAAGCCGGCCTCGGAGCGCGGATGCGGAATCTCGACGGTCCGAGGCCGGCCGTGACACAGCCGGACGGCTGGTGTGCCGCGCCGACGTCGTCAGTCGTTGGCGCAGGCGTTGCCGAACGAGGGGTTCAGCAGCGCGATGACGTCCACGGTGTTGCCGCAGACGTTGACCGGAACGTGAACCGGAACCTGGATCACGTTGCCGGACAGCACGCCCGGGGAGTTGGCGGCAGCGCCCTCGGCACCCGAGTCCGCGAAGGCCGGGGCGGCACCGGCCAGGGCCAGAATCGCACCGGCGGCGAAAGCAGCGGTCTTCTTCATAAACTTTCCCTTCTCTGCGGTCATGCCCGTATGACGGCCGAAACCGAGCGAGCACAGCATGAAGGCTCGCATCATGACCAGCGGACTGTAGAACGAGAAATAGGCGGCCGAAGAAACTGCGGAACGCGCTCCGACGGGTAATTCACTCGAACGCCTTCACAACGGGAATGGGTGAACACAGCGAAATCCGCCCTGGCGGCGTGCGTGCGCACGCCGCCAGGGCGGATTTTCACGAGGCCGGGGTCACTGGTTGGCGACGCCGTTGGCCGACAGGGCCGAGATGTCGTGCAGGACGTGCGACAGCGGCTCGTCGCCCTTGGCCTGGGTGGAGTTCTCGGCGCACTGCTGGTTCTGCGGTGCGGACAGGACCGGCACGTCCTGGGCCACGCCGACGGCGGCGATGAGACCGAGGATCCCCTGGGCGTTCGCCTTCGCGGGCAGACCGACGCAGAGCTTGTTGAGCGAGCCCTGCACCAGGGTGGCCTGCGGGCTCATCCTGCCCTTGGTCACCGAGTTGCCGAACTCCTCGTGGGCGCCGCTGCCGCTGGCGGAGGTGGTGCCGTGGTCGTTGCCGGTGGCAAGCGCCTGGGGGGCTGCCGCCGCCGACACACCTACGACGGACGCGGCGACCGCCGCCGCGGCCATTGCCTTCTTCAGCATTTCGCTTTCCTTTCCTGGCTCCGTGCGTCAAGACACACGTCCCTGCCCCGCATCAACCGCCCGCACCGGGAACGGTTGCGGCGAAGGCGCGGCACGTCACCCGATCGGACCCGTCACCGGCCCGGAATTCCCTTGCGGCCGGGGGCCCGTGGAGCCGCCGGGGATTTCCGGAATGTGGGCCATCGGAGTGAACCCGAGCAACCAAACACCTCACTGGGAGTTGACCAGTGGGCTCCGGTGGACGGGGTTTTTGCAGAAGGGAATCGCAAGTGATCAAGAAGGTTCTGGCCGTCGCCGCTGTCGCCGCCTCCGTGGCCGGTGCCACCGCCGTCGCCGCCTCGCCGGCCCTGGCCACGGGCAACGACCAAGGCACCACCTCCGCCAGCGGCACCGGTGCCTCGCAGGCGTTCGGCAACTCCGCCACGTACGGCAGCATGAGCCCGCAGCTGGCGCTGGTCCAGGGCTCCTTCAACAAGCCGTGCATCGGTCTGCCGGCGAAGCTCAACGCCCAGGGGCTGGTCGGCCTCGGCGCCGTCGGCGTCCTCCAGGACGTGCCGGTCCTCTCCGCGCCGCAGAACCAGCAGTGCGTCGAGAACTCCACCCAGGCCAAGGGCGACGAGCCGCTGTCGCACATCCTGGACGACATCTCGGCCCTGTCGGCCAACGGCACCGGCAACCAGTAGTCCGGGCCTCTTCCGGCCCCCTGTCGGGGTGCTCCAGGCCGGCGGGCCGCCGACTTTCCGGCGGCCCGCCGGCCTGTGTCGTCTCCGGCGCGACCGCCCCCGGCGGGGCGCTCGTCGCCTCATCGGACTGCGCTACGCCAAAGGGAGCAAAGCACGCAACCCGGGCGGGTGCGCGCCCGTTGGTGATCACGCAGCTCCTCCCCGGAGTCCGCCTTTCGAAAGGGATCGAACATGAAGAAGCTGTGGGCAACCGCGGCCGTCGCCGCCACCGTCGCCGGTTTCGCCGCCACGGCCGCCCCGCAGGCCATGGCTACCGGCAACGACAACGGCACCTCCTCGGTCAGCGGCAACATGGCCACGTCGGAGTTCGGCAACTCGGCCACGTACGGGGACCAGAGCCCGCAGCTCTCGCTGGTTCAGGGTTCGCTGAACAAGCCGTGCGTCGGTCTCCCGGCCAAGGCGAACCTCCAGGGCCTGGTCGGCCTCGCCGCCGTCGGCGTCCTCCAGGACGTGCCGGTCCTCTCCGCGCCGCAGAACCAGCAGTGCGTCGAGAACTCCACCCAGGCCAAGGGCGACGAGCCGCTGTCGCACGTCCTGGACGACATCTCGGCCCTGTCGGCCAACGGCACCGGCAACCAGTAGTCCAGAGGTTCCGCGGGCGGCGGGCCACCGGTTCTCCCGGTGGCCCGCCGCCTTTTGCCGCCTTGCGGCTCACCTCCGGTACAGCGCCTCGATCTCGTCGGCGTAGCGCGCGCCTACGGCGTGCCGCTTCACCTTGAGCGACGGGGTGAGCAGGCCGTTCTCCTCGGTGAACTCGCCCTCGACCAGGGCGAAGGCGCGGATCGACTCGGCGCGGGAGACGGCCGCGTTGGCGTGGTCGACCGCCTTCTGCACCTCGGCCCGCAGCCGCTCGTCGCGCACCAGCCCGGCGAGCGGGATGTCCGGCGGCAGCTTCCGTACGGACAGCCAGTGGGCGAGGGCCTCGGGGTCCAGGGTGATCAGCGCGGCGACGAAGGGCCGGTTGTCGCCGACCACCAGGCACTGACCGACGGGCGCGCGGCTGCGCAGCCGGTCCTCCAGGACGGCCGGGGAGACGTTCTTGCCGCCGGAGGTGACCAGCAGGTCCTTCTTGCGGCCGGTGATGGTGAGATAACCGTCCCCGTCGAGCGCGCCGAGGTCGCCGGTCGCGAACCAGCCGTCGTCGGGGAGCACTTCGGCGGTGGCGGCCGGGTTGTTCCAGTACGACCCGAAGACCACCGGCCCCTTGATCAGCACCTCGCCGTCGTCGGCGATCCGGACGGCCGTCCCGGGGATCGGCTGTCCGACCGTGCCGGGGCGGGGTGCCAGCGGCGGCACGATCGTGGCGGCCGCGCTGGTCTCGGTCAGGCCGTAGCCCTCGTAGACGACGATCCCGGCCGCGTGGAAGAACAGGTTGAGGTTCCGGTCGAGCGGGGAGCCGCCGCTGATGGCGTACCGCATCCGGCCGCCGAGCTCCTTGCGGATACGGCGGTAGACCAGCAGGTCGTACAGCGCCCAGGCGGCGTACAGACCGGGGCCGGGGCCCTTCCCCGTGCCGAGGAACTTGTCCAGGTGGGCCTCGGCGAAGCGCACGCCGATCCGTTCGGCCCGGTCGAAGGAGGCGGCCCGGCCGATCTTCTCGGCCGTCGCCCGCCCGGTGTCGTGGATCTTCTCGAAGAGGTACGGCACGCCGACCAGGAACGTCGGCCGGAACTCCCTGAGGGCGGGCCGGAGTTCGTCCGGCTTCACGCTCGGGAAGTGGCCCATCTCGATCTTGCCCATCAGGCAGGCGATCTGCAGCGTACGGCCCAGGATGTGGGCGAGCGGGAGGAACAGCAGGGTGGCGGCGGTCCGACCGGTGACCGCCTGGAAGACGGGGTACAGCAGCTCGACCGTGTTGGCGGCCTCGGCGTGCAGGTTGGCGTGGGTGAGGAGACAGCCCTTGGGGCGGCCGGTGGTGCCCGAGGTGTAGCAGACCGTGGCGGTCGAGTCGGGGGTGAGGCCGGCGCGCCGCTCGGCGACGTCCTCGTCCGGGACGTCGGCGCCGAGGGCGGTGAGTTCGGCGAGCGCGTTCGCCTCCAGCTCCCAGATGCACGGGAGTCGGAGGTGTGCGGCGGTGCCGGTGGTGACGGTGGAGGTGTTCTCCGGGGTCTCGGTGACCACATGGCGGGCGCCGGAGTCCCGGACGATCCACTCCACCTGCTCGGCGGAGGAGGTGGGGTAGACGGGGACGCTCACTCCGCCGGCCGACCAGATGGCGAAGTCGAGGACCGTCCACTCGTAGCGGGTGCGGGACATCAGGGCCACCCGGCCGCCGGGTTCGAGGCCGGCGGCGATCAACCCCTTCGCCAAGGCGGTGACCTGGGCGGCGAAGTCGGCGGCCGTGACGGATCCCTCGCCGCGGCGGATCGCCGTGGCGAGGGGGTCCTCCGCCGCGTTGGCGAACGGGAGGTCGGCGAGGGAGCCGCTGGTGAGCGGGGCGGCGAGATGCTCACGGCGCACCTCCCGTACGACGCCGTTCCCGTCCCTGACGACGTCGATCCGGCCGCGGGCGGCCAGGTCGGTGCGTCGACGTGCTCGCTTGAGGTCGCTGCGTACGCCCATGGGGCGTCAACTTACTCACAAGTAAGGGCAGGTCAATGGGTTTCACCGCGGGGGGTGCGGCGGTGCGCGCCAAGTGCCGGTCCGTCGTGGCTGGTCGCGCGGGTCCTCCCCCAGCCTTCGGCCGGGGGTACCCCCAGCGTCCCTAAAGGGGCGTTGCCTCACTGATCGCCGTGGAGAGTTCGGCCACGTCCTTGTCCTCGGTCACCCTTGCCAGAGTCGTCGCCCGCGATCGCAGCTTCGTGAGGCTCGGCGCTCCCGGCATGTCGTACTCCCCGTTCGCCAGCGCGTCCGCGAAGTACGCGGCCACCGCGGCCACTTGGAAGCGCGGGGACGCCGTCCAGACCGAGTCGCGCAGCGCGCTGGTCTCCACCGAGCCCGTGTTCTCGTGCGGGTCCCTGGTCCGGGGGTCGAGCCAGCGGACCGTGGCCGTCGCCAGGTGGCCGTCCGTGCCCGGCTTGGTGCGGACGGCGTAGAGGGCCGTCACCGTGTGGCCGGGGCCCACCTCGCCGCCGTCCACCCGGTCGTCACGGAAGTCCTCGTCGGCGACCTCGCGGTCGTGGTAGCCGATCAGGCGGAAGTCGGCGACGGTGTGCGGGTCGAAGGCCACCTGGGCCTTGGCGTCGCGGGCCACCAGGTCGATGTTCTGCGGTAGTTGCTCGCAGAACACCCTGGTCGCGGTGGCGGTGTCGGAGACGTACACGGTGTGGCCGTCGCCCTTGTCGGCGAGGCGTTCCATGAGCGCGTCGCCGTAGTCGCTGCCCACGCCCACGCCGAACAGCGTGATGCCGTACTCGCGGCGGTCGCTGTCGATGCGGTTCAGGATGGCGTCCGGTTCGGTCTCGCCGTCGTTGGCGAGGGCGTCGGAGATCAGGACGACGCGGTTGGTGGCGTCCTTGCGCAGGCCGTCGACGGCGGTGGCGTAGCCGGCCTCCACACCTTCGCCGAGGTTGGTGGAGTAGAGGGCGGTGAGGCCGTCGACGGCGCGGTGGATCCGGCCGCGGTGGCCGGCGAGGCGGGTCATCGGCAGGACCGTCTCGGCGTGTTCGCTGAAGGTGACGATCGCGACCGAGTCGTCGTCGCGCAGCCGGTCGGTCATCGTGTCCAGGGACTTCTTCGCGAGGTCCAGCCGGCCCGGCTCGTCCATGGAGCCGGAGACGTCGATGACGAAGGTGAGGGCGGCGGGCGGGCGTTCGCCGGTGGCCTCCTCGGGGCGGGTGGCGAGGCCTATCCGCACCAGGGACCAGTCCGGGTCGGTGGTGCGGGCGCCGTCCACCGTGACCGTGAACCCGTTGTGGTCGGGGGTCGGGTAGTCCTGGCGGAAGCTGTTGACGAACTCCTCGGCACGGACGGTCGAGGGTGCGGGGCGCCGGCCGTCGGCGAGGGTGCGGCGGGCGTAGCCGTAGGACGCGGTGTCCACGTCCAGGGCGAAGGTGGAGAGGTGGTCGGAGGACGGGGCGGTCGCGGAGTCCTCGGGGTGCGGCCGGCTGGGCGCCGGAAGGCCGTCGCTGTATCTGGAGTCACTGGACGAGTGGTCGTGGTCGCCCGCGCTGCAGGCCGTCAGCAGCAGGGCGCCCGCGGTGGTGAGGGCGAGCAGTGCCCCGGTGATCTGCCGTCGGTTCCGGTGTCGGTCCGTCATGGTGCCCCCTGTGCAGGTCGGAGTCGACTTCCTGGCTCTTTGGCCCGGTGTCGACGACTCTGACGGCGCAAGGGGGTGGAACGTGCGACCCGTAGCGTTGCGGATGGATCTCGAACTGGGCACGGACCAGGGGTTTCGAGTCCGGAGGGAGATCGTCCGGTGACCTAGGAGACCACGTCCTTGCGGGCGAAACCCCGGAAGGCCAGGGCGAACAGCACCAGGGCGTACGTTATGGACACCGCGGTGCCCTGGATCATGCCGGACCACTCGGGATGCGGCTGTACGGCGTCCGCCCAGGCGAACTGCCAGTGCGCGGGCAGGAAGTCACGCCAGTGGCCGAGCGCGGTGACCGCGTCCAGGACGTTGCCGACGATGGTCAGGCCGACCGCGCCGCCGACCGCGCCGAGCGGCGCGTCCGTCTTCGTGGAGAGCCAGAACGCCAGTCCCGCGGTGACCAGTTGGGACAGGAAGAGGTACGCCACCACGACCGCGAGGCGCTGGGCCGCGGTGCCGGTGTCGAGTTCGCCGCCGGTCGGGATCTGCAGCGGTCCCCAGCCGTAGGCGGCGGTGCCCACGGCCAGCGCGACCAGGGGCAGCACGATCATCGCGGCCAGGCTGAGGCCGAGGGCGACGACCAGCTTGGACCAGAGCAGCCGGGCCCGGGGCACGGGCGCGGCGAGCAGGTAGCGCAGGGAGGACCAGCCGGCCTCCGAGGCCACCGTGTCCCCGCAGAACAGGGCGACCGGGATGACCAGCAGGAAGCCGGCCGACACGAACAGGTTGACGGCGGCGAAGTTGGCGCCGGACGAGGTGGCCGTGTCCAGCAGGGTCACCTGGCCGTTGCGGGCACCCGGCCGGCCGCCGATCGCGAACGCGATCAGCAGCACGAACGGCAGTGCGGCCAGGATCGCGCCCATCACCAGGGTGCGGCGGCGCTTGAGCTGGCGGACCAGCTCGACCCGCAGCGGCAGGGTGCGGCCCGCCTGATAGCCGGAGGCGACCTCGGTGAGCGTGCTCATGCGGAACCTCCGATCAGGGTGAGGAAGGCGTCTTCGAGACGGCGGTGGGGCCCCACCGACGCCACCGGCACGTCGAGCCGGACGAGTTCGGCGACCAGTCGCGGTGCGCTGCCGCCGGGCTCCATACGGACCAGCAGTCCGTCGTCCGTGCGGGTCACCGAGGCGACGCCGGGCAGCGCGGCGACCTTCTCCACCACCGGCTCCTCCAGGGGCACGCCGGTGCCGACGAGCAGGGTGTCGCCGGAGCCGACGATCTCCGCGACCGGGCCGGCCTGGATCAGCCGGCCGCGGTCCATCACCACGAGGTGGGTGCAGGACTGCTCGACCTCGGCGAGGAGATGGCTGGAGACGATCACCGTACGGCCGGCGGCCGCGTAGCGGATCATCACCTCGCGCATCTCGCGGATCTGCGGCGGGTCGAGGCCGTTGGTCGGTTCGTCGAGGATGAGCAGGTCCGGCAGGCCGAGCATGGCCTGGGCGATGGCGAGGCGCTGGCGCATGCCCTGCGAGTAGGTGCGGACCGCGCGGGCCAGGGCGTCACCGAGGCCCGCGATCTCCAGGGCCTCCTCCAGGTGGGAGTCCGCCGCCGGGCGGCCGGTGGCCTGCCAGTACAGCTCCAGGTTCTCCCGGCCCGAGAGGTGCGGCAGGAAGCCGGCGCCCTCCACGAAGGCGCCGACCCGGGAGAGGACGGGCGCGCCCGGGCGGACGGCGTGGCCGAAGACCCGGATCTCGCCGCCGTCCGGCCTGATCAGGCCCATCAGCATGCGCAGGGTGGTGGTCTTGCCCGCGCCGTTCGGCCCGAGCAGGCCGAGGACCTGGCCCTTCTCGACGCGGAAGGACAGCTCCTGGACCGCGTACCGGTCCGTGGAGCCCGCGTAGCGCTTGCTCAGGTCTGTGATCGTCAGCGGGACTTCGGCGAGTTCGGGGTCCGGCGCCGGGATGGTGGTACGGCGGCGGCCGGTGACCAGCAGGGCCAGGGCGACGAGCGCTCCGGTCAGGGGCAGCCACCACACCCAGGAGGGCAGTGCGGCGGCGGCCGTGTCCACCTGGGGGGCCGTCGGCACGCTGAGGGCGCTCCTGAGGGAGACGGTGTAGACCGCCGGGGCGGTCGGGGAAGCGTAGCCGAGGTCGGTGGAGGCGAGGACCAGGCGCAGGCGGTGGCCCTTCTGCACCTCGTGGTCGATCGCCGGGAGGGTGATCGTGACGTCCTTGCCGGACTTCGTCCCCGCGACGCGGACCGGGGCGACCAGCTGGGCGGGCAGCACCTTCTGGGTGCCGTCCGGGCCGACGTCGTACACCTTGCCGAAGAGGACGGCGTCGTCGCTCGTCGAGGTGAGGTGGACGGTGGCCGTGGGCGAGCCGGTGATCCGCACGTTGTCGGGGACCGGCGCCGAGTCGAAGCGGGCGTACTGGCCCGGGAAGTCCAGGGAGACGCCGACGCCGAGGGAGGAGAGCTGGGCGAGGCCGCCGCCGGCGCCCAGGCCGGGCAGTGCGGAGACGGCGGGCGGGGTGGCGCCCGCCGGGTTCTCGACGCGCTGCGTGCCGCCTGTCAGGGCGATGGACTTCCGGTCGCTCTCCAGGCCGGGGTAGCTGTCCGAGGTCGCGCCGCGCAGCTGGGTGGCGCCGTCGGTGGAGTCGACGCCTCCGGCGCGGGTGATCCGGAAGGCCGGTCCGGTGTCGGTGGCCTTGTCGCCCTTCAGGTAGCGGTCGAACCAGTTGGCGATCCGGCCCTCGACCCGGCTGGTCTCCAGGTCGCCGCCGTCGTGGCCGCCGGCGATCCAGTCGACGTCGACGGGGGCGCCGCCCGCCCGGATCGCCTTCGCGGCGGCGTCGGACTGGGCGAGTGTGAAGAGGGAGTCCGTCTGGCCCTGGAAGAGCAGGGTGGGCACCTTGATGCGGTTGCCGACGGCCGACGGCGAGCGCTCTTCGAGGAGCTTGACCGCGGCCGCGTCCGGCCTGCCCGACTCGGCGACCCGGTCGTACATCGCGCACAGCGCCGGCTCGAACCTGGCGCAGCCGCCGCCGGTGTTGAAGAAGATCCCGGCCCACAGCTTCTTGAACACGCCGTTCGGGAAAAGGGCGTCGGCGAGGTTCCAGTACGTGATCGACGGGGCGATCGCGTCCACGCGCTGGTCGTAGCCCGCGGCCAGCAGGGAGATCGCGCCGCCGTAGGAGCCGCCGGCCATGCCGACGCGGGGGTCGCCGGGCTTGTCGAGCCGGACCTGGGGCTGCCGCGCCAGCCAGTCGATGAGCCGGGAGACGTCGGCGACCTCGCCCTTCGGGTCGTTCAGGCCGATCCGGCCGGTCGATCTGCCGAAGCCGCGGGCGGACCAGGTGAGGACCGCGTACCCCTGGCGGGCGAGGTCCTCGGCCTCCTGACGGGTGTCGGCCTTGGAGCCGCCGAAACCGTGGGCGAGAAGGACGGCGGGGCGTCGGCCGGTGCCGGGGGTGGTGAAGAACGAGGTGTCCAGCCGTACCCCGTCGACGGCCATGACCTTGTCGGACCGGTGCACCGGGGCCGGGTCGTCGGAGGCTAGGGCGGTCCACGTACCGGCGCCTGCGAGCACGACGACGGCGGCCGCGGCGGACAGAAGCCGCCGCGGCCGCCGGAGCGGCGCTCGTAGACCGGGGGGTCGAAGATCCATGCGTTCAACGGTACGGGCCCGGGTCGGCATGCGATGCCGACGGTGGGCTGAACAGCGGGCCATCCCCGAGGAGTAGGAGTACGTCGCCGTGTACTTCGGGTGCGGTACGGCGGGGTGCCCGCAGACGCCGCCGGTGGCCGCCGCGGGCCGGTGGGGGCTGAGCGCGCAGTTCCCCGCGCCCCTCAGGCCGACTGCCCCGCCCCGCACTCACAACAGCCCGCCGCCGCGACCGTGGCCCCCCACAGCCCGGTGAGGGCTGAGCTCGCAGTTCCCCGCGCCCCTCAGACCGGCCGCCCCACCCCGCACTCACAACAGCCCGCCGCCGCGACCGTGGCCCCCCGCAGCCCGGTGAGGGCTGAGCGCGCAGTTCCCAACGCCCCTCAGGCCGGCCGCCCCACCCCGCGACGATTGTCCCCGCAGGCCGGTGAGGGCTGAGCGCGCGGTTTCCCGCGCGCCTTTCGGGGCGCTGCGATCGGCCCCGGTTCAGGACCGGACGTCCTCCGGGAGCGAGACCACCCAGTGGGTTTCCTTGCGGGGGCGGAGGTAGAGGGCCCAGTAGAGGGTGGCCGCCGCCGTGATGCCGCCGGTCCAGAGGAGGTAGGTGGTTTCCTGCTGGGTGAGGATGTAGGCGAGGACGGCGATCAGGAGGATCGGCATCGCCGGCCACAGGGGCATCCGCCAGGCCGGGGTGTGCTTGTGGGCGCCCCGGCGGGCCAGCAGGGCGGCGACGGCGACCAGGAGGTACATGCCGGTCACCGACACGCCCGTCACGCCGTACAGGGTGTCCAGGTTGACGAAGCAGAGCAGCGCGCCGGGGACGCCGACGGCGAGGGTGGCGACCCAGGGGGAGCCGAAGCGGCCCAGGCGGGACAGCGCGCTGTTGACCGGCGCCGGCCAGGCCTTGTCGCGGGCCGAGGCGAACAGGACGCGGGAGTTCTGGATGACCATGACGATGCCCGCGTTGATGATCGCGAGGGCCACGCAGAGGCTGACGAAGGTGCCGACCGCGGAGTTGGACCAGGCGGTGACCATGGAGCTGATGTCGCCGCCGGTGAGGGCCTTGATGTCGGACGCGCCCACGGTGATCGCGGCGACCGGGACCAGGATGATCACCGTGGAGATGGCGAGGGTGGCGAGGACCGTACGGGCGACGTTGCGCCGCGGGTGCTCCAGTTCCTCGGAGAGGTAGACCGCGGTGGAGAAGCCCTGGGTGACGAAGAGGGCGATGGCCAGGCCGGAGACGACCAGCATCGCGGTGACCGTGGTGGTGTGACCCCCGGAGTCCGCGACCTGCATGGAGGTGAGGCTCCCGGCGCCGCGCTGGCTGTGCGAGAAGCCCAGCACCGCCACCACACCGGCAGCGATGACCTCCAGGACCAGGAAGACGCCGGTGATCCAGGCATTCGCCCGCAGGTCCAGCAGACCGGCCAGGGTAGCCAGGAGCATCACGCCGGCGCCCGTCATCGCGGGGTCCAGGTGGACGATCGGGGCCAGGTAGTCCGCCGTGCCCATCGCTATCACCGGGGGCACGATCATCACGACGAGGAGGGAGAGGACGAAGACCAGCCAGCCGGCCAGCCGCCCCGCCATCGTGGAGACCATCGCGTACTCGCCGCCCGCGCTCGGGATGAGGGTGCCCAGCTCCGAGTAGCAGAACGCCACGGCGATACAGAGGAGGGAGCCGATGGCGATCGTCAGGGCGGTGGCGGTGCCGAGGGACCCGAACAGGTCGGGGACGACCACGAACAGGGTCGAGGCGGGGGTCACGCAGGAGAGGGTCAGGAGGGTGCCGCCGACCACGCCGATGGAGCGCTTGAGCGTCTTGGGGCTGTCGGACACCTCGGGGAGGGCGGTCTCGACAGGGCGGAGCGTGTCGGTCATGCGGCGTTCCGATCGACTGAAGCGGCGAGGGGTTTCGGCCGGGAGCGTTATCGCCTCCGGCGGCTCGTCTCGTACGTCTCTTCGTCCGCTCCCGGTTGCGATGCATGGAACCCCGACGAAAACCATTGCGTCAATGGTTGTTGACCTACGGAATTCGTTGATCCACTCGCTGATTTCCGCGTATGCGTCGGTACGAGGCAGGCGGTTCCGCGCCGTGGTCCCGTACGAGAATCGCAGCGCGGGCGTCAAAAAAACGTGAAGACGTCCGGTATCCGGACCTGTCAGTGTGTCCCCCTAGAGTCGTCGACAACAGGGCTCACAACCGAATCACAGCAATGGGTGGGGACTCATGAAGCTGAAGTACACCGCTGCCTGGGTGGGGTTCACGGCGGCGGCGATGGTCGCGGTGTCCGCGTGCGGCTCCGGCGGCGTGAAGACGGCCACCGCGGCCGTGGACGGCGCGGACAAGATCATGTCGGTGCTGTCGCACGCGACCGACCAGACCGACCGGCTCGGCTCGGCGAAGGTCAGGATGAGCACCGCGATCGGCACGGGCACCCCGATCACGATGAACGGCACCTTCTCCTGGGGAGACGGCCTGGCGATGGACGTCCTGATGGACACCAAGGCCGCGAAGATGGAGGCGCTCCAGCACAGCCCGACCATCCGGACCCTGTTCGTGGACGGCGCGTACTACTACGACGTCGACCCGCAGGCCTCCGGCCCGCTCGAGGGCAAGCAGTGGATGAAGATCGACTCGTCCGCCCTCCTCGGCGACAAGGGCGCCGAGGCCTTCAGCGGGAACAGCGCGGGCAACCCGGTGGCCACGCTGAAGTACCTCAAGTACGCGGACCACGTGAAGAACTTCGGCACGGAGACCGTCGACGGGCAGCGCGCGACCCACTACCGGGCCGTCGTCGACCAGGCGCAGATGGGGAAGTTCAAGGACGTCTACGGCAGTGACGGCCTGAGCGCGGTGACCGGCGGCGGCTCGATGACGATGAACCTGTGGCTGAACGCCAAGGACCTGCCGGTCCGCCTGAAGGAGCGGATCGGCAAGGTCACCGTGACCATGGACTTCGAGAAGTTCGGCGCCACCGCCCCGGTGAAGGCCCCGCCGGCCGCCCAGACCGCCGACCTCACCAAGACGATCGAGAACGCCCGGAAGCAGCAGGGCTGACCCCGGACGCGCCGGTGCCCCGCCGCTCCGAGGAGCGGCGGGGCACCGGCGTTCTCAGTGGTTGCGCGGGAAGCCCAGGTCGACGCCGGACGGGGCCTCGGACGGGTCCGGCCAGCGGGTCGTGACGACCTTGCCGCGGGTGTAGAAGTGCGTGCCGTCGTTGCCGTAGATGTGGTGGTCGCCGAAGAGCGAGTCCTTCCAGCCGCCGAAGCTGTGGTAGCCCACGGGGACCGGGATCGGGACGTTCACACCGACCATGCCGGCCTCGATCTCCAGCTGGAAGCGGCGGGCCGCGCCGCCGTCCCGGGTGAAGATCGCGGTGCCGTTGCCGAACGGTGAGGCGTTGATGAGGGCCACACCGTCCTCGTAGGTGTCCACGCGCAGGACGCACAGGACGGGTCCGAAGATCTCGTCCTGGTAGGCCTTCGCGGTGGTGGGCACCTTGTCGAGGAGCGAGATGCCGATCCAGTGGCCGTCCTCGAAGCCCTCCACCGTGTAGCCGGTGCCGTCGAGGACCACCTCGGCACCCTCGGCGGCGGCACCGGAGACGTACGACGCCACCTTGTCGCGGTGGACGGCGGTGATCAGCGGGCCCATCTCGGAGGCCGGGTCGTTGCCGGGGCCGATCTTGATCTTCTCGGCGCGCTCGCGGATCCTCGCCACCAGCTCGTCGCCGATCGAGCCGACCGCGACGACGGCCGAGATGGCCATGCAGCGCTCGCCCGCCGAGCCGTAGGCGGCGGAGACGGCCGCGTCGGCCGCCGCGTCCAGGTCGGCGTCGGGGAGGACCAGCATGTGGTTCTTGGCGCCGCCGAGGGCCTGCACCCGCTTGTGGTTGGCCGAGGCGGTGGTGTGGATGTAGCGGGCGATCGGGGTCGAGCCGACGAAGGAGACGGCCTTGACGTCCGGGTGCTCCAGGAGCCGGTCCACGGCCACCTTGTCGCCGTGCACGACGTTGAAGACGCCGTCGGGCAGGCCGGCCTCGGCCAGCAGCTCGGCGATCCTGATCGAGGCGGAGGGGTCCTTCTCGGACGGCTTGAGGACGAAGGTGTTCCCGGTCGCGATGGCGATCGGGAACATCCACATCGGGACCATCGCCGGGAAGTTGAACGGCGTGATGCCCGCGACCACGCCCAGCGGCTGGCGGATCGAGGAGACGTCCACGCGGCTGGCGACCTGGGTCGACAGCTCGCCCTTCAGCTGGACGTTGATACCGCAGGCGAGGTCCACGATCTCCAGGCCGCGGGCGACCTCGCCGAGCGCGTCCGAGTGCACCTTGCCGTGCTCGGCGGTGATCAGCTCGGCGATCGCGTCCCGGTTGGCGTCCAGCAGGGCGCGGAAGCGGAACAGGATCTCCGTACGCTTGGCCAGCGAGGACTGGCCCCAGGTCGCGTAGGCCTCCTTGGCGGCCTGGACAGCCGCGTCGACCTCGTCGACCGAGGCGAACGCGACCTTGGTGGTGACGGCGCCGGTCGCCGGGTCGGTGACCGGCCCGTACGTGCCCGACGCGCCTTCGACGGTCTTGCCGCCGATCCAGTGGTTGACGATCTTCGTCATGACCGGTTACTCCTTCACAGATGGCGGCGTCGGGTCGAGACGTGCCGTTCGTACAGCTCACGTGCCTTGACCGCGGAGGATCGGGTCGCGGTCGCGGCCACAGGTACATCCCACCAGGCCTGCGCGGGAGGCGGGCCCGACACAGTGTCGGCCGTTTCGGTCTCCACGTAGACACATGTGGGAGTGTCGGCGGCCCGCGCCTCGGCGAGCGCCGAGCGCAGGTCATCGACGGTCTTGGCGCGCAGGACGCGCATGCCGAGGCTGGCCGCGTTGGCGGCCAGGTCGACGGGGAGCGGGGCGCCGGTCAGGGTGCCGTCCGCCGCGGGGACGCGGTAGGCGGTGCCGAACCGCTCGCCGCCCACCGACTCGGAGAGTCCGCCGATGGAGGCGTAGCCGTGGTTCTGCACCAGCAGCACCTTGATGGCGATCCCCTCCTGTACGGCCGTGACGATCTCGGTCGGCATCATCAGATACGTGCCGTCGCCGACCAGCGCCCAGACGTTCCGCTCGGGCGCGGCGAGTTTCACCCCGATGGCGGCCGGGATCTCGTAGCCCATGCACGAGTAGCCGTACTCCAGGTGGTACTGGTCCCGTGACCGCGTCCGCCACATCCGGTGCAGGTCCCCGGGGAGCGAACCGGCCGCGTTGACCAGGATGTCGCTCTCGTCGACGAGCGCGTCCAGGGCGCCGAGGACCTGCGGCTGGGTCGGCCGGACGTCCGGCTCCTCGCCCTCGTAACAGGCGTCGACGCGCTGTTCCCAGCGTTCCTTGTCCTCGGTGTACTCGGTGACGTACGAGTCGGCCACCCGGTGGTCGTGCCGGGCCAGTGCCCCGGTCAGCTCCGCGAGGCCGCCGCGGGCGTCGGCGATCAGCGGCAGGCCGGCGAGCTTGTGACCGTCCAGGGGCGCGATGTTGAGGTTGAGGAAGCGGACGTCCGGGTTCTCGAAGAGGGTGCCGGAGGCCGTGGTGAAGTCGGTGTAGCGGGTGCCGACGCCGATCACCAGGTCGGCGGTCCGGGAGAGTTCGTCGGCGGTGGCGGTGCCGGTGTGACCGACGCCGCCGACGTCCTGCGGATGGTCCCAGCGCAGCGAGCCCTTGCCGGCCTGGGTGGACGCGACCGGAATGCGGGTGGCCTCGGCGAACTCGGCGAGAACGGCTTCGGCGCGGCTGTGGTGGACCCCGCCGCCCGCGATGACCAGGGGACGGGCGGCGGCCCTGATCGCCCTGACGGCGGCGGCCAGTTCGACGGGGTCCGCGCCCGGCCGCCGTACCGTCCACACCCGCTCGGCGAAGAACTCCGCGGGCCAGTCGTACGCCTCGGCCTGGACGTCCTGCGGGAGCGCGAGCGTCACGGCGCCGGTGTCGACGGGGTCGGTCAGCACCCGCATGGCGTGCAGGGCGGCCGGGATCAGCTGCTCGGGGCGGGTGATCCGGTCGAAGAACCTCGACACGGGGCGCAGCGTGTCGTTGACCGACACGTCGGCGGCGTGCGGGACTTCGAGCTGCTGGAGGACCGGGTCGGCGGGGCGGCCGGCGAAGACGTCGCCGGGCAGCAGCAGGACCGGGAGGTGGTTGATGGTGGCGAGGGCGGCGCCGGTGACCAGGTTGGTGGCGCCGGGGCCGATGGAGGTGGTGACGGCGTGCGTGGCGAGACGGTTCGACTGACGCGCGTAGCCGACGGCCGCGTGCACCATCGCCTGTTCGTTACGGCCCTGGTGGTACGGCATCTCGTCCGCGTACTCGACGAGCGCCTGGCCGAGTCCCGCCACGTTGCCGTGGCCGAAGATGCCCCAGGTGGCGCCGATCAGGCGGCGGCGCTCGCCGTCCCGTTCGGTGTACTGGGCGGCGAGGAAGCGGACAAGCGCCTGCGCGACGGTGAGCCGTATCGTCATCGATACCCCTCGGTGTGATCCGGGTGGAAGCAGATCCGCCACTCCCGCGTCTCACCCGGCCCCGCCATGACGTTCAGGTAGTACATGTCGTGCCCGGGCTGCGCGATCGACGGGCCGTGCCATCCGTCGGGAACGAGCACGGCGTCGCCGGAGCGGACCTCGGCGAGGACGTCCGTTCCGCCCTCACGGGAGGGGAATACGCGCTGATAGCCGAAACCGTTCGGTCCGTCGATCTCGAAGTAGTAGATCTCCTCCAGCTCCGACTCCTCACCGGGCCGGTACTCGTCGTGCTTGTGCGACGGGTACGAGGACCAGTTGCCGCCCGGGGTGACGACCTCCACGGCGATGAGCTTGTCGCAGTCGAACGCGTCCGCGGAGGCGAAGTTGCGCACCTGCCGGGCGGCGGTGCCACTGCCGCGGTCTTCGACGGGGACCTCCGGCGCGGGGCCGTAGCGGGCGGGGAGTCGTCGCTCGCACTTCGCTCCTGCCAGGGCGAAGCGGCCTCCCGCGCCGGAGGCGATCTGGACCTGGGTGTCCCGGGGCACGTAGACGAAGTCGGAGACTCCGGCGAACACGCTCTCCCGGCCCAGGATCTGGAACTCGGTTCCCTCTGTTCGCACCGTACAACCGCCTTGCAGCGGAAGCACGATCCACTCACTGTCCCCGGTGGTGAACAAGTGGCTTCCACCAGGCGGCAGTTCGACGATCCGGAGACTGCTGTGCGCCCAGCCGGCCCGCTTCGGGTCGACGTCGAGCACGTACTGTGCGTTCGCGGTCGAACCCTTGGTCAGGTGCAGCTCGTTCGTCGTCATCGGGGCCTCACAGCAGTCCTACGGCGGTGTCCACGGCGGCGGCCACGTCGCCGTCCGCCGGGTAGAGCAGCGAGCGGCCGACCACCAGACCGCGCACGGTGGGGAGTCGGAGGGCGCTGCGCCACTTCTCGTACGCCCCGGCTTGTTCCTCGACGGTGCCCCCGACCTCGCCTCCCAGCAGCACGGCGGGCAGCGTGGACGTCTCCATGACCTGGGCCATGTCGTCGGGGTTCTCGGTGACCGGGAGCTTCAGCCAGGTGTAGGCGGAACTCCCGCCCAGTCCCGAGGCGATGGCGATGGACCGGGTGACCGCCTCCGCGGACAGGTCGTTCCTGACCTTGCCCTCGGGGGTGCGGCTGCTGATGAACGGCTCGACGAAGACCGGGAGCCGGCGGGCGGCCATGTCGTCGATGGCACGGGCGGTGGACTCCAGGGTGGTCAGCGAGCCCGGGTCGTCGTAGTCGATCCGCAGCAGCAGCTTGCCGGCGTCGAACCCGAGGCGCTGTATGTCCTCGGCGCGGTGGCCGGTGAACCGGTCGTCGAGTTCGAAGCGGGCGCCCTGCAGTCCGCCGCGGTTCATCGAGCCCATGACGACCTTGCCGTCCAGGACGCCGAGCAGCAGCAGGTCGTCGAGGATGTCGGCGGTGGCGAGGACACCGTCGACGCCGGGCCGGGACAGCGCCAGGCAGAGCCGCTCCAGCAGTTCCGCCCGGTTGGCCATGGCGAGCCGGTCGCCACCCACGCCGAGGGCGCCGCGGGCCGGGTGGTCGGCGGCGACGATCATCAGCCTGCCGTCCGCGTCGAGGAGCGGCCGGCGGGTTCTTCGCGCGGCCGCCTCGGCGATGGCCTCGGGGTGGTGGGTGCGGGTGTGGACGAGGGCCGCGATGTCGACGTCCGGCCGCCTGGCGGGGGCCGCGCCGTCGTGGTGCGCGCCCGCGACCCGGCCGGCCCTCACAGCACCGCTCCGGCGGCGAGCGCGGCGGCGATCTCCTCGCCGGTCGGCATCGCGGACGAGCACTCCAGGCGGGAGGCGACGATGGCGCCGGCCGCGTTGGCGTGCCGCATGGTCTTCTCCAGGTCCCAGCCTTCGAGGAGCCCGTGACAGAGGGAGCCGCCGAAGGCGTCACCGGCCCCGAGTCCGTTGAGGACGGTCACGGGCAGCGGCGGCACCTCGGCGCAGTCGCCGTCGCGGTGGACGGCGAGGACGCCCTTGGGCCCCTGCTTGACGACGGCGATCTCGACCCCGGCGTCGAGCAGGGCCTGCGCGGCGGCCTGCGGCTCGCGCACGCCGGTCGCCACCTCGACCTCGTCGAGGTTGCCGACGGCGACCGTGGTGTGCTTGAGGGCCTCGGCGTAGAAGGGGCGGGCCGACTCCGGGTCGCTCCAGAACATCGGGCGCCAGTCGAGGTCGAAGACGGTGGTGCCGGTCCTGGCCCGGTGGGCGAGGGCGGCGAGGGTCGCCGTACGGCTGGGTTCCTCGCTCAGACCGGTGCCGGTGACCCAGAAGATCCGGGTCTCGCGGACCGCGTCGAGGTCCAGGTCGTGGGCGTCGATCTCCAGGTCCGGGGCCTTGGGCTGCCGGTAGAAGTAGAGCGGGAAGTCGTCCGGCGGGAAGACCTCGCAGAAGGTGACCGGGGTGTTCAGTCCGGGGACCGCGGTGACCCAGCGGTCGTCCACCCCGAAGCCGCGCAGCGCCTCGTGCAGGTAGGCGCCGAAGGCGTCCTGGCCGGTGCGGCTGATGACGGCGGTGTTCCGGCCGAGGCGGGCGGCCGCCACCGCCACGTTCGTCGCCGACCCGCCGAGGAACTTGCCGAAGGACGACACCTGGGCGAGCGGGACACCGGTCTGGAGCGGATAGAGATCCACCCCGATCCGCCCCATGGTGATCAGGTCGTACGCCATCGGTTTCCCTTCGTCACGGCTCTCCCCCGGTTTGTAGTCCTGGACAGGAGGTCGTGTCAATGGTTTGTCCGGACATTCTGACGACACCACATCGCGTACCGGCCCGGCGCGATGGTCCGGACCCCGTCACACCGCCTCCCCCATGTCAACGCGCCCCGCCGATGACCCGGCGTGCGGCTGTGCCCCAGCCGTGTCACAAATAACCTCCTCGTGTCACACATGTCGCGCCTACGCGGGTTCTCGGTCACACCAGATCCACAGCCGCTTGCCCACAGTCACTCTCCGTCGTTCACCGGGCACAGGCTTTGTGATCGCCAGCGCAGCGCCCGGCTCCCCCGACGACCGCCCCCGGTCGCCCCCGCGGTGCGCGCAGGGAGGTGCATCCCATGACCGACCGACGGCTCTGGTCCTACAAGGAGATCGCGGCGCACATCCGGGTGCAGCCCGACACCGTCCGCTCGTACCGCAAACACGGGCTGCTTCCGCCACCCGACCACGTCGAGGGCGGCAAGCCCTACTGGTACGCCGACACCGTCCGTGCCTGGGTCGCCTCCAGGCCGGGCAACAGAAACCGCAGAGAGGCCTGAGCCGTGCCCGGCGGGGCGCTCAGGCCCAGGGCTCGATGACCGTCACCCCCGACCCGGGCGCCTCGCCCATCGCCGCCAGGGCCCGCGGAGCCGCGTCCAGGGTGATCGTCGAGGTCACCAGGAGGTCGGGGCGGAGGGTGCCCGCGCGGACCAGTTCGAGCATGGCGGGGTAGGTGTGCGCCGCCATGCCGTGGCTGCCGAGGAGTTCCAGCTCCAGGGCGAGGGCACGGGCCAGGGGTACGGGGGTGGTGGCGTCCGGGGACGGCACCAGACCCACCTGGACGTGACGGCCGCGGCGGCGCAGGGAGTTGACCGAGGCGGCGGCGGTGGGCGGTGAACCGAGGGCGTCCAGGGAGAGATGACTGCCGCCGGCGGTCAGCTCGCGGACCGCCGCCGCGGGGTCGGCGCCGTCCCCCGCGGCGACGCAGTGCGCCGCGCCGAACTCCCGGGCCAGCTCCAGGGCTCTGGGCGACACGTCGACCGCGACGACGCGCGCCCCGGCCGCCACCGCGATCATCACCGCCGACAGGCCCACGCCTCCGCAGCCGTACACCGACACCCACTCCCCCGCCGCGACCCGGCCCCGCTGCACCACCGCGCGGAACGCGGTCGCGAAGCGGCAGCCCAGGGCGGCGGCCGTGGTGTACGCCATGTCGTCCGGGATCGTCACCAGGTTCACGTCGGCGTGGTCCAGGGCCACGTAGTGGGCGAAGGAGCCCCAGTGGGTGAAGCCGGGCTGTGTCTGGCGTTCGCAGACCTGCTGGTCGCCGGCCGCGCAGGACGGGCAGCCGCCGCAGGCGCAGACGAACGGCACGGTGACCCGGTCGCCGGGGCGCGCGCCGGTCACCGCGACGCCGGCCTCCTCGACCACACCGGCGAGTTCATGGCCGGGCACGTGCGGGAGCGTGATGTCCGGGTCGTGACCCGCCCAGCCGTGCCAGTCGCTGCGGCACAGACCAGTGGCCTCGACCCGGACCACCACGCCGTGCGGGGCCGGCCGGGGGTCGGGGACGTCCCGCACCTCGGCGGGGCCGCCGTACCGGTCGAAGACGACTGCTCGCATGGGCGGGTGCTCCTTTCGGGGACTGCGCGAAGGCTAAGCGGCACACGGCCCTCGGCACAGGACCGCGTGCCGACGCCCCCACGGCGAAGCCCCGCACCGACCCGTCCGCACACACGGCGGGACGGCCCACCACCCGGACTCCCGCACCGGACCGGCTCCCGGACCGGCCCCGCGGGGGTGGTGCGGCGCCCGGTTTTCGTCGGGTCCGCGGTGCGGGGTGACTCCCCGCACCCTCTCCGGACTGCGACATCCGGCGCATATGCCTAGAGTGCGGGTAATCGCGTCACTCCAGTTCCACCAGCCCCGATCCGCCATGCGCCGCGCGCGCCCGCAGGAGCACCCAGGGGGACCCCCGCCGTGACCCACTCTCCGTCGCCCCGTCGGCCACAGGCCCGCATCCCCCGTCCGCAGCAGCCGCCACCGCCGTACCCGCGCATCCGGACCGGTCTGTGGAAGCGCTGCCTCGGCGGCGGGCTCACCCTGTGGACCCTGACCGCGGCGGTGACGTACGCGACGAAGGACACCTCGCTGCTGCCGACCCTCATCCTGCTCGGCGGCTTTCTGGTCCCGGTCGTCTTCGTGCTGTGGGCCTACGAGCGGCACGGCCGCGACCTAGGGGTCAGCGCGATCCTCGGCTGCTTCCTGACCGGCGGCTTGCTCGGGGTGCTGGGCGCCTCCGTGATGGAGTCCTACCTCGTCCGCCCCTCCTGGGGGATGTTCGTCTGCGTCGGCCTGATCGAGGAGGCGGCGAAGCTCGGCGCGCTGGTGTTCGTGCTGCGCCGGCAGCCCGGGATCCGCGGCCTGCGGGCCGGGCTGGTCCTCGGCGCCTCCGTCGGCTTCGGCTTCGCGGCCCTGGAGAGCGCCGGCTACGCCTTCGACGCGGCGGTCTCCACCACGGGCATCGACCTGCGGGCACTGATCGAGACGGAGATCCTGCGCGGGGTACCGGCCCCCTTCGGGCACGGCCTGTGGACGGCCGTCGCGGGCGGGGTCCTGCTGTCGTACCGCCGCCCGAACGGGCGCTTCCGCCTCCCCCTCCCGGTCGCGGGCACCTACCTGGGCGTGGCCCTGCTGCACGCCCTGTGGGACTCCACGCACGGCATCGCGATCCGGCTGGCGGCACAGCTGGCGGGCACCGGACCGGCCCGGCAGCTGTTCGCCGCCGGGTACATCCCGCGCCCCACCGCCGCACAGCAGCACCTCTTCACCCTGTTCTCGGTCGGCCTGCTGGTGCTCGTCTCGCTGCTCGGCGTCGCCTGGGTGACCTCGCTGGCGCGCCGGGACCCCTCTTGGAGAAATACCCCCTAGGGGTATAGTGTGAAAACAGTGGGGTTCCCTCGCGGGCCCCACCGGCCCCACCGGCCCCACGCGCCTCGACGAGGAGAACGACATGACCGCCCAGACCGACACCCCGGGTTCCGTGACCGCCGTCTACCAGGTGACCGGCATGAGCTGCGGACACTGCGAGGGCTCCGTCTCCGCCGAGCTCTCCGGACTGCCCGGCGTCACTTCGGTGAAGGCGGTCGCGTCCAGCGGCGAGGTCACGGTCGTCTCCGCCGCCCCGCTCGACGAGGAGGCGGTCCGCGCCGCCGTCGACGAGGCGGGCTTCGAACTCGTCGGCCGCATCTGACATCGAGGCCACGGCGGGCGGTACCCGCAGGACGAGCAACACGCGCAGTACGTACGAGGAAGACGTATCCCCCGCCGGGCCGTGCCGACCAGCTGATACTGGATCCGTACGGTCCGGTCCGTCGTCTGGAGTCCGGACATGACCAGCACCACCACCGCACAGACCCGGATAGCCGAGCCGCTCCCCGGCCCCAAGGCCGAGGTCGAGCTTCTCATCGGCGGGATGACCTGCGCCTCCTGCGCGGCCCGGGTCGAGAAGAAGCTCAACCGGATGGACGGCGTCACGGCCACCGTGAACTACGCGACCGAGAAGGCGAAGGTGACATACCCCGGGGGGGTCCAGGTCGCCGATCTGATCGCCGTGGTCGAGAGGACCGGGTACACCGCCGAGGAGCCCGCGCCGCCGGAGCCGGAGCCGGAACAGGAACCGCGGGAGGGCCCCGAGCGGGATCCCGAACTCGCCGCCCTCCGCCGGCGCCTGCTCGTCTGCGCCCTGCTGGCGGCGCCGGTGGTGCTGCTCGCCATGGTCCCGGCGTGGCAGTTCGACAACTGGCAGTGGCTGTCCCTGACCCTCGCCGCTCCGGTGGTCGTCTGGGGAGGCCTGCCGTTCCACCGGGCCGCCTGGACCAACGCCCGGCACGGCGCGGCCACCATGGACACCCTGGTCTCGGTCGGCACGCTGGCCGCGTTCGGCTGGTCGCTGTGGGCGCTGTTCCTCGGTGAGGCGGGCATGGCCGGCATGCACGACGAGTTCCGGTTCACCGTCTCCCGTTCGGACGGCGGCATGGGGGGCGCCTCCTCGATCTACCTGGAGGTCGCCTCCGGCGTCGTCGCGCTGATCCTGCTCGGCCGCTATCTGGAGGCCCGCTCCAAGCGGCGCGCGGGGGCGGCCCTGCGGGCGCTGATGGAGCTGGGCGCCAAGGACGTGGCGGTGCTGCGGGCCGGGCGCGAGGTGCGGGTCCCGGTGGCGTCGCTGACGGTCGGCGACCGGTTCGTCGTACGGCCCGGGGAGAAGATCGCGACCGACGGGACCGTGGTCGAGGGTGCCTCGGCGGTGGACGCGTCGATGCTGACCGGCGAGTCGGTGCCGGTGGACGTCACCGTGGGCGACACCGTCACCGGCGCGACCGTCAACGCGGGCGGGCGGCTGGTCGTGGAGGCCGGCCGGGTCGGGGCCGACACCCAGCTCGCCCGGATGGCGCGGCTGGTGGAGGACGCACAGAACGGCAAGGCAGAGGTGCAGCGGCTCGCCGACCGGATCTCCGCCGTCTTCGTGCCCGTCGTCATCGTGATCGCGCTCGGCACCTTCGCGGTCTGGCTCGGTGTCACCGGTGACACGGCAGCCGCCTTCACGGCCGCGGTCGCCGTGCTGATCATCGCCTGTCCGTGCGCCCTGGGCCTGGCCACGCCGACGGCCCTGATGGTCGGCACCGGGCGGGGCGCGCAGCTCGGCATCCTCATCAAGGGCCCGGAGGTGCTGGAGTCCACGCACCGGGTCGACACCGTCGTGCTGGACAAGACCGGGACGGTGACCACCGGGCGGATGAGCCTGCAGGAGGTGTACGTCGCCGACGGCGCCGACAAGGACGAGGTGCTGCGGCTCGCGGGCGCCCTCGAACACGCCTCGGAGCATCCGGTGGCACGGGCGATCGCCGCGGGGGCCGAGGAGCGGGTCGGGGCCCTGCCGGCGGCCGCACACTTCGAGAACGTCCCCGGGCGGGGCGTACGCGGACGCGTGGACGGCCGCGAGGTGGCCGTGGGGCGCCTCTTCGACGCCGTACCGCAGGAGTTGGCCGCCGCCCTCTCCCGGGCCGAGGAGGAGGGCCGTACGGCCGTCCTGGCCGGCTGGGACGGCCGGGCCCGCGCCGTCCTCGCCGTCGCGGACACGGTCAAGGAGTCCAGCGCCGAGGCGGTGCGCGAACTGCGCGCCCTCGGGCTGACGCCGGTGCTGCTGACCGGGGACAGCCGGACGGTGGCCGAGTCGGTCGCCCGGGCGGTCGGCATCGACTCCCGGGACGTGATCGCCGAGGTGCTGCCCGAGGAGAAGGTCGACGTCGTACGACGGCTGCGGCGTGAGGGGCGCACGGTCGCCATGGTCGGTGACGGCGTCAACGACGCGGCCGCGCTGGCCGCCGCCGACCTGGGGCTCGCGATGGGCACGGGGACGGACGCGGCGATCGAGGCCGGCGACCTGACCCTGGTCCGCGGCGACCTGCGGGTGGCGGCGGACGCCATCCGGCTCTCCCGGCGGACCCTCGCCACCATCAAGGGCAACCTCGTGTGGGCCTTCGGCTACAACGTGGCCGCGCTCCCGCTGGCCGCCGCCGGACTGCTCAATCCGATGATCGCGGGGGCCGCGATGGCCTTCTCGTCCGTGTTCGTGGTGACCAACAGCCTGCGGCTGCGCACCTTCCGCTGAAAGTTACCGCCGGTTCGCGGCAGCGGATGCGGAAGTCCCCCTGGAGTCCGACGCGCACCTCACATAAGCTCTTCACAAGGCTCGCGCATCATCCTTACGCTTGAGCTCCGATCGCCGTATCGGGGCTCTTGCGCATCTAACGGACATATGCAAGAGACGCAGATCACAGTGATGCGAACGTAACCATCGAAGGGGTTCGAAGGTCTAAGTTGGCGATGTCAGACCAGCGTCTTGGGGGGCGCTGACCTGGCATCTGGGGATGTCTTGGGGGACTTCCTCAGAGATGCGTTGCCGGGACACGTACGACGGGAAGCTTTGAGCGGCCCTCCCGTGCGGTACGCGTCCCGGCAGATCGCACCGCATCACTGGAGCACGAGCACAACAGCAGTACGCAGCAGTACGGCGAGTTCTGCTCGTTGTGCTCAAAGCAGCGAATTCAGGCGCTGCCGCACCGAGCGCCCGGCCGGATCCCGTGGGGGGAATCCGCACCGGGACACGGGAAGGCGCCCTGGTCGCCGGCCCGTGGGGGGACCGGCGCTCCAGGGCGCCTTCTGCTGTGCGCGTTCTTCAGGTTCCTTCGCCGGGTTCCGTCGCCTCCGGGGCGCCGCAGCCGGTGTCCAGAACACGACCGTGCCGGACCCTCGGGCCTCCGCTCGGTCGCGCTCTCGACACCGACGCGCCCCTTCGGCTCAGTCGCCCCGGGCCCGCCTCGGTGGCCGTGACCACCCGGCGGCGTCGAAGCCGACGGCGTCCGAAGAGGTCAGCGCTCCTCGACCGGCACGAAGTCGCGCTCGACGACGCCCGTGTAGATCTGGCGGGGGCGGCCGATGCGGGAACCCGGCTCCTTGATCATTTCCTGCCACTGGGCGATCCAGCCCGGCAGCCGGCCGAGGGCGAACAGGACCGTGAACATCTCGGTCGGGAAGCCCATGGCGCGGTAGATCAGGCCGGTGTAGAAGTCGACGTTCGGGTAGAGGCTGCGCGAGACGAAGTAGTCGTCGGAGAGCGCGTGCTCCTCCAGCTTCAGGGCGATGTCCAGCAGCTCGTCGGACTTGCCGAGGGCGGAGAGGACATCGTGGGCGGCGGCCTTGATGATCTTGGCGCGCGGGTCGAAGTTCTTGTAGACCCGGTGGCCGAAGCCCATCAGACGGACGCCGTCCTCCTTGTTCTTCACCTTGCGGATGAAGGAGTCGACGTCACCGCCGGAGACCTGGATGCCCTCCAGCATCTCCAGCACGGACTGGTTGGCGCCACCGTGCAGGGGACCCCACAGGGCGGAGATGCCGGCCGAGATCGACGCGAACATGTTCGCCTGCGACGAGCCGACCAGGCGGACCGTCGACGTCGAACAGTTCTGCTCGTGGTCGGCGTGCAGGATCAGCAGCTTGTCCAGCGCCGAGACGACGACCGGGTCGAGCTCGTAGTCCTGCGCCGGCACCGAGAACGTCATGCGCAGGAAGTTCTCCACGTAGGAGAGGTCGTTGCGCGGGTAGACGAACGGGTGGCCGACCGACTTCTTGTACGCGTACGCGGCGATCGTCGGAAGCTTCGCGAGCAGCCGGATCGTGGAGAGATCGCGCTGCTTGGCGTCGAACGGGTTGTGGCTGTCTTGGTAGAACGTGGACAGCGCGGAGACCACCGAGGAGAGCATGGCCATCGGGTGGGCGTCCCGGGGGAAGCCCCGGTAGAAGTTCTTGACGTCCTCGTGCAGCAGGGTGTGCCGCGTGATCTCGTTCTTGAACGTGGTGAGCTCGTCCACCGTCGGCAGCTCACCGTTGATCAGCAGGTAGGCCACCTCCAGGAAGGTGGAGCGCTCGGCCAGCTGCTCGATGGGGTAGCCGCGGTACCGGAGGATGCCCGCCTCGCCGTCGAGGTAGGTGACGGCGGATTTGTATGCGGCGGTGTTGCCGTATCCGCTGTCCAGGGTCACCAGACCGGTCTGGGCGCGGAGCTTCCCGATGTCGAAGCCCTTGTCGCCGACGGTGCTGTCAACCACCGGGTAGGTGTACTCGCCGTCGCCGTACCGCAGTACTACAGAGTTGTCGCTCACGTCTTCCCTCACCGACGTAGTGCCTCATCTTCGAGGTGCCCTGACTGTCTCTACCATCCCCCATTTGGCTCAGGAGAGTGCACTCGGGGTCGACCATTAGGCCCATCGACGGCACTCAGTGCCGCCAACCTGCTCATCCTGCCCCCTTGACTCCCCATCTGGAAGTGGTCTGTGACCTTCACGACTCGTTTGATCGATCATTTTTCGGGATGGCCCGCGATGTGTCGCCTATGAGCCTCCGCGAGGCTCCTGCGAACCGCCGCGGAGCCGGAAGTCCAGCGCTGTACAACGCCGGCCCGCCGACACCGTGCGCACCGCCTGACCGATGGCCTTGCGTGAACCGACGAGGACGACCAGCTGCCTGGCCCGGGTGACCGCCGTGTACAGGAGGTTCCGTTGGAGCATCATCCAGGCGCCGGTGGTGACCGGGATCACCACCGCGGGATATTCACTTCCCTGTGAGCGGTGGATGGTCACCGCGTACGCGTGGGCCAGTTCGTCCAGTTCGTCGAACTCGTACGGAACCTCCTCGTCCTCGTCGGTCAGCACCGTCAGGCGCTGGTCGACCGGGTCGAGCGAGGTGACCACGCCCACGGTGCCGTTGAAGACACCGTTCTTGCCCTTCTCGTAATTGTTGCGGATCTGGGTGACCTTGTCGCCGACCCGGAAGACCCGCCCGCCGAACCGCTTCTCGGCGAGGTCGGGCCGCCCGGGCGTGACGGCCTGCTGCAACAGAGCGTTGAGCGCGCCGGCACCCGCCGGCCCCCGGTGCATGGGCGCGAGCACCTGCACGTCCCGCCGCGGATCGAGCCCGAACTTCGCCGGGATGCGGCGGGCGGCCACGTCGACGGTGAGTCTGCCCGCCTCCTCCGTCTCGTCCTCCACGAACAGGAAGAAGTCCTTCATGCCGTCGGTGACGGGTTGCTGCCCCGCGTTGATCCGGTGCGCGTTGGTCACCACCCCGGACTGCTGGGCCTGCCGGAAGACGCGGGTGAGCCGGACGGCGGGCAGCGGGCTGTCCTCGGCGAGCAGGTCCCGGAGCACCTCTCCCGCCCCGACGCTGGGCAGTTGGTCGACGTCCCCGACGAACAGCAGGTGCGCACCGGGCGGTACGGCCTTCACCAGTTTGTTGGCCAGGAGCAGATCCAACATCGACGCCTCGTCCACCACCACCAGGTCGGCGTCCAGCGGGCGGTCCCGGTCGTAGGCCGCGTCGCCGCCGGGCTTCAGCTCCAGCAGGCGGTGCACGGTCGAGGCGTCCGCGCCGGTCAGCTCGGCGAGCCGTTTGGCGGCACGGCCGGTGGGGGCGGCGAGCACCACCTTGGCCCGCCTGGCCCGCGCCAGCTCCACGATCGACCTGACGGTGAACGACTTGCCGCAGCCGGGCCCGCCGGTGAGCACCGCGACCTTCTCGGTCAGCGCCAGCCTGACGGCGGCCTCCTGCTCGGGGGCGAGGTCGACGCCGGTGCGGTCCTTCAGCCAGGCGAGCGCCTTGTCCCAGGCGACGTTCCGGAACGACGGCATCCGGTCCTCGCCGGTGCGCAGCAGCCGCAACAGCTGGGAGGCGAGGGCCACTTCGGCCCGGTGGAAGGGCACGAGATAGACGGCGGTGACGGGTTCGGCGCCGGGCCCTGGCCCGGGCAGCCTCTCCCGTACGACGCCCGGGTCCTCCCCGTCCTCGGGCGACGCGGCCAGCTCGGCGAGGCAGTCGATGACGAGCCCGGTGTCGACCTGGAGCAGCTTGACCCCGTCGGCGATCAGCCGCTCCTCGGGCAGGTAGCAATGCCCCTGGTCGGCGGACTGGGACAGGGCGTACTGCAGTCCCGCCTTCACCCGCTCCGGGCTGTCGTGGGGGATCCCGACGGACTGGGCGATCTTGTCGGCGGTCAGGAATCCGATGCCCCAGACGTCGGCGGCGAGCCGGTAGGGCTGGTTCCGCACCACGGAGATCGAGGCGTCGCCGTACTTCTTGTAGATCCGCACGGCGATGGACGTGGACACCTCGACGGTCTGCAGGAAGAGCATGACCTCCTTGATCGCCTTCTGCTCCTCCCAGGCGTCGGCGATCTTCCTGGTCCGCTTCGGCCCGAGCCCCGGCACCTCGACGAGCCGCTTCGGCTCCTCCTCGATGATCCTGAGGGTGTCCACCCCGAAGTGCTGGGTGATCCGGTCGGCGAACACCGGCCCGATCCCCTTGACCAGTCCGGACCCCAGATAGCGCCGGATGCCCTGGACGGTGGCCGGCAGCACGGTCGTGTAGTTCTCGACGGTGAACTGCTTGCCGTACTGGGGATGCGACCCCCAGCGGCCCTCCATCCGCAGCGACTCCCCCACCTGCGCGCCGAGCAGCGCGCCGACGACGGTCAGGAGATCACCGGCGCCTCTGCCGGTGTCGACACGGGCGACCGTGTACCCGTTCTCCTCGTTGGCGTAGGTGATCCGTTCGAGCACGCCTTCGACGGTGGCGAGTCGTCGTTCGCCGGTGGGGGTCCCCGTCTGCTGAGCCATGACCCGACGGTACCGGTGAGGACCGACAGCGATCACGGCCTCGTCCACGGCGCCGCCGCCGGCGGCCCCGCCGGGCCGAAAACGGGGTGCCCGCGGGCGCGGCCGTGGTTAGGGTCGCGGACATGCAGTTCCTTCAGATCTACGGCTGACGCCGACCACCTGCGCGTGCTCGCCGACGTCCACGGACGCCCGGCGGGCGCCGGTTCGGTGTGCCCTCTCATCCCCGTAGACCTGAATCGAGGAACTTCCATGCCTTCCGTGTCCCCTCGCCGTGCCCATGTCGCGATGGCCGGCATCCCCGCCGTCAGCCACGTCCTGCCGAGCCTTGAGATCATCCGCGAGCTGGTGGCCCGCGGACACCGCGTGACCTACGCCAACGACCCGGCGGTGGCCCACCTGATCGCGCCCACCGGCGCCGAACTGGTGCCCTGTGCCTCGGTGCTGCCGGTCGCCGACAACAACTGGCCGGACGACCCGATCGCCGCGATGGGCCTCTTCCTCGACGACGCCGTCCAGGCACTCCCCCGCCTGCGCGCCGTCTACGACGACGACCCGGCGGACCTGTACCTGTACGACATCGGCGCGTACGCCGCCCGCGCCCTCGCCGAATCGCAGGGCCGGCCGCTGATGCAGCTGTCGCCGACGTTCGTGGGCTGGGACGGCTACGAGCAGGACGTGGCCGCGCATCTGCGGCGGCTGCCGGGCGCCGACGCCTACCGGGCGAGGTTCGCCCGGTGGCTCGCGACGTGCGGGGCGGTCACGACCGACGTGGACGCCTTCTCCGGCCCGCCCTCCCGCGCCCTGGCCCTCATCACCCGGGCGATGCAGCCGCATGCCGACCGGGTCGACACGGACACGGTGACCTTCGTCGGCCCCTGTTTCGACGTCTCCGCGGACGCGGACGCCTGGACGCCCCCGGCCGGGGCGGAGAAGGTGCTGCTGATCTCCCTGGGCTCGGCCTACACCCGCCGGCCCGAGTTCTACCGCCAGTGCGTCGCCGCCTTCGGCGACCTGCCCGGCTGGCACGTGGTCCTCGCCGTCGGCAAGTACACCGACCCGGGTGAACTCGGCGAGATCCCCGCCAACGTCGAGGTGCACGGCTGGGTTCCGCAGCGGGCGGTCCTGGCGCGGGCCGACGCCTTCGTCACCCACGCGGGGATGGGCGGCTGCGGCGAGGGCCTGCTCGCGGGCGTCCCGATGATCGCCGTACCGCAGGCCGCGGACCAGTTCATGAACGCCGACCGGCTGGTGGAGCTGGGTGTGGCCCGCCGCATCGACACGGCGGACGCCACGGCGGAGGCGCTGCGCCCGGCGCTGACCGAGCTGACGACGGACCCGCAGGTCGCCGCCCGCTCGGCACGGTTGCGGGCGGCGGCCAGGGCGGAGGGGGGTACGCGGCGGGCCGCGGACCTCATCGAGGAGATGCTGGCCGGGAGGCCCTGAGAGCGTCGAGGAAGGTGCTGAAGGCCCCGGCCGGGAAGGTGAGGACGGCCCTGGCCGGGGCCTTTGAGTCGCGGACGGCTGTGTGGGTGGGGGTGGTGGCTATCTCGACGCAGTCGTTGCCGTCACCTTCTCCTGAGTACGACGACTTCCGCCAGATGTCCATGGGGCCTCACAGCTCCTTCGCCAGCTTGTGGATGAAGTCACGCGACCGCTCGGGCACGAGTGACACATCCTCAACCCTACGGAAGCGCGTTCGATAGACGCTGAGCTGAGCCTCGGAATCGATGAGGAGGGAGCCATGGGGTGCGTCGCGCACCACTGTGTCGAGTTTGGGCAGCGGGCCACCGACGCAGGTCATGGTGCTTGAGGCCGCGGCGAACCCATCGAGGTCGAAGGGGATGACACGCAAGGTGATGTGATCGGCCTGCGAGATCTCCACGAGCCGCGCGAGTTGGGCTCGGGAAGCAGCGCGGTCACCAACCCTCATGCGCAAGGCCGACTCGTGGATCACCAACTTGTACGGCATGGTGATCTGCTGCCGCCGCATGCGGTGGCGGACTCGCAAATCAAGTTCGTCAGGGGTGAGTTCAGGCAACCTGGCCGAGAAGACGGCCCTCGCGTAGCCCTCCGTCTGCAACAGACCCGGCACGTACAGGATGGCCACCTCATGCCGGAACGAGCAGTGGTGATCCAGTTCGGCGAGGTCCAGGAACGACGTCGGCAGCAAACCCCGGAACTCCTCCCACCAGCCGCGCGTCCGGTCGGTGGCCATGGCGACCAGGGCGTCGATGAACGGCTCGTCGGTGCAGGCGTAGTGGGACGCGAGGCGCCGCAGCCGCTCCTCACTCACGCCCGCGAGGCCGGATTCGAGATGACTCATCTGCGCGCGATTCGCACCGAGCAGCGCTGCCGCCTCGATGGCCGTGAGGCCCGCGTGTTCACGGAGCCGGCGCAGTTCGACTCCCAAACGCATCTGGCGTGCGGTTGCTTCGCGCCTCAGGGGCATCAGTTGCTCCTCGTTCGGGGGCGGATCACGCGATCGGCTTGCTTGGGTACACATGTTAGCCCTACCTTCGGTGACGCACCGCTCACGCAGCGGAAGTGCACCGCGTCGCCCTGCCATGGCGGCCGCGGCAACGCCACCGCTCGGCAAAGCCCCCCACCGCCAACGGAGTTGATGACGCATGCCCGATGCCTGGGAGTACACGCTCACCATCCCCAACGATCTCCGTGCCGTCACCGTCAGCCGGCACACACTCAGACTGATCCTCACCGCACACGGGCTGACACGGCTCCTCGACGTCGCCGAACTCCTCGCCACCGAGCTGGTCTGCAACGCCGTACGGCACACGAAGGGGCCCGCGGCCCTACGGGTGCGGTGGTCGCCTCCCGGAACACTCCGCCTCGGCGCATGGGACGCGGACCCCGAACCGCCCGAGCCGCCCGTGCCGTTGGAGGGCCTCGGGGAGGCCGAGGAGGGGCGGGGGCTGGCCCTGGTACGAGCCTGTTCGGACCTGTGGGGCTGGCAGCCGCTGTCGAGGTACGGCAACCGGGGGAAGTACGTGTGGTGCGAGCTGGCCGCCGCGTAGGCGTCAGGGCGACTCGGAGGACGAGGTCACACAGGGTCCGGGCCGGGAGCCCCGGTACGGCCGCCGCATGCGGTCGGGTGTGCCGACCGTAAAGCCCGGACCGTTCCGGTGGCGGGAACCCCCGTGGGCGGTGAAGGTGGGCGGCGGGGAAATTTTTCGCGCGCAGGGAGAACCTGAGATGCCCGAGATCACCACTCCGTACGCGACCGGCACCCCGTGCTGGGTCGATCTGATGGCGCAGGACCAGCAGGCCGCGCTGGACTTCTACCGGGACCTGTTCGGCTGGCAGGGCGAGATCGGCCCGGGCGAGTTCGGCGGGTACGCGGTCTGCACGCTGCGCGGCAAGCCGGTGGCCGGCATCGGTCCCGCCATGGCGCCCGAGGGGCAGCCGGACCCGCCGACCGTCTGGACCACCTACCTGGCCAGCACCGACGCGCAGGCCACGCAGGACGCGATCGTCTCGGCGGGCGGCACCCTGCTGGCCCCGGTGATGGACGTCGGCGGGCTCGGCCGGATGCTGATCTCCGCCGACCCGCAGGGCGCGGTGTTCGGGGTGTGGCAGCCGGGCGAGTTCCACGGCGCCGGCCTGGTCAACGAGCCGGGCGCGCTGATCTGGAACGAGCTGAACACCAGCGACGTACTCGGCGCCACAGGCTTCTACGGCGAGTCCTTCGGCATCGAGATCCAGCCGATGGAGGGCGCCGAGGGGACCTACTGGTCGCTGAATATCGGCGGCAAGGGCGTCGGCGGCGCCACCCAGCTGGGGGACGACCGGCCCGGTGTCCCGCCGCACTGGCTGACGTACTTCGCCGTGGACGACGTCGACTCGACCGTGGACGCACTGGTCAAGCGGAACGGAACGGTGCTGGCACCGCCGTTCGAGATGATGGCGGGCCGGATGTCGGTGGTCGCCGATCCGCAGGGCGCGACCTTCGCGGTCTTCAAGCCGAAGCCGATGTGACACACCGTCGGTGACGCGACGGGAACGCGCGGAATAGGCCTGCGACAGCTTCGTGTTGCGCGGTCATGACGACGAATGCGCCACGCCCCGAGGTCCTGCGGTACACCGCCTTCTCCTCCCGCCCCGAGGGGGGCAACCCCGCGGGTGTCGTGCTGGACGCCAGTGGCCTGGACGACGAGGGCATGCTGGCGATCGCCGCGGACCTCGGGTACTCGGAGTCCGCGTTCCTGACCCCGTCCGCGCGGGAACGGTCGTACGCCATCCGGTACTTCAGCCCCAAGGCCGAGGTGCCGTTCTGCGGGCACGCCACCGTGGCGAGCGCCATCGCGCTCGCCGAGCGGATCGGCCCCGGCGAGCTGGTGTTCGCAACCCCCGCCGGCACCGTGCCGGTGACGGTGACCGAGGCGGGCGGGGCACTGACGGCCACCCTCACCAGCGTCGAGCCGCACGTCGAGGAGATCGCCGGCGCCGACCTCGCCGAGGCGCTCGACGCGCTCGGCTGGCCGGTCGCCGATCTCGACCCGGCGTTCCCGCCCCGGATCGCGTTCGCCGGTGCCCGCCATCTCGTGCTCGCGGCGGCGACCCGGGCGCGCCTCGCGGATCTCGCGTACGACTTCGCGCGCCTCGAAGCCCTGATGCACCGCCTGGACCTGACCACGGTGCAGTTGGTGTGGCGGGAGTCGGCCGCCGTCTTCCACGTCCGTGACCCGTTCCCCGTCGGCGGCGTGGTCGAGGACCCGGCGACCGGTGCCGCGGCCGCCGCGTTCGGCGCCTACGCCCGTGAGCTGGGACTGGTCCCCGAGGACGGCGTCCTCACCCTGCACCAGGGGCAGGATCTGGGCCGCCCCGGCGAACTCACGGTGACGCTGTTCGCGGGCGACCCGCGCGTCCGCGTCAGCGGCACGGGGACCCGCATCGGCTGACGGGCCCCACCGGATCGCCGCGGCACCGCATCGCCGCGGCCGGCCGCGGGCCGGTGGGGGCTGGTGGGGGCTGGTCGCGCAGTCCCCCGCGCCCCTTTCGCGCGCTTCGCCGCAGCGTCCCGAAGGGGCGCCGGGAACTGCGCGAGCAGCCCCGACGCACCCGCGGCCGGCCACGCGCCAGGGTCACGATTCGGTTTCGGCCGTCCCGCACCTCTTGCCCAGCCATCGTGTAATCGATTCCAATCCTCTCTACGCAGTTGCGTGTAATCGATTCCATGAGTTCCACGAGGAGGTGGAGCGGCGATGGCGAGTATCAAGGACGTGGCCGCCGCGGCGGGCGTTTCCGTCGCCACGGTGTCCCGTGTCCTGAACGACCATCCGTCGGTCAGCGCCGACGCCCGAACCCGTGTGCTGGCCGCCGTCGAGACGCTGGGCTACCGCCCGAACGCCGTCGCCCGTTCCCTGCGCACCGACCAGACCCGCACCCTCGGCCTGGTCATCAGTGACGTACTCAACCCGTACTTCACGGAGCTGGCCCGCTCGGTCGAGGAAGAGGCCCGCGCGCACGGCTACAGCGTGATCATCGGCAACGCCGACGAGCGCCCCGAGCTGCAGGACCATCACGTACGGACGCTGCTCGACCGCCGTATCGACGGGCTGCTCGTCTCCCCCACCGACGGCGGCTCGCCGCTGATGCTGGAGGCGGCGCGCGGCGGGACGCCGATGGTGTTCGTCGACCGGTGGATCCCGGGCGTCGACGTGCCCGTGGTCCGGGCGGACGGACAGACCGCCGTACGGGACCTCGTCGCGCACCTCTACGGGCTGGGGCACCGGCGGCTCGCGATCATCTCGGGCCCCGCGGCCACCACCACCGGCAGCGAGCGGGTGCGGGCCTTCGGGGAGGCGCTCGCCGAGTACGGCGTCCCCCTCCCCGACGCCTACATAGGCCAGGGCGACTTCCAGGCCGAGAGCGGGCGGCGGGTCACCGAGGGGTTCCTCGACCTGCCCGAGCCGCCCGAGGTCGTCTTCGCCGCCGACAACCTGATGGCGCTCGGCGCGCTCGACGCCGTACGCGCGCGTGGCCTGCGGGTGCCGGACGACATCGCGCTCGCCGCGTTCGACGACATCCGGTGGTTCGTGCACACCGATCCGCCGGTCACGGCGATCGCCCAGCCGACCGGTGAGCTGGGGCGGGCCGCCGTACGCGCGCTGATCGACCGTATCGAGGGGCGGCCTCCGCAGTCCGTCACCCTCCCCGCCCGGCTCGTCGTGCGCCGCTCCTGCGGCGCGCGTCCCGGAATGAACCAGACCCCTGTGCAAAGGAGCACGTCGTGAGCAACCCGGACGAGTTGCTGCGCATCGAGGGCATACGGAAATCCTTCCCCGGCGTGGTCGCGCTCGACGGCGTCGACTTCGATCTGCGCCGGGGCGAGGTGCACGTACTCCTCGGTGAGAACGGAGCGGGAAAGAGCACCCTCATCAAGATGCTCTCCGGCGCCTACACCCCGGACGAGGGGCGGATCCTGGCCGGCGGCGAGGAGGTGCGCATCCATGGTGCGCAGGACTCCGAGCGCCTCGGGATCGCCACCATCTACCAGGAGTTCAACCTGGTACCCGATCTCACGGTCGCCGAGAACATCTTCCTGGGCCGGCAGCCGCGCCGCCTCGGGATGATCGACCGGAAGCGGATGGAGGCCGACGCCGAGGCCCTGCTCAGGCGGGTCGGCGTGAACGTCTCACCGCGTGCGCGGGTACGGGAGCTCGGTATCGCCCGCCTCCAGATGGTCGAGATCGCCAAGGCACTCAGCCTGGACGCGCGCGTGCTCATCATGGACGAGCCGACCGCCGTGCTCACCTCGGAGGAGGTGGAGAAGCTCTTCGCGATCGTGCGGCAGCTGCGCGAGGACGGGGTGGGGATCGTCTTCATCACCCACCACCTGGAGGAGATCGCCGCGGTCGGGGACCGGGTGACCGTCATCCGGGACGGCAAGAGCGTGGGCCAGGTGCCCGCCACCACCGCCGAGGACGAACTGGTCCGGCTCATGGTCGGGCGGTCCATCGAGCAGCAGTACCCGCGCGAGCGGGCCGAGACCGGTGCCGTGCTGCTGTCCGTGGACGGGCTGACCCGGGACGGCGTCTTCCACGACATCAGCTTCCAGGTGCGCGCCGGTGAGGTCGTCGGCATCGCGGGGCTGGTCGGTGCCGGCCGTACCGAGGTCGTGCGGGCCGTGTTCGGTGCCGATCCGTACGACAGGGGGGCCGTGCAGGTCTCCGGTACGGTGCTGAAGCGGCACGACGTCAACGCGGCCATGGCCGCCGGGATCGGGCTCGTCCCCGAGGACCGCAAGGGGCAGGGACTGGTCCTGGACGCCTCCGTCGAGGAGAACCTCGGGCTGGTGACCCTGCGCCGGGCGACCCGGGCCGGGATCGTCGACCTGAGGGGGCAGCATGTCGCCGCCGAGCGGATCGCCGGGCAGCTGGGCGTGCGGATGGCCGGGCTCGGCCAGCACGTGCGCACCCTCTCCGGCGGCAACCAGCAGAAGGTCGTCATCGGCAAGTGGCTGCTGGCCGACACGAAGGTGCTGATCCTCGACGAGCCGACGCGCGGTATCGACGTCGGCGCCAAGGTCGAGATCTACCAGCTGATCAACGAACTGACGGCCGCCGGGGCCGCCGTCCTGATGATCTCCAGCGATCTGCCCGAGGTCCTCGGGATGAGCGACCGGGTCCTGGTGATGGCGCAGGGCCGGATCGCGGGCGAGCTCTCCGCCGACCGGGCCACCCAGGACTCCGTGATGGCTCTCGCCGTCTCCACCCCCACCACCACAACCGACAAGGAGGCCGGACGTGGCCACTGACACCCTCAAGAGCAAGAACGCGGGCGCCGGTGGCGTCTCCGGCGTGCGCCGGCTGCTCCTCGACAACGGCGCGCTCACCGCGCTGATCGTCCTCGTCATCGCCATGTCGGCGCTGTCGGGTGACTTCCTGACCACCGACAACCTGCTGAACGTCGGCGTCCAGGCGGCCGTGGTCGCCATCCTCGCCTTCGGCTCGACCTTCGTGATCGTCGCGGCGGGCATCGACCTGTCGGTCGGTTCGGTCGCCGCCCTGTCGGCCACCGTGCTGGCGTGGAGCGCCACCTCGCACGGGGTGCCGGTGTTCCTGGCCGTGGTGCTGGCCGTCGCCACCGGCATAGCGGCCGGTCTGGTCAACGGCTTCCTCATCGCGTACGGCAAGCTGCCGCCGTTCATCGCGACGCTCGCGCTGCTCTCGGTGGGCCGCGGCCTGGCGCTGGTCATCTCCGACGGCTCCCCGATCGCCTTCCCCTCCTCGGTCTCCCACCTCGGTGACACGCTCGGCGGCTGGCTGCCGGTGCCGGTCCTGGTGATGGTCGTCATGGGGCTCATCGCCGCCTTCGTGCTCGGCCGGACCTACATCGGACGTTCGATGTACGCGATCGGCGGCAACGAGGAGGCCGCCCGGCTGTCCGGGCTGCGGGTCAACAAGCAGAAGCTCGCCATCTACGCGCTGTCCGGACTGTTCGCGGCCGTCGCCGGCATCGTGCTGGCCTCCCGGCTCTCCTCGGCGCAGCCGCAGGCCGCCAACGGCTACGAACTGGACGCCATCGCGGCGGTGGTGATCGGCGGCGCGTCGCTGGCCGGCGGTACCGGCAAGGCCTCCGGCACGCTGATCGGCGCGCTGATCCTGGCGGTGCTGCGCAACGGCCTCAACCTGCTGAACGTCTCCGCGTTCTGGCAGCAGGTCGTCATCGGTGTCGTCATCGCGCTCGCCGTGCTCCTGGACACCGTGCGCCGCAAGGCCGGCGCCACCCCGGTGGCCGCGGGTACCGGGGGCAACAAGGGCAAGCAGGCGGGGACGTACGCGCTCGCGGCCGCCGTCACCGTCGGACTCGTCGCCGCGACCTCCCTGCTGCACACCGGTTCCTCCTCCGACAACCCGAAGGTCGGCCTGTCCCTGTCCACCCTGAACAACCCGTTCTTCGTGCAGATCCGCTCCGGCGCGCAGGCCGAGGCGAAGAAACTGGGCGTGGACCTGACCGTCACGGACGCCCAGAACGACGCTTCGCAGCAGGCCAACCAGCTCCAGAACTTCACCAGTTCGGGACTGGGCGCGGTCATCGTCAACCCGGTGGACTCGGACGCGGCGAGCAACTCCGTGAAGGCCGCCAACAAGGCGGACATCCCGGTCATCGCCGTCGACCGTGGCGTCAACAACGCCAGGACCGACGCGCTGGTCGCCTCCGACAACGTCACCGGCGGTGAGCTGGCCGCCAAGACGATCGGCGACAAGCTCGGCGGCCACGGCAAGATCGTGATCCTGCAGGGCCAGGCCGGTACCTCCGCCGCCCGCGAACGCGCGCAGGGCTTCGCCAGCGGCCTGAAGGCCTTCCCCGGCATCCAGGTGGTGGCCCAGCAGCCGGCCGACTTCGACCGGACCAAGGGCCTCGACGTGATGTCGAACCTGCTCCAGGCCCACCCGGACGTCCAGGGCGTCATCGCCGCCAACGACGAGATGGCCCTCGGCGCGATCAAGGCGCTCGGTTCCAAGGCCGGCAAGTCGGTCTCGGTGGTCGGCTTCGACGGCACCCCCGACGGCCTGACCGCGGTCAAGAACGGCACGCTGTACGCGTCGGTCGCCCAGCAGCCCTCGCAGCTCGGGAAGATCGCCGTGGACAACGCGCTCAAGGCCATCCAGGACAAGAAGGTCGCCTCGACGATCAAGGTGCCGGTGAAGGTGGTCACCAAGGAGAACGTGGCCGGGTTCACGGGCTGAGGTACCAAGGAGGCGGCCGGTCGGCACCCGCCGGGCCCGGCCGCCTCAACTCGTTCTCTTAGGGAGTCACTTCATGTACGACTACGACCTCCTGGTCGTGGGATCGGCCAACGCCGACCTGGTGATCGGGGTCGAGCGGCGGCCGGCCGCCGGTGAGACCGTGCTCGGCGGCGACCTCGCCACGCACCCCGGTGGCAAGGGCGCGAACCAGGCGGTCGCGGCCGCCCGGCTCGGTGCCCGCACCGCCCTGCTGGCCCGGGTGGGCGACGACGCGCACGGCGGACTGCTGCTCGACTCGCAGCGGGCCGCCGGGGTGGACACGGCGGGCGTACTGGTGGGCGGGGCGCCCACGGGCGTCGCCCTGATCACCGTGGATCCCTCCGGAGACAACAGCATCGTGGTCTCGCCGGGCGCGAACGGCCGGCTCGTACCGGCGGACGTACGGGCCGCGGGCGGCCTCCTCCAAGCCTCCCGGGTGGTCTCCGCGCAGCTGGAGATCCCGCTGGAGACGGTGGTGGAGGTGGTACGGAACCTGGCCCCCGGCAGCCGGTTCGTGCTCAACCCGTCCCCGCCGCGTCCCCTTCCGGACGAGGTCCTGGGGGCCTGTGACCCGCTGATCGTCAACGAGCACGAGGCGAAGGCGCTCCTCGGTGCGGCCGCCGCGGGCGAGGAGCCGGCCGACTGGGCGCGGCTCCTGCTCGCCAGGGGCCCGAAGTCGGTGGTGGTGACGCTGGGCGCGGCGGGCGCGCTGGTCGCCGACGGGCACGGGAGCGAGTTGGTCCCGTCGGTGAAGGTGGACGCGGTGGACACCACGGGCGCCGGGGACGCCTTCACGGCGGCCCTCGCGGTACGGCTCGGGGCGGGTGCGTCGCTCGCCGAGGCGGCTGCGTACGCGGCCCGGGTCGGGGCGGCCGCGGTGACGAGGCGGGGCGCGCAGGACTCGTACCCGACGGCGGCGGAGGTCGAGGCGCTGTGAAGAAGACGGGGATCCTCAACCGCCACCTGTCGGGCGCGCTCGCGGAGTTGGGGCACGGGCACGGAGTGCTGGTCTGCGATGCCGGGATGCCGATCCCGCACGGGCCGCGCGTCGTGGACCTGGCCTTCCGGGCCGGGGTGCCGTCCTTCGCGGAGGTGCTGGAGGGGCTGCTGTCCGAGCTGGTCGTGGAGGGCGCCACGGCCGCGACCGAGATACGCGAGGCCAATCCGGCCGCGGCCGGGCTGCTGGACGGGCACTTTCCCGACCTGGCCCTGGTCCCGCACGAACGGCTGAAGGAGCTGTCGGGCGGCGCCCGCCTGGTGGTGCGCACCGGTGAGGCCCGGCCGTACGCGAACGTGCTGCTGCGGTGCGGGGTGTTCTTCTAGGCGTGTTACGAAGCCCGGTGTCACGGCTGGGGGAACACCAGCGGCACGCCGTAGCGCCGCTGGGCGGCGCGCAGGGCCGGGACGAGGGTGGTGCGCACCGCGCGGACCGCGTCCGCGTGTCCGGGTGCGGCCAGGAAACGGGTGCGCAGCTCGGCGCGGGCGGGCTCCCGTACCGCTTCCACCGGGCGCATGCAGGTGGCGTACGCCCGCCCCAGCGTGTTCTCCCCCGAGGCGGGTCCGTCCGGGGCGGCGGTCTGCATCCTGGCGTCGGCGAGGGCGAAGAAGGCGTTCTCGTCGCGGGCCCGGACGCCGTACCGGGCCAGGCAGTCCGGCAGCGTGCCGAGGGCGTCGAGGGTGGCCGGGTCGCGGCGCAGGGTGGTGAGCGTGCCGAACCACTGGCCCTGGACGCCGGCATAGCGCTCGCGCAGGGCCCGGGCGGCGGCCGTGCCCTCGGCGAGACAGGCGCGCACGTCGGCGGCGGATCCGGTGCGGGCCGGGGCGGGGCTCGCCGACGGGGCGGGCACGGTGGCGCTCTCGCTGGTGCCGTGCCGCGCGATGAAGTCCAGGTCGGGGAGTTCGTAGTAGCGGATGAAGGCGAGCGGGACCTGGTCGGGCAGGGTGAAGCCACGGTCACGGGCGCAGGAGGCCGCCGCGACGCGCTGCACCTGCCGTACGAACACGTCCAGCCCCTGCGTCCAGCGGGACTCGGCGCCGGTCGCGGGCAGCACCATCCGCACCGGGTCGGCCGGCAGGGTGTCGCTGAGCCGGGCCGGGGTCACGGTGGCCGCGCGGGGGCCGGCGACGGGCTGCTGAGCCGGGCCGGCCGTGCAGGCGGTGGCCGTGACGGCGGCGAGCAGGGCGAGAGCGGCGGCGGAGCGGGCCGCACGGAGCATCCGGATCATGGGGTCCTGCCTGCGGGGGTGGGAGCGGGTGCCGCGGGCCGCTCGGGCCCACGGCACCCCTGGAGCTGCGGCACCGGGTCAGTGCGTGATGCGGACGGTGTCGCCGCCGTCGTAGTAGCTCGCCACGGTGAACTTCGTGCCGCCGGACACGTCGGTGCACAGCCAGTAGGTGGAGTCGTTGACGCTGTGGCTGCCGTCGGAGGCCCAGACGTAACCCTTGTTGCAGGTCACCCAGGAGCTGCTGGAGGAGTGGTACAGACGCCCGGCGTACTCGTCGCCGTACGTGGAGGTGGAGTCGTCCGAGTAGGTCAGGTTGAGGTCGCCGCAGCTGCTGGACGACGACTTGGTCGCGGTGCCGCCGACGCCCTGGTAGGCCCCGGTCTTCAGCGTCACGGTCACACAGGCGGCCGGGGCGGCGGACGCGGCGGGCGCGAGCACCAGACAGCCTGCGGCGGAGACGAGCGCGAGCGCGCCCGCGGCGATGGCCTTCCTCATGGTTCCCCCTTGCGGTGATCGGTTGTGGCCGGATCGAGCAACCGAAACGCTCGCAGAGCACCCGCCCCGTGGACCACGCCCTTCGACGGGGCTCTAAAGTCCCGCGCCAGGCAGTGGAGTCCGCTGCTCCGGCGGTGCCTCCGTGACTCCTGTGGGCGGCGGGGCGGAAGCCGGCCTGAGCATGGCGGCGCCGAGCGGGGTGAGGGAGTGCAGCACCGTGTTGTGGTGGCGGTGGCTGAAGACCAGGCCGGCGTCGCGCAGCACGGTGGTGTGGTGGGAGGCCGTGGGCACCGACACGCCGAGCAGTCGGGCCAGTTCGGAGGTGGTCGCGCCGAACGCGAGACAGCGCAGCGCCGCCGCACGGGTCCGGCCGAGCAGCGCGGCGAGCGTGGCGTCCGGCGGGGCGTCGGGGGCGGCCGCGCGGACGCCGTGCACCGGATAGACCAGCACCGGCTGGAGGGTGTCGTCCGCCATCGAGATCGGTGACTGCCAGCAGAAGTACGAGGGGATCAGGTGCAGTCCGCGGCCGGCCAGGTACAGGTCCCGGTCCTCGACGTAGTCGACGTGCAGGACCGGCGGCCGCCAGCGGACGGCCGGTGACAGGCCGCGGAGCAGTCCGTCGAGGCCGGTGTCGAGGGTCTGGCGCGCGAGCAGGGCGCGCTCGCCGGCGACGGCGGCGCCGACCCGGCTCTCGTGGGGCGCGATCACCGCTTCGTGATAGGTGCGCAGGAGCTTGGCGAGCTCCTCCCGGGTCTCGCGTTCCAGCAGCCGGGGCGCCCAGTCGGGGGCGCCGGTGATCCGGTCCAGGGTCCGTATCTCGCGCACGACCCGGTCGGGCGGGGTGTCGACGATCGCCGCGAGGCCGCGGTCCAGGCCGTCGGCGGACTCGCGCGGGGTGAGGAAGTCGGGCAGGTAGCGGGCCCTGGGCAGCACCGGGACCAGGAGCCGTCGTACGGCAGCGCCGAGGTGGGTGCCGGCCAGGGTGGCGCGGGTCTCGCGGTACCAGTCGGCGTACGCCCAGCGGCCCCGCGAGGTCTGTAACCGGTGCAGGCTGCAGGTGATCTCCCAGAGCGGGTCGGGGGCGCTCGCCACCCGGACGCGAGCCAGGTCCTGAGGCGTGAAGTGAATCCGCAGCACGAGAACCGCCCCCCGAGTCGAACATTCGTCTCGTCCAGGCAGCAGCCTGGGGCACCGGGCTCCCACGAACAACACCGGAACCGGCCGCACGCCCCGCAAGTGCCCGGACACGCTTCGAGGGGGCCCGATCCGTCGATCGAACCCCCTCGGTCTACCCCCTCCGGCCAGAACCCCGCGATCCCCCCCGGATCCCCCCCGAGGGTTCTGACACCGGGTACGACCGGCCGCGCGGGGGGATGGTTGTACGGGGGCGGGAGATCTTTCGGAAGCCGGCTACCGGATCACGTGTTCCACGAACCGGTTCGCCGTCTCCGTGAGCACCTCGCGGCCGTCCCGGGCCCACAGGCCGTCGTTGAACAGCTCGACCTCGATGGCGCCGGTGTAGCCGGCCGCCTCCACGTGCCCCCTCCACTCCCGCATGTCGATCGCGCCGTCACCGAGCTGGCCGCGGCCGTTGAGGACGCCTTCGGGCAACGGGGTGGTCCAGTCGGCGAGTTGGAAGGTGTGGATGCGGCCGCCCGCGCCGGCCCGGGCGATCTGCGCGGGTGCCCGGTCGTCCCACCAGACGTGGTACGTGTCCACGGTGACGCCGACCTGGTGGGCGGGGAAGCGCTCGGCGAGGTCCAGGGCCTGGGCGAGGGTGGAGACCACGCAGCGGTCGGCGGCGTACATGGGATGGAGGGGCTCGACGGCCAGCCGGACCCCGTGCCGCTGTGCGTAGGGGCCCAGCTCTCCCAGCGCGTCCGCGATCCGCTCCCGTGCCCCGTGCAGGTCCCGGGAGCCCGCGGGCAGGCCGCCGGATACCAGTACGAGGGTGTCGGTGCCGAGGGCCGCCGCCTCCTCGACCGCCCGCCGGTTGTCGGCGAGGGCCGCCGCCCGCGCTCCCGGGTCGATCGCGGTGAGGAAGCCGCCCCGGCACAGGGTGGTGACGGTCAGGCCCGCCTCGCGGACCAGCTTGGCGGCCGCCTCCACTCCGTACGACCGGACCGGCTCCCGCCACAGGCCGACGGCGGGCACGCCCAGTTCCAGGCAGGCGTCGGCCAGTTCGGGCAGCGACAGCTGCTTCACCGTCATCTGGTTGATCGAGAAGCGGGACAGGTCGCCGGTCACCGGGTCACCCCGTACAGGGCGAGAAGGGTCCTCATCCGGTCCTCGGCCAGCTTCGGGTCGGGGAACAGCCCCAGGCCGTCGGCGAGTTCGTAGGCGCGGGCGAGGTGCGGCAGGGAGCGGGCCGACTGCAGGCCGCCGACCATCGTGAAGTGTGCCTGGTGGCCGGCGAGCCAGGCCAGGAACACCACGCCCGTCTTGTAGAAGCGGGTGGGGGCCTGGAAGAGGTGGCGGGAGAGTTCCACGGTCGGGTCGAGCAGCGCGCGGAAGCCCGCCGTGTCGCCCGTGTCCAGGACCCGTACCGCCTGCGCCGCCAGCGGTCCCAGCGGATCGAAGACGCCGAGCAGGGCGTGGCTGAATCCCTGCTCGTCGCCGGCGATCAGCTCGGGGTAGTTGAAGTCGTCGCCGGTGTAGCAGCGGACGCCCTGCGGCAGCCGTCGCCGGATGTCGATCTCCCGCTGAGCCTCCAGGAGCGACACCTTGACGCCGTCGACCTTGTCGGGGTGGGCGGCGACGACCTCCAGGAACACCTCCGTCGCCGCGTCCAGGTCGGCCGGTCCCCAGTAGCCCGCCAGCGCCGGGTCGAACATCGGGCCCAGCCAGTGCAGCACCACCGGCTCGGCGGCCTGGCGCAGCAGGTGCCCGTAGACGTCCAGGTAGTCCTCGGGGCCGGAGGCGGTGGCGGCGAGCGCCCGGGAGGCCATCAGGACGGCCTGGGCGCCGGACTCCTCGACGAGCGCGAGCTGCTCCTCGTAGGCGGCCCGGATCCCGGCGAGCGTGCCGCCGGTGATCTGGTCGGTGCCGACGCCGCAGGCGATCCGGCCGCCGACCGCCCTCGCCTCGGCGGCGCTGCGGCGGATCAGTTCGGCGGCGCCCGCCCAGTCCAGGCCCATGCCGCGCTGGGCGGTGTCCATCGCCTCGGCGACGCCCAGGCCGTGCGACCACAGGTGGCGGCGGAAGGCGAGGGTGGCGTCCCAGTCGACGGCGGCTGCCGAGTCGGGGGAGGCGTCGGCGAACGGGTCGGCGACGACATGGGCCGCCGAGAAGACCGTACGGGAGGTGAAGGGGGTGCCGTCGGTGACGGCGAGCGGCTCGGTGCGCGGCTCGTAGGTCCGCAGCGCCCCGCCGGCGCCCGGGAGCTGGATGGTCACAGCGCGATCTCCGGTACGTCGATGCGGCGGCCCTGCGCCGAGGACCGCAGGCCGAGCTCGGCGAGCTGTACGCCGCGGGCGCCGGCCAGCAGGTCCCAGTGGTAGGGGGCGTCGGCGTAGACGTGCTTGAGGAAGAGTTCCCACTGGGCCTTGAAACCGTTGTCGAACGCGCCGTTGTCCGGGACCTCCTGCCACTGGTCGCGGAAGACCTCGGTGGCGGGGATGTCCGGGTTCCACACCGGCTTGGGGGTCGCGGAGCGGTGCTGGGCCCGGCAGTCGCGCAGCCCGGCGACCGCCGAGCCCTCGGTGCCGTCGACCTGGAACTCGACGAGTTCGTCGCGGTTGACGCGGACCGCCCAGGAGGAGTTGATCTGGGCGACGGCGCCGCCGTCGAGTTCGAAGATGGCGTAGGCGGCGTCGTCGGCGGTGGCGTCGTAGGGCTTGCCGGTCTCGTCCCAGCGCTGCGGGATGTGGGTGGCGGTCAGGGCCTGGACGGACTTCACCCGGCCGAACAGCTCGTGCAGGACGTACTCCCAGTGCGGGAACATGTCGACGACGATGCCGCCGCCGTCCTGCGCGCGGTAGTTCCAGGACGGGCGCTGCGCCTCCTGCCAGTCGCCCTCGAAGACCCAGTAGCCGAACTCGCCGCGGACCGACAGGATCCGGCCGAAGAAGCCGCCGTCGATGAGCCGCTTCAGCTTCAGCAGGCCGGGCAGGAAGATCTTGTCCTGGACGACGCCGTGCCTGATGCCCCTCGCGTCCGCCAGCCGGGCCAGCTCCAGGGCGCCCTCCAGGCCGGTCGCGGTCGGCTTCTCGGTGTAGATGTGCTTTCCGGCGGCGATGGCCTGCCGGAGTGCCTCCTCGCGGGCCGAGGTGACCTGGGAGTCGAAGTAGATGTCCACGGTCGGGTCGGCGAGCACGGACTCCAGGTCGGTGGAGACGTGTTCCCCGGACAGACCGTGCCGGTCGGCGATGTCGCGCAGCGCGTGCTCCCGGCGCCCGACGAGGACCGGTTCCGGCCACAGCACGGTGCCGTCGCCGAGGTCGAGACCGCCCTGTTCGCGCAACGCGAGGATCGAGCGGACGAGGTGCTGGCGGTAGCCCATGCGCCCGGTCACGCCGTTCATGGCGATACGCACCGTCTTGCGTGTCACGTGATTCCCTTCGTCCGCGTGCGTCCCAGTAACGCAGCAAGCGCTTTCTACATGGTCTGAAGCTAGCCTTTCACCACTGGTCTGTACAAGACCGTGATGGGGTCGAGTTGTTCGAGCGGGCGAACAGCAGGAGTGAATGGCCTTATGGTCTGCACGGCAAGGGGGCTTCCTTTGATCAGGCTGAGTACGACGGCGTACGAAGAGACACGCGACCGGAGGATGACGAGATGACGGTGACCCTGGCGGACGTGGCGGCCCGCGCCCAGGTCTCGCCCGCGACGGTGTCGCGCGTGCTGAACGGCAACTACCCCGTGGCGGCGTCCACCCGGGAGCGGGTGCTGCGGGCGGTGGACGACCTGGACTACGTCCTCAACGGCCCGGCGAGCGCGCTCGCGGCGGCCACCTCCGACCTGGTGGGCATCCTCGTCAACGACATCGCCGACCCGTTCTTCGGGATCATGGCGAGCGCGATCCAGGCGGAGATCGGGGGCCCCGGCGGGCGCGCCGGCGGCGAGCGGCTCGCGGTGGTCTGCAACACCGGCGGGTCGCCGGAGCGGGAACTGACCTATCTGACCCTGCTGCAGCGGCAGCGGGCGGCCGCGGTGATCCTGACCGGCGGGGCCGTGGAGGACGCGCCGCACGCGGCGGCCGTGGCGGCGAAGCTGCGCAAGCTGGCGGACGCGGGGACCCGGGTGGTGCTGTGCGGACGGCCGCCGGCGCCGGACACCGGCGCGGTGGCGCTGACCTTCGACAACCGCGGCGGCGGCAAGCAGCTGACCGAGCACCTCATCGGGCTGGGCCACCGGCACCTCGGCTACATCGCGGGCCCCGAGGAGCGGACGACCACCCGGCACCGCCTGGAGGGCCACCGGGCCGCGCTGGCCGCGGCCGGGATCCAGGAGGACCCGCGCTGGACCGTGCACGGGCGCTACGACCGGCGGGCGGGATACGAGGCGACGCTCGAACTGCTGCGCCGCGACCCGTCGCTGACCGCGGTGGTGGCGGCCAACGACTCGGTGGCGCTGGGCGCGTGCGCGGCACTGCGGGAGTCGGGGCTGCGGATCCCGGCGGACGTGTCGGTGGCCGGCTTCGACGACCTGCCGTTCAGCATCGACGCGGTGCCGTCGCTGACGACGGTACGGCTGCCGCTGGCGGAGGCGGGCGCCCGGGCCGGTCGCATCGCCATGGGCCGCGAGGAGCCCCCGCCGGGCGGCATCGCCACGGTCCGGGGGGAGTTGATGGTACGGGGCTCTTCGGGCGTTCCGCGGGGCTGACCGCGGTGCGGCCCGCGGGCTGCCGCACGGCGGGCCCGTGCCGGGCGGCCGGCCCGGAGCCGGGCGGGCGCCGACCCAGGGGGCGCCGGCCGGACCGTGGGCCCGGGGGGCTCGCGACACCGGTACAAAAGCGTGGTACGAGCAGGCTGATCACCTGGCACCGACCCAGCAGGAACGATTCCTCATGTGGTCGCCGGGGAGGTTTCCCAGACGGCTTCCGGGTCGGTGCGGACCCACCGTCCGGCGGGCGCCGCGGCCACGGATCACCCCCGCCCGGTGCCGGCCCTCCGCACCCCGGGCGGGTACACGCGTGGGTCCGGGTGCCCAAACACCGGACACCCGGACCCATTCCTTCACTGTCAGGGAGTGTCAGTCACCGGCCGCCACCGCCGCCGCCGTGGCCTCCGCCACCGCCGCCGCCGTTGCCTCCGCCGCCGTGGCCTCCGCCACCGTAGCCACCGCCACCGTGACCGCCGCCACCGTAGCCACCGCCACCGTGGCCGCCGTAGCCGCCACCCCAGCCGCCGTAGCCGTTGTCGCCCCAGCCGCCGTGGCCGCCACGGCCGTAGCCGTTGTCGCCCCAGCCGCCGTAGCCGCCGCCACCGTGACCGCCGTAGCCGCCGCCACCGTGACCGCCGTAACCGCCGCCACCATGACCGCCGCCACCGCCGCCGTGGCCTCCGCCACCGCCGCCATGACCTCCGCCGCCACCGCCGTTGTCCTGGAAGGAAACAACGTGGTCAGGCGCCGATGCGTGGGTAGCCGCGCTGGCGATGCCGGCACCTGCGCCGAGCGCAAGGATCGGTGCCGAGATCGCAGCGATGGCGACCCTCTTGATACGTGTGCTGTGCGCGCGCATGATCGCCCCTCTCCGAGGGTGTGGTTGTGTTACGACGGCCCGCTTGAGGGCCGACTTGCGTGCACTCCAGAGCCTGCGCGCAGCTCTAAGCGCGTCCGCCGCCCTTGATGCCGGTTCTCCGCACCGCCCGGGCTCTTCGGCGGACCACGTCATATCCGATTGAAACGGACATTAGTGACGTTCGTGTATAAACCTACGACGCGGGGGTGACGAAGTCAAAAGCAGGAACGAGCCCAGACAAGGAAGAACAAGTGAAGCCCGCGGGACCGCCGTTCGGTCCGATGCCTTCCGGCCGGCGGGGCGGCGGGCTAGCCTCGGAAACGCGGCATCTCTGACTCAGTCAACCATCGGGGTCCAGCCATGACCGTCCAGGACATCCGCGCCTTCAACCGCTTCTACACCAACCTCATCGGCGCCCTCGACTACGGCCGCCACCTCTACGCCCCGTACACCCTCACCGAGGCCCGCGTGCTGTACGAGCTCGCGCACTCCGCCGACACCGACGCGGCCGACCTGCGGGCCGATCTCGCACTGGACGCCGGGTACTTGAGCCGGATCCTCAACAGGTTCGAGGAGGCCGGCCTGATCGAGCGCGCACCCTCCGAGAAGGACCCGAGGCGGCGGCGGGTGTCGCTCACCGCGGGCGGCCGGTCCGCCGCGGAGCTGCTCGACGAGCGTGCCCGTGACTCGGTCGGCTCACTGCTGGGCGCCGTCGACCCCGGTGCGCGGCCACGGCTCGCCGAGGCCATGCGCACCATCCGTACGATCCTCGGCGACGCGCACACCCCCGAGGCCGTCGGCGAGGTCGTGCTGCGCGAGCCGCACCCCGGCGACCTGGGCTGGATCGTGCAGCGCAACGCCGCCCTCTACGCGGCCGAGTACGGCTGGAACGCCGACTACGAGGGCCTGGTGGCCCGGATCGTCGCCGACTACGCCGAGGACCACGACCCGCACCTGGAGCGGGTCTGGATCGCCGAACGGGCCGGGCGGCCCATGGGGTGCGTGATGTGCGTACGGGACGACGCCCCGGGCACCGCACGGCTGCGGCTGCTGCTCGTCGAACCGGAGGCGCGGGGGCTCGGCATCGGGGACCGGCTGGTCACCGCCGTGATCGAGTTCGCGCGCGGGGTCGGCTACCGCGACCTGGTGCTGTGGACCAACGACGTCCTCTCCGCCGCCCGCCGCCTCTACCGGCGGCACGGCTTCGTCCTCAGCGCCGAGAAACCGCACCGCTCCTTCGGCAAGGACCTGGTCGGACAGGACTGGCGACTGGACCTGCACAGAACCGGCAGGTGAGAAGTAGGTTGGTAGGCATGAGGTTCGCCTTCTCCACCCTCGGAGTCCCCGGGCTGCCGGTGCCGGACGTGCTGGCGCTCGCCACCGCCCACGGCTATCACGGCGTCGAGCTGCGCGCCCATCCGGAGGAGCCGGTGCATCCCGGCCTCGGCCCGGCCGCCCGGGCCGACGTGGCCGCCGAGTTCAAGGCGGCCGGCGTGGAGGTCCTGGGCGTCGCCGGGTACGTGCGTGTCGCGGCCCCCGGCGAGGACGCCCCGGTCCTCGACGAGACGCGCCAACTCCTCCAGCTCGCCCATGACTTGGGCGCTCCCTTCGTGCGCGTCTTCCCCGGTGCCGACCCGGCGCTGCCCGCCGCCGAGTCCGACGCGATCGCCGCCCGGCGGCTCGGCACGGTCGCCGAGGACGCCGCCGCGCTCGGGGTCCGGGTCCTGCTGGAGACGCACGACTCGCACCCCACCGGCGCCGCCGCGATCCGTGTCCTCGGCCCGGTCGGCCACCGCATGGTCGGATCCCTCTGGGACGTCATGCACACCTGGCTGGGCGGCGAGCAGCCCGCCGAGACCTACGCGGCCCTGGCCCCGCACCTCGGCTATGTCCAGGTCAAGGACATCGCCTCGGCCGAGGACACCGCCCCGCTGCCGCTCGGGGCAGGGGTCCTGCCGCTCTCCGACTGCGTGGAGGTGCTCTCCCGGCACAACTGGGACGGCTGGCTGTGCTGGGAGTACGAGAAGCGCTGGCACGAGACGGCGCCCCCGCTGCCCGACCTGCTCACGGCGGGCCGCGACCACCTGGCACGCCTGCTCAACGACTCGGCGTGAGGGCCCCTCTCCCGGGGAGACCGGGGCCCGGGACGGCGTGATCGGAACGACGGTCTCCGGTAGCCGCCGGGCGGCACGACGAAGGTGTCCCCCTCCCGCGCCACCCCCGCCTCGAACGACCGCGTCATCGCGATCGTGATCTCCATGCAGGGCGCCGAGACCGGGTCGGTCACCCGGATCCGCGAGCCCCTGCGGGTGAGCGGCCCGTCGCGCAGGGCGCGGGTGAACGGGGCGAGGGGGGCGAGGGGGCCGCGGCGCAGCTGCTCGGAGGCGTCGAAGCGGTGGCTGCCGTTGACGCCCGCGGCCGGCGCGGGCAGGAAGCGGGCGGTGGTGGTCCCGTCCCGGCAGTGGACCTCGGCCTCGAGCGGCGCCGGGCCCTGCGGGCGGCCGTCCACCTGCCAGGTGTCCGTGGTGCGGCCGACACGGTGGCCGAGCCCGGTGAGGCCCTCGGCGAAACCCTCGGTGCCGTCGCAGCGGAGGGGACGCACGAGGGTGGTGACTCCGTCGGCGGCGGCGAGGAAGAGGGCACGGGCGGTCACGGACTTGGAACCGGGGATGCCGACGAGGGGCATGCCCTCGTGATCGCGCGGCCCGGGTTCCGGCCGGAGCGGCTTGCACAGGGTGGCGCCCCCGGAAGCTCTTGCGCCCCTCGGTCCCCGGCTTCCTGGACGCGGGAACCCCGCTCCCTCCCCGTCCGTCCTCCGCGCAGGCTGTCGGAGGAGTCTCCGTGACGCGGTGGCGGCACTCGCTGCTGGCCGCGATCGCCGACCTACCCCCTCCGCCGCACCACGGCCGCCGGCCCGCCGCCATCGACGCGCCCCTCCCCTGCGCCGATGGCGGCCCCTTCGCGGCCGAGGCCTGCCCGGCGCGTCAACCCGAGGACGCGCGGGGGTGGCACGCACCCCTGCCGCCGAACGGGTGCCGTTCCTGCCCTTCACGCTGACGCGCCGGGCGGGCCCTGTGCATTCCCTTGACGGAAAGAAACTTCCCGAATATTGGTGTGCCTACGGAAGTTTCCTTCAGCCGGTTCCCCCACCGGAAGGAGCGCACGTGCCCTCCAGACGCAGCGTCCTCGCCGCGACCGCGGGCGTCACCGCGGGCCTGACCGTCGGCAACAGCGCGTACGGCTTCGGCTCCGGCGGCAAGAACGCCGACCGACCGAGCGCCGACGACAAGAAGCTCCGCTCCCTCATCTCCCGTATGACGCTTGAGGAGAAGGTCGGCCAGCTGTTCGTGATGCGGGTCTACGGCCACTCCGCCACCGCTCCCGACCAGACCGACATCGATGCCAACCTCCAGGAGATCGGCGTCCGCACGGCCGCCGAGCTGGTCGCCCGGTACCGGGTCGGCGGGATCATCTACTTCACCTGGGCGCACAACACCCGGGACCCGCGGCAGATCGCCGAGCTGTCGAACGGCATCCAGAAGGCCTCCCTGGACCAGCCGCGCGGCCTCCCCGTGCTCATCGCCACCGACCAGGAGCACGGCGCCGTCTGCCGGATCGGCACGCCCGCGGCTCTCTTCCCGGGCGCGATGGCCGTCGGAGCCGGCGGCTCGCGCGCCGACGCCCGTACCCTCGGCCGGATCTCCGGTGCGGAGCTGCGGGCGATGGGCGTCCGCCAGGACTACTCCCCCGACGCCGACGTCAACGTGAACCCGGCCAACCCCATCATCGGCGTACGGTCGTTCGGGGCCGATCCGGACGCGGTCGGCGCGCTGGTCGCCGCCGAGGCGCAGGGGTACCAGGACGCCGGGGTCGCGGCCACCGCCAAGCACTTCCCGGGCCACGGCGACACCGCCGTGGACAGCCACACCGGGTTCCCGGTCATCACGCACAGCCGGGAACTGTGGGAGAAGCTGGACGCGGTCCCCTTCCGGGCGGCGGTGCGGGCGGGCATCGACTCGATCATGACCGCACACATCCAGTTCCCCGCACTGGACGACTCCGGAGACCCGGCGACCCTCTCGCACCCGATCCTCACCGGCATCCTCCGCGGCGAACTCGGCTACGACGGCGTCGTGGTGACCGACTCGCTGGGCATGGAGGGGGTGCGCACCAAGTACGGCGACGACCGGGTGCCGGTGCTCGCCCTGCGGGCGGGTGTCGACCAGCTCCTCAACCCGCCCACCCTGGAGGTGGCCTGGAACGCGGTCCTGAAGGCCGTACAGGACGGGGAGCTGACCGAGGCGCGGCTCGACGAGTCGATCCTGCGGATCCTGCGGCTCAAGTCCCGGCTGGGGCTGCTCGACCGGCCGTACGTCAACACCAAGGACGTCGACCGGGTGGTGGGCGCGGCCCGGCACCTGGCCGCCGCCGACCGGATCGCCGAGCGGACCACCACCCTGCTGGTCAACGAGGGCGGGCTGCTCCCGCTGTCGCGCCGCACGCACGGCAGGGTGCTGGTGGTGGGCGCCGACCCGGCCTCCCCGTCCGGCACCACGGGTCCGCCCACCGGCGTGCTCGCCGCCGCCCTCACCGAACTCGGCTTCGGCGCGACCGTGTTGGCCACCGGCACGGCACCCTCCGCGGCGACGATCGACGAGGCGGTCGCGGCGGCCCAGGCCGTGGACGCGGTGGTCGTGGGGACGTACAACGTGACGGCGGGCAGCCAACAGCAGCGACTGGTGCAGCAGTTGGTCGCGACCGGCCGGCCGGTTGTGGCGGTGGCCGTGCGCAATCCGTACGACGTCGCCCAACTGACCGGCGTGCGGGCGTGTCTGGCGTCCTACTCCTGGACGGACGTCGAACTGCGGGCCGCGGCCCGGGTGATCGCCGGACGGGTGGCACCCCGCGGCAAGCTGCCGGTGCCGGTACAGCGGGCCGACGATCCGACGCAGATGCTGTATCCGATCGGGCACGGGCTGACGTATTAGACGTACGTATCGGATCGGGCGTAATGCCCCCAACGGGTGGAAAGCATCCCGTACGGCCGGCGTGGGCTTTGATCACGGGCCACGCCGGCAGGGGGGTCGGAATGAGGAACGGACGTTTCGCGGGGGTGCTGGTGACGGTCGCCGTCGTCCTGTCGTCGGCCGGGTGCCTGCCGTCCTCGTCCGGGGGACCGGCGGGCGGCGCGCGGCCGGCGGCGAGTACGACGCCGCCGGGGTACGGCGCGCGGTTCCTCGCGGCCGGGGAGTGCAGTTCGTTCGGGACCGCCGGCTCCACCGAGGTGCCCTGCACCGGCGAACGGGCGGTGGCCCGGGTGCTCACCCGGTACGACGGACCGATCGCCGCCGGGCCTGCCTGCCCGGCCACCACCGACTTCGTGCTGCACATCGGCGCCCAGCGCACGGGCGGCGACGGTGCCGGTGCGATCCCGCGGGGCTACGCCTGCATGCGCAACCTGGAGCCGCCGCACCCCGGCGACCCCGGCCGGGGCGGCGGACCGCGCACGGTCGTCGGCGACTGCGTCTACGGCTCGGGCCACGGCCAGGTCCGGGAGACGGCCTGCGACGGCTCGGGGAGGCGGAAGCCGCGGTACGAGGTCGTGCGGGCGGTGACCGTGCGGGCCGCGTGCCCGGCCTCGACGGCCCTGTACGTCCAGCTCGGCGGCGAACGCCCGGTGGGCTGCGCCCGCCGCCTGTGAACGGTCCGGCGCGGAGTCAGGGCCGCAGGGCGGGTTCGCGCTCCACGTCACGGACGTCCAGCTTCGCGTCGTACGTCGCGAGCGGCTTCGCCGCCGTGACGGTGGCGGGCGGCAGCCCCGCCCAGTCCAGGATGCGGGCGGTGGCCAGGGACTTCTGGTCGGCGACCAGGCCGGCGACGTTGGCGCCGTGGTTGAGACCGGGCGCGGTGAAGACGTACGAGTCCTTCGCACCCCTGCCGACACGGAAGCGCTCCGCTCCCCACGGGTCGTTCTGGCCGTACACGAAGAGCATGTGGCGGGCGTGGTGCCGCACCCAGGTGTCGACGTCGCGCATGGCGTGCGGCTGGAAGCGCATCGGGATCGAGCGCGGCACGAAGTTGCGGGGCGGCTGGTAGCCGTACCGGATGTACTTCTTCCCGATGTACGGGAACTCGATGGTGGGCGCGCCGAGTTGGGTGCCCGCCTGGTAGTAGTACGGGGTGTACGGCTGCAGGCCCTGGTCGGTGTAGGCGGAGAAGCCGGAGATCGTGTCGACGGAGTTCCAGATCTCGTCGTCGGTCGCCCTCGCCGCGTCCGCCGGGACCGTGCCGCAGTCGGAGAGCAGGCTGTACTGCCAGAAGCCCCAGACGTAGTCGAGGACGACGGCCTCGTAGGCGCGGTCCAGGCCGCCGATGGTGCCGAAGGTGTAGCCGTTCTCGGCGGCGAAGGCCGCGTACTTCCTCTCCAGCGGCTCGCGGCGCACCAGCGCCTCGCGCTGCACCGCGTCCAGCCGGTCGCGGCACTCCTTGGTGCCGACGTTCGCGAAGAAGCGGTCGTAGGCCGAGTCCTCGCCGTTGACGACGTCGTTCGGGGCGACGTAGGCGACCACGCCGTCCATGTCCCGCGGGTAGAAGCGCTCGTAGTACGTGGCGGTCATGCCGCCCTTCGAACCGCCCGTGGAGATCCAGTTCCTGGGGTAGACCTTCTTCAGCGCCTCGAAGATGCGGTGCTGGTCACTGGCCGCCTGCCAGATGTCCAGCTTGGTCCAGTCGGCCGGGTCGGGACGGGACGGGGTGAAGAAGCGGTACTCCATGGAGACCTGGTTGCCGTCGACGATCTGGGTCGGCTCGCGGCGGCTCGGGGTCGTGGAGACGTTGTAGCCGCCGGTGTAGAAGACCGTCGGCCGGCTGACGTCCTTGTGCAGGACGGTGATCCGCTGCTGGAAGGTGCCGCGGTCCGGGTGGCGGTGGTCGACCGGCTGCGTGTAGTTCAGGACGAAGTAGCGGTAGCCGGTGTACGGCTTCTCCTCGATGAGGCTCATGCCCGGTATCGCCAGCAGCCGGTCCTTGATGTCGGTGGCCTCCGGCTGGGCGGCGGCGGCCACCCCGGCCGTACTCAGCGTGCCTATGAGCACCGTGAGCGCCAGCAGCCATCTGAGCGCCTTGCGCATGCGCACTCCCCTGGGAATCCGTGTGACAGATGTGCGCCGGAAGCTATCGGAGCAACTGCCTTCACACCAGGGGGTGTTGAGTGGGCGCGGGGGTGTTCAGCACAGAATCCAGCCGGAACTCACCGAGCTCCGGCCGACCGCGCCCCTGACCCAGACGCACCGGTGCCCGGCGTGCACGGTCACCGGGCCCGCGTGGTACCTGTACTTGCCCTTGTCGACGACCGGGCGATTGCCGCGGGCCTGGACGCTGACGGACATCACGCGCTTGCCGCCGGAGGTCCTGGGGAGCGTGATCGCGCAGACGTAGCCGCCCTGCCGGTAGACGTGCACGGTGCCGGTGGCGAAGGACAGCGTCCGCACCTGGCGTCCGGCGCAGTCGGCCGCCGCCACGGCCTGGGCCTGGGCCGGTGCCACCAGGGCGAGCACCCCGGAGGCGGCCAGCACGGCCGCACCGAGCGCCAGCCGCCGCCGTATCGCACCACTGTTCACAGTCGTCCCCTCCCGTACCGCAGCTGTGCACCCACCATGTCCGTACTGATGTACGGACGCACGACATATGTCGGATGGTTGCACGGCCGTCAGGGACCCCACGAGACGCCCTGGATCACCTCAGGTCAGGGCGCCGGCGGCTCAGCTGGTCACGGCGACGGGTTCCTCCGGTTCCTCGGACCGGCCGATGAAGGTGCGCCACAGTTCGGCGTAGCGGCCGCCGCGGGCGAGGAGTTCGTCGTGGGTGCCGTCCTCGGCGACCCGGCCGTGGTCCATGACCACCACCCGGTCGGCGCGGGCGGCCGTGGTCAGCCGGTGGGCCACCACGAGGGTGGTACGACGGCCCGCCAGCCGGTCCGTCGCCAGGTTGACCTGGGCCTCCGTCGCCAGGTCCAGGGCCGCGGTGGCCTCGTCGAGGAGCAGCACGTCGGGGTCGACGAGTTCCGCGCGGGCCAGCGCGATCAGCTGGCGCTGCCCCGCCGAGAGGTTGCGGCCGCGCTCGGCCACCTCGTGCAGGTAGCCGCCTTCGAGGGTGGCGATCATCTCGTGGGCGCCGACCGCGCGGGCCGCCGCCTCCACTTCGGCGTCCGTGGCGGCCGGGCGGCCGTAGGCGATGGCGTCCCGGACGGTTCCCTGGAAGAGGTACGCCTCCTGCGGGACGACCCCCAGGCGGTGACGGTAGGAGGTGAGGTCCAGGGTGCGCAGATCCGTGCCGTCGACCGTCACCCGGCCGCCCGTCGGGTCGTAGAACCGCGCGACCAGTTTGACGAGGGTCGACTTGCCGGCGCCGGTCTCGCCGACGAAGGCGACCGTCTGCCCGGCGGGGATGGTCAGGTCGACGCCGCCGAGGGCCGCGTCGCCGTCGTCGGCGGTCCCGTACGCGAAGTGCACGTCCTCGAAGGCGATCTCGCCCCGGAGTCCGGGCACCTCGCGCGGCTGGTCCGCCGCCCGGGTCGAGGTCTGCTCGCGGAGCAGTTCCTGGATGCGGCCCAGCGAGACGGTGGCCTGCTGGTAGCCGTCGAAGACCTGGGAGAGCTGCTGGACGGGCGCGAAGAACAGGTCGATGTAGAGGAGGTAGGCGACCAGCGCGCCGGTGGTGAGCGTGGCCGCCTCCACCCGGTGGGCGCCCGCCATCAGCACGCTCGCCGCGGCCACCGACGACAGCAGCTGCACGAACGGGAAGTAGACCGATATCAGCCACTGACCGCGGATGCGGGCCTGGCGGTAGCTCTCGCTGCGCTCGGTGAAGCGGCGGCCGCTGTCCCCCTCGCGCCGGAAGGCCTGCACGATCCTGAGACCCGACACCGACTCCTGGAGGTCGGCGTTGACCACCGACACCCGCTCACGGGCGAGTTCGTAGGCCTTCACGCTGGCCCGGCGGAAGAAGAAGGTGGCGACGATCAGCGGCGGCAGGGTGGCGAAGACGACCAGCGCGAGCTGTACGTCGATCACCAGCAGGACGACCATGATGCCGAAGAAGGTGACGACCGAGACGAAGGCGGTGACCAGACCCGTCTGCAGGAAGGTGGACAGCGCGTCCACGTCCGTCGTCATCCGCGTCATGATCCGGCCGGTCAGCTCCCGCTCGTAGTAGTCGAGTCCGAGCCGCTGGAGCTGGGCGAAGATCTTCAGCCGGAGCGAGTAGAGGACGCGTTCACCGGTCCGGCCGGTCATCCGGGTCTCGCCGATCTGGGCGGCCCACTGGGCCAGCACCGCGAACAGTCCCAGCAGCGAGGCAGCCCAGACCGCGCCGAGCGCCATCTTGGTGACGCCCTGGTCGATGCCGTGCCGGATCAGCACCGGCAGCAGCAGGCCCATGCCCGCGTCCACGGCCACCAGGGCGAGGCTGACCAGCAGGGGGCGGCCGAAGCCGCGCAGCAGCCGGCGCAGGCCGTAGGAGTCCTCGGGGCGCACCGCCCGCGCCTCGTCGATGTCGGGGGTGTCGGTGGCCGGGGGCAGCGCGTCGACCTCGGCGAGGAGTTCGGGGGTGGCGGGGGTGCCGGCGAGGGCGAGGTCCCTGGGCGTACGGTCACCGGTCCACAGGCGCGGGGTCACGCCTCGCTCGGCGTCGAACTCCGCGTCCAGTTCGTCCCGCACGGTCGTGTCCTCGGCCGGGACGGCGGGCAGGGCGTGGCCCGGGGAGACACCGCCCAGTTCGTCGGGGTCGGTGAGCAGCCGGCGGTAGAGCGCGGACCGTTCCTGCAGCTCCTCGTGGGTGCCGATGTCGGCGAGCCGGCCGCCGTCGAGGACGGCGATGCGGTCGGCGAGGTTGAGGGTGGAGCGGCGGTGCGCGATGAGGAGGGTCGTCCGGCCGCGCATCACGTCTCTGAGCGCCTCGTGGATCTCGTGCTCCACGCGGGCGTCGACGGCCGAGGTGGCGTCGTCCAGGACGAGCAGCCGGGGGTCGGTGAGCAGGGCGCGGGCGAGCGCGACGCGCTGGCGCTGGCCGCCGGACAGGGTCAGGCCCTGCTCGCCGACCTTGGTGTCGTAGCCCTCGGGCAGCTCGGCGATGAATCGGTCCGCCTGGGCGGCCCGGGCGGCTTCCAGGATCTCCTCGTCACTCGCGTCGGGGTGGCCGTAGGCGATGTTCGCGCGGACCGTGTCGGAGAACAGGAAGGAGTCCTCCGGGACCAGGCCGATGGCCGCCCGCAGCGAGTCGAAGGTCAGCTCGCGGACGTCGTGGCCGCCGACCAGGACGGCGCCGTGGGTGACGTCGTAGAAGCGCGGCAGGAGCAGGGAGACCGTGGACTTGCCGGAACCGGAGGAGCCGACGACCGCGAGGGTCTCGCCCGGCCGGATCTCGAAGCTCAGCCCCTTCAGGACCGGGCTGGTCCCACCGTGGGCCCGCTCGTATCCGAAGAACACGTCGTCGAACTCGACGGTCGCGGGCGCGTCGGCCGGCAGGGTCTTCGTGCCCTCTTCCATCGTCGGCTCGGTGTCGATCAGCTCCAGCACGCGTTCGGTGCCCGCGCGGGCCTGCTGACCGACGGTGAGGACCACGGCGAGCATCCGGACCGGGCCGACCAGCTGGGCCAGGTACGAGGAGAAGGCGACGAAGGTGCCGAGGGTGATGTGGCCGCGGACGGCAAGCCAGCCGCCGAGCGCCAGCATGGCGACCTGGCCGAGGGCCGGGACGGACTGCAGGGCCGGGGTGAACCTGCTGTTCAGCCGTATGGTGCGCAGCCGTCCGGCGAACAGCCTCCGCCCCACCTCGCGGAGCTTTCCGGTCTCCTGCTCCTCCTGCCCGAAGCCCTTGACCACCCGGACGCCGCTCACGGCACCGTCGACCACGCCGGCGACGGCGGCGGCCTGGGCCTGGGCGTACCAGGTGGCGGGGTGGAGCTTGCTGCGGCTGCGCTTGGCGATCCAGTACAGGGCCGGGGCGACGGCGAGGGCGACCAGGGTCAGCGGCGGCGACAGCCAGGCCATGATCCCGAGGGAGATCAGGAAGAGGAGAACGTTGCCGATGGTCATCGGCAGCATGAAGAGCAGGCCCTGGATCAGCTGGAGGTCGCTGGTGGCCCGCCCGACCACCTGGCCGGTGGACAGCTCGTCCTGCCGCCGTCCGTCGAGCCGGGTGATGGTGCCGTACATCTCGGTCCGCAGGTCGTGCTGGACGTCCAGGGCGAGCCGGCCGCCGTAGTAGCGGCGGACGTAGGTGGACACGTAGACGAGCACCGCCGCGCCGACCAGCGCGCCGGCCCAGGGGCCCATGGCCCGGCTGTGATCGCCGATCACGTCGTCGATGATCACCTTGGTGATCAGCGGTACGACGGCCAGCACGGCCATACCGGCCAGTGAGGACCCGAGCGCGAGCACGACGTCCTGGGGATGCCGCCAGGCATACCCCGCCAGCCTGCGCGCCCAGCCCTGCCGCTCCCCCTGTTGCGCTGCCACGCGGTTCCTCCCGTTCGCCCTGTTCTTCCGCAGCCCACAACGCGGACGGAAGCGGATTTCATCCCTCCGCAACAATCCTCGGGCGATGGTCGCAGTGCCGCTCGGTCCGTGGACCTGGGCCGCCCCGCCCGGGCGAGCCGGGCTTGACCTCAAGCAAGGTCGAGTTTCTACGGTCGGTGGTGCCGAAGCAGGCAGCGGGACGCAGCAGGCGGCAGAGGAAAGGACCAGCCATGGAGTACTCGCACAGCGATGCCGAACTGATTCGCCAGCCCATCGGCTACTGGAGCTGGGCCGCGTCCAAGGCGGTGGTCACCCGTGCCCGGGCCGCCCTCGCGGAGATCGGCACCACCCAGCCGCAGTGGTGGATCCTGGCCCAGGTCGCCGGGGCCGGCGGTGCCAGGCCGCGTGCCGAGGTGTCCCTCGTCCTCCGGGGCTACCTGGACACCGGCCCGGAAGCCCTGGAGGCGGAGATCGACAGCACCGTCGCCCACGGCTGGATCACCGAGGACGCCGACGGCCTGCTGAGCCTCACGGAGGAGGGCCGGGCCCGCCACCGCGAGGCCGCCGCCGTCCAGGCCGGGCTGGAGGCGGAGCGCCGGGCGGGCATCTCCGACGAGGAGTACCTGATCACTCTCAAGGTGCTGCAGCGCTTCATCCACAACACGGGCGGGAGCGCCTGGCACCACTAGGGCGTGTTGCGGATCGGTTCACGGGAGGAGACCGGACCGGGGGGACGGGCAAACCCGGCTGCGGTTCGGCAGCGCCCGAAAGGGGCGCGGGGAACTGCGCGACCGGCCACGGCGGCCCCGCAGCAGAACGAGGGCACGTCACGGCGCGCACCGCGAAGCGCCTCGGGCCTGTCCGGCGGATCAATCCGCCGACGCGGGGTCCGCCACGCCCTCCTCCGCGCTGCGGTCAAACGCACCGGGTTCGCCCGTCCCCCGTCCCGTCCCTGCGCTCGCGGAATCCCGGCGCAGACAGCAGGATGTCGTCATGGGGACACTGCTGTCCGTCAACGTGGGCCTGCCGAGAGAGGTGCCCTGGCAGGGCCGGACCGTCCACACCGGAGCGTGGAAGGAACCCGTGTCCGGCAGCCGTATGGTGCGGCGGCTGAACGTCGACGGTGACGGCCAGGGCGACCTGGCAGGGCACGGCGGCGAGATCCGGGCGGTCCTCGTCTACCAGGCCGAGTCCTACCGGTACTGGCGCGAGCAGCTCGGGCGCGAGGACCTGGGCTTCGGGAGCTTCGGGGAGAACTTCACCGTCGACGGCCTGCCCGACGACGAGGTGTGCATCGGCGACCGGTACCGGATCGGCGAGGCGGAGTTCGAGGTCACCCAGCCGCGCGTCACCTGCTACCGGGTCGGCATGCGCCTGGGCGAGCCCACCATGGCCGCCCTCCTGGTCGCCCACCACCGCCCGGGCTTCTACCTGCGGGTGCTCACCGAGGGACACGTCCGGGCCGGCGACGAGATCACCCTCACCCGCAGAGGGCCGGGAGAGCTCAGCGTCGCCGACACCGACGCGCTGCTCTACCTCCCGGGCCGAGACCCCGCGAAGCTGCGCACCGCGCTGGACATCCCCGCCCTCAGCCCCGGCTGGCAGCAGTCCTTCCGGGAGCTCGCCGCCGCCGGGCAGCCAGAAGAGCAGCCGGGGTGGCCGGGCTTCCGGTCCCTGCGGGTCGCCGGGATCGTCCGCGAGAGCGCCGACATCTCCTCCGTCCGCCTCGACACCCCCGACGGCACGCCACTGCCGCAGGCCCGCCCGGGCCAGTTCCTCTCCGTCCGCCTCACCGCCGGCGAGGCCGCCCACGAGGTGCGCAGCTACTCCCTGTCGTCGGCGCACCCGGCGTCCGCGACCGGCGGCTACCGGATCAGCGTCAAGCACGAGCCGCACGGACGGGTCAGCGGCTACATCCACACCGGGCTGCGCGCCGGGGACCTCGTGGACGTCGCCGCCCCGCGCGGCACGTTCGTCCTCGAAGAGGGCACCGGCCCGGTGGTCCTCGCCTCCGCCGGCATCGGGGCCACTCCGGTGCTCGCCATGCTCCACCGGCTCGCCGCCACCCGGGACCCACGCCCCCTGTGGTGGCTCCACACCGCCCACGACCGTGCCCACCACGCCTTCGCGGCCGAGACCCGGACCCTTCTCGATCGGCTCCCCGACGCCCACGAGCACATCTACTACACGGCCGAGAGCCCCCGTCCCGGTGAACACCACGTCTCCCGGGGGCGCCCGACCGCCGCCTCGCTCGCCGCCCTGGGCGTCCCGTCCGACGCCGACGCCTATCTCTGCGGGCCCACCGCCTTCATGGACGACCTCGGGAACATGCTGCGCGATCACGGCCTGCGTCCCGAGCGGATCCACACGGAACGGTTCAGCGCGCTCGCCGCCCTCAACCCCGGTGTCACCGCCACCGCCGCGGTCCGGCCGCACCAGCCGCCCGGCCCCCCGGGCACCGGTCCCCTCGTCACCTTCGCCCGCAGCGGCATCACCACCCCGTGGTCCCCCGCCCACGGCTCGCTCCTCGACCTCGCCGAGGCGTGCGACGTCCCGACCCGCTGGTCGTGCCGCACCGGTGTCTGCCACACCTGCGTCACCCCGCTGGTGACGGGCGACGTCCTCTACACCACCCCGCCGCTCGAACTCCCCGCCCCCGGCACCGTCCTGGTCTGCTGCAGCACACCGGCCGCCGAGACCGTCCTCGACCTCTGACCCGGGCGCCGGCACCCGTCGCCGACGCCTACCGGTAACGACTGGTCAAACCCTTCGCCACTCGTACAACCATTCGCGCGGACTCGCGAGTCAATCCGGTCATGACTCACCGGATATCCAGACGCGCCAGGGTGTTGGTGGCGATCGCAGGCGGGGCCGCGTTCACCGCGGGGGTGGCCGCACCCGCCTCGGCAGCCGCTCCCACCGTCAGCTGCGCATCCGCGAAGGCGGGCCTGGCCGCGAAGCTGAAGAAGGACATCACCGCGGCGATGGCGAACCGCAAGGGGACCATCGCCGTCGGCCTCTACGACCGCTCCACCAAGACCACGTGCACGCTCCGTTCCACCACGCACTACGACTCGGCGAGCACCGTGAAGGTGACGGTGCTGGCCACGCTGCTGTGGGACGCCAAGAAGCACAACCGCTATCTGACGGCCACCGAGCAGAAGCTGACCACGGCCATGATCACCAAGTCGGACAACGACGCGACCACCAAACTGTGGAAGCAGCTCGGCCTGACGAAGATCAAGGGGTTCCTGACGGCCGCCGGGATGACCCAGACCACCCCGGGCGCCAACGGCTACTGGGGTCTCACCCAGATCGACGTCCACGACGAGCAGCGGCTGCTCGCCCTGATCACCGCCAAGAACACGGTCCTGAGCGACAACTCACGGGCGTACATCCAGAAGCTGATGGGACAGGTCATCTCGTCCCAGCGCTGGGGCACCCCGTACGGCGTCCCCTCCGGGGTCTCCGTGCACGTCAAGAACGGCTGGCTGTCGCGCTCCACGCACGGCTGGCGGGTGCACAGCCTCGGCACCTTCAAGGGCCACGGCCACGACTACATGATCACCGTGCTGTCCCACGACAACAGCACCATGAACTACGGGATCAGCACGATCCAGGGCATCGCGAAGGTCATCCACAAGGACCTGGCGGCGAGTTGAGCCCGCCCCGGGGCAGGGCCGGAGCGTGCCGCGGTCCTGCCCCGGCCTTTCACGCGCGGGTCTCCCGGCCTTCACCCATCTCCCCTACGGTGACGGCCATGCGTCTGCGAACCGTACTCGCCACCGTCACCGCCGGCCTGGCGGCGGCAACCTGTCTGTCCGCCGCCGGCCCGGCCACCGCGTCGGCCAAGTCAGCCCCGGTCAACGCCTGTTCGCCGGCGGTCTCCATCGACGGCTTCTCCGACGCCCTCGACAAGACGACCTTCGACGGCACCTTCGTCGGCAACTTCTCGGCCCTCGCCCTGGACCGGCACGGCTCCCTCGCCGCCCTCTCCGACCGGTCCTCGCTCTTCTCCCTGGACGCGAGGACGCTCGCGCCGGAGAAGGCCGTCCAGCTCGCCGACGAGAACGGCGCGGCGCTCGACTCCGAGGGCCTGGCCGTGGACCGCGACGGCACCCGGCTGGTCACCTCCGAGACCGAGCCCTCGATCCGCCGCTACTCGGTGGACGGCAGGATCCTGGACCGCCTCCCGGTGCCGGCGTCGCTGCTGGTCTCCCCGGCCGGGCGGGCCACCGCCAACCAGACCTTCGAGGGCCTGACCCTCCTGGACGGCGGCCGCACCCTGCTGGCCTCCATGGAGTACGCCCTCTCCGGCGACACCGCCGGGATCGTCCGGTTCCAGACCTGGCAGCGCACCAGGGGCGGCCACTTCAGGCCTGCGGCCCAGTACGCCTACCGCACCGACGACCCGGTCCTCGGCGTCCCCGAGGTGCAGGCGCTGCCCGACGGCCGCCTGCTCGTCCTGGAGCGCGGCTTCACCGCCGGCGTCGGCAACACCGTCCGCCTCTTCCTGGCCGACACCCGGCACGCCACCGACACCAGAGGCATCACGGACCTCACCGGACAGCCCGGCGTACGGCTGGTCAGGAAGACCCTGCTCACGGACATCGCGACCTGCCCGGCCCTGGGCGCCACGGCCCGGCAGCCGCAGCCCAACCCGCTCCTGGACAACATCGAGGGCATGGTGGTCACGGGCCGCTCCCAGGGCGCGTACAAAGTCCTCCTGGTCAGCGACGACAACCAGAACGCCGCCCAGACGACCCGGTTCTACCGCCTGTCGGTCCGCACGCACTGACACACCGGCCCACGGAGGGCGGCCGCACCGGCCGCCCTCTTACCCGCATCTCATCCACGCACAGCCTGCGCCCAGGACCGTCACAGCCCTCACCCATCGGCCGTCCAGGGCGGGGCGGTGACATCTGCCACCGATCCCGGTCCCCCACGACCGTGTCCCCCGAGGGGGCGCCGCCCACGGTGACCCCCGCGGCTCCCCTGCCGGACGAGGCACCGCGCTGGTCGCTGCCCGCGCTCGTCGCGATCCTGGTCCTGGCGGCGGTGCTCTACTTCTGGAACCTCTCCGGTTCCGACATGAACACCTTCTGCAGCGGCGCCGTCCGGGCCGGCACGAAGAGCCGGAAGGCCTGGTTCTTCGGTTCGCTGGACCCGGGCAACACCGCGGCGCCCCCACTCCCTTCTCCGGAGAGTCCGTGAAACTTCGTACCTGGTCCCCGCCGCTCTCGCGCTGACCGCCCTCGTCGTGCCCGCGCAGAGCGCCTCCGCGCAGGCGGCCGCCGCCGCCTCCCGTCCCGACGGTTCGGTGTGCTTCTGGAGCGGGGAGGCCTTCGACGGCTCCTACTGGGAGTGGACGGCCCGCAGCGGTTACCACGACATGCCGTCCGGCCTCCACCCGCGCCTGCCTCGTCAACTGGTCCCCGACCCAGAAGCGCGACGCCTTCAACGGCGACTGGCGCTCCCAGTACCTCGGCGACTTCGGCGGCCGCGTCGACGGGGTGGGCGCCGGCCCCTGCTGACCACCCCGCCCTCCGTGCCCCGGGGACCTCGGCCCCGGGGCACCTCGCATGCTCAGTCCAGGTGCGTCGGTGCGAACATCCGCAGCAGGGCCGGGAGTACGACCACCGAGGGGCCGGGTTCGGCGAGGGCCTTCGCCAGGTCCGTCTCCAGGGTCTGCGGGGTGGTGCGGACTCCCGGTACCCCGAAGGACTCGGCGAGGGCCACGTAGTCGGGACGGGACAGTTCCGTGGCCGTGGGCTCACCGAAGGCGTCGGTCATGTACTCGCGCAGGATGCCGTAGCCGCCGTCGTCGACGATGAGCCAGGTCACCGGGAGGCCGTGCTGGCGCGCCGTCGCCAGTTCCGCGATGGAGTAGAGGGCGCCGCCGTCGCCGGACACCGCGAGGACCGGCCGGGCCGGATCGGCCGCGGCCGCGCCGAGCGCCGCCGGGAAGCCGTAGCCGAGACCGCCGGCGCCCTGGGCGGAGTGCATGAGGTTCGGGGCCTGGGCATCGAACGCCGACCAGGCCCAGTAGGCCAGGATCGTCATGTCCCAGAAGGACGGGGAACCGGCGGGGAGGGCCCGGCGGACCGACGCCAGCACGTCCTGCTCCAGGGTGAGTTCCTGGGCGGCGATGCGCTCCGAGACACGGGCCAGCAGCTCCCGTACCCGGCCTGCCGCCGTGTCGTCCTCGCGCGGCGACACCGTCTCCAGCAGGGCCTGGAGGGCGAGCCGGGCGTCCGCGTGGATGCCGAGCGCCGGGTGGTTGGCCTCCAGCTTGCCGAGGTCCGCCTCGATCTGGACGACCCGGCCGCGCGGCTTGAACGTGTAGTAGTTCGAGGAGAGTTCACCCAGGCCCGAACCGACGACCAGGAGGACGTCCGCGTCCTCCAGGAAGTCCGTGGTGTGGCGGTCCTCCAGCCAGGACTGGAGGGAGAGCGGGTGCTGCCAGGGGAAGGCGCCCTTGCCGCCGAAGGTGGTGACGACCGGGGCGTTCAGCTTCTCGGCCAGCTGCCGCAGCTTGCCCGCGGCGTCCGCCCGTACCACTCCGCCGCCCGCGATGATCGCCGGGCGGGCCGCGTGGGACAGCAGGTCGGCGGCCACCGCGGTCAGTTCGGGGCGCGGCGGCAGCTCCTCGGGGGTGGCGTCCATCGCCGTCACCACCGGGAGCGGCGTCGGGGCCAGCAGCACGTCCTGGGGGATCTCCACCCACACCGGGCCGTGCGGGGCGGAGAGGGCCGACTCCCAGGCCGCCGCGAGCGCCGAGGGGATCTGCGACTGGGTGCGGACGGTGTGGACCGACTTCACCACGCCCCGGAAGGAGGCGGACTGGTCGGGGAGTTCGTGCAGGTAGCCATGGCGGCCGCCGCCGAGGCCGGCCGTCGGGATCTGGCTGCTGATCGCCAGCACCGGCGCGGAGGCCGAGGCCGCCTCCTGGAGCGCGGCCAGCGAGGTCAGCGCGCCCGGGCCGGTCGACAGCAGCAGCGGGGCCGCCTCGCCGGTGATCCTTCCGTAGGCGTCCGCCGCGAAACCGGCGTTGTTCTCCACGCGCAGGCCGACGTAGCGCAGCGACGAGCGGCGCAGGGCGTCGAACATGCCGAGGGCGTGCTGGCCGGGCAGGCCGAAGACCGTCGTCGCGCCGAGCCCGGACAGCGTCTCCACGACCAGGTCCCCGCCGTTGCGGCCGGCCGGAGGGTTCAGTGCGGCCGCGGTCTGCGCCTGTGTCGGGCGGAGTACCAGGTCGTGGTCGTGGGTCACTTCGAACGAGCCTCGGCAATCTGGCGGGTCATGATCGTGGTCAGTTCGTAGGCGGTGTGCGAGGCCGCCACCGACGTGATCTCCGCGTGGTCGTACGCGGGGGCCACCTCGACGACGTCCGCCGACACCAGGTTGCAGGAGGAGAGTCCGCGCAGGATCTCCAGCAGTTCCCTGGACGTCATACCACCGGCTTCGGGCGTACCGGTGCCCGGGGCGTGAGCGGGGTCCAGGCAGTCGATGTCGATCGAGATGTACAGCGGACGGTCGCCGATGCGCTGCCGCAGCTGGTCGGCGACCTCGTCGGCGCCCCGGCGGTAGATGTCCGCCGAGGTCACGATGCCGAAGCCCATCTTCTCGTCGTCGGACAGGTCCTGCTTGCCGTACAGCGGGCCGCGGGTGCCGACGTGCGAGAGGGCGGAGGTGTCGAGGACGCCCTCCTCGACGGCCCGGCGGAACGGAGTGCCGTGGGTGTACTCGGCGCCGAAGTAGGTGTCCCAGGTGTCCAGGTGGGCGTCGAAGTGGAGCAGGGCCACCGGGCCGTGCTTCTTCGCCACCGAGCGCAGCAGCGGCAGGGCGATGGTGTGGTCGCCGCCCAGCGTCATCAGCCGGGCGCCGGTGCCCAGCAGCTGGTCGGCGGCCGCCTCGATCGTCTCGACCGCCTCGTTGATGTTGAACGGGTTCACCGCGATGTCGCCGCCGTCCGCGACCTGCGCCAGGGCGAAGGGCGACGCGTCCTGCGCCGGGTTGTAGGGGCGCAGCAGCCGGGACGCCTCCCGGATGGCGTTGCCGCCGAAGCGGGCGCCCGGCCGGTACGAGACACCGGAGTCGAACGGCACGCCCACCACCGCGACGTCGGCGGTGCCGACCTCGTCGAGGCGGGGCAGCCGGGCGAAGGTCGCGGGACCGGCGTACCGCGGGATCCGGGAGGAGTCGACGGGTCCGCGGGGCGTCTCGTTGCTGCTCATGAGGTCATGCCTTCTTTCCTACGCTTCGTCGCGTATGCACTGCTTCTCGCTACGACCTTACTGGGCCGCGGTGACCGGTTCGGACACGAGTTCGGGGGTGCCGCGGCCCGCGAGCCGGTCCCGCCAGTTGGCCAGCACGGCCGCGTCGGTCGGCCTGGTCGCCAGCGAGACGGCGAGGTAGGCGGCGAGGGAGGCGAGGAGGCCGTAGTAGACCGGCTCGTTGGCGAGGATGCCGTACCCCGCCATCAGGCCGATCACCGCGAGCCCGCCGACGGTCACGGCGGCGAGAGCGCCCTGGACGGTGCCGCGCCTCCACAGCAGCCCGCCGAGGATCGGCACCAGGAGCCCGCCGACCAGCAGGTTGTACGCCACGGTCAGCGCCTCGACGACGTCGTTGAGGGCGATGGCCGTGCCGATCACCCCGACACCCATGATCAGGATGAAGACGCGGTTGCCCTGCACCTCGTCGTGGTCGCCGGACCGGGCCCGGCCCCGGATCCGCGACCAGATGTCGTTGTTGGCGACGGTCGCGCAGGCGATCAGCGCGCCGGAGGAGGTCGACATCACCGCGGCGAGCGCGGCCGCGAGCACCAGCCCCCGCACCCCGACGGGGAGTTCGTCCTTGACGATGGTCGCGAACGCGTCGTCCGGGCTGCCCAGCTTCGGGTACAGCACCCTGGCGGCCGTGCCGATCACGGCGCCCGCGAGGGCGTACACCAGGCAGTAGGTGCCGGCGACGGTGCCGCCCCACTTCGCCGTCCGGTCGCCCCGGGCCGTGAACACGCGCTGCCAGATGTCCTGGCCGATCAGCATCCCGAACGTGTAGATCAGCACGTAGGTGAAGATCGTCTCGCCGCCGATCCCCAGCGGGTCGAAGTACGACGTGGGCAGCTTCGCCTTCATCGCGGAGAACCCGCCCGCCTTCACCACCGCGATGGGCAGCAGCAGGAGCAGGACGCCGATGGTCTTCACCACGAACTGCACCATGTCGGTGAGCGTGATCGACCACATGCCGCCGAGCGTCGAGTAGGCGACGACGATCGAGCCGCCGAGGACGATCGCGAGCGTCCGGTTCATGTCGAAGAGGACGTCGAAGATCGTGGCGTACGCGATGGTCGAGGTGACGGCGAGCATCAGGGTGTACGCCCACATCACGACGCCCGAGATCACGCCAGCCCGGCCGCCGTACCGCAGGTCCAGCATCTCGGAGACCGTGTACACCTTCAGGCGGGCGATCCGGGCCGAGAAGAAGACCGACAGGGCCAGCAGCCCGAGGCCGATGGTGAAGACCATCCAGGCGCCGGAGAGCCCGTACTGGTAGCCGAGGCCGACGCCGCCGATGGTGGACGCGCCGCCGAGGACGATCGCGGCCATGGTGCCGGAGTACATGGCCGGGCCCAGGCGGCGGCCCGCCACCAGGAAGTCGCTCTTGGACCTGGCACGGCGCATGCCCCACCAGCCCATGGCCAGCATGCCGGCCAGATAGATCACGATCACTGCGTAGTCGACGGCCACAGGGGCCCTCCTTCGCCGGGGGTCTCGCCGGTGGGTGACGGTCATCGACACTAGGTGGCCGGAGAGCGACTGCGAAGTGTACGTTTCATCCATTCGAGCCTCACCGGATGGAGAGAACGCACACCATGCCGGACCCCGCCGTTCCCCCCACGCCCGCCGTGCCGCTCGCGGCTCTCCTGGCTCGCGAGGATCTCGCCCTGCGCCGGATCGGCGGCCCGTCCGACCCGGCCCTGGTGATCCACGCGGCCCACACCTCGGAGATGTCCGACCCCTACCCCTACCTGCTGGGCGGCGAGCTGCTGCTGACGGCCGGGGTCCACGTCCCGGACGCGGAGAGCGGCGGGACGTACTTCGACGACTACGTGTCACGGATCGTGGCGGCGGGCGGCGCCGCCCTCGGCTTCGGCCTCGCCCCCGTCCACGACGCGGTCCCGCGCGCCCTGGTCGCCGCCTGCGACCGCCACGGCCTCCCGCTGCTGGAGGTGCCGCCGCAGACCCCGTTCACCGCCGTCGCGCGCGCGGTCTGGCAACTGCAGGCCCAGGCACGCCTCGCCGAGCTGCGCCGGGTCACCGAGGCCCAGCAGAGCCTGGCGGCCGCGGCCGCCCGTCCCGACCCGGTGCCGTCCGTGCTCCGGCAGCTGGCCCAGCGGCTCGGCGGCTGGACCGCGCTGTACGGGCCGGAGGGCACGGAGACCGCGTCGGCGGGCCGGCAGCTGGAGGATCCGGTGCGCGGGTCCCTGGCCGAGCTCTCCGCGGTCGTGCGCCCGTCCGGCCCCGGCACCCCCACCTCGGCGACCCACGCCACGGCGGGCACCCACCTCGCGGCCTACGCCCTCGGCACCGGCTTCGTCCTCGGGGTGGCCACCCCGGCCCGCGAACCGGGCGACCACACCATCGCCTCGGTGGCCGCGGTCCTCCTCACCCTCCTCACCGGCGACCAGCACAGCGGCCCGGGCGCGGCCCGCACCGCGGCCCTGGTACGGCTGCTGCTGGGCGGCACGGCGGAGGAGGCGGCGCCGCTGCTGGGGGCGGGCGACATCTGGTTCGTCGTGCATGCCCGCAGGAACGACCGGCGGGACCGCGCCGGCCTCTCGGGGGCGCGGGACTTCGCCGATGTGCAGCTCCGCCGCGGAGCGGGGCAAGCCCCCGCGCACCCGCACCCGCACGACCTCCTGGCCGCCACCGCACTGGGCGCCGCACTCGGCTCGCCCCTCATCGACCCGGAAGGGGAAGTCGTCCGCGTCCTGGCTCCCGGAGACCGCGCACCCGAACCGCAGCCCGGCTGGACCCTCGGCGTCAGCGCCCCCGCCCCCGCACGAGAACTCCCGGCCGCCGACGCCCGAGCGGCCCGCGCCCTCGCCCGCGCCCGGGCGACCCGCTCCCCGCTGATCCGCCACGGCGCCCACACCGGACTCGACGCCCTGGTCCCCCGCGAGGACGCCCAGGCCCACGCCCGTAGCCTCCTCGCCCCCCTCGCGGAGCACCCCGCCCTGGTCGACACCCTCCGCACCTGGATCTCCCTGCACGGCAGTTGGGACCGCACAGCGGTGGCACTGGCCGTCCACCGCAACACCGTGCGCCAGCGCATCGCCCGCTGCGCGACCCTCCTCGGCAGCGAACTCGACGATCCGGACGTACGGATGGAGCTGTGGTTCGCGCTGCGGCAGGAGTGAGTGACGCGCGTCCCAGCGTGCGATACGCAGGGGAATCGCACGGCGCCCTGCCTCACAATGGGAGCCATGCCGATACCCGGGACACCCAGCCGCGCCGAGCTCGTCGAGCACCTTGTGAAGACCCGTATCGCGGGCGATGTCGCCACACCCCGCGAGAACAACCTGCTCCACTACCGCAAGCTGGCCAACGGCGAGCGCAACTGGTGGCTCGGACTGGAACTCGGCGACCGGTGGACCGACGAGCAGGACGTGCTGGCCGTGATGGCCGAACGGGTCGGGGTGAACGACGACCCCGAGTACCGCTACGGCCAGGACACCATCGACCCGGAGCTGACCGTGGACGGCCTGAACCGGCTGGCCGCGCGGCTGCGCAAGGCGGCCGAGGGGCAGCAGCGGGTGCTGTTCGCGACCGGGCACCCGGGCGGCCTGCTGGACGTGCACCGGGCGACGGCGGCCGCGCTGCGCGCCGCCGGCTGCGAGGTCGTGGTCATCCCGGACGGACTGCAGACGGACGAGGGCTACGTCCTGCAGTTCGCCGACGTGGCCGTCCTGGAGCACGGGGCGACGCTGTGGCACACCCACTCCGGTGAGCCCATGAAGGCCATCCTGGGCGGACTGGAGCGCGAGGGCCGCCCGCTGCCCGACCTGGTCGTCGCGGACCACGGCTGGGCGGGGTACGCGGCGCAGGCGGGCCTGGACTCCGTCGGGTACGCGGACTGCAACGACCCGGCGCTCTTCCTCGCCGAGTCGGAGGGCACCCTCCAGGTCGCCGTACCGCTCGACGACCATGTGCTCAGCCCGCGCCACTACGACCCGATGACCGCGTACCTCCTGTCGGAGGCGGGGCTCGCGTAACCGGGCACGACCGGGCGAGGTGCGGCCCCCGGGAGCCGGGAACCGCACCTCATGGCCTGGCCTAGACCCCGAATTGACTGATGTCCGTTCGCGTCCGGTGGGATCAGAAGCCGAGCCCGCCGTAGCCGAAGCCGCCGTAGCCGAGCCCGCCGAAGCCGCTGATGCCGTAGCCGACGGTGGGTACGACCACGACCGGGACGACCGGGACGACCCCGACCCCGCCGTAGCCGAAGCCGCCGTAACCACGGCAGTTGTTGAAGCCGCCGAAGCGGGAGTTGCAGCCGAAGCCGCCGGTGATCACGTTCTGGTGGGAGGAGGCGGGGGCCGCCGAGGCGGTACCCGCGGCGCCGATCGCCGCTCCACCGGCCAGCAGCAAACCGGCGGCGGATATCGCGGCGACGCGCCTCGCGCGCTGTACTCGCATGGGAAATACCTTTCTGCCGGACATACGTCCGCTACGCGGCACGTCCGCTATGCGGCACATGCACTGTGCGGCATTTCACTCATAGAGCTTAATCCGGCACAAAGCACCCGGCACGTCGGACGATCACCGATCGTGATCCTCCGAGGTCGCGGGCCCCGGAGTGGGGTCCAGGTAGACCCGGCCGATCATGGGGAACGCGGCCCGCAGCCGCTGTTCGGCCCGTTCGCAGGCCCACTCGATCTGGGCCGCCGTCGACACGTCCCGGAAGTCCACCTTGGCCGCGACCAGGGCCTCGTTCGGGCCCTGGACCAGGGTGGTCAGCTCCAGCACGGCCACGATGTGCCCGGACTCCAGCAGCTCCGCGCGGATCCGCTCCCGCACCGCCTTCGGCAACGGCCGGCCGATGAGGAACTCGGCGTTCGAGCGGCCCAGCACCCAGGCGACGTACAGCAGGAGCACGCCGATGAGGAGGGAGGCCAGGCCGTCCCAGACGCCGGAGCCGGTGAGCTGCCCGCCCAGCAGGCCGCCGGCCGCGAGCACCAGGCCGACGAGCGCCGCCGAATCCTCCATCACCACGGCCTTCACGGCGGTGTCGGGGGTGCGGCGGAGATACAGCCTGAACGACACCCGGAAGCGGGCCGCCTCGCCGTACGCCTGCTTGAGCCCCGTACGCAGCGAGAACCCCTCCAGCACGAAGGCGACCGCCAGCACGAGGTACGACACCAGCGGGCTGCCCGGCTCCTCGCCCGCGACCAGGGTGTGGATGCCGTCGTAGAGGGAGAAGACCGCGCCGCCGACGAAGGTGGCGACGGCGGCCAGCATGGCCCAGATGTACCGCTCGGGGCCGTAGCCGAGCGGATGGTCCTCGTCGGCGGGTTTCTCGCTGCGTCTGAGCGCGGTGAGCAGCAGCAGCTCGGTGACCGTGTCGGCGAACGAGTGCGCCGCCTCGGACAGCATCGCGCTGGACCCGCTGATCACCCCGGCGACCGCCTTGGCGAGGGCGATCCCGAGGTTGGCGACGGCGGCGACGATCACCGTGACGGTGCTCTCGCCGCCGCCCTGTTCGGCTCCGCCGCTCCGGCCGGCTCCGGCACTGTGTTCGGTTTCGGACATGCCCCCAGTTCTACCTGGGGACGCGGACGACACCCTCCTGGATCACGGAAATGGCCAGTGAACCGTCCTGGGTGTAGATCCGGGCCTGTCCGAGCCCGCGGCCGCCGGACGCGGAGGGGGACTCCTGGTCGTACAGCAGCCACTCGTCGGCGCGGAACGGCCGGTGGAACCACATGGCGTGGTCCAGCGAGGCCCCCACCACGTCGCCCACGGCCCAGCCGCCGCGGCCGTGCGCGAGCAGCACCGAGTCGAGCAGGGTCATGTCGGAGACGTACGTCGCGAGCACGACGTGCAGCAGGGGGTCGTCGTCGAGCTTGCCGTTGGTGCGGAACCAGACCTGGCTGTGCGGATCGCGCGGCTCGCCGAACTTCCCGAACGGCGGCTCCTCGACGTACCGCAGGTCGATCGCCTCGCGGGCCTCCAGGAACTTCTCCACCACCGTGGCCGGCAGGTGGTCGTAGCCGCGCAGCCGCTCGGCCGAGGTGGGCAGGGTCTCCGGGTCCGGCGCGGGCGGCATCGGCGTCTGGTGGTCCAGGCCGTCCTCGTACAGCTGGAAGGACGCCGAGAGCGTGAAGATCGGCCTGCCGTGCTGGACGGCGACCGCGCGCCGGGTGGTGAAGGAGCGGCCGTCACGGATCCGCTCGACGTTGTAGACGATGGGAGCGCCCGGGTCGCCGGGGCGCAGGAAGTACGCGTGCAGCGAGTGGGCGTGCCGGTCCGCCGGGACGGTACGCCCGGCGGCGACCAGCGCCTGGGCCGCGACCTGCCCGCCGAACACGCGTGGGACCACGGCGGACCGGGACTGGCCTCGGAAGATGTTCTCCTCGATCTGCTCCAGGTCGAGCAGATCGAGAAGATCATTCAGTGCCTCGTTCATGGCACCTTTTCTACTGGTGGGTAATTGCGCGGACCTTACAGGCCCATGTCCTTCGCGATGATCGTCTTCATGATCTCGCTGGTGCCACCGTAGATGCGGTTGACGCGGTTGTCCGCGTACAGGCGGGCGATCGGGTACTCGTTCATGAAGCCGTAGCCGCCGTGCAGCTGGAGGCAGCGGTCGATGACGCGGTGGGCGACCTCGGTGGTGAACAGCTTGGCGCTGGCGGCCTCGGCCGGGGTCAGCTCACCGGCGTCGAGGGCCTCCGTGGCGCGGTCGACGACGGCCTCGGCCGCGTCCACCTCGGCCTGGCAGGCGGCCAGCTCGAACTTGGTGTTCTGGAAGGCGGCGACGGGCTGGCCGAAGACCACCCGCTCCTGCACGTACTGCTTGGCGAACCGGACGGCGGCCTTGGCCTGCGCGTAGGCGCCGAAGGCGATGCCCCAGCGCTCGGAGGCGAGGTTGTGGCCGAGGTAGTAGAAGCCCTTGTTCTCCTCGCCGAGGAGGTCCTCGGCGGGGACCTTGACGTCGACGAACGCCAGCTCGGCGGTGTCGGAGGTCTTCAGGCCCAGCTTGTCGAGCTTGCGGCCGACCGAGTAGCCCTCGGCCTTGGTGTCCACCACGAACAGGGAGATGCCGTGGCGGCGGTCCTCCTGGGTGGGCGCGGAGGTACGGGCGCAGACGATCATGCGGTCGGCGTGCACACCGCCGGTGATGAAGGTCTTGGCGCCGTTGAGGACGTAGTGGGTGCCGTCCTCGGAGAGCTTGGCGGTGGTCTTCATGCCCGCGAGGTCGGACCCGGTGCCCGGCTCCGTCATCGCGATCGCCCACATCTCCTCGCCGGAGACGAACTTCGGCAGGTAACGCTTCTTCTGCTCGTCGGTGGCGAGCAGCTTTATGTACGGCAGGCCGAGCAGCACGTGCACGCCGGAGCCGCCGAAGGAGACACCGGCGCGGGCGGTCTCCTCGTACAGGACCGCCTCGAACTTGTAGGAGTCGATGCCGGCGCCGCCGTACTCCTCGTCGACGCGGATACCGAAGACACCCAGCTCGGCGAGCTTGTAGTAGAAGTCGCGGGGCGCCTGACCGGCCGCGAACCACTCGTCGTACGCGGGTACGACCTCGGCCTCGATGAAGGCGCGGAGGGTCTCCCGGAACGCCTCGTGATCCTCGTTGAACAACGTACGGCGCACGGCCGCCACCTCCACCGGCTTCGATATGTCTAAGCGCTTGCTCAGACCTCAAGGTACCGGCGAGTACGTTCAGGCGTCCAGGGTGACCTTGCCCACCCACGGAACACGGACGCGCGGGATACGGGGTGTCAGTTGCCGGCCCTGCCGTAGCGGCGGGAGGCGGAGGTCTCCACCGTCCAGGGACCGAACGGCACCGAGTCCCCGTAGATGTACGGGTCCTTTCGGGTGTAGCGGCCCTTGCACGGCTCGGAGTGCACCTCGACCGTGCCGGTGCGCGGATCGACGATCAGGTAACGGGCGATCCCCATGGCATGCGCCCGAGGGCGGGGTGTTCGATCTCGGGACCACTCGCACGGATGTAGCCAGGGTGACTGGACAGGAGCTGCTCGTCCAGCCGCTTGCAGACGCGACGGATCGTGCCCTCGTGCCGCTTCGACGGGCGCATCATGGCGAGTATCGGGCCTGACGGGCCGATCTCGACGCTCCAAGCCCCTTCGAGCCGCTCGGCGTAGGCGCCGAGCTCCTCGGCGATCGCGCGCATCTTCGCGTGGTCCATGCCCATGGATTCGGCGTGGCGAGACGGTACGGCACCGGCCCGCGCCTCGGGTCAGCCGCCGTCCGCCGCCGCGCCGAACGCGCCCCGCGCCATCCGGTGCAGCAGTACCGCCGTCACGCCGCGGCCCGGCAGGGAGCCCGGGCGGCCCAGGTGCGGGGTGGAGTTCAGGAGGCCGAAGACCGAGTGCACCGCGGAACGGGCCGCGGGTTCGGGGAGGGCGGGGTAGACCTCGCGGAGGACCTCCACCCACAGTTCGACGTACTGGCGCTGGAGCTGGCGCACCAGCTTGCGGTCGCTGTCGCGCAGGCGGTCCAGCTCCCGGTCGTGCAGGGTGATCAGCGGGCGGTCGTCGAGGGCGAAGTCGATGTGGCCCTCGATGAGGGAGTCCAGGACCGCCGAGGGCGCGGTGTCCCCGTCGGCCTCCGCCAGCCGCCGCCTCGCGCCCGTCAGCAGCTGGCCGCTGATCCCCACCAGCAGCTCCGCGAGCATCGCGTCCTTGCCCGGGAAGTGCCGGTAGAGACCGGGCCCGCTGATGCCGACCGCGGCGCCTATCTCGTCCACGCCGACACCGTGGAAGCCGCGCTCGGCGAAGAGCCGGGCCGCCTCCTTGAGGATCTGCTCGCGCCGGGTCGGGGCATCGGTTCTCGTGGCCATGAGGCAATTCTAGACAGGGAGGTTAGCGGTCGTTAACCTGATGGGAAATGCGTTAACGCTCATTAACAAAGTGAGGGGATCGCGGGCATGGACCAGGCACCGGAGCTGACGAGCGCGGCGGACCCCGCCTCGGAGGCCTGGCGGGCCAACGAGGCGGCGCACCGCGTCCTCGTCGAGGAGCTGCGCGGCAAGCTGGCCGCGGCCGCGCTGGGCGGCGGCGAGAAGGCGCGGGCCCGGCACACCGCGCGCGGCAAGCTGCTGCCCAGGGACCGGGTGGACACCCTGCTGGACCCCGGCTCGCCGTTCCTGGAGCTGGCCCCGCTGGCCGCCGAGGGGATGTACGAGGGAGCGGCCCCGGCGGCCGGCGTGATCGCCGGCATCGGGCGGGTCAGCGGGCGCGAGTGCGTGATCGTCGCCAACGACGCCACGGTCAAGGGCGGCACGTACTACCCGATGACCGTGAAGAAGCACCTGCGGGCGCAGGAGGTGGCTCTCGACAACCGGCTGCCCTGCCTCTACCTGGTGGACTCCGGTGGCGCCTTCCTGCCCATGCAGGACGACGTCTTCCCGGACCGCGACCACTTCGGGCGGATCTTCTACAACCAGGCCCGGATGTCGGGGGCCGGCATCCCGCAGATCGCGGCCGTCCTCGGTTCGTGCACCGCCGGCGGCGCCTACGTCCCGGCGATGAGCGACGAGGCGGTGATCGTCCGCAACCAGGGCACGATCTTCCTCGGCGGCCCGCCGCTGGTGAAGGCGGCCACCGGTGAGGTCGTGACGGCGGAGGAGCTGGGCGGCGGCGAGGTGCACTCCCGGGTCTCCGGTGTCACCGACCACCTCGCCGAGGACGACGCGCACGCGCTGCGGATCGTCCGGAACATCGTGGCCACCCTCCCCGCCCGGCGCGACCTGCCCTGGGAGGCCGCCCAGGTCGTCGAGCCCAAGGTCGACCCCTACGGGCTGTACGGCGCCGTCCCGGTCGACTCCCGCACCCCCTACGACGTGCGCGAGATCATCGCCCGCGTCGTCGACGGCTCCCGGTTCGCCGAGTTCAAGAGCGAGTTCGGGCAGACCCTGGTCACCGGCTTCGCCCGCATCCACGGCCACCCGGTCGGGATCATCGGCAACAACGGCATCCTCTTCTCCGAGTCCGCCCAGAAGGGCGCCCACTTCATCGAGCTGTGCGACCAGCGCGGCATCCCGCTGGTGTTCCTGCAGAACATCTCCGGCTTCATGGTGGGCAAGGACTACGAGGCCGGCGGCATCGCCAAGCACGGCGCGAAGATGGTGACGGCGGTGGCGTGCACGCGCGTACCGAAGCTGACCGTGGTCGTCGGCGGGTCGTACGGCGCGGGGAACTACTCCATGTGCGGCCGGGCCTACTCCCCCCGTTTCCTGTGGATGTGGCCCAACGCCAAGATCTCCGTCATGGGCGGCGAGCAGGCCGCGTCGGTGCTGGCGACCGTCAAGCGGGACCAGCTGGAGGCGCGGGGCGAGGAGTGGCCGGCCGAGGACGAGGAGGCCTTCAAGGCCCCCGTGCGCGCGCAGTACGAGCGCCAGGGCAGCGCCTACTACGCGACCGCACGGCTCTGGGACGACGGGGTCATCGACCCCCTCGAAACCCGCCAGGTGCTGGGCCTCGCCCTGACGGCCTGTGGCAACGCGCCGCTGGGTGAACCCCAGTTCGGCGTCTTCCGGATGTGAGGAGGGGACTCGTGTTCGACACCGTACTCGTGGCCAACCGGGGCGAGATCGCCGTCCGGGTCATCCGTACGCTGCGGTCGCTGGGCGTGCGCTCGGTGGCGGTGTACTCCGACGCCGACGCGGACGCGCGGCACGTCCGGGAGGCCGACACGGCGGTACGGCTCGGTCCGGCGCCGGCGGGCGAGAGCTATCTGTCCGTCGAGCGGCTGCTGACGGCGGCCGCCGTGAGCGGCGCCCAGGCGGTCCACCCCGGCTACGGCTTCCTCGCCGAGAACGCGGCCTTCGCACGCGCCTGCCAGGAGGCGGGGCTGGTGTTCATCGGCCCGCCGGCCGACGCGATCGCGCTGATGGGCGACAAGATCCGCGCGAAGGAGACGGTGAGCGCGGCCGGGGTGCCGGTGGTGCCGGGCGGCCGTGATCCCGAACTCGCCGAGGCCGCGCGCGCGTTGGGTGCGCCCGTGCTGCTCAAGCCGTCCGCGGGCGGCGGCGGCAAGGGTATGCGGCTGGTGCGCGACCTGACCCTGCTCGACGAGGAGATCGCCGCCGCCCGCCGCGAGGCCCGCGCCTCCTTCGGCGACGACACGCTCCTCGTCGAGCGCTGGGTCGACCGCCCCCGGCACATCGAGATCCAGGTGCTGGCCGACGGCCACGGGAACGTGGTGCACCTCGGTGAGCGCGAGTGCTCGCTGCAGCGCCGGCACCAGAAGGTGATCGAGGAGGCGCCGTCGGTCCTGCTGGACGAGGCGACACGGGCCGCGATGGGCGAGGCCGCGGTGCAGGCGGCCCGCTCGTGCGGGTACCGGGGCGCGGGCACGGTGGAGTTCATCGTGCCGGGCGGCGACCCCTCGTCGTACTACTTCATGGAGATGAACACCCGCCTCCAGGTGGAGCACCCGGTGACCGAACTGGTCACCGGCGTCGACCTGGTGGAGTGGCAGCTGCGGGTGGCGGCCGGCGAAAGGCTCGGGTTCGCGCAGGAGGACGTCCGGCTGACCGGGCACGCGGTGGAGGCCCGGATCTGCGCCGAGGACCCGGCACGCGGCTTCCTGCCCACCGGCGGCACGGTGCTGCTGCTGCACGAGCCCTCGGGGGACGGCGTCCGCACCGACTCCGGGCTCAGCGAGGGCACCGAGGTCGGCAGCCTCTACGACCCGATGCTGTCCAAGGTGATCGCGTACGGCCCGGACCGGGAGACCGCGCTCCGCAAGCTGCGCGGCGCCCTCGCCCGGACGGTCACCCTGGGCGTGCAGACCAACGCCGGGTTCCTGCGCCGGCTGCTCGGGCATCCGGCGGTGGTGGCGGGCGAGCTGGACACGGGCCTGGTCGAACGGGTGGTGGACGAGCTGGTCTCCACCGACGTACCGGACGAGGTGTACGAGGCCGCCGCGGCCGTACGCCTGGAGGCGCTGGAGCCCGCAGCCGGCGCGGGCTGGACGGACCCCTTCTCGGTGCCCAGCGGCTGGCGGCTCGGCGGCACCCCCAAGCCGGTCGGCTTCCACCTGCGGGTGCAGGACCCGGTGGAGTACCGCCCGCGGGGCACGCACTCCGTCACTCAGGACCGCGTGGCGGTCACCCTGGACGGGGTCCGCCACACCTTCCTCCACACCGCGGACTGGATCGGGCGGGACGGGGACGCCTGGCAGGTCCGCGACCACGACCCGGTCGCCGCGTCCCTGAACCGGGCCGCACACGCCGGCGCCGACTCCCTCACCGCGCCCATGCCGGGCACCGTGACGGTCGTGAAGGTGTCGGTCGGCGACGAAGTGGCCGCGGGGCAGAGCCTGTTGGTGGTGGAGGCGATGAAGATGGAGCACGTCATCTCCGCCCCGCACGCCGGCACGGTCGCCGAGCTCGACGTGACACCGGGCGCCACGGTCGCCATGGACCAGGTGCTGGCGGTCATCAACCCGGTGGAGGAGGAGAAATGACGCTTCCCATGGTCGTACCGGCGACCGATCTCCCCGCCCGGGTCCGGATCCACGAGGTGGGTGCCCGCGACGGCCTGCAGAACGAGAAGTCGACGGTCCCCACCGAGGTCAAGGCCGAGTTCATCCGCCGGCTGGCCGACGCGGGCCTGACGACGATCGAGGCGACCAGCTTCGTACACCCGAAATGGGTGCCCCAACTGGCCGACGCGCAGGAGCTGTTCCCCCTCGTCGCCGAGCTCGGCGTGGAACTCCCGGTCCTCGTGCCCAACCAGCGGGGCCTGGACCGGGCGCTGGCCCTCGGCGCCCGCCGGGTCGCCGTCTTCGCCAGCGCCACCGAGTCCTTCGCCAAGGCCAATCTCAACCGCACGGTGGACGAGTCGCTCGCGGTCTTCGACCCGGTCGTCCGGCAGGCGAAGGACGCCGGTGCCCATGTCCGCGGTTACGTGTCGATGTGCTTCGGCGACCCCTGGGAGGGCGCGGTGCCGCTCCACCAGGTGGTCCGGGTCTGCACGGCGCTGCGCGACATGGGCTGCGACGAGCTGAGCCTCGGCGACACGATCGGCGTGGCCACCCCCGGCCACGTGCTCGAACTGCTCTCCCTGCTCAACGAGGAGGGCGTGCCGACGAACGTCATCGGCGTGCACTTCCACGACACCTACGGCCAGGCGCTCGCGAACACCTACGCGGCCCTGGAACACGGCGTGACGACGGTCGACGCGTCCGCCGGCGGGCTCGGCGGCTGCCCGTACGCCAAGTCCGCCACCGGCAACCTCGCCACCGAGGACCTGGTCTGGATGCTCCAGGGCCTCGGCATCGAGACCGGAGTCGACCTCGCCAGACTCACCGCCACCAGCGTGTGGATGGCCGAACGACTGGGCCGACCCAGCCCGTCCCGTACCGTCCGCGCCCTCTCCCACCAGGAGTGACGACCATGGACCACCGCCTCTCCCCCGAACTGGACGAACTCCGCCGCACGGTGAAGGAGTTCGCCCACGACGTCGTGGCGCCGAAGATCGGCGACTTCTACGAGCGGCACGAGTTCCCCTACGAGATCGTCCGCGAGATGGGCCGCATGGGCCTGTTCGGGCTGCCGTTCCCCGAGGAGTACGGCGGCATGGGCGGCGACTACCTGGCCCTCGGCATCGCCCTGGAGGAACTGGCCCGCGTCGACTCGTCGGTTGCGATCACCCTCGAAGCGGGCGTCTCGCTCGGCGCCATGCCGATCCATCTCTTCGGCACGGACGAGCAGAAGCGGGAGTGGCTGCCCCGGCTCTGCTCCGGCGAGATCCTGGGCGCCTTCGGCCTCACCGAACCCGACGGCGGCAGCGACGCGGGCGCGACCCGTACGACGGCCCGGCTGGACGAGGCCACCGGCGAGTGGGTGATCAACGGCACCAAGTGCTTCATCACCAACTCGGGCACGGACATCACGGGCCTGGTCACCGTCACCGCGGTCACCGGCCGCAAGCCCGACGGCAAGCCGCAGATCTCGTCCGTCATCGTCCCGTCGGGCACCCCCGGCTTCACGGTCGCCGCGCCCTACTCCAAGGTCGGCTGGAACGCCTCCGACACCCGGGAGCTGTCCTTCACCGACGTCCGGGTCCCCGCCGCCAACCTGCTCGGCACGGAAGGCCGCGGCTACGCCCAGTTCCTGCGCATCCTCGACGAGGGCCGCATCGCCATCGCGGCCCTCGCCACCGGCCTCGCGCAGGGCTGCGTCGACGAGTCGGTGCGGTACGCGAAGGAACGCCATGCCTTCGGCCGCCCGATCGGCGCCAACCAGGCCATCCAGTTCAAGATCGCCGACATGGAGATGAAGGCGCACACGGCCCGCCTGGCGTGGCGCGACGCGGCCTCCCGCCTGGTCGCCGGCGAGCCCTTCAAGAAGGAGGCGGCACTCGCCAAGCTCTACTCCTCCACCGTCGCCGTGGACAACGCCCGCGACGCCACCCAGGTGCACGGCGGCTACGGCTTCATGAACGAGTACCCGGTGGCCCGCATGTGGCGCGACTCGAAGATCCTGGAGATCGGCGAGGGCACGAGCGAGGTACAGCGCATGCTGATCGCGCGGGAGCTGGGCCTGGTGGGCTGACCCGGCCGGCTTCCTCCCGACGACGGCCTGTGCGCCCGCCCCGTGGTACGGGGCGGGCGCACAGGCCGTCAGCCGCTGGGCTGCTCGCGCAGGCGTCCAGGCCGTCGCGGTAGATGCCGGTGAACAGATCGACGACCTCCTCGTCGACGGCCCCGTCGGGGACGAAGCGGCCCGACCACCGCACTTCGGCGGCGCTCTCATGACCGCTGGTGCCGGGACGGGCCGCCGCCCGGCGCCCCGGCGGCCGGGATCTCCTACCCGCCGTCCGCCTGCCCCCGCGTACCCGTCGGATATCCGGCCTCCACCGCGCGCCGGAACCAGTCCTCGGCCTCGGCCTCCTCGCCGCGGCGGCTCAGGACGTGCGCGAGGTTCACCATCGCCGGCGGGTATCCGTGGTGCGCCGCGCGCCGGTAGACCGCGAGAGCGCCGTCCTCGTCGCCCTCCCGGTCAAGGGCGAGGCCGAGGTTGAACAGCTGGGGTCCGGCCCGGCGCGGGGACAGCCAGGACAGGTAGTCCCGTTCGGCGGTCTCCAGCCCCTCCCGGCGATAGGCGTTGAGCAGGAGGTTCGTCGCACCCCGGGTACCGAACGGGGTGGACGCCCAGGCGAACGGCAGACCGGCGCAGAGCGCCAGCGCGGCGATCGTCCACGACACCCAGGCCGGGGCGCCGAGCGCCGAGCGGGTCCATCCCGTGGCGGCCCCGAGGACCAGCGCCACCGGAACCCCCGCGGACACCACGAAGAGGGACACGAGCGAACGTCTGCTCCAGCCGTAGGTCACCGCACCAGAGGAACACGTCGGCCGGTACGCATCAAGGGCGGGGACACGTGCGGGAGTTGGAAAACGCGAGGCGGGCCCGTGCGGGAGGTCCGAGGGGCGTCACTGGACACGATCTGAGGTTAGGCTAACCTAATCTTCGACTTGTCCGGCGGTGATCCCGCACGTCCGAAAGCAGTCACACCTATGTCCAATGTCAGAGCAGCCCACCTCACTCGCCGCGGCATCCTGGCCGCCGGTGGCGCCCTCGGCCTCGGTGCCGTGCTCGCCGCCTGCGGGGACGACGACGCGAAACGCGGGGCTTCCTCCGACAAGGAGACGACGGCCGCCAAGTCGGGTCCCTGGAGCTTCAAGGACGACCGCGGGACCACGGTGAAGCTGGACAGGGCGCCGGCGGACATCGTCGCCTTCGTCGGCGTCGCCGCCGCGCTGTACGACTACGGCGTCGGCGTCAAGGGCGTCTTCGGCCCGACGAAGACCAAGGACGGCAAGGCCGACGTCCAGGCCGGCGACATGGACGTCAGCAAGGTAACCGTCCTCGGCAACACCTGGGGCCAGTTCAACGTCGAGAAGTACGCGGCTCTCGCCCCCGAGGTCCTCATCACCACGATGTTCGACGGCGCCGGCACCCTCTGGTACGTCCCGGACGAGTCCAAGGACAAGATCGCCAAGCTCGCCCCGAGCGTCGGCATCTCGGCCTACGACCGCCAGCTGACCGTCCCGCTCCAGCGCGTCTGGGCGCTCGCCGAGTCGCTCGGCGCGGACATGACGGCGAGCAGGGTCACGGACGCCAAGAAGCGCTTCGAGGCGGCCTCCTCCCGGCTCCGCGCCGCGGCCAGGGCGCACCCCGACATCAAGGTGCTGGCCGGATCGGCCGCCCAGGACCTCTTCTACGTCTCCGGCACCGACCTCTCGGTGGACCTGGAGTACTTCAAGGCCCTCGGCGTGAACTTCGTCGAGCCGTCGGCTTCCGTCCTGAAGAAGAGCGGCGGCTGGTACGAGGACCTGAGCTGGGAGAACGTCGACAAGTACCAGGCCGACATCATCATGATGGACGACCGTACGGCGACCATCCAGCCGGCCGACATCACCCAGGCCACCTGGAAGAAGCTCCCCGCGGTCAAGGCCGGCCAGGTCATCGCCCGCTCCCCCGAACCGATCTTCTCCTACGACAAGTGCGTCGCGATGGTCGAGAACCTCGCCAAGGCGCTGGAGACGGCGAAGAAGGTCAGCTGACCCCCGGTCCCGCGTACACCCACACAACTTCCTGGGCCTCAGGAGCTCATATGACGACGGCCGTAGCCGCCCCGTTCCGCTTCTTCTCCCTCCAGGTCACGCGGACGAGGCGGCTCGGCCCGTCTCTGGTCCGGGTCACCTTCGCCGGCGCCGACCTGGCGCACTTCCACTCCGACGGCCGCGACCAGTCCCTCTCCCTGTTCCTCCCGGCCGAGGGGCGCACCGAGCCGGCCGTCCCCGTCGAGCTGGGCGAGGGCTGGTTCCGGGGCTGGCGTGAACTCCCGGACGACGTACGGGCCGTGATGCGCTCGTACACGCTGCGGGAACTGCGCCGCGGCCCGGACGAGATCGACATCGACTTCGTGCTGCACGGGGTGGGACCGGGGGCCTCCCCCACTCTCGGCTCCGCTCCGGCGGGGGGACCCCCATCCCCCGCCGGGCCCGCCTCCCGCTGGGCCTCCCGGGCCGCCGCCGGCGACCGGGCGGTCCTGCTCGGCCCCGCGGTCGCCGACAACCGGGCCATCCGCTTCCGGCCGCCCGAGGACACCGATCTGGTGCTGATCTGGGGCGACGACACCGCCGTACCGGCGGCGACCGCCATCATCGAATCCCTCCCCGCCGGCGCCCGGGTCCGCGCCTGGCTGGAGGTGCCGCACGCCGGGGACGTCCAGGACGTGGCGACCGCGGCGGACGCGGAGATCGACTGGGTGGTGGGCACCACCGCCGAGGCGGCGATCCGGGGTGCCCGGCTGCCCGCGGCGGAGCGCCCGTACGTGTGGATCGCCGGTGAGTCCGGGCGGGGGAAGGAGCTGCGCCGGCACTTCGTCGGGGAGCGGGGGGTGGACCGGCGCCGGGTCACCTTCGCCGGCTACTGGCGGCAGGGCCTGACGGAGGAACAACTCCGGGAAGCCGGCGAGTAGTCCGAGGCCGACGTGACGGCCGTCACGGGAGGGGCAGTGCTTCCTCCGTGTTACTTAGGTTAGGCTAACCTAAGTGGAGCGGACCGCTCCGCTCCCCCGCACGGATCGTCCCCGGAGGACCCCCACATGCGCTCGCACCTGCTCAATGACCGGACCGTGGAGCACTACCGCCGCTCCGTGACCGAAGGAGTAGAGCGGGTGGCGGCCAAACTCGCCACCACCGACCGGCCGTTCACGGGTGTCACCGTCGACGACCTCGCCCCCCTCGTCGAGGGCATCGACCTCGACCAGCCGTTGCACGACACCAGCGCTGTCCTGGACGAGCTGGAGGACGTCTACCTCCGGGACGCTGTCTACTTCCACCACCCCCGCTACCTGGCCCACCTCAACTGCCCGGTGGTCATCCCGGCGGTGCTCGGCGAGGCGGTGCTCACCGCCGTCAACTCGTCCCTGGACACCTGGGACCAGTCGGCCGGCGGCACCCTGATCGAGCGGCGGCTGATCGACTGGACGACCGCCCGCATCGGCCTCGGTGAGGCCGCCGACGGCGTGTTCACCTCGGGCGGCACCCAGTCCAACCTCCAGGCGCTGCTGCTCGCGAGGGAGGAGGCGAAGCCGGGGCCGGACGGGTGGGAGGGACCGGCCTCCCTGGCCGGACTGCGGATCCTCGCCTCCGAGGTCAGCCACTTCAGCGTGAAGAAGTCGGCGAAACTGCTCGGCCTCGGCCAGGACGCGGTGGTCTGCGTCCCCGTCGGCCAGGACAAGCGGATGCAGACCGTCGCCCTCGCCCGCGAACTGGAGCGCTGCAGGAACGACGGCCTGGTGCCCATGGCGGTCGTCGCCACCGCCGGCACCACCGACTTCGGCTCCATAGACCCGCTGCCGGAGATCGCCGAGCTGTGCGCGCAGTACGGCGTCTGGATGCACGTCGACGCGGCCTACGGCTGCGGACTGCTCGCCTCCCTGAAGCACCGGGACCGGATCGCCGGGATCGAGCGCGCCGACTCGGTCACCGTCGACTACCACAAGGCCTTCTTCCAGCCGGTGAGTTCGTCGGCCGTGCTGGTCCGGGACGCCGCGACCCTGCGCCACGCCACCTACCACGCGGAGTACCTCAACCCCCGCCGGACGGTCGAGGAGCGCATCCCCAACCAGGTCGACAAGTCCCTGCAGACCACCCGACGCTTCGACGCCCTCAAGCTGTGGATGACGCTGCGCACCATGGGCGCGGACGGCATCGGCCGGCTCTTCGACGAGGTCTGCGACCTGGCCGCGGAGGGCTGGCGGGTGCTGGCCGCCGACCCCCGCTTCGACGTCGTCGTCCAGCCGTCGCTGTCCACCCTCGTCTTCCGTTACATCCCGGCGGCCGTCACCGACCCGGCCGGGATCGACCGCGCCAACCTGTACGCCCGCAAGGCACTGTTCGCCTCCGGTGACGCGGTCGTCGCGGGCACCAAGGTCGGCGGCCGCCACTACCTCAAGTTCACCCTGCTCAACCCCGAGACCACGACGGCCGACATCACCGCCGTCCTCGATCTGATCGCCGGCCACGCCGAGCAGTACCTGGGAGAGTCCGTTGACCGCGCGTCCTGACCACCCGACCACCGTCCATGACTTCGTGGGCATCGGGCTCGGGCCCTTCAACCTCGGTCTCGCCTGCCTGACCGAGCCGATCGCCGAACTGGACGGCGTCTTCCTGGACTCGAAGCCCGCCTTCGAATGGCATGCCGGCATGTTCCTGGACGGCGCCCACCTCCAGACCCCGTTCATGTCGGACCTGGTCACCCTGGCCGACCCCACCTCGCCGTACTCCTTCCTCAACTACCTGAAGGAGAAGGGCCGGCTGTACTCGTTCTACATCCGCGAGAACTTCTATCCGCTGCGGGTGGAGTACGACGACTACTGCCGGTGGGCCGCCGACAAGCTGACCAACGTCCGCTTCGGCACCACGGTGACGGAGGTCCGCCACGACGACGGGCTGTACGTCCTCGCCACCGCCGCCGGCGACACCTACCGCGCCCGCCGGCTGGTCCTCGGCACCGGCACCCCGCCCTACATCCCGGAGGCCTGCCAGGGCCTGGGCGGCGACTTCATCCACAACTCGCGGTACCTGCGGCACAAGCAGGAACTCCAGTCCAAGGAGTCCATCACGCTGGTCGGCAGCGGCCAGTCCGCCGCCGAGATCTACTACGACCTGCTCAGCGAGATCGACGTCCACGGCTACCGCCTGAACTGGGTGACCCGCTCGCCGCGCTTCTTCCCGCTCGAATACACCAAGCTCACGCTGGAGATGACCAGCCCGGAGTACATCGACTACTTCCACGCCCTGCCCGAGCAGACCCGTTACCGGCTCACGGCCGAACAGAAGGGCCTGTTCAAGGGGATCGACGGCGACCTGATCAACGAGATCTTCGACCTGCTCTACCAGAAGAACCTCGGCGGGCCGGTCCCCACCCGGCTGCTCACCAACTCCAGCCTGAACGCGGCGGCCTACGACAACGGCACCTACACCCTCGCCCTGCGTCAGGAGGAGCAGGGCAGGGACTACGAACTGGAGACCCAGGGCCTGGTCCTCGCCACCGGCTACCGGTACACCGAGCCGGAGTTCCTCCGGCCCGTCCGCGACCGGCTGCGCTACGACGCGCACGGCAACTTCGACGTGGCCCGCAACTACGCCGTCGACGTCACGGGCCGGGGGGTGTTCCTCCAGAACGCCGGCGTCCACACCCACAGCATCACCAGCCCCGACCTGGGCATGGGCCCCTACCGGAACGCGTACATCATCCGCGAGCTGCTCGGCTCGGAGTACTACCCGGTGGAGAAGACCATCGCCTTCCAGGAGTTCGCGATATGAGCACGCCGACCACGGCAACGACGTTCACCTTCCGGCCCCTGGACCCCCTCCGGGACGGCGAGCTGCTGCACTCCTGGGTCACCCACCCCAAGGCGGCCCACTGGATGATGCAGGGCGCCGGACCGGAGGAAGTCGAGCGGGCCTACAGGGAGATCGCCGCCGACGAGCACCACCATGCGCTCCTCGGCCTCGGCGAGGACGGTGAGCCCGCCTTCCTCATGGAGTACTACGATCCCGCCCACCGCGAGCTGGCCGGGCTGTACGAGCCGGAGCCGGGCGACGTCGGGATGCACTTCCTGACCCCGGCCACCGACACGCCCGTGCACGGCTTCACCAGGGCCGTCATCACGGCCGTGGTGGCGCACCTCTTCGAGGACCCGGCGGCCCGCCGGATCGTCGTCGAACCGGACGTGCACAACACGGCCGTGCACGCGCTGAACGAGGCCGTCGGGTTCGTGCCCGTGGGCGAGATCCAGAAGCCGGAGAAGACGGCGTTGCTGAGCTTCTGCACCCGGGAGCGGTTCGAGAAGGCGGTGGCCACCGTATGACCCTCGCCGACGCCGTGGCCCATCTCTCCCCCGAGCGCTGGGAGAGGGCCAACCGGCTCCTGATACGCAAGGCGCTCGCCGAGTTCGCCCACGAACGCCTGATCACCCCGGAGCGGGACGGGGAGTCGTACACCGTCCGCAGCGACGACGGGCTCACCCGGTACCGCTTCACCGCCGTCCGCCGGGCCCTGGACCACTGGCAGGTGGACGCCGACTCCATCAGCCGGGTCCGCGACGGTGCCGGACTCCCGCTCGCCGCCCTCGACTTCTTCATCGAGCTGAAGGACTCGCTGGGTCTGAGCGACGAGATCCTGCCGGTCTACCTGGAGGAGATCTCCTCCACCCTGTCCGGCACCTGCTACAAGCTGACCAAGCCGCAGATCCCGGTCGCCGAGCTCGCCGGAAGCGGTTTCCAGGCCATCGAGACCGGGATGACCGAGGGCCACCCCTGTTTCGTCGCCAACAACGGCCGGCTCGGCTTCGGCGTCCACGAGTACCTGTCGTACGCCCCCGAGACCGCGAGCCCGGTCCGGCTGGTCTGGCTCGCGGCCCACACCTCACGTGCCGCGTTCACGGCGGGCGTGGGCATCGACTACGAGTCCTTCGTACGGGACGAGCTGGGCGAGAGGACCGTCGAGCGCTTCCACGGCGTCCTGCGCGACCGGGGCCTGGACCCCGCCGACTACCTCTTCGTCCCGGTCCACCCCTGGCAGTGGTGGAACAAGCTCACCGTCACCTTCGCGGCCGAGGTCGCCCGCGGCCACCTCGTCTGTCTGGGAGAGGGCGACGACGAGTACCTGGCCCAGCAGTCCATCAGGACCTTCTTCAACAGCTCCCACCCCGGCAAGCACTACGTCAAGACCGCCCTGTCGGTCCTCAACATGGGCTTCATGCGCGGTCTTTCGGCCGCCTACATGGAGGCCACCCCGGCGATCAACGACTGGCTGGCCGAGCTCATCGACAACGACCCGGTGCTCAGGTCCACCGGCCTGTCGATCATCCGGGAGCGGGCCGCCGTCGGGTACCGGCACCTGGAGTACGAACGGGCGACCGACCGCTACTCGCCGTACCGGAAGATGCTGGCGGCGCTCTGGCGGGAGAGCCCGGTGCCGTCGCTCCAGGAGGGCGAGTCGCTCGCGACGATGGCCTCGCTGGTCCATGTGGACCACGAGGGCGCCTCCTTCGCCGCCGCGCTGATCGAGCGGAGCGGGCTGACGCCCGAGGACTGGCTGCGGGCGTACCTGAAGGCCTACTTCACGCCGCTCCTGCACAGCTTCTACGCCTACGACCTGGTGTTCATGCCGCACGGCGAGAACGTCATCCTGGTACTGAGGGACGGCGTGGTGCAGCGGGCGATCTACAAGGACATCGCCGAGGAGATCGCGGTCATGGACCCGGACGCGGTGCTGCCGCCCGCGGTCGAGCGGCTGCGCGTCGAGGTCCCCGACGACAGGAAGCTGCTGTCGGTCTTCACGGACGTCTTCGACTGCTTCTTCCGCTTCCTCGCCGCGAACCTGGCGGCCGAAGGGGTCCTGACGGAGGACGACTTCTGGCGGACGGTCGCCGAGGTCACCCGCGCATACCAGGAATCGGCGCCCGAACTCGCCGACAGGTTCGCGCGGTACGACATGTTCGCGCCCGAGTTCGCGCTGTCCTGCCTCAACCGGCTCCAGCTGCGCGACAACAGGCAGATGGTGGACCTGGCGGACCCCTCGGGCGCCCTCCAGCTGGTCGGAACCCTGAGAAATCCCGTCGCGGGGTTCTGATCCGGGCCGACGGGCTCCCCCGAGTACGGTCCTCGGGGGAGCCCGTCGGCCATTTCCGGTTCGGCCTATTTCGCGGGCCAGGGCACCTGCGGAGAGCGGTAGTAGCCGATGCCCAGCGCGTCCCAGCGGGGCGCCTGCGCGGCGAGCCGCACCTTGTAGGCGTCCCAGTCGTGCGTGGACGCCGGCGACCAGCCCAGCTCCGCCACCCCGGGCAGCCGGGGGAAGGCCATGACGTCGATGTCGGCGCTGGTCACGAGGGTCTCGGACCACAGCGGTGCCTCGACCCCGCGGATCGCCGAACCCGGCGCCCCCGCAAGGTAGTCGCCCGGATCCCAGTCGTAGGACCGCCGCACCTCCACCAGGCCGGCCCAGTCCTGGCCGAGCGGGGTGTCCTCGGTGTACTTCATGTCGAGGTAGACCCGGTCGGCGGGCGAGAGGATCAGTCCGGTGCCGTGCTGCGCGGCCGTGGCCACCTGGGCCTTCTCGTCCGCGCTCGTGTCGTCGAGCCCCCAGTACTGGGCGATCGCGCCCGGCACCGGATGCGCGCCGGTCAGCTGGTGCCAGCCGATCACCGTCTTGCCGTACTTCGCGACGAGCGGCTGCACCCGGTCCATGAACGCCACGTAGTCCTCGTGGCTGGTGGAGTGCGCCTCGTCGCCGCCGATGTGGAGATAGCGGCCCGGGGTGAGGGCGGCCAGTTCGCGGATGACGTCGTCGACGAAGTCGTACGTCACCTGCTTCGAGACGCACAGCGAACTGAAACCGACGTCCGTGCCGGTGTACAGCGGCGGCGCGGTGCCGTCGCAGTTGAGGCCGGCGTAGGAGGCGAGGGCCGCGTTGGTGTGGCCGGGCATGTCGATCTCGGGGACGACCTCCAGATAGCGGGAGGCGGCGTAGCGGACGATGTCCTCGTACTGGGCCTTGGTGTAGTGGCCGCCCCGGCCGCCGCCGACCTGGGTGGAGCCGCCGTAGGCCGCCAGGCGGGGCCAGGAGTCGACGGCGATGCGCCAGCCCTGGTCGTCGCTGAGGTGCAGATGCAGCTCGTTGATCTTGTAGAGGGCCAGTTCGTCGATGTACCGCTTGACCTGGGCCACGGTGAAGAAGTGCCGTGACACGTCGAGCATCGCGCCCCGGTAGGCGTATCGGGGGCGGTCGGTGATGGTGCCGCCCGCGACCAGCCAGGGGCCCGGTTGAGCGGTGTCCTTCTCGACGGCGGCCGGGAGCAGCTGGCGCAGGGTCTGGACGCCGTGGAAGAGGCCGGCGGGTGCGGCGGCGGTGAGGGTGACCCCGTCGCGGCCGCTGTCGAGGCGATAGCCCTCGGCGCCGAACGGGCCCTTGGCCAGCCGGAGCCGAATGCCCGGGGTGCCGTGCGTGGTCAGCGGCACCCGGTAGCCGGTGGACGGGCGCAGCAGGTCCGCGAGGTATTCGCCGACGCGCCGGGCCTCCGGGGAGCCGTCGACGCGGATGGCGGTGTCGCGGGTGATGCGGTACGGCGCGCCGCCGACCTTGACCGAGGCGGGCGCCGGGACGACCCGGTCCAGCGGGGCGGGAACGGGTCCGGGCGCGGGTGGGGTGGCGCCGACCGTGAAGGCGCCGGCCGCCGCGACCAGCAGCAGGGACCCGAGGACCCGGGCCAGGCGAGGAGTACGGGGGGTGCGGGGAGTCGTTCTGTGGTGCGGTCGCACATGCGCTCCCTTCGACAGAACATCGGCAAAGACATCGGAACTCGGTGCAGGGGACTCGGCTGAGGATGCACCACCGGCCCGGATTGGTCGAGACCACCCGGCCGTACTTCCGGTGGAACAATCCCCCCCATGGCGGAAATCATCCAGAAGAACGCCACCTGGGCCTTGGACGGAGACGCTCTGCGGCTGACTCCCGGGCGGGACAGGAACGTCAGCGTGCTGCGCCGGACGCTGGGTGAACTGGTCGTGCCGCTGGGCGCGTTGGCGGGTGTCTCGTTCGAGCAGGGGCGCAGGTCGGGGCTGCTGAGGCTGCGGCTGCGGGACGGCGCCGATCCGCTGCTGCAGGCCACCGGCGGCCGGCTCGCCGAGCCTCACGACCCGTACCGGCTGTCCGTGGAGCCGGACCGGTACGGCGTCGCCGAGTACTTCACGGACTCGGTGCGCGACGCACTGCTGCTGGAGCGGGTCCCGGGCACGCCGGTGACCGGGTATCTGCTGCCGGGTCCGCACCTGCCGCTGTCGGTCTCCGCCGGGGACGGCACGGCCGGTTTCGACGGCGAGCGGGTGCGGCTGGAGTGGAACTGGAAGACGGAGGACGTGAAGGCGGCCGCCGGTCCCCGCACGCTGGCCCTGGCGGACATCCTGGCCGTGGAGTGGCAGCCGTCCGCGGGTCTGGAGAACGGCCATCTGCGGTTCCGGGTGCGCGGCGCTCCGGCCGCGGCGCGGGCGAAGTACGACCCCAACGCGGTGGAGCTGTGGGGGTTCAAGCGCGATCCGCTGATGGCGCTGGTCGCGGCGGCGGTGCAGGCGCGGCTGCCGCATCCGTCGGCGGCCCCGCCCGAGGCGCCCCTCCCGGCCGGGGAGCCCGAGGCCGATCACGACGCGCTGCTGCGGCGGCTGCGCGAACTGGGTGAGCTGCACCGCGCGGGCGTGCTCACGGACGAGGAGTTCGCGAGGGCCAAAGGCGCGGTGCTCAAGCGGATGTGAGAAGGCGGGAGCGGGTGGTTCCCATACGGCCACAGGACCACCCGCCCACCTTCTGCCGGGTGTTACTTGGCCTTGCGCCACCGTGAAGTGGTCGATGCGCTCGCCGGTCTCGGCGATGCCCGACACCTTCAGCTTGGCGTACCGGCCGCGCGGCGCCGGCTCGACGTCCACGCGCAGGAACGAGTAGTTGAGGTAGCGCACCCGGGACCAGGTGACGGTCTCGTCGACCTTGCCGTCCTTGGTGTTGACGAAGGAGGCGACGGAGTCGACCTCGTTCAGGTGGCCCTCGTAGGAGTCCGGAGCGGTGAAGGCGTACAGGCTGCGGCCGGCCGCGCCCGCGGTGACGTAGACGACACCCTCGGACTCGGGGTAGGAGGTCTCGCCGATCGGGAGCTTCTTGACGACCTTGTTGCCCTTGATCACGTCGGTGCGCTCGTACTGGTGGTTGTGGCCGTTGATGACCAGGTCGACCGTGTACTTCTCGAACAGCGGCACCCACTCCTGTCGCACGCCTCCCTCCGAGGCGTGCGCCGTGGACGTGCAGTAGGCGCAGTGGTGGAAGAACACGACGACGAAGTCGATGTCCTTGTCGGCACGGAACTTCTTGAGCTGCGCCTCGAACCACTTGGTCTGGGTTCCGCCGGAGATGCCCAGGTTGGCCGGGATCTCGAAGGAGACGTCGTTCGGGTCCAGCGAGATGATCGCCGTGTTGCCGTGGACGAAGGAGTACACGCCCGGCAGGTTCTTCCTGTCCGGCCCGTTGTCGGGCAGGGTGAAGCGGGCCTCCTCGCCGCCGTAGCCGTTCGGCGAGTACCAGGCCTCCATGTCGTGGTTGCCGTAGGAGACCATCCACGGCACGGACTTGGCGACCGACTCGGTCTGGGCCAGGAACTGGTCCCACACGCGGGAGTCGAAGCCGGTGTCGGCGGTCTTGCCGGCGCCGGACGGGTCGGCGTAGGCGATGTCACCGGCGTGCAGGTGGAAGCTGGGGTTCTGGCCGAGGATCAGGGCGTCGTTGGCCAGGCCGTGGTAGCTGACGCCCTGGTCGCCGAAGGCCGTGAAGGTGAACGGCTCCTTGTTGCGGGGGGCGGTGGTGAAGGTGCCGATGGTGCTGGCGTACTGCGGGGCGGCCGGGTCGAAGCCCTCGTGGCCGACGCCGTAGAAGTAGGTGCGGCCCGGCTTGAGGCCGGCCAGCTCGGCGTGCACGTACTACTGCGTGTGGTCGCCGCTGGCGCCGATGCCGGCCGGGGTGTAGAGGGTGCGGATCTCGGCCGGGATCCGGACCGAGAGATGCGAGGCGTGGGTGCCGATCCGGACGAAGGGCTTCTTGACCGCGACCGGAACCTGCCAGGAGATCGTCATCTCCGTGCCCGCGTCGTTGCCGAAGGCCAGGTGCCGGCCGAAGGGCGCCACGTAGGCGCCGTCGACGTACGGGGTCGCGGGGGCGGAGGACCGGGTGGGGGCGGCCGCCTGAGCCGTGCCGCCCAGGACGAACGAGCCGCCTGTGACGGCGCCGGCAGTCACGGCGCCGCCTCTGATCATCGAGCGCCGGGAGAATGCGGCGCGGAGGTACTCGTGCTGCTCGGCCATGCTCATGCGCTCGGCAAGCTCATCGGGTACGCCCATACGAGGAATGTCCATGACGTCTGAAACTCGCCGCGACAAGCAACGTGGCGCAAGACACAGGATGGACAGCCTGCGAACAGAGCCCCATACGGGATTCAACAGGCCGCTGCCCGGAATCGGGCAGGATTCTTGCTAAACCGCCGTTCCGTACTCCAGGATCTACGGGTGCACGACGAACTTGTTGATCATCTGACGCGCTCCACGCCCCTGAGCCGGGGCGAGGCGCTGCGGGTGATACAGGACGTGCTCGCCTACTTCGACGAGACGGCCGGGGACTACGTCCGGCGCCGCCACCGCGAACTCCAGGCGGACGGCCTGGTGAACGCGGAGATCTTCGAACGGATCGAGGCGGATCTGAAGTACAGGGCGGTCGCCCCGCCGGAGCTCACCGTCCGGCAGCTGCGTCGCATGGTCTACGGCTGAGGAATACGGAACACCTATACATGTGCGGAATTGTCGGATACATCGGTAAGCGTGACGTGGCCCCCCTGCTCCTGGAGGGTCTGCAGCGGCTGGAGTACCGCGGCTACGACTCGGCGGGCATCGTCGTCTCCTCCCCGAAGGCGGCCGGCCTGAAGATGGTCAAGGCCAAGGGCCGGGTCCGGGACCTGGAGGCCAAGGTCCCGGCACGCTTCAAGGGCACCACCGGAATCGCCCACACCCGCTGGGCCACCCACGGCGCGCCCTCCGACCTGAACGCCCACCCGCACATGTCGGCCGACCAGAAGGTCGCCGTCGTCCACAACGGCATCATCGACAACGCCGCCGACCTGCGCCGCAAGCTGGAGGCGGACGGCGTCGAGTTCCTCTCCGAGACCGACACCGAGGTCCTCGTCCACCTGATCGCGCGCTCCCAGGCGGAGACCCTGGAGGAGCGGGTCCGCCAGGCGCTGCGCCTGATCGAGGGCACCTACGGCATCGCCGTCATGCACGCCGACTTCCCCGAGCGCATCGTGGTGGCCCGCAACGGCTCCCCGGTCGTCCTCGGCATCGGCGACAAGGAGATGTTCGTCGCCTCCGACATCGCGGCCCTGGTCACCCACACCCGCCAGATAGTGACGCTGGACGACGGCGAGATGGCCACCCTCAAGGCCGACGACTTCCGGACGTACACCACCGAGGGCACCCGCACGACCGCCGAGCCGACCACCGTGGAGTGGGAGGCCGAGTCGTACGACATGGGCGGCCACGACACGTACATGCACAAGGAGATCTTCGAGCAGCCCGACGCGGTCGACCGCGTGCTGCGCGGACGGATCGACGACCGCTTCTCCACCGTGCACCTCGGCGGCCTCAACCTGGACGCCCGGGACGCGCGGGCCGTGCGCCGGGTGAAGATCCTCGGCTGCGGCACGTCGTACCACGCGGGCATGATCGGCGCCCAGATGATCGAGGAGCTGGCCCGGATCCCCGCGGACGCCGAGCCTGCCTCCGAGTTCCGCTACCGCAACGCGGTCGTCGACCCGGACACCCTCTACATCGCGGTCTCCCAGTCCGGGGAGACGTACGACGTCCTCGCCGCCGTCCAGGAACTGAAGCGCAAGGGCGCGCGGGTGCTGGGCGTGGTGAACGTGGTCGGCTCGGCGATCGCCCGCGAGGCGGACGGCGGCATGTACGTGCACGCAGGGCCGGAGGTCTGCGTGGTCTCCACGAAGTGCTTCACGAACACGACCGTCGCCTTCGGCCTGCTCGCCCTGCACCTCGGCCGCACCCGTGACCTCTCGGTCCGGGACGGCAAACGGATCATCGAGGGCCTGCGCAGACTGCCGGCCCAGATCTCGGAGATCCTCGACCAGGAGGCGGAGATCGAGGAGCTGGCGAAGGAGTACGCCGACGCCCGCTCGATGCTCTTCATCGGCCGCGTCCGGGGCTACCCGGTGGCCCGCGAGGCCTCCCTGAAGCTCAAGGAGGTCTCCTACATCCACGCGGAGGCCTACCCGGCGTCCGAGCTGAAGCACGGCCCGCTGGCCCTGATCGAGCCGGCGCTCCCCACGGTGGCGATCGTCCCCGACGACGACCTCCTGGAGAAGAACCGCGCGGCCCTGGAGGAGATCAAGGCCCGCAGCGGCAAGATCCTGGCGGTGGCCCACCGGCACCAGGAGAAGGCGGACCGCACGATCGTCGTCCCGAAGAACGAGGACGAACTCGACCCCATCCTGATGGGTATCCCGCTCCAGCTCCTCGCTTACCACACGGCGAAGGCGCTCGGCCGGGACATCGACAAGCCGAGGAACCTGGCGAAGTCGGTGACGGTGGAGTAGCGCCGCGTTCGGCTGCGCGGGTGCGACGAGCCCCACCGACCCTCACGGGCCGACCAAACCGAACGGACCCCCACGTGTGCCACCAAGCCACGAAGGGGTCCGCTCATTGGATCGCCGGGGACGCCCAACTCCCCGGCGTCGGCTGCCATATCAGCCGGTGGCCGTCACCCCCCGGCCGGCAGCCCGCCTCGGAAGTGCCGTCGGCCAGTGCGCGAGCGCGGCCGTCGCGGCGTACCAGGCCACCGCCCCCGCCGCCACGGCGACCCAGCCGCCCACCTTGACCAGCGAGGAGCTGTCGGCGAAGTTCGCGACAGCCAGGAGCACCATCGACAGGAACAGCAGTGCGTGCGTGCCCTGTCCGAGCGTGTCGCCGCCCGCGAGGGTCAACGACAGTGCCACCAGTGCGAAGAGGAGCAGGAAGAGCCCGGCCGCGTTGGCCGAGGCGTTGGAGCCGGACGAGACGGCCCAGGTGAACCAGAGGGCACCGAGGGCCACACAGCCCGTGCCGTTCACGGTGTCACGGTCACGGAAGGCCAGCAGGCCGACGAGGAAGAGGGCGACTCCGCCCACGTAGTGGGCGACTGACACGGCGTCGGACGTGGTGACGTCGTCGATCACGCCGGTGGTGCCGATACCGAACGCCAACAGGGTGATCCCCAGGGCGAGTCGGCCGGCCACGGTAGTGGTTCCGCTTCCCGCAGAGACGTCGTTGTCCACGGCGGGCTCCCTTCATACTTTGTGCACTTGTGCGCGGTGACCGATATATGCCCTTCACAAGGACACAAACACCTCTACGCACGAGTAGATTTACGCACGCACAAAGGGAGCCGGGCCGTACCCACGGCGCATCTCACCTGGGAGAGCGCGGAGTTACGGAATGACAACGACAGGCCGCTTGGCCCGCTTGGCGAGTCTGCCCGCGACGGAGCCGAAGATCCGCCCGACGATCCCGTGGGTCGACCCCACGACGATCGCGTCGGCCTCGTACTCCCGCCCCACCTCTTCGAGTTCGTGGCAGATGTCCCCGCCCCGCTCGACGAGGATCCAGGGCACCTCGGCCAGGTAGTCGGCGCAGGCGAGTTCGAGACCGAGCACCTCGGTGCGGTGGTCCGGCACGTCGACGAAGACGGGTGGCTCACAGCCGGCCCACACGGTGGTCGGCAGTCGGTTGGCGACGTGGACGATGATCAGCCCAGCGCGGGAGCGATGTGCCATCCCGATCGCGTAGGCGAGGGCGCGCTCACTGGAGGTGGAGCCGTCGAAGCCGACGACCACTCCGTGCTTGAAGGCGGGGTCGCAGGAAGGGCGTGACTCTTCCGCCGCCAGCGCATCGGCCGCCGTGGGATCGGCGACCGGCCGCTTGCGGTCCGCTGGATCGAAGAATTCGTGACCGGCCATGGCTGTCTCGGCGTTGTGATCCTTTGTGGGAGGGGACGACAGTGTGCGGCGGAGCTGTGTCCGGGAAACATCTTCCCAACCCCATACCCCCAAGGGTACGGCGGCACGCCTCCTCAGCCCAGATCCCGCGCACGCTCCGTAGGGAGCTTTCCCCGGAGTCGGTTGGGTTCCAGGGAGCATGCACGAGCCGCGCCCGTAACGCAATGGTTGCTGCCCCGTACAGGCGGTTTGCACAGGATTCGGACAGGAGCGCGGCCCACGCACGGTGACCGACCGCTCGAACACGCGTTGAACCCGACGGCAGCACCGCCGGGGAGCCGGCGGGAGCACTGCGCCAGGCAGAGCAGGGAGACGACCACATGTCCGGACCGCGCCCGAAACCCGGCCCGCACGCCGCCCAGGACACCGCGGGCGACGTCGTCCGCTGGGCCGCGTTCTCCTGCGTCCTCGTCCCCGTCGTGCTCCTCTGGTACGGCAGCTCGCCGGCCGGTGCCGCCGGCACCGCCCTCGGTCTGGCCGCCGTCACCGCGGCGTGCCGGTACCTGCTGCGCCGCTCGGTACGCGGGACGACAGCCCGGCCGCACGGAAACTCGCACGGGAAGCCGCGCAGAAAGCCGTCCGGAACACCGCACCGGGCACCCCGCGGGGCGGTCCGGGGAGGCGGACGTCACACTAGGAGCGGTACACCGGTCGACTGACCGGTTTCCGCGCACGGGAACGCTTCTTTTCAGCCAACTTCCCGACCCTGCGCAAGAGGGGCCCCCACCACCCCCCAACCCCCGTTCCACCTGCACGGAAAGGGTCCGGGAGACCCCGCGCACCCTACGCGGTTTGGCCACTGCCACGAGGCGCACTTCCCTGCACGGCCCGTGAGTGCAACGCTTCGTGATCGAATGCTTCACGCCAAGTTGTCATGTCGACAATCTGCGGCGTGTCGAACTGGTCAACGCGACACCGCGGAAACCAGTAGATTCGATCTTGACGTCTTACGGCGGGGGACTCGTGCAGGACCGAGGGGAAACGTGCAGGAGCGACACAACCGAGGAGCCGCGACCACCGAGGGGGGCTTAGCAGTATGAGCCACGACTCCACTGCCGCGCCGGAAGCCGCGGCCCGGAAACTCTCCGGGCGACGCCGCAAGGAGATCGTCGCGGTGCTGCTGTTCAGCGGCGGCCCCATCTTCGAGAGTTCCATACCGCTGTCGGTGTTCGGGATAGACCGCCAGGACGCCGGCGTACCGCGCTACCGACTACTGGTGTGCGGAGGCGAGGAAGGCCCGCTGCGGACCACAGGGGGCCTGGAACTCACCGCGCCACATGGCCTGGAGGCGATCTCACGCGCCGGCACGGTCGTCGTACCGGCCTGGCGCTCCATCACCGCGCCACCGCCCGAAGAGGCATTGGACGCGCTGCGCCGTGCCCATGAGGAAGGCGCCCGCATCGTCGGACTGTGCACCGGCGCGTTCGTACTGGCCGCCGCCGGGCTGCTGGACGGCCGGCCGGCCACCACGCACTGGATGTACGCGCCGACGCTGGCCAAGCGCTATCCGTCGGTGCACGTCGATCCACGCGAACTCTTCGTGGACGACGGCGACGTCCTGACGTCCGCCGGTACGGCGGCCGGAATCGACCTCTGCCTCCACATCGTGCGGACGGACCACGGCAACGAGGCGGCCGGCGCGCTCGCCCGCCGCCTGGTGGTCCCGCCGCGCCGCTCGGGCGGTCAGGAGCGCTACCTCGATCGGTCTTTACCAGAGGAGATCGGCGCCGACCCGCTCGCCGAGGTCGTCGCCTGGGCGCTGGAGCACCTCCACGAGCAGTTCGACGTGGAGACGCTGGCGGCACGCGCCTACATGAGCCGCCGGACCTTCGACCGCCGGTTCCGCTCACTGACGGGCAGCGCCCCGCTGCAGTGGCTGATCACGCAGCGGGTCCTCCAGGCGCAGCGTCTCCTGGAGACGTCCGACTACTCGGTGGACGAGGTGGCGGGCCGCTGCGGCTTCCGCTCCCCCGTCGCCCTGCGCGGGCACTTCCGCCGCCAGCTGGGTTCGTCCCCGGCGGCGTACCGGGCGGCGTACCGGGCACGGCGGCCTCAGGCCGAGCGGGCCGACACGCCGGAACCGGCACCGCTACCGACGACGGGCGCGCTGACGGTCCAGTACCCCGAGGGGGTACTCCCGATGCAGACCCGCAGGACCGCGGCGGTAGGCCTGTCGGCCAGCCTCCCGGGCCCGCGCACCGGCAGCTGACGCACCCGCCCCCCGTTATGTTTTCCGCGGTCCTGCAAGAGGGCCGCTGGCCTCCGGGCCCGGCATGGCTGTTCCCCCCTGTCGAACAGATGACCTGGGGGGTG
>NZ_JBVHQD010000024.1:0-138065 GCF_055567595.1 Streptomyces sp. NPDC026515
CATGGTGGTTCTCTCCTCTGTTCCTGGTCAGCCGTGGGGAACGACGGCGACGGGGGCGGTGGCGTGGTGCAGCACGGCGTGCGTGACGTGACCGATGTGGGCGCCGAGGGGATTGCGCCGGATGCGCCGGCCGACGACCACGAGGGACGCCGTCTGTGCCGCGTCGACGAGGAGCACGGCGGCGCTGCCGTAGTTGGACTCCTCCCCGACCTCGACGTCCGGGTACTTCCGCCGCCAGGGGCGCAGCAACTCGGCGAGTGCCTCCTGCTCGCTCAGGCAGAGCGCTTCGTGCAGGGGCGGGTTCACGGGCATCCCGTACGCGAAGTACGGCGGCGGAAACCAGCCGTGCACGACGCGCAGGGAAGTGGCGCGGAGCTGTGCGGCCTCGAATGCGAATTCGATCAGCGTGTCGTCAGGATGATCGGTGTCCAGGCCCAGGACGACGGGCCGGAAGGGTGCCGTGGCGGAGGGGACTCCCGCAGGGTCCGTCTCGTGCTCGTCTACGGCCTGCTCCCCGGCCCTGACCAGGACCGCGGGGCGCCCGGTGTGGGCCACGGCGCTCAGGCTGACCGAGCCGACCAGGAAGCCACCGATGCCGCCCAGGCCGCGTGAGCCGAGAACAAGCAGTTCGGCGTCCTTCGCAGCCTCGGCGAGCACGTCACCCGGCGCGCCCGACAGTTGCTCGACGGTCACCTCGACGCCGGGGTGGCGCCGGCGGAGCTCGTCGGCGGCTTCGCGCGGTATTCGCTCGGTCCAGTGCTGCTGGGTCTCGGCTCCGACCAGCGGCGCCTGCGCCATCGGCTCGGGGACCGGCTCCCAGACATGGACGATCTTCAGGGCCAGGCCGCGCAGCTCCGCCTCGCGGGCCGCCCATTCCGCGGCGGCCCGGCTCTCCGGCGATCCGTCCAAGCCGATCGTGATGGTTCCGGGCATGATCTCTGCCTTCCTGGGCACGGGACGCGATTCCGGCGTCGTCTGCGGGGGTCTCTTCGGCCAGGGGCCACCGGTGCCCGATCAGGTCCGGCCGTCCCCTGTGCGGCACAACGCGGTGGGTTGAGAGCGGCCCACCGCGTCCGGTCGGTCAGCGCAGCCAGCCGTGGTCGCGGACGACCGGCAGTCCGGCCCAGAGCCGGCCGAGGCCCAGGGCGTCGCCGGCGGCCGTCAGGGCCAGGACGATCATGGCCAGGGTGTAGATGACGTGGTAGTCGGCGAAGGGGTTGGTGGACATGCTCAGCGAGCCGTCGGAGAGGTGCTTGGCGGGCGGCCACTCGGCGATCCACATCAGCGCCATCATCACGGTGCCCGCGACGGCGGCGAGCCGCAGTGCGACCCCCGCGACCAGAGCGAGGCCGACGCCGAGCAGGCCGAGCATGAACAGCCAGTCGGCCCAGGTGTCCCCGGCCCAGGAGTGGAAGGTGGACTCCATGGGCCCCGCGGCGACGGAGCCGAGGAAGCCCTTGGTCGGCGAGCCGCCGTCGATCCAGGCCTTGCCGGCGGGGGTGGCGTAGCCGAAGCCGAAGGTCTTGTCGAGGAACGCCCACAGGAAGACGAACCCGGTGAGCAACCGCAGGGAGGCCAGCGCGTACGCCCGCGCGGCGTGCGTACCGGTCGTCGCCGCCGCGGACTCGGAGCCGGCGGCTGCCCGTTGCCGACGGAAGGACGGCGGGTGGAAGCCGAAGCTACGGTGAGGATGCTCGTGCACGGCCATGGTGGTGATCCCTTCGGGAAGCCGGGGGCGAACTGTTCCTTGCCTGACGTCCTTTACTCTCGTGGCCCGCGAACGCCCGCACCCGATGCCGAAGGTCCGCACCCGCTGGGCCGAACGGCCCTGTCCGCAAGGCCTTTTGGACATGCACACGACGTCGGTTCCGTGCCCGGGACGGGCCGGGTGGAGGACGGGATCGCCCGGTGAAGGGCGGCACATGGCCAACGGCTGGTGCGGGCACCCTGGTTGGCACCGGCTCGCGCCGGGACCGCCGCGCCGGCACAGAGGTCCGGACGGCTTGCCTCTGCGGTAGGCCGCCCGGGAGACACGGGAGCTGACCCTCCCGCACCCGGTCACCAGACAAAGCCGTTCTCGAACGGTATGTCCGGCCTCGGTGGTCCCCCACGTCCCTGTCCGGCCTGGCTGCGTGCCGGTGTCAGTGTCTCCTCGCTCGGCACGGCGATCGCCGAATTCGCCCCCTCATCGCGGTGAGCGGGCCGTTTCCGCACGGCAGGAGCGAAGAGACCGGCGTCGAGTCGACGGTCGCCATCCCGGTAGCGCCAGGTGCCGTAGCCGGCCCGGCGCCGTCGTCGAGCAGATCGCAGCCCGCCCCGAGAACTGGCCCCCCTGGTTCGCACCCGCCGACGACGTCCGCTGCGAGGGGCCGCCGCCCTACGGCGTGCGCGCGCTCGCGGAGCAGTGGACGCTGACGCCACTCACCGGCACGACGACCGGACAACAACGCGTAGGTGACTTGGGGACCGGGGACCAGTCGCAGAGTCCGCGCGGTCCGTACTGACCAGTCTCCTCAGGTCTTGTCGGATTCTCGCAGGAGGCCGGGAGGCACCGACTGTGTGAGGGTCTCCGGTCCTCGGCATCGGCTCTGAGCTGGGCGATCTCCTCAGCGTCCGGACAGTGCCCGTGGGCGGCTCCCCCGCTCCGGCACGTCAGCCGGCCACGAAGCCGGGACGGATCAAGGTGCCCGACCTGCCGTGGACGATCTCGTACGCCGCCTCCAGGGCGCCGATGGCGGCGAGCCCCCCGGTCCGTTCGACGAACCGGGACACGGCCTCGGCCTTGGGACCCATCGAGCCCTCCGGGAAGCCACCTCGGCGCAACTCGCCCGGGGTGGCGTCGAGGATTGGATGCTGTTCAGGAGTCCCGTACCCCTCGTACACGCACGGCACGTCGGTGAGGATCAGCAGGAAATCGGCCTTCACGTCCTCGGCGAGCAGGGCTGCGGTGAGGTCCTTGTCGACGACCGCCTCCACGCCGGTCAGCGCCCCGGTGTCCCGGTCAGCGGTGACGGGGACGCCTCCGCCGCCCGCGCAGATCACCAGGTTCCCGCTGTTGAGCAGTTCGTGGACGGTGTCGGTCTCCACGATCCGTTCCGGTACCGGGGACGGAACCACGCGACGCCAGCCGGTGGTGTCCTGCGCGATGTGCCAGCCCCGCTCGCGGGCGAGGGAGCGGGCCACCTCGCGCGGATAGACCTGGCCGACGAACTTGGTGGGGCGTGCGAAAGCCGGATCGTCGGCACTGACCAGGGTGTGGGTGACCAGCGTGGCGACACTGCGGCCCGGCAGGGCGTTGTGCAGCGTGCGGGCCAGCAGGGAGCCGATCATCCCCTGAGTCTGGGCGCCGAGCAGGTGCAGCGGATACGGGACGCTCAGTGCGGGGTCGGCTGCGCTCTCCACGGCGAGCAGGCCGATCTGGGGGCCGTTGCCGTGGGTGATGACCAGTTCGTGCTCGTGGGCGAGGGCGGCCAGCGCGGTGGCGACCCGGTCGATGTTGGCCTGCTGGACGGCCGCGTCGGGGCGTTCACCGCGGTGCAGCAGAGCGTTGCCGCCGAGGGCGACGACGATACGCATGCTTCAGTCCTCCAGGGTGGCGACGAGAACGGCCTTGATGGTGTGCAGCCGGTTCTCCGCCTGGTCGAAGACGATCGACGCCGGGGAGGTGAAGACGTCGTCGGCGACCTCGAGGCCGTCCAGGCCATAGGTGTCGAAGAGGTCCCGGCCAAGGCGGGTGCCGCGGTCGTGCAGGGCCGGCAGGCAGTGCATGAACTTCACGTCCGGGTTGCCGGTGAGGGCGAGGGTCTTGTCGCTGACCTGGTACGGCAGCAGCAGCTCGATGCGCTCCCGCCAGGTGTCGGCGCGCTCGCCCATGGAGACCCACACGTCGGTGTGCAGGAAGTCGGCGCCCCGTACGGCGGTCTCGACGTCCTCGGTGAGCAGGATCCGGGCTCGGCTGTGCTCGGCGAGCTCACGGCACCGGGCGACCAGTTCGCCGTCCGGCCACAGCCGGCGCGGGGCGGCGATGCGGACGTCCATGCCGAGCAGGGCACCCATGGACAGCAGCGAGTTGCCCATGTTGTTGCGGGCGTCGCCCAGGTAGCAGTAGGCGATGTCCTGCAGGGGCTTGCGGCTGTGCTCGCGCATGGTGAGGACGTCGCACAGACTCTGGGTGGGGTGGGCGGTGTCGGTGAGGCCGTTGTAGACGGGGACGCCGGAGCGCTCGGCGAGTTCGGTGACGAGTGCCTGGTCGGAGCCGCGGTACTCGATGGCGTCGAACATGCGGCCGAGCACGCGGGCGGTGTCGGCGATGGACTCCTTGCCGCCGATGTGGGTGTCGCCGGGGCCGAGGTAGGTGGTGCGGGCGCCCTGGTCGGCGGCGGCCACCTCGAAGGCGCAGCGGGTGCGGGTGGAGGTCTTCTCGAAGATCAGCGCGAGGTGCCGGCCGGTGAGCCGGGGCCGCTCGGTGCGGGTGCGCTTCTCGGCCTTGAGATGGGCGGCAAGGGTGAGGAGGTGGTGGATCTCGGGGGCGGTGAAGTCGAGTTCGCTCAGGTAGGAGCGGCCTCGGAGGTCGACGGTCATGGTGGCTTCCCCTTGCTGCGTCAGTTGGCCGGGTCGCGTTCGACGGGGCAGCTCATGCACCGCGGTCCGCCCCGTCCGCGGCCGAGTTCGGCGCCGGCGATGGTGACGATCTCGATGCCCTGCTTGCGGAGGTAGGTGTTGGTGGTGACGTTGCGCTCGTAGCCGACGACGACCCCCGGAGCGACGGCGAGGAAGTTGCTGCCGTCGTCCCACTGCTCGCGCTCGGCGCCCCGGATGTCCTGCGGGGCGGAGAGCATCCGGACCTTGTCCAGGTCCAGGGCCTCGGCGAGCGCGGTCGCCAGGTCGGAGTCGGGGGACACTTCGAAGCCGGTGTCGCGTTCGGCACTCGGGGTGAGCGTCCAGGAGCGCAGCGAGTCGGCGAGTCCCGGGTAGATAGTGAAGGCGTCCCGGTCGACCATGGTCAGCACCGTGTCGAGGTGCATGAAGGCGCGGGTGGCGGGCAGTTGGACGGCGATCAGCCGGTTCGCGGTGCCGTCGGCGAACAGCCGGGCGGCCAGGTTCTCCACGGCCTGGGCGGTGGTGCGCTCGCCCATGCCGACCATGACGGCGCCGTTGCCGAGGACGTGGACGTCACCGCCCTCCAGGGTGCCGACCGCACCGTCCAGGAGCGGTTCGGGGGCGGAGCCCGCGAACATCGGGTGGAAGCGGTAGATGGCCTCGGCGTGCAGGCTCTCCCGGCGGCGGGCGAGCTTGGCCATGGGGTTGACCGACAGACGGCCGTAGATCCAGCACGAGTTGTCGCGCGGGAAGAGGTGGTTGGGCAGCGGGGTGAGCGCGAAGTCGTCCGCGTCGAGCGCGTTCCAGACCAGGCTGTGCGGGGACGCGAGCGGCAGGTCGCCCTTGAGGATCCCGCCGATCAGGTAGCCGGCGAGCGTCTCCCCGTCGAGCTCGGCGCAGAGTTCACGCACGGGGTCGACGAGGGCGGGGCCGACGCCGGCCGGGGTGACGACCCGGTCCAGGAGCCAGTCGCGGGCCTCGGGGGTGTCGAGGGTCTGGGCGAGCAGATCGGCGAAGTAGTGGACGCGGGCGCCGTGGTCGCGCACCACCTGCGCGAAGGCGTCGTGTTCCTCGCGGGCCCGCTTGGCCCACAGGATGTCGTCGAAGAGGAGGGCGTCGACGTTGCGCGGGGTGAGGCGGGCGAGTTCGAGGCCGGGGCGGTGCAGGATCACCTGGCGAAGGCGGCCGACCTCGGAGTCGACGTGAAACGTGTTCATGGCTTTGATTCCTCCGACGTGGGGTGTGGGGCGGGCCCGAACGGGGGCTGTCGGCCCAGGTGACGGCGGTCAGTCCTGGTGGCGGTGGGCGTTCCGCCTACGTGGGCCTCCGACACGGTTGGTGCCCAGTCCGCGGGAGATCCGCTTGGCCGGTGCCGGCGCCGCTGTCTCGGGGGCTCGCTCTTCGCGCGGAGTGCGGGCGGCGGGGATCGCCGCGTTCGCGTCGCCGTAGGCGCCCTGGCTCCGCTTCAGCCAGACGTAGACCGGCAGCCCCAGCAGCAGCACGAACAGGCCGTAGTAGACGGTCTGGTAGCCGCTGCCCTGGATCGACCAGTAGGAGAAGGCCATCGCGGCGGCGGCGACGGTCACGTCCCGGGCCAGTCGACGCGGGCTGAGGCTCTCCCGCCCGCGAACCAGCAGCCAGTACAGCTGGGCGGCCGCGGAGAACAGGTACGGGATCACCGCGGTGAGCACACTCAGCAGCACGATCTTGGTGAAGACGTCCTCGAAACGCGTGTAGCTGAATACCGTGATCAGCGAGGCGAGCACGGTGGAGGCGATGATGCCGAAGGCCGGCACGCCGTTCCGCCCGCGGAGCTTGGCGAAGGCGCCGGGGAAGAGGCCGTCGCGGGCGGCGGCGTACGGCATCTCCGCGCACAGCATGGTCCAGCCGTTCAGCGCGCCGATGCCGGAGACGACCGCGGCGACGGCGACGGCGTTCCCGGCCCAGGTGCCGCCGAAGACGTTGTTGGCGGCGTCGGTGAACGGCGCCGTGGAGGAACCCAGTTCGGCGTGCGAGACGGTGCCGAAGACGGCCAGGGTGCCCAGGATGTAGATGACCGCGCAGACGAGCGTGCCGTAGACGGTGGCACGAGGCACGTTCCGCTCCGGGTCACGCACCCGGCCGGCGACCACCGAGGCGGCCTCCAGCCCGAGGTAGCTGAACAGGGCGATGGCGCCGGCGGCGGAGATCGCGCCCAACGCCGACTGGCCGCTGGCGTTGAAGGCACCGAAGTTGTCCGGATCGATGAAGAACAGCCCGATGCTGGCCATGAAGATCAACGGAATGAACTTCAGCACGGTCGTGATCACCTGGAACGCGCCGATGTTGCGGACCCCGGTGAGGTTGATCGCCGCGGGTATCCAGAGTCCGACCAGCGCGAGGCCCACGGAGATCCACGTCTTGTGGCCGGTGTTCACGAAGACCTCGACGTAGCCGACCCACGCCACGACGATCGCCGCGTTGCCGGCCCATGCGGTGATCCAGTAGGACCAGGCGTTCAGGAAGCCCGCGAACTCGCCGAAGGCCTCCCGGGCGTAGACGTAGGGTCCGCCGCTCGCCGGGACCCGCTTCGACAGGGAACCGAAGGTCGACGCGAGCGTCAGCGCGCCCAGGGTCACGGCGACGAAGGCGACCAGGGAGATCGGCCCGTAGGAGGCGAGGGCCGAGGGCAGGGCGAAGACTCCGGTACCGATGATGCTGCCGATCACGAGTGCGGACGCGGCGGGCAGCCCGAGAGCGGCCCTGGGCGCCGCTCGCTCACCACTGGTCGTGGGTCTGGACATGGCTGTGCTCCTTGTGCAAGTCGCTGGAGACGCGGTGGATGCAGGTCGCTGCGAATGCCGCGGCCACGGAACGATGCTTCTGCGCCATGCCGGATCGGGGCACCGGCCATACGGTCCCGCGCGGTTCCCGAAGGTCCCGGTCCTGAAGGTCCGTGCAGCCCAACCGGCCTTGGACGCGGGTAGCGTGGGCCGCTCTGAGGGGCCGTCAGCACCCGGGGGCTTCGGCGGCCCAGGATCCCGTGACCAGAAGACGATCAGCCGTCGCCCCCGCGCGAGGCCGCAGGACAGGCGCACCACCCCTGGCGGCGCACGTGGCCGCCGTACCGAAATTCCCTCTGAGGTACCGAACAGACCGGTCAGCGGACCGAGCGGCCCATGGCCTGCTCGGCGACACGACCCCACGCCGGCTCCGGAAGTTCACACATCCGCCCGGAGGCAGGCCATGACCGCTTCGCCCACCCCTGCCATGGCGCCCTCGCTGTCCGCCGAACACCGCGAGCGGCTCATGCGCGTCGCCCGCGAGGTGTCCCTCCCGCAGGGGACCCGCCTGTCCGAGGAGGACGGACGCGCCGACCGCTTCTGGATCATCCGCACCGGCAGCATCGAACTCGACCTTCGGGTGCCCGGTCACCGCACGGCCGTGGCCGAGAACCCCGGGCACGGCGAACTGGTCGGCTGGTCCTGGCTCTTCGCCCCGCGCTTCTGGCACCTGGGCGCCGAGACGACCGCGCCCGTGCGGGCCTACGAGTTCGACGGCACGGCCGTCCGGTCCATGTGCCAGGACGACCCGGCGCTGGGCGACGACGTCAGCCAGTGGGTCGGTCAGGTGCTCGCTCACCGTCTGCGCGCGGCCAGGACGCGGCTGGTGGACCTGTACGCCCCGCACGGCGCCGGCAGGCTGTCCGACGCGCCCCGGCACAGGACTGAGGAGTGACCACGCACGGCACGCCGCACATCGTCAGCGCCGGACGGCAACGGCGTCACGGTCCGCCGGGAGCTGCGCGACCGGATGCCGGAGCCGGCCCGCCTCATGCTGACCTCGTTCGACGACGAGGAGGCCCTGCTCGACGCGATCACGGCCGGGGTGTCGGGCTATGCCCCCAAACAGATCGAGGGCTCCGGCCTGGTCTCCGCGGTGGGTACGCCAGGACGGACAGCCGACCGCCGCCGGCGCTTCCCCGCCACGGAGCACGGGCGCCGCGAGAGAGGATCCGCGGGGCCGCACGCGGCAAGCCGCTCCCCGGCGCAGTTCCGCGTCATACCGGTCGCAGAAAGGGCCGACCGGCCCCGCACGCACCCGATCGGCCTCTCGATCCGCCCTTCCACCCGCGCTGAACTGGGAATCGCCGGCAGGACCCGTCGCCGAAAGGGGCTCGCCATGACCAGCACAGCACCGACGAATCCGACCGTGCGCCCGGCGCCGGAGGGGGACGTGCACCGACTGGACGTCGCACACGTCAACGGTGACGCGTACGCGGTGGACGTCCGAGGCCATCGCATCCTGGTCGACCAGCCCACTGACGCGGGCGGGACGGACACCGCGCCTACACCTGTCGAGTTGTTCGCCGCGTCCCTCGCCACCTGCGTCGCCTTCTACGCGGGCCGCTACCTCCAGCGTCACGGACTGTCCCGCGCCGGACTGCGGGTCCGTGCGGAGTTCACCATGGCCGCGGACCGCCCGGCCCGGGTCGCGTCCGTACGTCTGGTCATCGTCCCGCCGCCTGCGCTGTCCGCCGAACGCCATGCGGCGATACTGGCGGTCGCCGCGCACTGCACCGTCCACAACACGCTGCGCGAACCGCCCGTGATCGACATCGGGCTGGAGACATGAGTACGCCGGGCACCCGCTCCGAGGTGGCGGACGGCACCGGCAACAGCCCCGCAGGCCGATGAACGATGTCCCAGGGCGGGAGGGCCCCTTCGGCCCATGACGGGCAGGCGGACGGGCCCACCCCGGAGGGAAGACGCAAGGACCACGGGGCACGGACGAGAAGGTCCTCGTCCCGTAGCCGCGAGGAAGGGAGTGACCGTGAACCTCTGGTACGGGCATGACCCCGGTGGATGGAGCTGGATGGCCATGTCGGTCGGCATGATCCTCTTCTGGGCCGCACTGGCCGCCGTCGGCGTCCTGCTGTTCCGGGCGCTGTCCCGGCCGGCCGGCGGCGGGGCGACCGGGACCGCTCCGCCGACCGGCCCGACGCCCGAGCGAGTCCTCGCCGATCGCTTCGCCCGCGGAGAGATCGACGAGGACGAATACCGGCGCCGCCTGGCAGTCCTGCGCGCCGACGACGGCCCCCGTCTCGGCAAGGGCTGACCACGTCCGGGCGCACCCCGCTCAGGCGGCCCGCCGGGGCGGAACGCCTCATCCTCGGGCCTCCTCGGCTAGGACCTCCCGGTCCTCCGTGAAATCGTGGAGGAGACGGGAGTCGCCTTCCATGAACGCCCGGTCGGCCTGGGAGAGAAGCAGATCAGTGTTCGTACACCCACTCGATAAACGGACCGTGACGGCACCGGCCGAAGACGCCGCGGCCGCTCCGTCCGTGCACAACACGCAACCGTGGAGGTTCAGCTGCCGCCGCGGCGGCAGTACCTTCCGGCTGCGCTCGGATCTGGAACCAGTCATGCCGCATGCCGAGCCGGCCACCCGCGCCTGGGAAGAGCCGCCGAACCCGCGGTGCGCGGTGGAACTTCGCGGCCCGGACCCAGCAGGAGATCGCACAGGCCCGCGAGGACGTGACCGGGGGTACCCGCTTCGGCGAGGTGAAGGGCTACGACGGCGACCCGCTGCGGGCCCCGGCGCTGCCGGAGACACCGCGGGGGCGCGGGCGCGGAGCCGCGGCCGACGACGAGTGATCGCCCGGACCTGTCCCGTCGGAGGAACTCCGTGAACCCTGCCCCGCCCACGTCCCTCGCGAGTTGGCCGACGCCGCTGGAGAAGGCTCCGCGGCTGGCTGCGGCCCTCGGCCTGCGGGAGGACGATCTGTGGATCAAGCGCGACGATCTGATCGGCCTGGGGGCGGGTGGGAACAAGGTCCGCAAACTCGAGTACACGATCGGCGCCGCCCTGGCCGCCGGGGCGGACACCCTGGTCACCGTGGGGGCTCCGCAGTCCAATCACGCGAGGCTGACGGCCGCGGCCGGAGCCCGGCTGGGCCTGGACGTGGTGCTGGTCTTCCCGGGCTGCCCCGGCGGGTCACGGTCGGGGAACCTGGTCCTGGACGCCCTCTTCGGGGCCCGGGTCCACTGGGCGGGTGACGTCGGCCTGACCGTGGCCGCGCAGGAAGTCGTCGAGGCGCTGCGCCGCCGTGGGGCGCGTCCGGAGCTGATCCCGTTCGGTGGGTCCAACGCCGTCGGTGCCCGGGGATACGAGCGGGCCGGCAGGGAACTGCTGGCCCAGCTTCCCTCGCTGGACCTGGCCGTCGTCGCCCTGGGCTCGGGCGGCACCATGGCCGGCCTGGTCGCCGCGCTGGGTGCCGACCGGGTCCTGGGTGTCGACACCGGCGCGATGGACGAACCCGCCGCGGCCGTTGCCGCCATGGCAGGCGAACTCACCGGGGCCGAGGTGCACAAGCGGCTCCGCGTCCGCTCGGACCAGGTCGGCGCCGGGTACGGCCGGCTCACCGAGTCCACCGCCGCCGCCCTGAGCCTCGCCGCCCGCACCGAGGGCATCGCACTCGACCCGGTCTACACCGGGCGGGCCATGGCCGGACTCGTGGCCGCGGTCGAGGACGGCACCGTCGCACCCGGCAGGACGACCGTTTTCTGGCACACCGGCGGGCTGGCCGGACTCTTCGGCCACGCCGAGGCCGTCGACCGCTTCGAGAGCGCGCTGCCGGCGTTCCCGGCGTAGGCGCTGCCGCCGGCCGGCGTGCATCCCGCCGCAGCCCCTCGGACGTCGCCGGTGTGGTGGCTGTCCGAGGGGCTGCCCAGGCGGGTGCGGGGGTCAGGTGCTGGTGCGTCGGCGGGCCGGCGCACGTGACGCGGACTTGGGCTCCCGGACCGGGGTCTGCGTCTGTACGGCGCCGCCGACGTCGGGGTCGAGCACGTCGTCGCCGTACAGGTCGTGGAGCCAGTTGGTCTGGTAGATGGTGTCGAGGTAGCGCTCACCCAGGTCGGGGGCGATGGCCACCGCCGTGAGGTCAGGGCTGCCGTGCCGGGACAGCCAGTCGGTCGCGCCGCTGACGACGGTGCCGGTGGAGCCGCCGAACAGGAAGCCGCTTCTGGCCATGCGGTGACACATCCGGATCGTGTCCGGCTCCTCGACCTTGATCACCTCGTCGACGAGGGACTCGTCGAGCAGGGGGGGCCGCATGCTCATGCCGAGGCCCGGGATCATCCGGCGGCCCGGCTCGCCGCCGAACGCCACCGAGCCGACCGCGTCCACGGCGACGATCCGCACCGGCCGGGACCACTCGCCGAAGTAGCGCGCGCAGCCCATCAGGGTTCCGGTGGTACCGGCCCCGACGAACAGCACGTCCAGATCCGGGAACCGGCGGGCGATCTCCGGAGCCGTCGTACGGTAGTGGGCCAGCCAGTTGCCGGCGTTGGTGTACTGGCTGAGCCAGACGTATCGGTCGTCGGAGGCGCACAGCGAGCGGACGTAGTCGATCCGCTTGCCCAGGAAGCCGCCGTTGCCGTCCTGGTCGGCCACGATGTGCACCTCGCTGCCGAGCGCCTCCATGAGAAGTCTGGTCGACAGGTTGCACCGGGAGTCCGTCACACACAGAAACCGGTAGCCCTTGCTTGCGGCAATCATGCTGAGCGCGACGCCGAGGTTTCCGGAGGAGGACTCCACGAGGACGGAATCCGCTGTCAGGATTCCGTCCCGCTCGGCGCTCTCCACCATCTCGTTGGCTGCCTTCAACTTGATGGAACCGGCGAAGTTGAAGGCCTCGCACTTCAGGTAGAGCGGGTGACCGCAGATCGATGCGAGATCGACGAAGAGGTCGCCCTCGTTGAAGGCATGCGGAGCGGATATGACGGGCACGGCGGGCCTCCTGGTGCCGGGCCGAGGACCGCGGCCTCAGCCGTACCGACGCAGTTCGTGGAAGAAGTCATCGATGAGACACAGGTCTCCCGACCGTGACACCTCGTCGTAGACGTGCTTGCCGACGGCGAGGTCGAGGACGCCGAGTCCGAAGGGTGAGAAGATCACCGTTCGGTCGGCCGGCGGCGCGGCCCGTCCGGCCATGACGTCGCCGAGGGTTCCGTTCAGGAAGTCCCGGTTGCCGCTGAGCTGTTCGGCCAGGTGGGGTGACGTGTCGGCCTTGAGACAGTGCTCGACGTCGTCGACGAAGTTGGCCGAGCCCAGCAGGATCTCCGGGGCGAGGTCGCGCAGGGAGACGTGCAGGACCAGCGGGTTGTGGGAGAACAGGGCCTGGTCGGTCACGTGCGGCCGGCCGGCGATGGTGGCGAAGACCACGAGGTCGCTGGCGCGGATCAGGTCCTCGGCGGTGTCGTGCACGGTGATGCGCGCGGCGCTGCCGGTCTCCCGCAGGTAGCCGCAGAAGCCGGCGGCGCTGTCCGCGGCCAGGTCGTGCACGCCGACCTCGTCGAAGTCCCAGCCGCTGCCGGCCAGGAAGGTGTGGATGTACCGGGCGATCAGGCCGGTGCCGAAGAACCCGACCCGGGTGGGGCGCGTCCGGTTGCGGCTCAGCCAGTCGGCGGCCAGCGCGGCGGAGGCCGCCGTCCTGGTGGCGCTGATGATCGAGCTCTCCAGGCAGGCGAACGGGTAGCCGGTGTCGTGGTCGTTGAGGATGAGCACCGCGGACGCCCGCGGCAGCCCGGCGCTCACGTTCTCCGGGAAACTGGAGATCCACTTCAGGCCGTCCACGTGGACCGAACCGCCGAGGGAGGCCGGCAGCGCGATGATCCGTGAGGTGGGCCGGTCCTGGAAGCGCAGGAAGTACGACGGCGGGTTGACCGAGTCTCCCGCGTCGTGCAGCCGGTAGACGGTCTCGACCAGCTCGACGAGGTGCTTCTCGCGTCCGCTCAGCGCCTGCTGCACCTGCTCGCCGGTGATCACCGCGAAGGTCGGCACGGCGGGCCCGTCGGGTGCCGCGGACCGGGTGGTGGTCGACAGGGTGTCGGTCATCGCTCGCTCGCCTCCAGGGCCGGGCAGTCGTCGGCGGGCCGCAGCGGCTCGCCCAGGCCGACCAGTACCTGGCGCTCCCCGGAGAACGCCTCCCTGCTGTGCGCGGTGCGGATGTTGTCCACGAGCAGCAGGTCACCGGCTTGCCAGGGTTCGCGCCTGGTGTGCGCCTCATAGGTGCTGTTGATGGTCTTGACGACGTCCTCGCCGATCGGGGAGCCGTCGCCGTGGCGGGTGTTGAACGGCAGCCCGTCCGGGCCGTAGACGTCGAGCAGGTACTCGCGGACCTCCGGGTCCAGCGTCCACTCGTTGAGGAAGGCGATCTGGTTGAACCAGCAGCGCCGCCCGGTGACCGGGTGCCGGACGACGGCGGCGCGGCGCTGCTCGGTGCGCAGGGACCCGTCGGGCTGCCAGGTGCACGTGATCGCGTTCGCCCGGCAGTACTGCTCGATCCCGGCGCGGTCGGCGGTGCCGAACGACTCCGCGAGGCTCGCCCCGATCTCGTCGTTGTAGCTGCGGGTCAGGATCCAGCCCTCCTGCTCGAACCGTTCGGTGAGCCCGGAGGGCAGCGCCCGCAGCACCTCCTCGGCGTCGGCCACCGCCGTCGCCCCGCCCTGCTGGGGCGCGGTGAGGCAGGCGAACAGCGCCAGTCCCGGCACCTCCTGCTGGTAACTCAGCTCGTGGTGCATGCACATCGGCTGGTTGTCCGGCCAGGGCGTGGAGGAGTAGACCCCCCGGCCGTGGGCCTCGCGGGGGGCGAAGGCCTCCCGCTCCGTCATGAGGTCGCCGGCCAGCCGCGCGAAGACGGCACCGGCCTGGCCTGCGTCGCGCAGGCCGAGACCGCGCACGACCAGCGCCCCGTGCTCGGTGACCTGCGCGCGTAGCGCCTCGCGGTACTCGGCCGTCCATGTCGCGGCGTCGTCGGGGGGATCGACGCACAGCAGTGCCGGCTTGTCCGGCCGCAGCTCCACATCGAGTGGTGATGCCAGGGAGGAGAACGGCATCTCGGTTTCCTTTCGGTCGACCGCCTGGGGTGTGACGGAGGTCAGGAGGAGGCGAGGGGAAGGACGCTGTTCAGAACGGCCTGCGCCGTCTCGGCCGGACGGGTGCGGAGGAAGTGGTGGCCCCCGCCGGCGAGTTCATGGAGATCGACATGGTCGGCCAGGAGCCGCCAGTCGCGGTGCCGCTGGGCGTGGCCGGCGGTGTGCGGGTCGTCGGCGGCGACGACCACCGAGACCGGCGCGGCCAGTTTCACCTGCGGCGGGGCTTCCAGGATCTGGTGGAAGTAGCGGTGCGCGGCCACGCAGTCGTGCCGGTAGGCGGCGGCGATGTGTTCGGCGTGCGGCGTGTTGAGTTCCACGAGTTCCGCGTAGCCGCCGTCCCCGGTCAGCCGCTCGGCGATCTCGGCGTCGCTGCTGCCGGTCAGTTCGACGATGGCGGCGAACCGGTCGGCGGCGGTGCCGAGGAGTTGCGCGCCGAGGAAGAGCCGGGCCACCTCCACGCCCCGCTGCTGGAGTCTGAGGGCGGTCTCGACGGCCGCCGCGGTTCCCGAGGAGTGGCCCCACAGCACGACCCTGCTCAGACCGCGGGCCGTGATCTCGGTGACGGCCTGCTCGGCCACCTGCTCGATCGTCGCGAACGGCTCGGGGGGCGCGGCCAGGTTGTGACCGGGCAGGTCCACGGCGAGGACCGGCAGGCCGCTGCCCGCCAGCGCGCTGGCCATGGGCTGGTAGTTGACGGCGTTGCCGCCCGCGTAGGGGAAGCACACCAGGGCGCATTCGCAGGTGCGGCTCCCGCCCGACAGGGGCAGCAGCAGCTCGGGGCGCTGCCGGGCCGTGCCGTCGAGCAGGGCGGCCAGGTCGGCCAGGACCGGGTGCCGGGTGATGTCCTTCAGGGACACCGCGCGGTCCAGGGCGAGGCTGAGCTTGACCGCGGTCAGGGAGGTGCCGCCGGCGTCGAAGAAGTGGTTGGTGCGGCCGATCCGCCGTTCGGGCACCCCCAGCAGTTCGGCCCAGGCCGCGGCCAGCCGCCGTTCGGTCGGGCTGAGCGGGGCGGCGGTGTCCGCGGTGTCCGTGTCCGGTGCCGACTGCTCGGCCAGGGCGGTCAGGGCCTTGCGGTCGATCTTGCCGTTGGGGGTCAGCGGCAGGCTGTCGCGCCAGTGGAAGGCCGACGGCACCATGTAGCCGGGCAGGGCCGCGCCGAGTTCCTTGCGCAGGGTCTCGGGTTCATGCTCGTCACCGGAGTAGAAGGCGATCAACTGCCTGCCGCCGCCGGTGCGTTCGGCGACGACCACGGCGCCGTCCCGCACCCCGTCCACCCGCAGCAGGGAGTTCTCGATCTCGCCCATCTCGATCCGGAAGCCGCGGATCTTGACCTGGTTGTCCCGGCGGCCGAGGAACTCCAGCTTGCCGCCGGGGTGCCAGCGGCCCCAGTCCCCGCCCAGGTAGAGCCGTTCACCGGGCCGGTACGGGTCCGTCCGGTACGCCTCCCGGGTGCGTTCGGGATCGTTGACGTACCCGCGGCCCACGCAGACACCGGAGAAGGCGATCAGTCCGGGGGCGCCGAGCGGTACCAACGCGAGCTGTTCGTCGACGACATGGACGCGTACGTTGTTGACGGCCCGCCCCAGCAGCACCCGTTCGGGTACCTCCCTCAGGAGCTCGTGGTTGGTGTCGTCCGAGGTCTCGGTCAGCCCGTAGGCGTTGAGCAGTGCGATGCCCGGCTGGACGGCGAACCAGCGCTGGGTCAGCTCCCGTTTGAGTGCCTCTCCGGTCACCGAGACGCAGCGCAGGTCCGGGAGCATCCGCGGGTGTCGCTCCAGGTAGGAGACGACGACCTCCAGGTACGACGGCACGAGCTGCGCCACGCCGACCCGGCCGCGTTCCAGGGTGCCGACGAACCGCTCCACGTCGGTGATCACGTCCTGTTCCACCAGCAGGGTCCGGCCGCCCACCAGCAGCGGGGCCATGAGCTGCCACAGGGAGATGTCGAAGCACTGCGGGGCGGTCTGGGCGACCACGGTGCCCTCGCCGATCGACAGGTCGTCGATCTTGGCGTGCAGGTGGTTGAGCATGCCCGCGTGCTCGCACATCGCGCCCTTGGGCTCACCGGTGGAGCCGGAGGTGAAGTAGATGTAGGCGAGCTGGCCGGGGTCGACCCGGATGCCGGGGGTTTCGTCGGCGTGCGATTCGGCGTACGCCGTCTCCGTCAGGAGCTTCTCGACGTCCTCGAGGGTGGTCAGCGCCTCGTCGAGGGTGCGGGTGCTGCCGGACTCGGTGAGGATCAGCCGGCACCGCGCCCGGGACAGCGTCGCCGCGATCCGGCCGGCCGGGAAGTGCGGTTCGATCGGCAGATACGCGCCGCCCGCCTTGAACACCGCGAGCACGGCCGCCAGCCAGTCGAGGTTGCGCTCGGTGACGACGGCGACGACGTCCTCCCGGCCCAGGCCCCTGGCCAGCAGTGCGCGCGCCAGCCGGTTGGCCCTGCGGTCGAGTTCGCCGTACGTCCACTGCTGGTCGCCGTGTACGGCGGCCACCGCTTCCGGATGTGTCCGGGCGCGCCGCTCGAAGAGTTCGTGTGCCCGCGCGTCCGGCAGTGGACGGTCGGGTCCGGCCAGGCCTTCCAGCTGTTCGCGTTCCTCCTCGGCGGACAGCAGGTTCTGGTGGGCGTGGCCCGCGTCGGGCTCCGCGGTCATCAGCCGCAGGGCGGTCAGGTGGTAGCCGCCGATCCGGACGGCGGCCGGGGCGTCGAGCACGTCCGTGCGGTACCGCAGGAGCAGCGTCAGCCGTCCGTCCCGGTCGGACCAGCGCACGTGCAGGACAGCGTCGTCGGCAGGGGTCCGGCCGGCGTGGTTCCGGTCCGCCGCCGGCCCGGACACGACCTCGAACGGCGGTTCCGTCAGGCCCAGTTCCCGGCGCAGTTCGGCCACCGGGAAGTCGCGGTGGGCCCGTATCTCCGCCTCGGCGTGGTGTGCGGCCGTGACCAGGTCCGCCCAGGACCCGGAGGGGACGGACACCCGGCACGGCAGCGGATCGCCGTCCGCGCCGGTGGTGTACCCCGTGACCACGTCGGTTTCGCCGGAGAGCACGGCCAGCACCTTGAGGTGCGCGGCCAGCATCGGCGCGTCGACCGGCAGGCTCCGTCGCCCTGCCAGGTCCCGCACCGCCTGCGCAGTGCCGTCCGGCACGGGTATCTCGTGCTCGGCCGTACCCTGAGCCGGTTGCGGAGCCCACCGCGGCACGGCGGTGGCGCTGCCTGAGGTCAGTACCCGGCTCCAGAACTCCCGGTCCGATTCCACGCGCGTTCCCATCGAATGGCCTTCCTCAACTCAGGTTCGCCGTGCTGGCGTTGGCTGCTGACGTGGTCCGTCCTGTGGCGCCGGTCCGGCCGCCGCTCTCCGGCATGTCCACCGCGGGATTGCCGCCCCACTGGGCGTGCGCCGGGACCTCCTCGCCCTTCATGAGGAAGGAGTCGGGCGCCAGCACCGAGCCGTCGCCCATGGTCACGCCGTAGTGCACATGCGCGCCGACGCCGAGGGTGCAGCCCGCACCGAGGGTGGTGACGTCGGACTTGAAGGTGCCGTCCTCCTGCGAGTGGCACTGGACCTTGCTGCCGGCGTTGAGGGTGCACTCGTCGCCGATGGTGCTGAGCGTCCGCTCGGTCATGTAGACGCCGTCGTCGAAGACCATGCTGCCGATGCGGACACCCAGCAGCCTCCAGACCAGGGTCTTGAACGGGGTGCCGTTGAAGATGTTGAGGTACTGGTCGGGGACCTTCCACAGCCGCTCGTGCCACCAGAAGTACGGGTCGTAGATGGAGCACAGCCGGGGGCGCAGTGCCCGGAACCTCCCGATCAAGCGCTCCACCAGGACGAAGTACGCGGTGGTGAAGACGAGGCTGAAGGCCAGGTATCCGCCGATCACCACCTGTCCGAGCATGCCGTACAGGTCCACGGAGGCCAGGCCGAACAGGGTGAGCGCGAAGGTGTGCAGCCAGCGCACGAGCAGCATGCCCGCCATGGAGCGGAGGTTGTACCGGTTCTTCGCGGCGAGCCGGCGGCGGAGTGTGTCGCCGGTCCTGAGGTGGTCGAACCGGGTGTCGCGGTCCACCGTGCGGGGGATCTCGAAGCACGGTGAGCCGAGGAGGCCCACGCCTTCCCTGAGTTCGCCGTCGAGGGGAACCATCACCTTCGTCGCCAGCAGGCAGTTCGCGCCCGTCCTGCCCCCCACCGGATAGGCGATGTTGTTGCCCAGGAAGTTGCGGGGCCCGATGGCGACCCTGGACAGCCGGAAGGAGGTGCTGGAGAAGTCGGCGTTGACGACGGAGAGTCCGTCGGCGATCATCGTTCCGCTGCCGATGGTGACCAGCAGGGGCGACTCGTGCTGCACTTCCGTGCCGAAGTTCGAGCCGGTCTGCTCGACGCGTGACAGGTCGTATCCGATGCCGCGGAGGTAGTGGACGATGTACGAGCTGTCGCCGAAGAGCCAGGTGAAGAACTTGATGTTCGTCATGCGGGCCGTGAAGCGTTGCAGCACGTAGTGGAATCCGTAGAGCGGATAGACCTTGTCGGGCTTGAGGACCAGGCCCACCAGTCGCGGCACGGTGCAAAGGACCAGCAGCCCGAGGATCACGAACCCGAAGAACAGGACGCCGGAGAGCACGAGGGCGTCGGGGACCAGTTCCGAGGGGCTGAGCGCCACCGACTGCGGGTCGAGTCGTTTGCCGATCGCCGGTACCCCGGTGAAGAGCATGTACACCCCGCCGACCAGCAGCGGTATGTACACGACGAACAGCTGCGTCAGCGTGCCCAGGCCGAACCAGGCGCGGCGCAGGGTACCGCAGCGGGCCGGTGCGACCCTGGCGTAGTCGACCCCGGTGGGTTCCGCGGGGGATCCGTGCCAGTGCTCGCCGGCCGGAATCGACTGCCCGCGGTACAGGGCGGACGAGTGGCCGAGCTGAGCGCCGTCGCCCAGGGCGGTGTCGATGTCCAGGACGGTCTTCTCGCCGACCAGGACGTTTGCGCCGAGGGTGATCGGGCCGGTCTGGATGTGTCCGGCGTGGGCCCGGTAGCAGAGGAGGAACGCGTCCTTGCGGATCACCGTGTCCGCGCCGACCGTCAGGAGGTCGGTGCAGACCGGGACGGTGCGGGTGAGGATCGTGACCCCCCTGCCGATCCGTGCGCCGAGGGCGCGCAGATACAGCACGTACAGCGGGGTTCCGGCGAGGAGGATCATCGGGTTGGCGTGGATCAGCACCTTGACGAGCCAGAAGCGCACGTACGCCAGGCCCCAGACGGGGAACTCGTCGGGTCGCCAGCGGCCGACGAGCAGCCATTTCGCGGCGATCGGGAAGGCACACAGCGCCACGAAGGCGATGCCGCCGAACAGGACCGACCGCACGTAGACGTCGATCAGGCTCGCGCCGTCGGCGACCCACTCGTACCCCGCCGCGGTGGCGAATCCGTAGACCAGCGAGTAGCCCAGGAAGACCAGCAGTTGGACGGTTCCGCAGAACAGGTGGGTGCGCCGTCTCGCGCGCGGCCCCGGAGCCTGAGGCGGGGGCGCCGTCGGGGACGGTGCGTCCGCCGGACCGGCGGGGGCGGGATCCCCCAGCGCAGTGGCCAGACTCCGGATCGTGGGGTGCTGGTAGATGTCCTTCATGGACGGGGAGGGCAGATCGGCGGTCTTGCGTATTCGCGCGCAGAACTGGGCCATGACGAGGGAGTTGGCACCCAGGTCGGTGAAGAAGTGGCCGTCGACCGGAACGCTCTCGGCGTCCAGGAGATCAGCCAGTGCCCTTGCGAGCCGCCGCTCCGTCTCCTCCCCCCGATGGCCGGTGCCGCTCAGCGCGACGACGGATTCACCCGGCTCCGAAACGACCTCGGAGGACTGTTCCACCATGCGATCTCCTGGAGAACGTGGATGTTCCTGATCACGAACCGGCGGATTCAGTTTGTCCAGAGCGATCTACGTCTGCCACTTTTGCCATGGGTTCAACGACTCGGGAAGAGGGCCGAGTCGGGCCGCATCCCGGGATTCAGGCCGGGACGGGCAGGGACTGGTTCACCCACATGGCGGTCCCCCAACCGGCAGCGCTCCGGGACCGGACCGGTAGAGGGGTGGCCCGGACGTCGTCACGCGAGGGAATCGCCCGGCCTCCGGGAGTGACGCCAGGCCTCGTCGCCGAGCCGGTCGCGGCAACGGCGTCCGGGCACATCGGTGACGGTGTGCGGGCACGTCGGTGACGGTGTGCGGGCACCTCGGTGAGGGCGTCCGGCACGTCGGTGACGGCGTCCGGGCATGTCGGCGGTCCGGGCCACGGTCCTGGGCGGGCCTCGACCCGGTGGGCCGCGGCCGGATCAGCCGGCGGCGGTCCAGGCCTTCGGACCCATGCCGCGCCACTCGATCAGATCCGGGTCGTCGACCGTCGTATTGGCCTCGGGCAGCCCGGCCCGGCGCAGGAACTCGACGACATCGAGCAGGTGATACGCGGTGCCGACATACTCTCCGCGGATGGTCACCCGCCTGCCACCGTCGGGGCCCGGCGGCTGCACCACCACAGGCGCGTCTTTCATGACTGCCGAATGCCCCGTACCGAGCCAGGTCATGCGGGCCGGTCCGCTGGCGATGCGCGTCGCCGCCACGTCGTCGCGGCCCGTGACCGCGCCCGACGTGCCCTTTTTCCGGCTCGGGCCGCGATGAGGCCCGGAAATCGGCGGACGGCCGAGACCGCCCGAAAGGCGGAGGGACAGGAGCGGAACCCGACCCGACGCATCCGGCCCGCCTCGACTGCTCCCTCCGGAAGATTCGGGCGACGCTCCGCCGGGGCTCGCCGGCCCGGCCCCGTTACCCCCGCGGGACCGCGGACCTCACACAGGTGCGGAACGGCCGGTGAGCCCGGGGAACGACCCCCCGCGGCCGCGTGCCGATTCCGGCGCGGAAGTGCCCCGGTGAGCACGGCCACCCTCCCCCAATTAGGGCGAGCGTGCTCACCGGGGCCGGCGCCGGCCCCGCGGATCACCACGGAGCCGGATCGGGCGAGTCCCCCGCTCACCCGTCCAGCACACCAGGACCGTCCCCCTCAGTCCCGGGTGCCCGGCGCCTGCGTCAGGGCGTCAGTGTGGCCCACACGGCGTGGCCGCTGGTGAGCCGGGACCGGTCGACGCCCCAGGAGTCGGCGAGTTCCTCGACGAGGAGCAGCCCCCTGCCGCCCTCGTCGTCCGGGCCGGGCTCACGCCGGAGCAGACCCTGCCGCGAGTAGTCGTGGTCGTGCACCTCCAGCCGCACACATCCTTCGGCGATCATGCCCATGCCACACAGGATGCGGACGCTGAACGTGTGACGGATGGCGTTGGTGACCAGCTCGGACACCAGCAGCACCGCGTCCTCGCACAGCTCGCCGGGCATTCCCCATGCCCCCAGACGCTCTCTCATGGAGCGGCGGGCGACTCTGACGCTGGAGCGGTGCGAGGGCAGCTCGATCCAGTGCGCCCGATCGGGGTCGACGACGTCTAACAGGTCGAGCGGTGAGGTCGCGTGGGGGGACACGTGGTTGCCTTCCGTGAGGCGGCTGCGGCGGGAAGCAGGCAGAACTGGGCAACGTCCGCGCGGGAGGAGCGAGTTGCCCGTGAGCGAACCGCGATTGCTCAAGTAACTATGCTCGCAGTCGGCTTCACCCTGCAACCGACTCCCTGATAATTTCAGACTGCCGGTGTCGGTGTGGTCGCTTCGTCAAGTGCCTGTCAAACTCGTACCGGTGACGTTCCTTCAGGAGGTAGGGCGTGAGCGAAGGCCGGTCGAACGCGAGCAGCGCCAGTGCGCCCACCGTGCTGCGCATGATCCTGGGCCGCAGGCTCCAGGAACGGCGCCAGGAAGCGGGCGTGTCACTGGACGAGGCGGCGCGGGCGCTGCGGGTCGCTCCCCTGACCATCCGCCGCCTGGAGAAGGCGGAGGTGGCACTCAAGCCTCTCTACGTGGAGAAACTCCTCGAGACCTATGGTGCCGACCGGCAGGAGACCGAGGAGTTCGTCGCCTTCGCCGAGCGGGCCAACGAGCCCGGCTGGTGGCACACCTACCGTGACGTGCTGCCCTCCTGGTTCAGCGCCTACGTGAGCCTGGAGACCGGTGCCACGACCCTGCGCACCTACGAGCCGCACTACGCCACGGGGCTCCTTCAGACCCGCGAGTACGCGCGTGCGGTGCTGAGCGGCGGCTTCCCGAACGACGGCGACGAGGAACTGGAACGGCGGGTGGACCTCCGGCTGCGCCGTCAGTCCCTGCTGGAGCGGCCCGAGGCGCCCACCCTGTGGGTGGTCATGGAGGAGGCCGTGCTGCACCGGGTCGTCGGTGGCCCCCAGGTGATGCGGGGGCAGATCGAACGGCTTCTGGAGGTCACGGAGCTGGAGCACGTCAGCGTCGACGTCGTGCCGTTCACCGCCGGTGCCCATGTGGGCGCGTGCGCCCCGTTCACCTACTTCCGTTTCGAGGAGCCCGAGCTTCCCGACGTCGTGTACAGCGAGATCCTCTCCGGCGCGATGTACCTGGATCAGCGGTCCGACGTCGTCGCCCATCTGGAGGCGCACAACCGCATGTCCCTGCTGACCTCCGACGCGCAGAGCAGGGCGCTCCTGGACCGCATGCGCAAGGAGTACGCATGACCATCAGCGACGGCAGTGCCCATGACGTGTACAACGGCATGCCCGCCTCGGACCTCGGCGAGCAGGGCTGGGAGTCACCCTGGAGCGGCCCCAACGGAGGCCAGTGCGTACAGACGAAGCAACTCGCCGACGGCCGGGTCGCGTTGCGGCAGTCGACCGATCCGGCCGGCCCCGCCCTGATCTACACCCCGGAGGAGATCACCGCGTTCGTCGCGGGGGTCAAACGGGGCCTCGCCGACCACCTCACCACTGGCTGACCCTCCCCCACCCTCCTCCTCTGAAAGGTTCAGGATGACCAACTCCCCCACGGCCCGGGACATCGACACCAGCAGGCCCCACTCCGCCCGCATGTACAACTACTACCTGGGCGGCAAGGACCACTTCGAGGTGGACACCCACGCCGCCGAGACCGTGGCGTCCGCCTACCCGGGCATCTTCGTGTGCGCGCGGGAGAACCGCGCCTTCATGCACCGGGCCACCCGCGTTCTCGCCCGCGAGCACGGCATCAGGCAGTGGCTGGACATCGGCACCGGCATCCCCACCGAGCCGAACCTGCACCAGGTGGCCCAGTCCGTGGTCCCCGAGGCCCGGGTGGTGTACGCCGACAGCGACCCGCTGGTGCTCAAGTACGCCGAGCGTCTGATGCGCAGCACGACGCAGGGCCGTACCACCTACATCGAGGCGGACGTCAACGACCCGCAGACGCTGCTGGACGCCCCCGAACTGGCGGAGGTCCTGGACCTCCGCCAGCCGGTGGCACTGTCGCTCAACGCCCTGATGCACTTCGTGACGGACGCGCAGGACCCGTACGGCATCGTCAGCCGGCTGCTCGACGTGCTTCCCTCGGGCAGCGCGCTCGCCCTGAGCCACTGCACGCCCGACTTCGCCCCGGACACCTGGCAGAAGGTCACCGACATCTACAACAACGCCGGGACCCCGGTGCAGTTCCGCTCACGGGCGGACGTGGCGCGGTTCTTCGAAGGGCTGGAACTGCTCGACCCCGGCGTGTCCGTGGGCCACCGCTGGCGCCCGGACCAGGAGCCGGGCGCCACCGACGCGGAGGTCAGCCTGTGGACCGGGGTGGGCATCAAGCCGTAACGGCCGCCGTGGGGGGATCCGCCTTCGGGCTGTCGTACCGCGCGGGGACTCGGCGGTACGACAGCCCGGGGAGGGTCAGCCGATGTGGTAGCTGTCCCCGTACACCTTCCAGTCCAGCGGGGTGTTCAGGCACAGGTTGCCCTTGTTCAGGAAGACCCGCTGCTCGGTGTCGACCCGGGTGGTGTCGCTGTGCGCCTCCTCCTGCTTCATGGCCCACACGCGCGCGTCGAGGAAGGCGTTGAGGTACGTGGTCTCGTTGCCGCCCTGCGCCGGCGGCTTGGCCTGGCCGAGGGCGCGCTTGCGTATGTTGCGGAAGCTGGTGGCGTCGTCGCCGTCGCCGTGCATGACGATGGCGTCGTAGTAGGCGAACTGCCCGAGCGTGCCGAGCCCGTCCGTCTTGCCCTGCTGCACGGCCGGGTTGAAGTACACCCGGTCGCGCTCGTCGTTCTGCGCCTGCTGGAAGGCGGTGTCCTGGGCGGCCTTGCGCCAGTCCGCGGGGAAGTTCGGGTCGAGGCCGGAGTGCGAGTCGGTGCCGTTGACCCGGCGCAGCGCCGGGAGGTACTTGGCGAGGACGTTGCCGGGCTTGCGGTCGGTGTAGAGCTGGACGAGGTCGAGCATGTCGCCGGTGCCGGAGCAGAATCCGATGATCCCGGCGGTGTAGCCGCGGCCGTCGCCGATGTCCTCGATGTACTTGTACTGCGCCTTCCAGTCGAGCGAGGAGTTCTCCGCGCTCGACACCAGCTTCATGGCGATCTCCTTCTTCGCCGCGTCGTCGAGGCCCACACAGCTCGCGGCCGTGCCGGCCGGGGCGGCCGAGGCGTGTGCGGGACGCAGCAGTACGGCGCCGGCGGCGGACGCGCCGAGCAGGGCGAGCAGGGTGCGCCGGGACGTCAGGGCGGGGGTCGTCGCGGGGGTGTTCGGATGCCTCACGTGGGCTCCAGGTGGTGGTGGGGGGTGGACTGGGGATCCACTATTAGGAAGGTTTCCTATCAGAGCCTGCCGGTGATGTGTACCCGTCACGCAGAAAATTCGTAGGGTCGGACAAGACAGGTACGGACCACGACCCCGGCAGCCGGGACGGCAGGCCGGTCCAGTAGTGGAATATTCAACAACTCTGGCCGGTTGACGGCGTCGAAGGAGGTCACGAGTGGACACCACGTACTACGACCAGGGGACTCTCACCGAGCGCTGGGACCGCGCCCGGCTGTTCTTCGACGCCAAGGACTACGCGGGCGCCGCGCGGGTGCTCGCCGGGCTGGTCGAGGAGGTGCCGGAGCAGACCGGGCCCCGGCTGCTGCTGGCGCGCGCCTACTACCACTCCGCCCAACTGCGGCGTGCCGAGGTCGAGTTGCGCGAGATCGTCGAGCGTGACCCGGTGGAGCACTACGCCCGGCTGATGCTGGGCCGCACGCTCCAGCGGCAGGCCCGGCACGAGGAGGCGGAGCCGCACCTGCGTCTCGCCTCGGCGCTGGCGGGCGACTTCCCGCAGGAGTAGTGGACAACGGCCAGGAGAGGGGCCCCGGGTCTTCCCGGGGCCCTTTCCTCGCTGCCCGCGACCCGGTCCGTGCCGTCAGAGGGGTGTGGCCGTGCGCAGGACCAGGAAGAGGGTGACCGCCGAGTTCGCCGAGGACATCGCGGACACGACGGTGCCCGCCGCCGCGCCCCAGACGGCCAGGCCGGCCCCGGTGAACGCCGACGGCCAGCCACCGGCCGACGGGGCGGGACCGAGCAGCGCGGCGACCCGGCGGGGCACCGGTCCGGTGGCGGCCAGCGCGGCCAGGGTGGGGGCCGGGGTGCCCCGCGACAGCAGCGCCGCCCTGCCGATGGCCCGGGCGACCGTGCGCCGGTCCCCCACCGCTCGGGCCGCCGCCTCGTCCGCCCAGCGCTCGGCGGTGAAGGCGACCGCGGTGCGCAGGGGCCGCAGGAAGGGGTTGGCTCGGGCCGCCAGGTGCACGGCGAGCAGGCAGCGGTGGTGCCGGGCGCCGACATGGGCGCGTTCGTGGGCGAACAGGGCCCGGCGCTCACCGGGGGCCAGCCCCTCCAGGAGCGCGGTGGTGACCACGATCCGGCCGGGCAGCGCGTAGGCGTAGGGGGTGGGGTCGGGCAGCACGGCCACCTCCCGGCCGGGCACTCCGGTCAGCGCGCGCCGGGCCAGCCGGGTGACCCGGCGGTGCCGGTGGAGAGTGCGCCCGCACAGTACGGCGACCACGCCGAGCGCGGGGATGGCGGCGCGGCCGGCGATCTCGTCCTGCGGCACGGCGGCCCGTACCTCCGGGTCGGACCAGGCGTCCGGGAGGGGGTTGCCGGGGAGCTGGGCCGTGCCGACCACCATCAGCAGGGCCAGGCAGAGCGTGCTGCACACGGCCATCACCACGGCCACCGCGGTGAGCAGCCGGGTGGCGGTGCGCGGATGCAGCCGTCCCTCGGCCAGCCTGGCGACCGGCCAGGCGGTCAGCGGAAGGACCAGCGGAAGGAAGACGAAGACCCCCATGGGCGGTCAGTCTTCCGTACCGCCGGGGTCGCTGGGCGAGGTGTTCCGACCGTTCACCCGGCCCGGTCCCGCGGCCTCCAGGAGCGCCCGGAGCACCTGCTCGTCGCCGGGCGGCAGCGCGGTGACGAAGCTCGCCAGGACGGCCTCGCGGTCCCGTTCCCCGTCGAGGAGCCGGCGCATCCGCAGGGCGGCGAGCCGGGCCACGTCGGCGGTCGGCGTCCACAGGAAGGCACGGCCCTGCCGCTCACGGGCGACGACGTCCTTGGCGAGCAGCCGGGTCAGGATGGTCACCACGGTGGTGTAGGCGAGGTCGCCGCCGAGCCGCTCCTGCACCCACGCGGCGGTGACGGGACCGCCGGCCTCGCGCAGCGCGCCGAGCACCTGGCCCTCCAGCTCCCCCTGACCGCGCCGGGCCCGCGCCATATCCCGTCTCCCTCCGGCGTCGGCGTGTCCGACCACGCTACTTCACGCCGCCCTGCCCCCGTACGTCCGCCGCCCGCGGCAGTGCGCGATGCGCGATCTCGCCGAGCGCGATGTCCACGACGATGAACAGGGCGGACGATGAACAGGGCGAGCGGGATCCCGAGCGGGGGGCGAAGCAGCCGACCACCGCGGTCACCGCCATCGCCGGGACGAGCAGGTACGGCGGGACGTCCGCCCAGGCGCCGCACGGGACCGGCCGGCCGAAGGCAGAGCCGCGGCCGCGCTGCCACCACCTGCGGTAGCCCCAAAGGATCAGGCAGAGCGCGAGCAGTGCCGGGGCGAGCTGGTTGACGATCCCGAAGAGGACGCCGGTGTGCGGGTCGATGCCCCACCGGGTCAGTTCGGCGAGCAGCGGATGGTCGGCGAACCGCAGGACGTCGGTCACCTCGCCGGTGGCCGGGTCGACGCGACGGCGTCCTGCCTCTCGGGCCGGCTGCGCTGCACCTGCCGGACGACGTAGGCGCTGTTCGCGTCGGCCGGCGGGACGATCTCGACGGGGTTGCCGAGGCCCTCGGCGCGGGCGGCGGTGAGCACCTTGTCCAGGTCCGCCCCGTGGTCGGCGCCGCCGCCGGTCGTCGACGCCATGTCGTGCCCGGCGTGTCCGCCGCCGCTCGGGGCCGCCGAGACGGACGCGGTGGCCTGGCCGAACGAGGTGCGCAGCTCGTCGACGTGGGCACCGGCGTACGTGGGTTGCGCAGCGCCCGCCGTCGCGAGAACCACAGGACCAGGCCGCCGCCCGCGATCACCCACAGCCGGCTCGCGGCGAGTTCGCTGTAGAGCCGGCCGGTGTCGCCGAGGTGCAGATCACGGTGGAGTTCGTCGATCCGGGTGCGCGGCGGCAGCGCGCCGGTGGAGCCGTACTGTTCGAGCGCGCCGAGCACCTTCCCGGTGGAGGGGCCGACGAACACGGCGAGGGTGTGGTCCGCGCCGACGCCCTTCACGCCCGACAGCAGGACCCTGCTGGCCGCGCCGGCTTCCGGGGCGGGCCGTATCGGGGAGACGGTGCCCTCGGGATGGGCCTGGCGCGCGGCGGCGGCCTGATCCGGCACCGGCGGCTTTGACCCGGCCGCCGGGACGGTCAGCTCGTGGGCGTACACCAGCTTCCCGGCCGGGAAGGGACAGGCGTACAGCAGGCCGGTGGCGGCGGCGGTGAGCAGGAAGGGGGGCGACCAGGACGCCGGCGTAGAAGTGCAGGCGCGGGACCGGCGGACGCAGCGGTGCCCAGCGGCTCGGGGCGCGGCCGGGAGGGCCGGTTCCGGGACCTCGTCCGAGGGGGGTCCTCCAGGGCGGGCGGAGCCGGGACGGGGGGAGTTCGAGGGGGCGATGGCCGTCGGGGGCTTCTCCGGGGACTCGTACGGGAGCGGTGACGGTCCGGTAGTCGGAGGGTGTCGGAGCGGAGCTCCCGGCAGGTAAAGTGACCTGCGTCACATTCGCCGTCATGGCATGCTGGCGCGATGGCATCCCCCAGTGATCGCGCATCCCTTGCCGAGCGGGTCGAGGAACTCCTCGCCACCGGCCGCCCGTTGCCCATCGTCGCGGCCGGCGACCCGGTACTGCGCCGCGGAACCGAGCCGTACGACGGCCAGTTGGGCCCCGAGCTGCTGGCCCGGTTCGTCGGGGCGCTGCGCGAGACCATGCGCGCGGCACCGGGCGTGGGCCTGGCCGCGCCCCAGGTCGGCATCGGACTGCGGATCGCGGTGATCGAGGACCCGGCGCCGGTACCCGAGGAGGTCGCCGTCGTCCGCGGCCGGGTCCCGCAGCCGTTCCGTGTCCTGGTCAACCCGGTCTACGAGCCCGTCGGCGGCACCCGTGCCGCCTTCTTCGAGGGCTGCCTGAGCGTGCCGGGCTACCAGGCGGTGGTGGCCCGGCACGCCCAGGTGCGACTGCGCGGCCAGGACGAGCACGGCCACGCGGTCGACGAGGTGTTCACGGGATGGCCGGCCCGGATCGTCCAGCACGAGACCGACCACCTCGACGGCACGCTCTACCTGGACCGTGCGGAGCTGCGTTCGCTGTCGTCGACGGAGACGGCCGCGGAACGCTGGGCCGAGCCGACCCCGGCGACGGCGGCGGCGGAGCTGGGCTTCAGGCTGCCCTGATCAGGCCCACGCTCCCCGCAGGGGCCTCACCCCCGGTAGGCCTCCAGCAAGCGCAGCCACACCTCGCTCAAGGTCGGATACGACGGCACCGCATGCCACAGCCGGCTGACCGGCACCTGGCCGGCGACGGCGACCGTCGCCGAGTGGATCAGCTCGCCCACGCCCGGCCCGACGAAGGTGACCCCGCGCAGGATCTCCGCCTCCAGGTCCACGACCATCCGGGCGCGGCCCTTGTAGCCGTCGCCGTACAGCCCCGCCCCGGCGACCGAGGAGAACTCGACGTCGACGGCCCGCACCCGGTGCCCGGCCTGTTCCGCCTCGGCGAGGGAGAGACCGACCGCCGCCGCCTCCGGGTCGGTGAAGACGACCTGCGGTACGGCGTGGTGGTCGGCGGTGGCCGCGTGCGCGCCCCAGGGGCCGTCCAGCACGGGCGTTCCCGAGGCCCGGGCGGCGATGGTGTCGCCCGCGATCCGCGCCTGGTACTTGCCCTCGTGGGTGAGGAGCGCCCGGTGGTTGACGTCCCCGACCGCGTAGAGCCAGTCGGTGCCCTCGACCAGCAGGGTGTCGTCGGCGGTGAGCCAGGAGCCCGGTTCCAGGCCGACGGTGTCCAGGCCGATGTCGTCGGTGTGCGGGATGCGCCCGGTGGCGAAGAGGATCTCGTCGGCCTCGATGCGGTCACCGGCGTCGGTCACGGCCACGACCGTGCCGTTCTCCCGGGTCACCGACACGACCGAGGTGCCGGTACGGACGTCGACGCCGGCCTCCTTGAGCGCCTCGCCGACGAGTTCGCCGGCGAACGGCTCCATGCGGTTGAGCAGGCCCTTGCCGCGGACCAGCAGGGTGACCCGGGAGCCGAGGGCCTGCCAGGCGGTGGCCATCTCGGTGGCGACGACACCGCCGCCGACGACGATCAGCCGGCCGGGTGCCTGCTGGGCGCTGGTGGCCTCACGGCTGGTCCACGGCCTGACCTCGGCGAGTCCCGGCAGGCCCGGCAGCTGGGCGCGGGTGCCGGTGGCGACGGCGACCGCGTGCCGGGCGGTGAGGGTGGTGACGGTGCCGTCGGCGCCGGTCACCGTGACCGTGCGGGGCCCGGCGAGCCGCCCGTGACCGCGGTACAGGTCGGCGCTGATGCCGTCCAGCCAGGCGACCTGGCCGTCGTCCTTCCAGTTCGAGGTGAAGTAGTTGCGCCGGGCGAGGACCGCCGGGGTGTCGAGCGGGCCCTGGACCGCCTGGCTGAGACCGGGCAGGCGGCGGGCGTCGGCCTGGACGATGAGCGGGCGCAGCAGGGCCTTGCTGGGCATGCACGCCCAGTACGAGCATTCGCCGCCGACGAGTTCGCTCTCCACGACCGCGGTGGAGAGGCCGGCCGCACGGGTGCGGTCGGCGACGTTCTCCCCCACGGGCCCGGCCCCTAGCACCACGACGTCGTAAGCGATGGATTCCGTTTCCGTCATGGGGTCAGTCTCCCGGGTGGCGTGCGCCGAGGCCACACGGGTAGGGGCCCGGAATACCCACCCGGTCGGACGTGTTGTGCGGACGGCTCGTCCCGGAGCGGGGCGCCCCCCACGTCAGGAAGAGGGAAACACGCATGAGCAGCACCGTGGAACTCACCAAGGAGAACTTCGACCAGACGGTCAGCGAGAACGAGTTCGTTCTCATCGACTTCTGGGCGGCGTGGTGCGGCCCGTGCCGGATGTTCGCCCCGGTCTACGAGAAGGCCGCGCAGGCCAACCCGGATCTGGTCTTCGCCAAGGTCGACACCGAGGCACAGCCGGAGCTGGCCGCGGCCTTCAACATCCAGTCGATCCCGACCCTGATGATCGTCCGTGACCAGGTGGCCGTCTTCGCCCAGCCCGGCGCCCTCCCGGAGGCCGCTCTGACGGACGTCATCGGCCAGGCCCGCAAGCTGGACATGGACGAGGTGCGCAAGAGCGTCGCGGCGCAGCAGCAGGACAGCGCGCAGGCCGAGTGACGGCTTGACGCGGGGCCGGCACACCGTCGTCCGAGAAATACCCAATAACCGCAGTTAGACTCTCTAACTGCGGCTATTGGCTTTGGGATGTATGGAGAGCCGTCCATCTAGATCGGGCCCTGTTCTGGATCGGGCCCTGTTCTGGATCGGGCCCTGTTCGGGCCCGCTCGGCCTGGCTCGCCTCAGAAGGGGTACGGCGCCACGTCCCCGCGTACGGTCGTCCAGCGCACGTCCGTGAACGCGTCCAGGTTGGACTCGCCGCCGAACCTCGCCCCGGTGCCGGAAGCGGCGACCCCGCCGAAGGGGGCCACGGCCTCGTCGTTCACGGTCTGGTCGTTGATGTGGACGATGCCGGTCGGGATGCGCTCGGCGAGGTCCAGGCCGCGCGCCGCGTCCCGGGTGACGATGCCGAGGGACAGGCCGTAGGAGCTGTCGGCCGCGAGGGCGGCGGCCTCCTCGAGGTCGGCGAAGGATCGGACGGGCGCAACCGGCCCGAAGACCTCCTCGGCGTAGGCGGGCGTGCGGTCGCCGACGCCGGCGATGACGGTGGGCCGGTAGAAGAGGTCCTCATGGGTGCCGCCGGCGGCGAGTCTCGCGCCTTGGGCGGTGCTCGCCTCCACCAGGCCGTGGATCTTGGCGAGTTGAGCGTCGTCGATGATCGGACCGAGGTGGACCTGCGCGCGGTGCGGGTCACCGACGGCGAGGGAGTCGGCCTTGGCCGCGAGGCGTTCGACGTACTCCTCGGCCAGGGAGCTGTGGACCAGGTGCCGTCCGGTGGTCATGCAGATCTGGCCCTGGTGGAAGAAGGATCCCCACGCGGCGGTGGAGATCACCGCGTCGAGGTCGGCGTCCTCCAGGACGATCAGGGCGGAATTGCCGCCGAGTTCGAGGTGGGCACGCTTCAGGCGGCGGCCCGCGGCCTCGCCGACCGCGCGGCCGGCCGCCGTCGATCCGGTGAACGAGATCACCGGTATCAGCGGATCCTCGACCAGCGCCGCGCCGACGTCGGCGGCGCCGGGCAGCACCTGCAGCAGCCCTTCGGGCAGCCCGGCCTCGGCGAAGACGGCGGCGAGGGACAGCCCACCGCAGACGGCGGTGCGCGGATCCGGCTTCAGGACCACCCCGTTGCCCAGCGCGAGGGCGGGCGCCACCGACCGGATGGACAGGATCAGCGGCGCGTTGAACGGCGCGATCACCCCGACCGCACCGACCGGGACCCGGCGGGTGTAGGACAGCCGGGGGGCCTCGCTGGGCAGCACCTGGCCCGCAGGGCGGGAGGCGAGGGCGGCGGCCTCGTAGCACTCCTGGGCGGCGACATGCAGTTCGAAATCCGCCTTGCCGGGTACGGAGCCCGACTCGCGGACGATCCACTCGCGCAGTTCCTCGGCGTGCTCCGCGAACAGGTCGCCCGCACGGCGCAGGACTTGGGCCCGCACGAAGTGGGGTGCGCGGGCCCACTCGCGCTGCGCGGCCCGCGCGGCCGCGGCGGCCGGGGAGACGTCCGCGGGGGCGGCCAGGGTGACGGTGCCGAGCGTATCACCGGTGGCGGGCTCGGTGACGGCGTACTGGGGGCCGGACAGGGCGCTCGCCTGCCAGGTCTTCGGGTCGAGCAGCGACATGACGGCTCTCCGATCGATCACCGGGGTTGCACGGCCCACGGCGCCCGCGAGCCGTTTTGTTGAGCGCGCAACATCCTAGTCAGGGGGCCCGGAAAAGCACCGCCCCGACCAGGGTGAGGCATCAGCTGGACTCGCGCCGTACCACCGAGGCACCGAGCACCTCGTGCGTCTCCGGTGCGCCGCCCGGGTCGCGCACCACGCGGTCGACCAGTTCGGCGAGATCACGGCCGGAGGGCAGCTCGATGTGGACCGTGGAGAGCCGGGGCCGCAGCAGCCGGCCGAGCATCAGGTCGTCGGCGCCCACCACGGCGGTGTCCTCGGGGATGCGCACGCCCTCGTCCTGGAGGGCGCGCATGACCAGCATCGCGTACTCGTCGTTGTACGCGAACACCGAGTCGATCCCCAACTCCGTCCACCGGGCGGCGAGTCCGGCGGCCGACTCCTCCGTGTAGCCGAGGGACAGCTCGGTCACGGTGGCGTCGGTGCCGTACAGGGCCCGGCGGACGCCTTGGAGACGGGGCCTGGAGTAGGTCTCCAGACCCGCCTCCTCGGGGACGACCACACCGACGCGGCGCCGGCCGCGGGCGTACAGGTGGGCACCGGCGCAGCGGCCGACGGCTTCATGGTCCATCAGCAGGGCGTGCGCCCCGTCGACCCGCTCGGGGCCGAGCGTGACCACGGCGCGGGCACCGGCCCGCTTGAGGACGGCGACACTCTCGGTACCGAGTCCGGCGCCCGGGACCAGCACGGCCACCGGCCTCAACTCGGCCCAGGCGCGGGCGGCTTCGTCCCCGCGCAGGCCCGCGGTTCCGTACTGGACGACCGTGTAGTCGAGGCGACTGAGGGCCCACTGGAGGTCGGTGATGAACTGGCCGTACAGCGGGCCCATCGCGATGGCCGGGGCGGGCATCAGGACCATCCGGCTGTGACCGGCGCGCAGGCTGCGGGCGGCCGCGTGCGGGACGTACCCGAGCTCCTTCGCGGCCTCGTGGACCCGGCGGCGGGTGGGCTCGCTGATCCGTACGGCACTGGTGTTGTTGAGGACGTAGGAGACGGTCGCACGGGAGACGCCGGCCAGACTTGCCACATCTGCGCTCGTGGGGACCGAGCGCGGAGTCGGCGACGCTGCCGAGGGCGTATTCGGTATCTGCACCATGACGTACGGCATCTTGGCAGAGCGCCGGGGAGGCAGTTCCGGCGGGTCAAGGTGGTTCACCCTTGGAGCATTCGGGCCCGCGGGTCCCGCGCCACAGCGTCCGCCGCACCCAGGCCTCGACGAACATGTTCGTGTCGAACTTGTTCTTGACGAACATGTTCGTTACCGTGGGCGCATGCCAGCCACCCCCCGCTCCCGCCGCGAGCGTCCCGCCAAGCCCGCCCTGAGCAGACAGGGCATCGTCGGCGTCGCCGTCGAGATCCTGCGCACCGAGGGACTGCAGAAGGTCACCATGCGGCGCCTCGCCCAGGAACTCGACACGGGCCCGGCCTCGCTGTACGTCTACGTCCGCAACACCGCGGAGCTGCACGCGGCGGTCCTGGACGAGCTGCTCGGCACCCTGCCCCCGGCTCCGGCGGAAGGGGACTGGCGGCAGCGGCTGGAGCGGGTGCTCATCGCGTACACGCAGATGCTCCTGGAGCATCCGAGCCTCGCGCGCTCCGCGCTGACCGCCTGGCCGAGCGGCCCGCACTACCTGGACCTGATCGAGAACCTGCTGGGCCTGCTCGACGAGGGAGGAGTACCGCGCGAGCGGGCCGCCTGGGGTGTCGACCTGCTGCTGCAGCGCGCCACCGCGACCGCCGCCGAGCACGCGGGAGGGGAGTCCCGGGGGGACTGGGACGCGCTCGGCGACGCGCTCGGCAAGGTCTCGCAACGGACCCACCCGCACATCGCCGCCGCGTCCGGGCTGCTCCTGTCGGGGGCACCCGGGGACCGCGCCTCCTGGGCCTTCCAGGCCCTGATCAGCGGCATCGAACGTACCGCCGTACCCGAACCTCGCGACTAGGAGACCACCATGCCGACTCCCCACCACCCCATAGCCGTCATCGGCGCCGGTCTCGGCGGGCTCACCCTCGCCCGGGTGCTTCAGGTGCACGGCGTCGAGGCCGCCGTCTTCGACCTCGACGCCTCGGACGCCGCCCGCACCCAGGGCGGCATGCTCGACATCCACGACGACTCCGGCCAGGCGGCGCTGCGCGCGGCCGGACTGCACGAGCAGTTCCTCGCCCAGGTGCACGCCGGCGGCCAGTCGGTGCGGGTGCTGGACAAGGACGCCCGGGTCCGCCTCGAATCGCCCGACGACGGCACCGGCGGGCGGCCCGAGATCGACCGGGGCGACCTGCGCCGGCTGCTGGTCGGCTCGCTGGCCGAGGGCGTGATCCGCTGGGGCGCGAAGGTCACCGGCGCGCGTCCGCTCGGCGACGGCCGGCACGAGGTGTCCCTGGCGGACGGCGGCTCCTTCACGACCGATCTGCTGGTCGGCGCGGACGGCGCCTGGTCACGCGTGCGCGCGCTGCTCTCGGACGCCTCACCCGCGTACACCGGGGTCTCGTTCGTGGAGACGGACCTGCCGGACGCGGACGTACGGCATCCGGTCAGCGCCGAGGTGATCGGCGGCGGCATGCTGTTCGCGCTCGGCGCGGGCCGGGGCTTCCTCGCCCACCGGGAGAGCGACGGCAGTCTGCACGTGTACACGGCGGTCAAGGCGTCCGAGGAGTGGCTGGACGGGATCGACTTCACCGACACCGGGGCGGCCAAGCGGGCCGTCCTGGAGCGCTTCGACGGCTGGGACAAGAGCCTGCGGGCGCTGGTCGCCGACGCGGAGGGCGCCCTGGTGCCCCGACGGATCCACGCCCTGCCGGTCGGCCACCGCTGGGACCGGGTGCCCGGCGTCACCCTGCTCGGCGACGCGGCCCATCTGATGTCGCCGTTCGCCGGCGAGGGCGCCAATCTGGCGCTGATCGACGGCTGCGACCTGGGCCTCGCGCTGGTCGCGCACCCCGGCGACACCGAGGCCGCCCTGGCCGCCTACGAGGAGCGGATGTTCGCACGCGCCGAGACGTCGGCGGCCGAGTCGGCGGCGAGCGGGGACCTGCTGTTCCGGGCCGACGCCCCGCAGGGCCTGGTCGACATGTTCACCGCCCACGGGCCGGACGTCAGCGAGGCGACGCCGTCCGTGTGACGCGGGCGACCAGGTCGATCCAGCCGGCCTCCAGGCGCTCCATCGTCATCCCGCACTGCCTGGTCAGATGGTGGACCAGGGCCGGGTCGAGATAGGCCAGCAGCGTGTGGGCGAGCAGTTCGCAGTCGGCCTCCGGCTGGATCCGCCGCAGCAGCATCGTGACGTGCGTGCGCAGCGCCTGCATCGGGGGATTGGCGTAGCGCCGGGTGGGCTCGGGCTGGGCGGCCAGCTGGAGGTCGAGCTGCTCGGAGGCGCGGTACAGCACCGCGACGCCGAACGCGCGCAGCCGCTCGACCGGCGGGGCGCCGGGGCCAAGAGGCGGCGGGCCGCCCAGGAAGTCCGCCTGGAGCTGGCGCGAGGAGTGGTCGAGCAGCGCCATCAGCAGCCCGGTGCGGTCTCCGAAGCGGCGGAAGACCGTGCCCTTGCCCACCTCGGCCGCCGCGGCGACCGCCTCCATGGTGACGCCGGCCACGCCGTGCTCGGCGATCAGCCGGGCAGCGGCCTCCAGCAGCCGGGCGCGGTTGCGCGCCGCGTCGGCGCGCAGGCACAGCTCTTCGGGGGCCGGCCCCACCTCGAGCAACTGGGGCGCGTCGAAGGGCTCCTGGGGCTGCGGGAAGGGAGGCAGGACGCTGGACATGAAGACAGCGTAAAGCATAAGGAACAGAACTGGACCGCGGTCCGTTTGAGGTGTTAGAAATTAACCGGACCCCGGTCCGTATTCGTAACGGCAGTGTTTCACCCCCCTTGGAGTTCCCCCATGTCTGTCCGCATCCTTGCGCTCGTCGGCAGCCTTCGCGCCGGTTCGCACAACCGCCAGCTCGCCGAGGCGGCCGTCAAGCTCGCCCCCGAGGGTGCCGTGGTCGAGCTCTTCGAGGGCCTGGCCGACATCCCGTTCTACAACGAGGACATCGACGTCGCGGGCAACGTCCCGGCCGCCGCCGCGAAGCTGCGCGAGGCCGCTCAGGCCGCCGACGCGTTCCTGCTCTTCTCCCCCGAGTACAACGGCACCATCCCGGCCGTCCTGAAGAACGCCATCGACTGGCTGTCCCGCCCGTACGGCGCCAGCGGCTTCGGCGGCAAGCCGGTGGCCGTCATCGGCACCGCCTTCGGCCAGTACGGCGGCGTGTGGGCGCAGGACGAGGCCCGCAAGGCCGTGGGCATCGCCGGCGGCAAGGTGATCGAGGAAATCAAGCTGTCGATCCCCGGCTCGGTGACCCGCTTCGCGGAGACCCACCCGGCCGACGACACCGAGGTCGCCGCCCAGCTGACCGAGGTCGTCGCGCGTCTGCACGGCAACGTGGGCGTCGCCGCCTGAGGCACCACCCGGGTGACACAGGGGCCGGGGCCCGATGAGCCCCGGCCCCTCGGCGTCTCAGTCGATCGCGGCGAGCCGCTCGACGGCCGGGGCCACGAAGGTCTCCATCCACCCCGAGGTCTCCCCCAGGCGCGGGCCGACGATCACGGTGTCGAGGCCGAGCCCGGCGTACCCCTCGATGTCCCGGGTGAAGGCGTCCAGGTCTCCGTCGGTGGCCGCGTCCCCGGTGTAGGCGATGGTCTTGCGGATGGTCTCGTAGTCGCGCCCGACGGTGTCGCAGTGCCCGCGCAGCACCTCCAGCTTGTGCCGCAGCTCCTCCGGCGAGGAGGGGATCAGGTTGCAGGCGTCCGCGTACTGGGCGACCAGACGCAGGGTCTTCTTCTCTCCCCCGCCGCCGATCATGATCTCCGGGTGCGGCGAGCTGACCGGCGCCGGAACACAGAGCGTCTCGGCGAGCCGGTAGTGCTTGCCCTCGAAGGGCCCGTCGTCCTTGGGGTCCCACATCTGCAGGCAGATCCTCAGGGTCTCCTCCAGCCGCTCGAAGCGCTCCGCGAGCGGCGGGTACGGCACGCCGAGACCATGGTGCTCACGGTCGTACCAGGCGGCCCCGATGCCCAGCGTGGCCCGGCCGCCGGACACCACGTCCAGGGTCGTGGCGATCTTGGCGAGAAGTCCGGGGTGACGGTAGGTCACTCCGGTCACCAGGGCGCCCAGCTGGACGGTGGAGGTACGGCCGGCGAGGAAGCCGAGGGTGGTGTAGGCCTCCAGCATGGCGTCCTCGGCGCCGCCGTTGAACTCCATCTGGAAGTAGTGGTCCATCACCGAGACCCAGCTGACGCCCGCCGCCTCGGCCGCGGCACCGGCGGCGGCGAGTTCGGCGCCCAGTGCGGGGCTGCCGCCAGGATGGTTGAACCGGTTGATGTGCACGCCCACGCGCATGGCCGTTCTCCGTTCCGCCCGGATCGTGTGCTGTCCGTCCGACGCTAGAACTTCGAGCGCTCTCGAAGTCAAGGCGGTGGCCGGGACGGCGGCCCCGGGCCCCGACGGGGCGCGCGGATCACGGTACTGCGAGCAGTTCCGTTCACCACCGCCGCGAGGAGCCGCCATGACCTCCCCGCCGCCCCCGTTCGACCCCGAACTCTCCGCCACCCTGGAGCTGATCAGGGAGTCACCCCGGACGACATCGCCACCGTCCGGCAGAGCGCGGGGACCCGGCTGCTCGCCGAGGTGGACCTGCCCATGGACGGCGCGTTCGAGGCGGCGGACCGCGCGGTGCCCGGCCCGGCGGGCGACCCCGGGATCTCCCCGCTGATCTGCCGGCCCACCGCGCCCGCGGTGTCCGCGCCACTGCCGGTGGTCTACCACGTGCACGGCGGCGGCATGGTGAACGGCGGCAACCGGTTGGGCGTCGACGTCCCGCCGGCCTGGGCGGAGGAACTGGGCGCGGTGGTGGTGTCGGTCGAGTACCGGCTGGCGCCCGAGCATCCGCATCCGCATCCGGCGCCGGTCGAGGACGTGTACACCGGGCTGCTGTGGACGGCGGAGCACGCGCGGGAGATCGGCGACGACCCCGAGCGGATCGTGATCGCGGCGCCGGCCCCTCTCCTGATGAACCGTGAGGGCGGTCTGTGATCGGCCAGATGCTGATGTGCCCGATGCTGGACGACCGCAACGACACCCCGTCCGGCCATCAGATGAAGGGCCTCGGCGTCTGGGACCGCACGGCCAACGAGACCGGCTGGACCGCGCTCCTCGGCCAGGGCCCGCGGCGGCCCCGACGAGACCTTCCGCGACGAGACCGTCGCCTACGCCTCCCGCATCTGGCAGTCGGGCGGCACCGCCGAACTCCACGTCTGGCCCGGCGGCTTCCACGGTTTCGACGGCTTCGCCCCGCAGGCCGCCCTGTCCCGGTCGGCAAGAGCGGCCCACCTGAACTGCCTACGGCGCCTGCCGGGGGGCTGAGCACGCCGGGGGGAGGTCGGCGTGCATCACTCCACGTTCCAGGACCGGTTGACGCACGCTGAGCATCTGCTGGGCCGGTCGGTGCGCACCCCGCAGGTCCGACTTCGGCTCCAACTGGCGCTCATGATGCAGCAGCTGCCGGAAGATCAGCAGATGTGACCAGTGAGCGGGCGTAATCAGTGGACCTGATCAGTGGACGTGTTCAGTAGACGTCACGCACGTAACGCCGGTCCGCGGCGAGCTGTTTGACGTATGCGGTCGCCTCGGCCTCGCTCAGTCCGCCGTGCAGGGCGGCGATGTCCTTGAGGGCGCGGTCGACGTCCTTGGCCATCCGGGAGGCGTCACCGCAGACGTAGAAGTGGGCGCCGTCCTGGAGCCAGGACCACAGCAGCGGGCCGTGTTCACGCATCCGGTCCTGGACGTAGACCTTGGCCCGCTGGTCGCGGGAGAAGGCGGTGTCGAGGCGGCTCAGGGTCCCGCCGGTGAGCAGGTCGGTCAGCTCCTGCTCGTAGTAGAAGTCGGTGGCCCGGTGCTGTTCGCCGAAGAACAGCCAGTTGGGGGCGCGATGGCCGCGAGCGCGGCGCTCCTCCAGGAAGCCGACGAACGGCGCCACGCCGGTGCCGGGGCCGACCATCACCATGGGCGTCGCCGGGTCGGCGGGCGGGCGGAAGTGCGGGGAGCGCCGGACGTGCACCGGGACGGGCGTGCCCGGTCCGGCGTCCGCGAGGAACGGGGAGCAGACGCCCTGCCGGGGCCTGCCGTGCAGGTTCTCGTAACGTACGACGGAGACGGTGGTGGAGACCAGGTCGGGGTCGGTGAGCGGGCTGGACGATATCGAGTACAGGCGCGGTTGCAGCCTGCCGAGGACGCCCGCCCACTCCCCGGCGTCGGCACGGATCCCGAACTCGGCGGCGACGTCGACCGCCTGGCGTCCCCAGCACCACTTGGCCAGCTCGTCCTTGTTGTCGGGGCGCAGCAGCTTGCGCAGTTCGCGCGGGTCGCGGGTGCGTTCGGTGGCGAAACGGAGCAGGTCCGGGGTGATCCGGGTGATGTCGAGGTACCGGGAGAGGGCTTCGGCCAGGGGTACTTCCCCGACCCCGTCGACGGGCACGCCGGTCGTCCCGTCGAGACCGGTCACGGTCAGCCATTCCGCCACCAGGCCGGGGGAGTTGAGGGGGTGGACCGCGAGCGCGTCGCCCGCCTCGTAGACCAGCGGGGTCCGGCTGTCGCGGGTGTCGAAGCTGAACCGGCGGACCTCCTTGCCGGCACCGGGCAGGCTGAGCAGCCGGTTGCCGACCAGCCGGGCGGTGGTGGGGGCGGGCCGCCGGGACCTGGCCGGCGCGGCAGCGGGCACGGGAGCCGCCACTGAGGCGATCGCGGCAGCCGGCCCAAAGGCGGCCGCGGCCTCGTCCTCGAGAGCCGTGAGCACCTGGTCCAGCCAGGCCTGCGCCTGCGTCTCGTAGTCCGGTTCGCAGTCGGTGCGCGGGGCGAGCCGGACCGCGCCGAGTTCGTCCATACGGCCGTCCAGGCGCCGCCCGTGGCCGCAGAAGTCGGCGTACTGGGAGTCCCCGAAGGCCAGTACGGCGTACCGGCGGCCGGTGAGGCCTCCGGGGTCGAGGCCGGCGAGGCCGTCCCAGAAGCCGGTGCCGTTGTCGGGGGCGTCGCCGTCGCCGAAGGTGCTGGTGATCAGCAGCAGGTCGGCGCCGACGGGGAGGTCGGCCGGGTCGGTCTGGTCCATGGCGACCAGGGAGGCCGGGTGGCCGCTCGCGGCGAGGCGTTCGGCGGTGGTGGCGGCGAAGTCCTCGGCGTTGCCGGTCTGCGAGGCCCACAGGATGACGACCTGGCGGCTCGTCGCCGGTTCGGCGGCCGTCACCGTGGTCGTGGCGGACCGGGAGTACATGCCGGCGAGGGTGCCGTTGACCCACAGGGCGTGGTCGGGGCTGAACGGCGCGTCCGGCGGCAGGACGGGGACGCCGGGGGCACCGGCCGGGATGCCGGCGAGGAAGCCGATCAGGTACTGCCGTTCGGACGCGGTGAGGGCCGGCGGCGGGGCGGGGTCGAGACCGAAGGCGGCGGCGGAGGGCGGCACGCCGGTGGGCGCGGCGACGACGGCCGGCGTCTCCTCGAATCCGGGCACCCGCACGCTCACCGGGGTGGACACCTTGGTCAGCGACACCGCGCACACCTTCAGCTCGGGCTGGAAGGACAGCGGGTCGACCGCGTCGCCGGTCACCGCGTTGACGCTGAGGTACTCGCCGAACAGGTCGTTCCAGTGGAAGGGCGCGAAGCAGGAGCCGGGCAGCACCCGGTCGGTGACGACGGCCGGCAGCACCGCCCGGCCGCGCCGGGAGGCGACCTCGACGGAGTCGCCGTCGGCGAGGCCGAGCGCGGCGGCGTCCTCGGGGTGGACCTCGACGAACGGACCGGGGTTCAGCCTGTTGAGCCTGGCGACCTTCGCGGTCTTGGTGAGGGTGTGCCACTGGTGCTGGAGGCGGCCGGTGTTGAGGACGAACGGGTAGTCGTCGTCGGGCATCTCGGCGGGGTCCAGATGCGGCCGGGCGTGGAAGACGGCGCGGCCGGAGGGCGTGGCGAAGGCGAGGGTGCCGTCGGGGCCGACGTACCGGACCGGGTTGCGGTCGGGACCGTCGGCGGCGGCCGCGGGCCACTGCACCGGCGTGGCCCGCAGCCGGTCGTAGCTGACTCCGCGCAGGTCGTAGCCGGTCGCCGGGTTGTGGAAGCGTTTGATCTCCTCGAAGATCTGCTCCGCGCTGTCGTAGCGGAAGCCGTCCCCGAAGCCCATCGCGCGGGCGACCGCGGCGATCAGCTGCCAGTCGGCGGTGGCCTCGCCGGGCGGGTCGGCGGCGGGACGGGCGAGGGTGAGGTTGCGCTCGCTGTTGATCAGGACACCTTCGGCCTCGGTCCACAGGGCGGCGGGCAGGACGACGTCGGCGTAGGCGTTGGTCTCGGTGTCGGTGAAGACGTCCTGGGTGACGACGAACTCGGCGGCCTCCAGGCCCTCGATGACGGTCCGCCGGTTGCCGACGGAGGCGACCGGGTTGGTGCAGATGATCCAGCAGGCCTTGATCTCGCCGTCGGCCATCTTCCGGAACATCTCGACCGTGCCCTTGCCGACGCCGTCGGCGCGGATCGTGCCGGGCTCCAGTCCCCACACGTCCTCGACGAAGGCGCGGTCGGCGTCCACCAGGACCGACCGCTGGCCGGGCAGCCCGGGGCCCATGTACCCCATCTCGCGGCCGCCCATGGCGTTGGGCTGGCCGGTGAGGGAGAACGGCCCGCTGCCGGGGCGGCAGATCCTGCCGGTGGCCAGGTGCAGGTTGACCAGGGCGTTGGTGTTCCAGGTGCCGTGGGTGGACTGGTTGAGGCCCATGGTCCAGCAGCTGGTCCACTCCCCCGCCTCACCGATCAGCCGCGCGGCCGCGCGCAGGTCGGCCTCGGGGACGCCGGTGATCGCGGCGACGGCGGCGGGCGGGTAGCCGGCCAGGAAGTCGGGCATCGCCTCCCAGCCTTCGGTGTGGGCGGCGATGAACCCGGGATCGGTGTGCCCGTTCTCGTGCAACAGGTGGAGCAGGCCGTTGAGCAGGGCGAGGTCGGTGCCCTGCTTGACCTGGAGGAAGAGGTCGGCCTTCGCGGCGGTGGCGGTACGGCGCGGGTCGACGACGATCAGCTTCGCGCCCGCCTTCACCCGGTCCATCAGGCGCAGGAAGAGGATGGGGTGGCAGTCGGCCATGTTGGCGCCGATGACCAGGAAGACGTCGGCGCGGTCGAGGTCCTCGTAGGAGCCGGGCGGGCCGTCGGCGCCGAGGGAGAGCTTGTAGCCGGTGGCCGCGCTGGCCATGCACAGCCGGGAGTTGGACTCGATGTTGTTGGTGCGCACAAAGCCCTTGGTGAGCTTGTTCGCCAGGTACTGGGCCTCCAGGCTCAGCTGGCCGGAGACGTAGAGGGCGACCGCGTCGGGGCCGTGCTCGTCGACGACCGCGCGCAGCCGTCGCGCGGTCTCGGCGACCGCCGTGTCCACGGCCGTGGGGACGGCCTCCTCGCCCCGGGCCGGCCGCAGCAGGGCGGTGGTCAGCCGGCCGGGCGCGGCGAGCAGGTCGGCGGTGGTGGCACCCTTGGTGCACAGCCGCCCGAAGTTCGCCGGGTGCTCCTTGTCGCCGGAGGCATTGAGGACGGTACGTCGGCCGTCCGGGCCGCTGCCGATGTCCAGGACCAGGCCGCAGCCGACCCCGCAGTACGAGCAGACCGTCCGCACCGTGCCGGTGTCGGTACTGCGCGAGTCCGGCGCGGCCACGGTCACCCCCCTGTTCCTGCTGGTCGGCTTCTGTTCTCCGGCCCCCGACCGTAGGCACCGGTGATTACGCCGGCGTCACCGCTCCTGATCAACGGGGGTTAAGGCCGCCGCACAGACCGGCACCCGGCGATGTGAGCAGGCGGGTATTATTTGTCATGGTATGCCCCGGAATGCGCGGTACCGGGGCCTGGTGGAGGATGGGGGCGGCCGTGGGCGGGGGCAGGCGAGGAGGACCGGGTGGACAGGGACACCTCCTCGCGACGACCGGCCTCCTCGGGCGCACCGGCGGTGGACATCGGCTACATCGATCTGCTGCGCGGCATCGTCGAGGGCGCGGCCGTCGGTTTCGCGGTCCTCGACACCGACCTGCGCTACCTGTACGTCAACCCGCACATGGCCCGGATGACGGGGCTGCCCGCCGCCGCGTACGTCGGGCACACCCTGCACGAGGTGCTGCCGCACATCCAGCGGCCGGAGGCGGTGCTGCGGGACGTCCTGCACGACGGACGGCCGCGCGAGACCATCGTCGCCGGGCGGACCTGGGTGGACTCGCCGTACCAGGTCCGGGAGTGGCGGTGCGTGTACCACCGGATGGTGGACAGCAGCGGCAAGGTGGTGGGCGTCGCCGGAGTCGGCCTGGAGATCAGTGAGCCGCAGCAGTACCTGTACGAGCTGGAGCGGGCCCATCGGCGCCTCGCGCTGCTCGACGCGGCCGCGTCCCGGATCGGTACCGGCACCGATGTCGCCGGGACCTGCCGGGAGCTGGCGGAGTTCGTGGTGCCGGAGCTGGCGGACGCCGCCGGGGTGGAGCTCGTGCCGCCGGACACGGCCACGGGGCGGCGGGCGCCCGTCCGGCTCGCCGCGTACGCCACCAGGCCCGATCTGGTCACCGGGCTCGCGGCCCTCGACGCGCGCGGTGAGCTGGTCGGCTGGCCGCGTGGCATCGGCACCCGGCGCAACCTGGCGGCGGGCCGGGTGCTGCGGCGCAACGCGATCACCGCGGCGCAGTGGCGGGCACTGATCCCGAGCTGGCCGCCGGCCCGTGCGTGCCTGACCGCCGGTGTCCACTCGGTGCTCCTGTCGCCGCTGGTCTCGGAGGGCCGGTACCTCGGCAGTCTGCAGCTGGCCCGGGCCGGCGACTCCGCGCCGTTCTCGAACGAGGACGCCACGGTGGCCCGCGAACTCGCCGACCGGGCCGCGCGCGCCCTGGACCGGGCGGTCCGCTTCGAGCGCGAGCACACCATGGCGCTGGAGTTGCAGCGGGCGCTGCTGGCCGAGCCGGGCCAGTTGCAGCAGCACGCCGGTGTGGAGACCACCGGGCGGTACCGTCCCGCCGACGACGGCTCGCTGATCGGCGGCGACTGGTACGACGTCGTAGCTCTGCCGGACGGCCGTACGATGCTGGTCATCGGGGACGTGATGGGGCACGGCGTGGACGCGGCGGTGGCCATGAGCCACTACCGTTCGACGCTCCGTGCCCTGGCCCGCGCGGGACTCTCCCCGGGCCGGATCCTGGAGCACGCGGACCGGATGGTCTCGGACTCCGGTTTCGAGCGGGTGGCCACCTGCTTCCTCGCGCTGAGCGACGTGGACGTCGCCACCCTCACCTATGCCAGCGCCGGGCATCTGCCCCCGGTCTGGCTGAACCCCGAGGGCGGGATCGAGCTGGTGCCGGTGCCGGTCGGCCCGCCGCTGGGCAGCGGGCTCGGCTGTTACGAACAGCGCGTCACCCCGGAACGCGGGGGTGTGCTGCTCCTGTACACCGACGGGCTGGTGGAGCGGCGCGGTGAGGACATCGACCGGGGCCTGGCCCGTCTGACGGGTCTGTCGCTGTCCCCCGCCGACCCGCTGGACAAGATCGTCGACACCGTCCTCGAGCGCCTGGCCACCGGCTCCGAGGACGACATCGCGCTGCTCGCGGCCCGTGCCGTACGGCCGAGACGTGCGGCTCAGCCGTAGGTGATCACCATGCGGAAGCGCGCGGCCCCGTCCATCATCTTCTGGTAGGCCGCGCCCGCCTCCTCCAGCGGTACGGTCTCGATCGTCGGACGGATCCCGTGCAGGGCGCTGAACTCCATGGTGTCCTGCACGTCCTGGGCGGTGCCGGACGGGTGGCCGCGGATCTCCCGGGCCTTCGTGAGCAGCTGGAGCGGGCTGGTCCCGAGGGGCTCGGGGTCGATGCCGATCACCACCAGCTCGCCCCTGGGTCCCAGGCCGTCCACGGCCGCCGAGATCGCCTGGGAGTTGCCCGCGGTGGCGAGCACCGCCTTGGCGCCGCCGAGCGACTGGAGGGCCTCCGCGACGGGTGTCGAGGTCGTGGAGTCGATGTAGTGGTGGGCGCCGAGCTGTTTGGCGAAGTCGGCCTTCTCGGCGCCGCGGGCGATGGCCACCGTCTCGAAGCCCATGGCCACCGCGTACTTCACTCCGAGGTGGCCGAGTCCGCCGAGGCCGACGACGGCGACCAGGTCGCCGGGCTCGGCCGGGCTGCGCCTGAGCCCGTTGAAGGTGGTCACGCCCGCGCAGCCGAGCGGCGCGGCGTCGGCGGCGGTCAGTCCGTCGGGGATGCGGGCCAGGGCGTCGACCGGGGCGATGACCGTCTCGCCGAAGCCGCCGTCGTACGCCCAGCCGGGTACCTGGAGGTTCTCGCAGACGATGAAGTCTCCCTGCCGGCAGGGCTTGCAGTGACCGCAGCTGCCGCCGAACCAGCCGACGCCGACCCGGTCACCGATCTGCCAGCCCCAGTCCTCGATGCCCTCGCCGATCTCCTCGATCCGTCCGGCGATCTCGTGTCCGGGCACCACGGGGAACGTGACGCCGGGCAGCCCGGCGGTCACGAAGAAGCTGTCGCTGCGGCAGACTCCGCAGGCCTCCACGGCGATCCGCACGTGCCGGGGACCCGGCCGGGGCACCTCACGCTCGACGACCTCGAACGGTCCGCCCGCGGCGGTCACCTGCGCGACTCGGTAGGTACTCATGCGTCTCTCCCGGAACCGGTACGACGGGAACGGCCGAAACCCCCTCCCCCAGCACACCAGCTCCGGGCCGATCGCGCGCGGTGAGCCCCGTTCGCGACGGAGTGACGCTATCGGTACCGGGTGTTACGAGGTGATGCCGTTGTACTGGTCCCAGGTGTAGGCGAGGTCGGGCGAGGAGGGCTTGCCGGACCAGTTGAAGTAGTCCCAGACGAGTTCGGCGGGGTTGGTGGCGAGGTAGCCCCGGCCGGGCAGGTCGTCGGCGTCGTCCCAGGCCCAGGGCGGGTTGGCCGCGTCGGTGTCGCAGGTGCCGTTGGCCGGGCCGAGGACCCCGCCCGCGCCGCACCTGGCACCGTAGGGGTTGGAGCCGTCGTCGCCCGCGAAGTTGTTCGTGGTCGCGAAGAGCGTGGTCAGGGTGCGGTTCGCCCACATGCCGCCCGGGGCGAAGACGTCGGTCAGTGTGTACTGCACGTCACGGTCGTTGGAGCCGGAGGGCACCTCGGCGGTGGAGCCGGGGTAGTAGACGATGCCGTCGCCGTTCGCGTACTGGTCGCGCTCCTTGGAGAGGTAGCCCTCGGCCCACGCGGCGTGGGTGTTGGGCTGCTGGGTCGTGAACGGGCGTCCGTGGCCGTCGTCGTGCGGGTCGCCCTGGAGCTTCAGGGTGCCGTCGACGCTCTCCTGCCCGCTGGTGAAGTCGCTGCCCGCGGGCACCCAGGAGTAGAAGTTGCTGTGCGCGACGGTGATGGCGGCCTTCAACTGACCGTGTGCGGAACCGTCGTTGGCGACGACGACGAGTACGCCCTCGGAGTCGTTCTCGTGTTCGCTGAGGTCCTCCTGGTAGTTGTCCAGCACGCCGTCCGACCAGTCGCGGGGATGGAAGTACGTGTACAGCAGGTACGAGAAGGACGGGGTCTGGACGACCGAGTAGTAGACATGCGCCGCGAGCGCGGCCTGGCTGGTGTTCTCCCAGTTGTCGCGGCCGTTGAGGTCGCCGTCGTAGTCGTAGGACGTGATGTAGTCGGACCTGCCGCCGAGCGCGGTCTCGCCGGTGGAGTCGACGTCCTGGAAGTGGACGGGGGCCCACCACTGGGCGAGGGCCGCCCGGTCGGCGGTGGAGTCGGCACGGGCCTGGGCGGGAAGGGTGAGGCCGGCACAGCAGACGGCGGCCAGGGCCGCCGTCAGGGCGAGGGATCTGCGTCGGGTCGCAGGCACACGAGAACGGTGGGGGCGGTCGGTTGCCACGGGTCCTCCGGGGGCGGCGAACGGGACCGGCACATCGGTGAAGTCGACGTGCTGGTAAGGGAGTTGACGCTGTGTTCCGGTGGTGCGTGAGATGCCGCGGGTACGATACAGCGGGGTACCGGCGCGCCGGCAGGGTCAGCAGGTGATGGTGGACCGGCGCAGCGCGTGGCCGCTGTCGTTGCTGTCGTCGGACCAGTACACGGGCTTGGTGCCGCCGCTGCACGCGTCGGCACCGGAGACCGCGAAGCCCTCGTTGTTGAGGTTGTCCATGCCGGACGGGCGGTTGTAGATCGCGGTGGTGGCGAGGACACCCGACGCGTTGATCTTCATGGTCCGGTGCTGGCCGTCACACGTGTCGTCGCAGACCGCCCAGAGGCGCGAGGCCTGCGGCTCCCACTGGAGTTCCATCACGCCGGCCATGCCGCTGCTGACGGAGGCGACCCGGGTGAAGGTGCCGCCGTCCTTGAGGACGTAGCCGTAGATCATGCCGGTGCCCTCGACGCCGACGAAGAACACCCCGCCCGTGTGGGAACCGTAGCCGGCCGGGTTGTAGGCCGCGCCGGTGGTGGCGTCCCTGAACCCGGCCGCGGTCAGGGTGGCGTCCGGGACCCAGGTGATGCCCTCCAGGCCGAGGTTGGAGCCCACGGAGGGCAGGTCCGGGGTCAGGTTCCACTCGGTGGCGGCGGTGAGCGTGGTGGCGGTGCCGCTCACGTCGTACTTCAAGACGGACAGCCGGCTGGTGCCGGAGGAGTCCGCGTTGCGCTCACTCGCCACGTAGACGCCCCCGCTCGATCCGGCGCCGGTCAGCGTGACGCCCTCGTCGTCGGGGGTGCCCGAGCCGCCGGGGAACTTCAGGGCCTTGCCGGACGTCCAGCCGTTGCCGGTGTCGGCCTTCCAGGCGGTGGAGCCGTTCGGGACCAGTCGCCACAGCTTTCCGCTGTTCTGCGCCGCCCACATCACGCTCCCCTCCTGGTAGAGGCCGCTCAGGTCGGAGCCGAAGGCGTTCTTGGTGTCGGCGGTCGAGACCGAGCCGCCGCCCGGCCAGGCCGTCGCCGAAACCCCGCCGGATCCGCAGTCGTTGGCGGCGCCCAGCGTCACCTTCGCCGAGCCGAAGGAACCGGTGCCGTCGGGGCAGCGCGACCACGACGGGTCGGAGTGCTCGCTCCAGCTGTAACTGTCCACCAGGGTGGTGCCGTCGGCGAGGTAGAGACGCGCCTCGTCGTCGGAGCCGAGACCGAAGGAGTTGTGCACGTCGAAGGCCACGAAACCGCCGGGGGCGAGCGTGGTCCCGGCGGCTATCGCGTACTTGGAACTGTTGTCGTCGTCCTTGAGGATCCAGCCGGACAGGTTCACCGAGGCGGTGCCCCTGTTGTACAGCTCCACCGAGTCGTTGACGTCCCCGGTGGTCACCACCTCGTTGATCCGGATGTCGTCGGCCGCCGCCGCGTGGGCGGGCGACGCGGTCAGGGCGCCGACGGCGAGCGTCGGGCCGGCGACGGCGACGAGCAGAACACGGAGGCTGTGACGCCACCGGCGAACGCGTGATTCGATCACGAAATCCGTCCTGGGGTTCGGTTGTGACAGGCCGCCAGGACCCTTCCTGCGTGGCCCGAACAGCCGCCGCCCGCCAGGTGAGGGCGCCATGAACGGTGGGCGAATCACCAAGATCGCGTGGCGTCGGCGGGGCTTCCGCGGTCCCCATCGGTACGGGCCGGACACTTCCACGACGGGCGACGCGTTCAGCGTGCGCGATCGCCGTGCGAGGAGGAACGGCAGCCGTGCGGCCGGCGTCCGGATCGGCCCGGGGCGAGGACGACGCGGTCCTCAGGAGTACCGGGAGGGCATGCGGTTCCTGGCGCGGATCGAGGAGAACCTCACTCGCACGGACGCCGACGCGCCGACGCCGTGACCGCGCAGGCCGCCACGGCCGTCACCGGGGCGGCGATGGTCAAGACTGCGTCATCTCGTGTCCGCGGCTGAGAGGGCGGGAGCCGGGCGACGTACCAAGGGAGGCAAGTCGCCGCGACTCCTGAAAGGGCAACTCCTTGATCCTGCGACGCATCGTCCTGAGCCTCGCCGCGGGGCTCGCCTCCCCGCTCCTGCTGGGCGCGTGCGGTTCTTCGAACGGCAGCGGCAGTGTCGCGCCGGCGGCCCCGGCCGCGTCGGATTCCGCGGTCTCCGCACCGGCCACCTCGGCGGCGGACGGCGGTGACGGCTCCGGGACCGGGTCCTCGGCCCTCACCACCGGCGTGACGGCCGAGGCGATGGACGGCATCGGCACCGTGGTCGCCGACGACCGGGGGATGACCCTCTACCGCTACGACAAGGACGAGTCCGATCCGTCCAAGTGGACGTGCTCCGGCACCTGTACGAAGACGTGGCTGCCGGTCATCGTGGGAGACTCGGTGCGGACCTCGGGAGTCGCCGAGAACCTGCTCGGCACGGTGCACCGCAACGGCAGGAAGCAGCTCACCCTCGCCGGATGGCCGCTCTACCGGTACAACGGCGACACCGGGGCCCGGCAGGCCAACGGCCAGGGGAAGGACGCGCAGTGGTACGCCGTCGCCCCGTCCGGGCAGAAGGCCGCCGAGACGGGCTGACACTCCGGCTCCGGTGCTGTCGGCGACAGGGACCGCCGGCTCCGCACTGAACCGCCGGGCCCGCCGGCACGTACCAAGTCTCTGTGGTGGCCCTGTGCCGCCCGGCGCACCGCCTCCGAGACACCTCGGCGGCACCCGCGCTGCCAGGAGAAGGGGTTGAACGATTTCCACGGACCTGAGCCGTCCGGCCGACAGCACTCCGGGCCCGACCGCCCCGGCCCCGGCGGGGCAGGAGGAGACGGCCGCCGGGGCCCGCGCGCACTCACCGGTGGTGGGCCTGGACGGCCTCCGCGGCCTGGCCGCCCTGTATGTCGTGCTGTTCCACTGCTGGCTGTACACCTTCCCCGGATATCCCGACAGTTCGGCGCCGCCGTGGCTGAAGGGGCTGATGTTCGGGCGCCTCGCCGTCGTCTTCTTCCTGGTGCTGTCCGGCTTCTCCCTGGCCCTCTCCCCGGCGCGTCACGGCTGGCGGACGGGCGGTGTCGCCCGGTTCCTGCGCCGGCGTGCCTGGCGGATCCTGCCGCCGTACTGGGCGGCGCTGGCGATCAGCCTGCTCGTCTCCCTGTTCGTGGTGCCGGCCTCGCACTTCGGACCGCCGACCGGCAGGACCGCCCTCGTGTTCGGCCTCGTCGCCCAGGACATGATCACCGCGCCCACACCGAACGGCGCGTTCTGGTCGATCGGAGTGGAGGCCGAGCTGTACCTCCTCTTCCCCCTGCTCCTCCTTGTCCGGCGCCGGACGAACGCCGTGGTGCTGGCCGCGTGCGCGGCCCTTCCGGTGATCGCCCTCGGCCTGGCGGCACCCGGCGCCGATCCGGTGGAGGGCGACAACTGGCTCGCCCCTCACCTCGCGCCCGTGTTCGTCGCTGGTGTGATCGGCGCGGGGGTGGTCGCCGCGCGAGAGCGGGTCCGGCGCCTGCCCTGGGGATGGTTCGCGGCCCTGGCCGCCCTGCCCGTTCTGGTCCTCGGTCTCGTCAAGGGCTCCGTGTGGACGGTGCACCACTACTTCTGGATCGACCTCGCCGTCGCCCCCGCCATGACGATGCTGCTGGCCGCGGTGGCCACCGGCAGGCCCGCCCCGCTCCTGCGGCTGCTGACCACCCGGCCGGTCCGGCGGCTCGGCGACTTCTCCTACAGTCTCTACCTGATCCACCTGCCGATCGTCATGACCGTGATCCGCCGCGTCGCCCCGCACGTCGCGTCTCCCGGCCTGCCCGCGTTCTGCTGCACACTCGCCCTGGCCCTGCCGGTTTCGGTGCTCGGCGCATGGCTGTTCTCCCGGGTCTTCGAGATGCCCTTCAAACGGAACAGGTCCTGGAGATCCCTGATCGCGACGGCCCCTCCGGTCCGACGCGGCGGTCGGACCGGAGGGGCCGCTGGGGCGCCGTAGCGGCGGGATCAGGGAATGAGCCGCCACTGCTCGATGTAGCCGACGTCGATCGCGGCACGGTCCTGGACCCGGAGCTTCCAGGTGCCGGCGAGGGGCTGTGCGGAGGCGTCGACGGTGAACGTCTGGTCGACGTTGTCGGCGGAGCCGCCGCTGCGGTTCAGGAGGGAGTAGACGGTTCCGTCGGGGCCCACGAGGTCGACGGTCAGGTCACCCCGGTAGGTATGGATGATCTTGACGTAGACCTGGGTGGTGGCGGAGGCGTTCCCGGTCCGGCCGGTGACGGTGACCGGGGACTCCACCGCGGCGCCGTTGTCGGGGATGTCGACCCGGGTGGCGTTGGCGTAGATGTAGGCCACCTGCCAGGAGAAGTGCCGGGTGGCGGACGCGCCCGTGTCGTCGGTGACCGTGACCGTGACGTCGCTGGCGCCGAGCGTGGTCGGGGTGCCGGATATCAGTCCCGTGTCGCTCATCGTCAGTCCGTCCGGCAGGCCGGTCGCCGTGTACGTCAGGCCCGCGCCGGAGTTGGTCGTGTAGGCGTCCGTCTGGAGGGACACCGCCTGCCCGACACCGCTGATCTGGTCGGCGATCGGTGCGACGTTGACGCCGATCGCGACCCGGTTGCCCACGTTGATCGCCGCCCAGGCGTCGGCGACGGCGAGGTAGGCGGGGCTGTAGGCGCCGAAGAGGTCGGTCGCGGCCTGGAGCGTGGCGGTGCGGGCGCCCGCGTAGTCGGTGCTCGACGTCATGTAGGTGGTCAGAGCCCGGTACCAGACCTGCCGGGCGTTGTCGATGCCGATGCCCGTCACCGGCTGCCCGTCGTAGGTGGGGCTGTCGTAGGCGACCCCGTTGACGGTCTTCGCTCCACTGCCCTCCGAGAGCAGGTAGAAGAAGTGGTTGGCCGGGCCCGAGGAGTAGTGGACGTCGAGTCCGCCGAGCGACGGGCTCCAGTAGTCGCTGGACGCGCCGTCCTTGGAGGGCTTGTCCATGTAGCGCAGCGGGGTGCCGTCGCCGTTGATGTCGATCTTCTCCCCGACCAGGTAGTCCGGGACGTCGGCGGGCAGGTTCTCGTAGAACTCGACGGCGGCGGCGAAGATGTCGGAGGTCGCCTCGTTCAGGCCGCCCGACTCGCCGGAGTAGGTGAGCCCCGCCGTGGCGGCGGTGACGCCGTGGCTCATCTCGTGCGCGGCGACGTCGAGCGCGGTGAGCGGGTGGGTGTTGCCGGAGCCGTCGCCGTACGTCATGCAGAAGCAGCTGTCCTGCCAGAAGGCGTTGACGTAGTTGTTGCCGTAGTGGGCGCGGCTGTAGGCGGCGACACCGTCGTTGCGGATGCCGTTGCGGCCGAAGACGTCCTTGTAGAAGTCCCAGGTGGCCGCCGCGCCGAAGGCGACGTCCACGCCCGCGGTCTGCCGGTTGGCGACCGTGCCGTCGCCCCAGACATCGTTGTCGTCGGTGAAGAGGGTGCCGGTGCCCGAGGTGCCCTGGTTCAGGTCGTAGGTGCGGTGCCCGGCACGGTCGCCGTCGACGAGCTGGTAGGTCGAACCGGAGAGCGTGGTGCCGAGCGGCACGGTCCCGTCGAACTGCCCGGTGCCGGTGCCGGTCTCGACACCCTGGTAGTGGAAGAGCTGCTTGCCGGACGCCGCGTCGGTGATGACGTGGAGTTCGCTCGGCGTGCCGTCGTCCTGGACGCCTCCGACGACGGACTCCCAGGCCAGGGCGGCCCGGCCCGAGGCGGCCCAGACGACGAGACGGGGGCTGGAACCGACCGCGGGGTGCTCCGCGCCGGCCTTCGCCGCGGCGGTGAGCGCTTGGGTCTTCGCCGTGGCCGAGGAGATCTTCGCCTTCGTGGAGGTGACCGCGAGGGATGCCTTCGTGGCCCGTGACACGGTGAGCCGGCTGCCGCTCCGGTGGACGATCAGGTCCCCGCCGAGGACGGGCAGGCCCTCGTACGTGCGTTCGTAGCGGGTGTGCGTCGTACCGTCGGCGTCCTGGGTGACGTCCTTGACGACCAGCTTCTCGCCGGCACCCAGGCCGAGGGTCTTCGCGGTGTCGGGGGCCGCGGTCGCGGCACTCCTGAGCAGTGCGGTGCGTCTGGCCGGTGAGAGTGCCGCGGGGGCCGCGCCGGCCCTGGGTGTGGCCAGGATCCGGGCGGGGGCGTGTTCGCCGGCCGTGGCCAGGGCGGTGCCCTGCTGCAGGCCGGCCGCGAGCAGGGTGGTGGCGGCGGCCAGCGCCAGGCTGACGCCGCCTCTGACACGGCGATGGTGACGGTCCTGCCGGAACATGGCGTTCTCCTTCTGTGGGGTGGTCGGGCTCGGTGGAGCCCGGGAGAGCGGGTCGGCTGGGTCGAGCCGTCCGGCGGCGCGCGGGTGCAGGAGGAAGAGCCGAATGGGCACGGGGCGACGGGGTGACGTCTGCTCGGGGCGTGCCGGTGACGTGGGGAAAGGAGATGAGGATATGGCGTGAGGTGCCTGTGAGTGGGCAGTGAACTTCCGGAGAGCAGATTGGCATCCGCCGCACAGGACTGTCATGACCGCATCACAACATCGGCTTGAACTGGTGGTTGCGAGCTAGGGTTTCGAGCTCCGCGACAACGCTTTCCGGTCGCCCCCGACCGGTCCCGCACCTGCCGGAACACCCCGGCGAAAACGGAACGGCCCGCCTGGGGAGGCAGGCCGCGGTGACGCTGTTCAGCGGCAGTGGAGGAGCAGCGGCGCCGGACCGTCAGCCGCGCCGGACGATCAGTCGCGCTGCACGACGATCATGGCCATGTCGTCGTCCCGCCGTCCCCCCGTGTACGCGCCGACGTCCGCGGCGAGCCGCTCGACCATCGATCCCGGTACCTCGTCGGCCCAGACCATGGCGCGTTCCGCGAGCGGATAGAAGTCGCCCTCGGCGTTGCGGGCCTCGCTGATCCCGTCGGTGTACAGCACCAGCCGGTCGCCGTGCTCGAACGGGAAGGTCGCCGGGACGTAGCAGGGGCGGACGCCGTCCGCGCCGTTCGAGTCGACGGCCCACGCACCGAGGCCGAGCGGGGGCGACGGTTCGGGGACCGTCAGCGACCGCACCTTCTTGCCGCAATGGTCCAGCAGGAGGGGCGGCGGATGCCCGCAGCTGATCAGGTGTATCACGGGCTCGTCGTCCGGGATGTCGATGACGGCGGCGGTCACGAAGCGCTCGGCGGCGTCCTCCCCCGGCTCCGAGAACTCCGCGAGCCCCCACCGGACGGCGTCCTCGATGTAGGCGACCAGTTCCGGCAGCGGGATCCTGCGGTGCGCGGCGGCACGGAAGGCGCCCAGCACGATCGCCGTGTCGCTGATGGAGGGGAGACCCTTGCCCCGGACGTCCCCGATGAGCAGCCGCGTGACGCCGGGGATCCGGGCGGCGGCGTACAGATCGCCGCCGATGGTCGCGTCCGCTTCCGCGCTGCGGTACCGCGAGGCCAGCGTGACGGGCCCGGCCCGGTGCGGCAGCGGCCGCAGTACGACGCTCTGTGCCGCGTCGGACACCGAACGCGCCCGGACCAGCTCGCGCTCGCGCCGGTCCCGCATCCGGGTGAAGAGGACGAAGAAGACACAGACGGCGAGGAGAGCGGCGAGCTCCACGAGGACACTCTCGGTGACCAGTGTCCGTCGCTCCAGGCCGGCGAGGACGAGCGCGAGGACCGCCAGCAACCCGATGAGCCCGGTGGCGCGGGGCCCGGTGCCGACCGCGGTGACGGCCACGGCGACGACGAGGAGGTGGGCGAGATGGATGTCCGGCGGCAGGAACACGTCGGCCACCGGAATCGTCACGACCAGCAGCAGAGGGACGACCAGCCACAGACGCCCCGGCGCGGAACGGCGCCGTTCTCGCAGGGTCTCGACCAAAGATGTCGCGATCATCGCAGCGCTCACGTGATACTCCGGTACTCGTCGTCCTGCCCCGCCAACGCGCACGACATGTCGCTCATTCCCGGACACGTCCTTATATGATCGCACGACTGCGTTCAGTGCCGTACGCGCACGCTGCCGTCCTCGCACGGGACCGCTGCGACGCCGGAGCCGAACCGCGGCGGCGGACGGCGGCGCGGGTACCGTCACTGATAGCAGGGGCTCCCGCACAGCACGGTGGCCGTGGGGGTGTTGCCGGTCTCCCAGGGCATGGGGGCGGCCATGGCCTGCGGGGCGAGAGCGGCGCAGGCCGCCGCGGCCACGAACACGACGGCAACCGAGTACTTGAGCAGAGGCGTCCGAAGCTCCTCTGTCGACGAAGGACCGGTTCACGACGTAGTCACCGCGGGCAGGGTGCCGACGCCCACACCCGTCTCCGCCGCGGACCGCGGCCGGGCCCGGCTCCCGGTCGGATGGATGTCGACGGATCTCCACACGGTCACCGCGACGGGCAGACCGTGGTCCGCACGAGGCCGGCCCGCGCCCGCGGTAAAAGTGGCGGCGGGTGCGGCCCGGGCGTGGAATGGAGGAGCGGGGGCGGTCGGTGGAGAGGTGGAGGCGTCGTGGGTGTGACACCGCTGACCGAGATCCTCGCCAGGCCCTTCGAGGAGCGTTACGCCGTACCGGCCATCAACGTGTTCAACGACCTCACGCTGGAGGCCGTGCTGGCGGCCGCGGTGGAGAACGCGTCGCCGCTGATCGTGCAGACCTCGGTGAAGACGGTCAGGTCCATCGGCAGTGACGTGCTCTACGCCATGTGGACGTCGATGACCGCCGGCATCGACGTCCCCGTCACCCTGCACCTGGACCACTGCCCGGAGCGTGAGGTCATCACCGAGTGCCTGCGGCGGGGGTGGAACTCGGTGCTCTTCGACGCCTCCACGCTGCCGGTCGAGGAGAACATGCGGCAGACCGTCGAGGTCGTCGCCGAGGCCCGCGCCTTCGGCGCCGCGGTAGAGGGCGAGATCGAGTCGATCACCGGCGTGGAGGACGGGATCGGCACCGACGTCGCCGCCGAGCGGCAGGATCTGGCGGTCGCCCTGGAGTTCCTGCGGACCACGCAGGTGGACGTCTTCGCACCGGCGATCGGGAACGCGCACGGATCGTACCGGCAGGCGCCGGTGCTCGACGCGCAGCGCGTCTCCGACATCGTGGCCGCCCATCCGGTACCCATCGCGCTGCACGGCGGCAGCGGGCTCTCCGACGAACAGTTCCGCGACCTGATCTCCCGGGGGTGCGCGAAGGTCAACATCTCCACGGCCCTCAAGGAGACGTACATGAAGTCGAACCTGGCCTTCCTGCGCACTGCCGAGGAGCGGCAGAAGTGGGATCCGCCCTCGCTCTTCCGGGACGTCCGCCGGGACGTCGTAGAGCTGGCCGGTTCGCTGATGAGGCTCTTCGGCAGCGCCGGGCAGGCGAGGTAGCCGTGCCCGCGCTCGTCTTCGACTGCGACGGCGTCCTCGCCGACACCGAACGCGACGGTCATCTGCCCGCCTTCAACAGGACGTTCGAGGAGTTCGGTCTCCCGGTGCGGTGGAGCGACGAGGAGTACGCGCGGAAGGTGCGGGTCGGTGGCGGCAAGGAGCGCATGCGCACGCTGCTGACCCCGGACTTCGTCGCCGCCGCCGGCCTGCCCACCGACCCGGCCGCGCTCGACGAACGGGTGGCGGCCTGGCACCGGCGCAAGACCGAGATCTACACGGCGATCATCGGGGGCGGCAGCATTCCGCCCCGGCCCGGGGTGCGACGGGTCGCCACGGAGGCGCACGAGGCCGGGTGGGCGCTCGCGGTCGCCTCCACCTCCGCGGAGCCGTCCGTCCGCAGCGTGCTCGAACTCGCCATGGGTCCCGAGCTGGCCTCCCGCTTCGCCGTCTTCGCCGGGGACGTGGTCCAGCGAAAGAAGCCGGCCCCGGACATCTACGCCTTCGCCCTGGACCGGCTGGGCCTGCGGCCCGCGGACGCCGTCGTGATCGAGGACAGCCGCAACGGACTGCTGGCCGCGCTCGGCGCCGGGCTCACCTGCACGGTCACGACCAGCGCCTACACGGGCCAGGAGGACTTCACCGGGGCCGCCCTGGTGGTCACCTCGCTCGGCGATCCGCCGCCGCGGGAGACCGTCGCCCGGGTGCTCAGCGATCCGTTCGGTGTCGACCCGGGGCCGTACGTCGTGCTCGCGGACCTCGCCGGCCTGCTCACCGCCGCCGGCCCGGGACCCGATGCCAGGGACCCCGCGCCGGCCGACCCCCGACCGCACTGACGTCACGGCAGTCAGGAGAGACATGTCAGCACCATCGCCATCGTCACCCCCGTCGCCGTCGGCGCCCGGTGGCGACCTCACCTTCGTGGTGCGGACGATCGCCCGGACCGCGGTGGACAACGAACGGGCCTTCAGCGACCTCGACGCCGTCGCGGGGGACGGGGACTTCGGGTACTCGCTCGCCCGTGGTTTCGAGATCGTGCTCGCCGACTGGGACGACCTCGCCGCGGACGCGCCGGCCGACTTCCTGAAGAAGGTCGCGATGGTGATCTCCAAACGGGTCGGCGGCACGTCGGGGCCGCTGTGGGGCACCGCCTTCCTGCGAGCCGCCGGCGCCGTGAAGGACCGGCCGGAACTGGACGCCGGGGACGCGGTCGGCATGCTGCGGGCCGCCGCGGAGGGCATCAAGGCGCGAGGCAGGTCGGACGTCGGCGACAAGACCCTGCTGGATGCCCTGATCCCGATGACCGACGCCCTGGAGCGGCGGCTGGCACCGGGCGAACCGGCCGCCGGCGCAGCCGAACTGGCCGCCCTGGCCGCCACGACCGCGCGCGCCGCCGCCGACGCGACGGCATCCATGCAGGCCCGCCGCGGCCGCCAGAGCTACACCGGTGAGCGCAGCATCGGCTCGCCGGACCCGGGCGCGGTGGCGATCGCGGTCATGGCGGAGCGCGTCGCCGCCGAGTGGGACGCACGCGACTGACGCGACCGGCTGGACCAGGAGGAGTCACGGCATGAAGAAGTTCGTCAACGACCCGAAGGACTACGTGGCGCAGATGCTGGAGGGACTGGCCCTGGCCAACCCCGGCACGCTGCGGTACGTGCCCGAGTACAACCTGATCATGCGTGCCGACGCCCCGCGGGAGAACAAGGTCTCGATCGTGCAGGGCTCCGGATCCGGTCACGAGCCGGCCCACGTGATGACCGTCGGCAAGGGGATGCTCGACGCCGCTTGTCCGGGAGACGTGTTCGCCGCACCGCCCGCCGACTACGTGTACGAGACGGTCAAGCTGGTCGCCTCCCCGAAGGGTGTGCTGCTGCTGGTCAACAACTACACCGGGGACCGCATGGCGTTCGAGATGGCCGAGGAGCTGTCCCGGGCCGACGGGGTGACCGTCCGCACTCTCTTCATCGACGACGACGTGGCCGTACAGGACTCGACGTACACCGTCGGCCGGCGCGGGGTGGCCGGGAACTTCTTCGTGATGAAGGCCGTCGGGGCGGCCGCCGAGCGGGGTGCGGACCTCGACGAGGTGTACCGGATCGGCGAGAAGGTCAACTCGGTCACCCGCACCATGGGCATGGCACTCACCGCCTGCACGCCTCCGGCGAAGGGCGCACCGCTGTTCGAACTGCCGGACGACGCGGTCGAGATGGGCGTGGGCATCCACGGCGAACCGGGCCGCAGGCGGGAGAAGCTGCAGTCGGCGGACGCGATGGTGGCCGAGCTGGTCGGCGCGGTCGTGGACGACCTGCCCTTCTCCTCGGGTGACCGCGTCGCCCTGATGGTCAACGGCCTCGGCGGCACCCCGATCGGTGAGCTGTACCTGGTGTACGGCCTGGCCCACAAGCAGCTGGCCGAGCGCGGCATCGAGGTCGGGCGCAGTTACGTGGGCGAGTACTGCACCTCCCTCGACATGGCCGGCGCCTCCGTCACCCTGGTACGGCTGGACGACGAGATCTTCGGCCTGCTCACCGACCCGGCCGAGATCCCGATCCGGGTCTTCTGACGGTTCGCTCCTCGGCCCTCACTCCTCATGGCCGGCCGGCAACGGGCTTGTGGAGGTGATGTGCGGGCATACGGGATTCACCCCATCGAGAGGAGCCCGCTCATGGCCGCCATCATCGCCGCGGTGTTGTTCTTCATCGCCTTCCTGATCAACGCGGCGGACATCAGTACCAACGACACCTTCACCTCCACGAACCTGATGCTGCTGGGCCTGACCGCCCTGGCTCTGCACGTGGCGGGAATAGGCACCGGCTGGTCCTACCGGAGGCGCCGCTGACCACGTACTCCACGACGGTGGGCCCGGCGCGCGTGGTGATGCCCGCCGGGCCCTTCCCCGCGCTCCCCGTGGGGAGCGCGGTGGACGGGTCAGTGGCGGTTGGGGGTGCTGTTGCGGTGGCCGCCGTTGCGGTGGCCGTGGCGGTGGCCCCAGCTGACCTGGTCGACGATGCGGGCATGGTCGTTGCCCAGGGTCGCGGTGTCGTTGTGGTCGTCCCAGGCGTAGCCGCGGCGGTCCTGGTAGACGTCGCGGGCGTTGTCGCGGCCCACCCCGGTGTGGACGCGGACGGTGGCCCGTCCTTCCAGACGGACGTGGCGGAAGGTGTAGCGGCGGCCGTCCCTGCCGGTCAGGGTCCAGTGGTCCAGGTTCACCGTCCGACGGGTGGCGTTGGTGATGTCCACCCACTCGTTGTTCAGGGAGCGGTTGGAGCGGTCGTCGCGTCCCGGGGAGTCGTACTGCACCTTGCTGATCACCACGTCGCCGTGCGGGCGGGCGCCCGGACGGCCGTCGGCGGCGGCGGGCAGGGCGAGCGCGCCCACGGCAGCGGCCACGGCAGCGGCGGCGGTCAGACGGCGGGCGGTCACGGATACGGACACGAGGTCCCCCTTCTCGGAGCCGGCACACCCGGGGCGGGCGACGGGAACGTCGCAGGCCACCCGGGATGCGTGGTGCGGGTCGGCGGCCGGTCGGCCGCACACCCACACCCTGCCCGCCGTGCGGAGGGAAGGTGAGGGGTACGCGAAGGTCATGACAGTTCCGTCATGTTCCTATGACTCTCCCCTGCAACCTCCATGTATGCGCCGAATGCGCGGTGTTGACGCCCACCCACCGCTCGATCCCCCACGGACTGCGGGCTTGCGCCCCACCCGCCGGCCCACCGCACCACCCCCACCACCCAGGCCGTCACCCGAAAGTGAGTAACAACGGGAGCGACCGGATACAGTGCGCGAGACGGCAGCCTGGTCAGGGAGGGGAAGCGTGACCGACACCAGCAACACCCGGCCCGCCGATGCGGAGGCGCAGGCGCCGCGGCGGAGCCCGCTGCACCGCCTGATGCGCTACATCCCGCTGATCGCCCCCGTCCTGCTGTGGACCGTGCCCTGCTGGGTGCTCCTGTACGGCGGCCAGCACTGGCCGCTGCCCGTCACACCGGCCGGCACCGCCCTGTTCGCCCTCGGCCTCATCGGTATGCCGCTCGCCATGGCGCGCGGCCACGGCCGGCGCCAGCAGGACGGGGCGGCGATCATCGGTGACACCCTGCTGGGCGTCGGCTGGGTGCTGTTCACCTGGTCCGTCCTGATCGGCGTCCTCCTCCGGCTCGCCCTGACCGTGGCCGGTGTCGGCGAGGGCCAGGACCGAGCCCGGATCGTCACCTGGGCGGTCCTCGGCGTCACCGCCGCGCTGCTCGCCTGGGGGTACGCCGAGGCCCGCCGCGTGCCGCGCGTGCGCCGACTCGAGGTGCGGCTCCCGCGACTGGGTGCCGGGTTGGACGGCATCCGCGTCGCCCTCATCACCGACACCCACTACGGCCCGCTCGACCGCGCCCGCTGGTCGGCCCGGGTCTGCGAGACGGTGAACGCCCTGGAGGCCGACCTGGTCTGCCACACCGGCGACATCGCGGACGGTACGGCCGAACGCCGCCGCGCCCAGGCCGCCCCGCTCGGTACGGTGCGGGCCACCCGGGCCCGCGTGTACGTCACCGGCAACCACGAGTACTACAGCGAGGCCCAGGGCTGGGTCGACCTGATGGACGAGCTGGGCTGGGAGCCGCTGCGCAACCGCCATCTGCTGGTCGAACGCGGAGGCGACACCCTCGTGGTCGCCGGCGTGGACGACGTCACCGCCGAAGCCTCCGGTCTGGCAGGCCACGGCGCCCATCTCGCCGGAGCCCTGGCCGGCGCCGACCGCGACCTGCCCGTCCTGCTCCTGGCCCACCAGCCGAAGTTCATCGACCGGGCGGCAGCCGAGGGCATCGACCTTCAGCTCTCCGGCCACACCCACGGCGGCCAGATCTGGCCCTTCCACCACCTGGTCCGCATCGACCAGCCCGCTCTCGCCGGCCTCAGTCACCACGGCGCCCGGACCCTGCTCTACACCAGCCGCGGCACCGGCTTCTGGGGCCCGCCGTTCCGCGTCTTCGCCCCCAGCGAGATCACCCTGCTCGTACTCCGCTCCCCGCACCTGGCCACCTCGCCTTAGCGGGGAGCACGCCGCGGCTCAGGCCCATGCGGTCACCGGCACGAAGGAACTGTCCCGGCGGAACAGGTCCGCGCCGTCCGCGCCGGACACGCGGAGTTGGCAGTCGTAGTGGCGGAGGTAGCAGCCGGGGCAGTTGTACGACTCGAAGCGCCCCGAGCCGCTGTCCGTGCCCGTGCGGACGATGAACGTGGCGTCCCCCGCGAACAGGGACGTGCCGTCGTCGGCGTCGAATCGGGGTCAGCGGCGGCACCTGGAGCCCGTCACGACCGGGAGGCCGGGAAGGGCGGACCGCTCCTGCCAGTACCGGGCCGGGCAGTTGACGGACCGGAAGGATCGGGCCGTGTTCCTCGGACTGTGTGTCGCGGACGCGGGCAACAGGTTCACGTCAATGGGCGGACCGGTCCTGGGACATGACCGGGCGCCGGCTGTGCGAAAACTGTCCGGCGCGGCCCGACTCGACGTTACCCTCCGGTAAGTGGCACGCTACAGAAGGTGGGTTCGCATGCCGTCCGACCGTTCACCGGGTCTGGCCGAGTCCGTACGCGCCCTGGCGGCCGGCGAGATGACCTCCCGTCAGCTCGTCCAGGACTGCCTCGAGAGGATCGGGTCCACCCAGGGCTCCCTCAACGCCTTCCGGATCGTCCGCGCGTCCGCCGCGCTCGCCGAAGCCGACGCCGCCGACCGGGAGCTGGCCGCCGGGGTGCGCCGTCCCCTGCTCGGGGTGCCGGTCGCGGTGAAGGACGACACGGACGTGGCCGGCGAGCCGACCGCTTTCGGCTGCCGGGGCGACTTCCCGCCCGTGGCCGAGGACGGTGAAGCGGTACGACGGCTGCGGGCGGCCGGAGCGGTGATCATCGGCAAGACCAACACCTGCGAACTGGGACAGTGGCCGTTCACCGAGGGACCGGCCTTCGGCGCGACCCGTAACCCCTGGCAGCCGGGACACACTCCGGGCGGTTCCTCGGGCGGGTCGGCGGCCGCCGTCGCGGCGGGGCTCGTCCCGGCCGCGCTCGGCTCGGACGGCGCCGGATCGGTGCGCATACCGGCCTCCTGGACCCACCTCGTCGGCATCAAGCCCCAGCGCGGCCGGATCTCGACCTGGCCGCGCGGCGAGTCCTTCCAGGGCATCACCGTCAACGGCACCCTGGCCCGCACGGTCGCCGACGCCGCCCTGCTGCTGGACGCGGCCAGCGGCAACCACCCCCAGGACCCGCACCGCCCACAGGAGTTGACGACCTCCGACGCGGTCGGCCGCGACCCGGGGCGGCTGCGTATCGCGCTGTCCCTGAAGCCGCCGTTCACCGCGCTGCCCGCCCGCCTCCAGCCGGACGTACGCGCCCGTATCCTGGAACTCGCCGAGAAACTCGCCGCGTTGGGCCACACCGTCGAAGAGTCCGACCCGCCCTACGGCCGGATCGGACTCACCTTCGTCCCGCGCGCCACGGTCGGGATCGCCGAACGCGTCCGCGAGACCGCGCAACCCGCTCTGCTCGACAGGCGCACCCTGGAGGCGGCCCGGCTGGGCCGGCTGCTCGGCGGCGCCCCGCTGCGGGCCGCCCGGCGCGCGGAGACGGCTCTGCGCCACAGGTTCGGCGGCTTCTTCGCGTCCTACGACGCGGTCCTCGCGCCGACCACCGCGGCTCCCCCGCCCCGCGTCGGCGCGCTGCTGGAGCTGGGCCAGTTCGCCACCGACCGGGCGATGATCGCCGCCTGCCCCTACGCCTGGCCGTGGAACGTGCTGGGGTGGCCGGGCGTCAATGTGCCCGCCGGATTCGTGGGCGACGGACTCCCGGTGGGCGCCCAGTTGCTCGGCCCGGCCGACAGCGAGCCGCTGCTCGTGTCCGTCGCCGCCCAGTTGGAGGCCGAACTGCGCTGGCACGAGCACTGGCCGCCGGCCCGGGCCGTGGTGACCGGCTCGCCGGCCGCATGACGGCCCCGCGACCGGCGCCCGGCGGCTTTCCCGTCGCCTGACCCGCCCGTACCCTCTGACCATGGACGATGCGTCGATGGTCGGGCTCATGGGGCGGGTCACCGGAACGGTCGGGCCCGGACTCGTCGGCGAGGTGATCGTCCGGGTGCGCGGAGGCGCCGAGCACTTCCTCGCCTACGCCGCCGACGCCGGCACCCGGATCGAGCCGGGGACGGTGGTGACGGTGGTCGAGCACCTGCCGCCGCGAACGGTCTACGTCATGCCCGCGTACGACAGTTGAGCACGCGTAGCCCCAGGTGAGGGGCGTATGCGTCAAGATGGCAACAAGGATCCGCCAGTGTCTTCACCCCGCGCTCGCGCGAGCGCACACTCCCTTCGTTCGGTGCCGTGAGGGCACCAGGCAAAGGGGGCGAATGCCGATGGTCGTCGGCGTCGTTGCGGGGGCGGCGGTTCTCGCCGTTCTCGTGCTGATCGGTGTGTTCAAGATGATGTGGCGGGTCGCCGAGCCGAACGAGGCGCTCATCATCTCCGGTTCGAACCATCGGACCGAAGGTCTCGAAGCAGGCATGGGTTTCCGCATCGTCACGGGGCGCGGCACGCTGGTACTGCCGGGCGTGCAGGCGGTGCGCAAGCTGTCACTGGACCTGAACGAGACCGAGTTGTCGGTGGACTGCGTGACCCAGCAGGGCATTCCGCTGAAGGTACGGGGGGTGGTCATCTTCAAGGTGGGCGACGACTTCGTGTCGATCGCCAACGCGGGCCGGCGGTTCCTGGACCAGCAGAAGCTGATGTCCGAGCGGGTGCACAACGTGTTCGCCGGTCATCTGCGGTCCATCGTGGGCGGGTTGACGGTCGAGGACATGATCCGCGACCGGGACAAGCTCACCGGGCAGACCCGGGCCGCCTGTGGCACGGAGATGGAGAAGCTGGGGCTCATCGTCGACTCCCTGCAGATCCACGAGATCGAGGATCCGACCGGGTACATCAAGAACCTGGCGATGCCGCACGCGGCCGCCGTGCAGCGGGACGCGCGGATCGCGCAGGCGGAGGCCAATCGTCTCGCCACCGAGGCGGAGCAGGCCTCGTTCGCCCGGATGGCGGAGGCCACCCGGGACAGCGAGATCCTCCAGGCCGGCTACCAGGCCGAGCGCGACAAGGCGGCGGCCCAGTCCCGCCAGGCCGGTCCGCTCGCCGATGCGGCCGCCCGGCAGGAGGTCGTCGTCCAGGAGACGCGGGTCGCCGAGCTGGAGGCGCACCGGCGTGAGCAGCAGCTCCAGGCGGACGTCCGCAAGCCTGCCGACGCCAAGGCCTACGAGAAGCGCACGCTGGCCGAGGCCGAGCGGGACGCACGCATCTCGGCGGCCCAGGCCAAGGCGAAGGAGACGGAACTGGCGGCGGCGGCCGAGGCGACCCGGGTCAAGGCGGCCGCGAGCGCCGAGGCCGAGGCCACCAAGGCCCGGGGTACGGCGAGCGCTGCCGCGACCCGCGCCACCGGTGAGGCCGAGGCGGCCGCGGCACAGGCCAGGGGCCTGGCGGACGCCGAGGCGGCCAAGGCCAAGGGCCTCGCCGAGGCGGAGGCCATCAAGGCCCGTGCCGCCGCCCTGGCGGAGAACCAGGAGGCGGTGGTCGCCCAGCAACTCGCCGAGAACTGGCCGGAGATCGTGAAGGCCGGCGCTTCGGCGTTCGGCAACGTCGACAACATGGTGCTGCTCAACGGCGCCGACGGCATGGGGGAGATGTTCGCCAAGGCGCTCACGATGGGCGGCACCGGACTGGGGCTGGCCCGCCAGCTGCTGGCCTCGATGAACAAGAACGGGCAGGACCACACCGGGGCTTCGCCGGTCCTCAACGGCGTCGCGGCCCCGAAGGCGCAGAAGGTTCCGGTGGAGCAGGACGGCGAGTAGCCGCCGGCGCGACGCACGACAGGGGTGCCCCCGGCAGGTCCGGGGGCATCTCCGCGCTCACTCTCGCTCGTTGAGCCGCCGCAACAGCTCCAGCAGGGTGCTCCGCTCGGCCGCCGTCAGCCCGGCGAAGCATCCGGCGAGCACCTCGCCGGACACCCCGTGCCCGGCCGCCAGGATGCGCTCGCCGTCCGGGGTGAGGTGGTGCTGGATGCGGCGTCCGTGGCCCGGCCGCCGTTCCACCAGACCCTGCGCGGCCAGCCGGCCCACCAGCGTGCCGAAGGCCTGCTCGCTCTGGAAGGTGGCGGCGGCCAGCTCGCGCGCCGAGGCGCCGGGCAGCCGGTCGATGGCGCGCAGCGCGTCCCACTGCGCGAGGGTGGTACCGACGGCCGAGAGCGCGCTGTCCATCGCCCGGTGCTGCCGGTACTGGGCCTGTTTCACCGCTCTTCCGAGAACGTGCAGGTCATCGTGCATGGGCTGAGTCTAACTCATGACTAAGCTTGTTTAAATAAAGATGTTTAGTTAGAGTTCCCGGCATGACGACGAACCGCACCGTCCAGGTGTATCCCGACCTGCCCGTCTCTCTCACCGAGGCCGGTTCCGGTCGCCCCGTCCTCGTCCTGCACGGAGGCGGCGGCCCCGCCACCGTCGCCGGTCTCGCCGCCCGCCTCGCCGAGTCCGGCCGCGTGCTCACCCCCGTCCATCCCGGCTGGGACGGAACGCCCCGCCCCGACTGGTTCACGAGCGTGGAGGACCTCGCCGTCGCCTATCTCCACCTGCTCCAGGACTGCGAGGCGGGCGACGTCCTGGTGGTCGGCTCCTCGCTGGGCGGTCAACTCGCCGCCGAGATGGCGATACGCGACACCGGGGGGCTGATCACCGGCCTGGTCCTGGTCAACGCGGTCGGCGCGGACGTCGAAGGCGAGCAGGTCACCGACTTCTTCGCGCTGGACCCGCGCGCCCAGGCCGAGCACTCCTGGCACAACCCGGACCGCTTCTACGTCGACCCGGCCACCCTCCCCGCCGCCGAACTCGACCGCCGCCGGGCCAACATGGCGACCATGCGGTTGCTCACCGACGGCGGCCGGATGACCAGTGCGAAGCTGATGCCGAGGCTCGGACGGGTGGCGCAGCCGGTACTGGTGATCTGGGGCGAGAGCGACCGCGTCGTCACCCCCGCCTACGGAGCCGCCTACGCGAAGGCCTTCCCCCAGGGCCGGTTCGAGCCGGTGCCCGGGGCCGGCCACCTTCCGCACATCGAACGCGCCGACTTCACCGCCGAGTTGATCGAGACCGAGCTGCGCCGTACCGGCACCCCGCGTGTTCTCGCAGGCTGAGGCCCCTTAGGGTGCCCTCGTGACTGCGCTTACCGACGACGAGAACATTCCCGGCCGTTACGGCCCCACCGCGACCACCGAAGCCGACCCGCGCGGGGTCGGCAGGGTGCGCACCGAATACTCCCCCGCCCACGACGGCGACCCCGATCCCGGTGAGATCGTGTGGACCTGGGTGCCCTTCGAGGAGAACGACGGCCGGGGCAAGGACCGTCCGGTGCTGGTCGTCGCCCGCGAGGCGGCCGGCACCCTGCTCGCCGTGCAACTGTCGAGCAAGCGGCACGACAACGACCGCGAGTGGGTGGCGATCGGCAGCGGCCCCTGGGACCGGTCGGGACGTGATTCCTGGATCGACGTGGACCGAGTGCTGCGGCTGCACGAGGACGGCATGCGCCGGGAGGCCTGCTCGCTGGACCGGGGCCGCTTCAACCTCGTACGCAACCGGCTGCACGAGCGCTACGGCTGGCGGTGAGCGGCTGACCGTCGAGGGCGGAGGCTTCCCGGAACGTCTCGGTGAAGGCCGCAAGGACCGGCGATCCCGGCGTACGGTCCAGGACCCCGAACACCACGTGCTCGAAGGTCCGCGCGAACCGTCCGCCGGGTCCCAGCAGGCCGTGGAAGGCCTCCGCGACCTGCCGGGGGTCGTTCTGGAAGACCCCGCAGCCCCAGGCGCCGAGGACCATCCGCCGGTATCCGTGCGCGGCGGCCACCTCCAGGACCCGCTCGGCCCGGACCGCGAGGGCGCCCGGCAGCTCACCGGTGCGATCCGGTGCCGTACGGCGGACCACGCCCGCGTTGGGCGCCGCGGAGGTGAGGAAACCGGCGCGGTAGGGCTCCGCGAGGAGCCGGCCGCGGTCGTCGCGGAAGACCGGGACCGCCGGGGAGTGGATCACCCGGTCCGAGTAGAACGGGTCGCGGTGGGCGCGGTGGTGGTCGTAGAAGGCCCGGGCGTGCACCTGGCAGGCGTAGAGCGCGGAGGCGCGGCACAGGGCCTCCTCCTGCGCCTGGGCGCCGTTCAGATAGCCGCCGCCCGGATTGCGGGCGGAGGCGAAGTTCAGGACGGCGACCGGGGCGTCGGCCAGCCGGCGGGCGGCCTCCAGGCTGCTCTCGCCGGTCACCTCGACGACGGTCCGGGCCGGTGAGACCTCCGCAACCGGCACCGGTTCCGGGCCGTGGATCCGCGTCCCGGCCTGTGCGGCGGCGATGTCGGCGGCCAGGAGAATCTCCCGGCCGTCGGGCGTCCGGTAGCCCCCCGCCGCCACGATCCGCTCGGTCTCCTGGGCGATTCCACGCAGGCGCGCACTCATGGCGCCACCCCCGTGGACGCCATGACCGCGGCCCGCGCGATCTCCCCCGTCGTGCCCATACAGGCATCCTGAGCGATGCTGGTAATCCGGTGCAACGGAGTTTCCCGCGCCCGAAACGGTGCCGGAACGTGCGAGGAAGCAGAGGTTACCGATCCAGAACGTCCCGATAGGTGCCCTTGTGCGAATCGGCGCGAAGGTCTTGGGTGGAACGGACGATGCCGTCCCGGACCCAACAACTGCCGGGCCGGCGACATGGTGGAATCTCAGGAGGATCCCTACATGTCCGACTCGATATCCGACGGCGGCCACTGTACCGACGGGTCGGTGAAGACCGACTTCTCGGACGACCGCACCGCTGTCACCGAGGCCGAGGTGGAGGCCCTCGTCAAGGGCATCTGCTTCAAGACCGGCCCGCCCCGCACGGTCGGGGTCGAAGTGGAATGGCTGGTCCACGAGCTGCGGCGACCGCGGCTCCGCGTGACACCGGAACGACTCGAAGCGGCCTACGCCGCACTGCGCACGGTACCCCTGGGGTCGGCACTCACCGTCGAACCCGGCGGCCAGCTGGAGCTGAGCTCGCCGCCCGCCGCCTCCCTGATGGAGTGCATCGGTACCGTCTCCGCCGACCTGGACGCCGTCCGCACCGTCCTCGCCCGGCAGGGCCTCGGCCTCATGGGCGCCGGTCACGAACCCTGGCACACGCCCCGCCGTTTCCTGCGCGAGCCGCGCTACGACGCGATGGAGGCCTGTCTGGACCGGACCGGCCCGGCCGGCCGGCACATGATGTGCTCCTCGGCGTCCGTCCAGGTCTGCCTGGACGCCGGCCACGAGGAGCCGGGCCCGCTGGGACACGTCCGCCGCTGGTGGCTGTCCCACCAGCTGGGCCCGGTCCTGGTGGCCGCCTTCGCGAACTCCCCCCTGGCGGGAGGGCGGCCCACCGGCTGGGTCTCCACCCGGCAGCTGCTGTGGATGGAGATCGGCGCGGGCCGCGCGGGAGCGCCCCCGCTGACCGGCGACCCGCGCGAGTCCTGGGCCCGGCACGTGCTGGACGCCCCGGTGATGTGCGTCAGGCGCGACGGCGGTCCCTGGGAGGTCCCCGAGGGGCTCACCTTCCGGGAGTGGACCCGGTCGGGATCGCCCACCAGGGCTGATCTCGCCTACCACCTCACCACGCTGTTCCCGCCGGTCCGGCCGCGCGGTCATCTGGAGCTGCGGATGATCGACGCGCAGCCCGGCGACGACGGCTGGATCGTGCCGCTGGCGGTGACGACGGCGCTGTTCGACGACGCGGAGGCCGCCGAGACCGCGTACCGGACGGTGAAGCCGCTGACCGAGCGGGCACAGCCGCGAGCGGCCCCGCACAATCCGCTGTGGATCGACGCGGCCCGCACCGGGCTCCGCGACCCGGAGCTGCACGAGGTGACCGTCGCCTGTTTCGCGGCGGCGCTGGAGGCCCTGCCCCGGCTGGGAGCGACCCCGGAGGTCCTAGCCGCCGTGACCGAGTACTCCGACCGGTACGTCCGCCGGGGCCGCTGCCCGGCCGACGACCTGCTGGACCCCCTGCGCGGCACACCGAGCCGCGCCCACGGGAAGGACATCCCCGTATGACCGCCCCCGAGACCGACATCGACATCGAGACCCTGCGCGACCGGGCCCTGAAGTCCCTGACCACGGCCCGGGACCGCACCACGCTCCTGACCAGCTGCGTCGAGGGGCCCGACCTCACCGCCCAGCACTCCCCGCTGATGTCCCCACTGGTCTGGGACCTGGCGCACATCGGCAACCAGGAAGAGCTCTGGCTGCTGCGCAACGTCGGCGGCCGGGAGGCGATGCGCCCCGAGATCGACAGCCTCTACGACGCCTTCGAGCACCCGCGCTCCGAACGGCCCACGCTGCCGCTGCTGCCGCCCGAGGAGGCCCGGCGCTATGCGGCGGAGGTGCGCGGGCGGGCTCTGGACCTGCTGGAGGGCCCGGCGTTCGGCGGCGGCACCCGGCTGACCGAGGCGGGATTCGCCTTCGGGATGATCGCCCAGCACGAACAGCAGCACGACGAGACGATGCTGATCACCCATCAGCTGCGCAAGGGCCCCCAGGCCCTGACCGCCCCGGACCCGGACCCGGCACCGCCGTTCACCGGCCCGGCCGAAGTACTGGTTCCCGGCGGCCCGTTCATCATGGGCACCTCCACCGAGCCGTGGGCGCTGGACAACGAACGTCCCGCGCACCGGCGGGAGGTGGCGCCCTACTGGATCGACACCACCCCGGTGACCAACGGCCGGTACCTGGAGTTCATCGAGGACGGCGGCTACGAGAACGAGCGCTGGTGGACGCCCGAGGGCTGGGCGCACATCCGGCAGCACGCGATCAGCGCCCCGCACTTCTGGCACCGCGAGGGCGGCCGGTGGCTGCGCCGCCGGTTCGGGGCCACCGAGGTGGTGCCACCCGAGGAGCCGGTGCTGCACGTGTGCTGGTACGAGGCGGACGCCTACGCCCGCTGGGCCGGCCGCCGGCTGCCCACCGAGGCCGAGTGGGAGAAGGCCGCCCGGCACCACCCTGGTGAGAACCGGTCCCGGCGCTACCCGTGGGGCGACGCGGAACCGGGGCCGGCGCACGCCAACCTCGGCCAGCGCCATCTGCGCCCCGCCCCGGCAGGCAGCTACCCGGAGGGCGAGTCGCCGCTGGGTGTACGGCAGTTGATCGGTGACGTCTGGGAGTGGACGGCCAGCGACTTCCTCCCCTACCCCGGCTTCACCGCCTTCCCGTACAAGGAGTACTCGGAGGTGTTCTTCGGCCCCGAGTACAAGGTGCTGCGCGGCGGTTCGTTCGCCGTGGACCCGGTGGCCTGCCGGGGGACGTTCCGCAACTGGGACTACCCGATCCGGCGGCAGATCTTCTCCGGCTTCCGCACCGCCCGTACCGCGGAGAGCGCCTGATGTGCCGCCACCTCGCCTGCCTGGGCCCCGAGGAGCCGCTCGGCCGGCTCCTCGTGGAGCCCGGACACTCCCTGTACCGCCAGTCGTGGGCGCCCCGGCGGCAGCGCTACGGGACGGTCAACGCCGATGGTTTCGGCGTCGGCTGGTACGCCGCCGGGGACCCGCAGCCGGCCCGGTACCGGCGGGCCGGGCCGATCTGGGCCGACCAGTCCTTCGCCGACCTGGCCCGCGTGGTGCGCACCGGCGCGCTGCTGGCCGCCGTACGCGACGCGACGCTGGCGGGTGCGGACGCGGAGGCCGCGGCGGCACCGTTCGCCGCGGGCCGCTGGCTGTTCAGTCACAACGGGGCGATCCCCGGCTGGCCCCAGGCCATGGCGTCCCTGGTCCCGCTGCTGCCCCCGGTGGACCTGCTGTCGATGGAGGCACGCACCGACTCGGCGTTCGCCTGGGCGCTGGTCCTGCACCGGTTGCGGTCCGGCACGCCACCGGGCCCCGCCCTTGCCGAAACGGTTCTCCAGATCGCCGAGGCGGCCCCGGCGGCCCGGCTGAACCTGCTGCTCACCGACGGCGAGACCATCGCCGCCACGGCCTGGGGCGACAGCCTCAGCCACTTCTCGGAACCCGGCCGGCGCATCGTCGTCGCCTCCGAGCCGTACGACGACGACCCGCGCTGGCAGGAGGTCCCCGACCGCACGCTGCTCGTCGCGAGCCGCCGGGGCGTCACCCTCGCCCCGGTCGGGACGCCGGTCGACGGCCCGGTGGAGGCCCCGGCATCCGCATCCCCGAAGGAGCCCTGTACGTGAGTCCCCTCCGTGTCACCCGCACCCTTCCCGAGGACGCGACGGACGCCGCACTGCGCGCCGATGTCCTGAACGGCCTCACCGCCACCCCCAAGACGCTGCCGCCCAAGTGGTTCTACGATGCCCGGGGCAGTGAACTGTTCGAGCGGATCACCGAGTTGCCCGAGTACTACCCGACCCGGGCCGAACGGGAGATCCTGCTCGCCCGGTCCGGTGAGATCGCCGCCGCGAGCGGTGCCCGCACCCTGGTGGAGCTGGGCTCCGGCTCCTCCGAGAAGACCCGTCTGCTGATCGACGCGCTCACCTCCCTGGAGGTGTACGTCCCGGTCGACGTCAGCGAGAGCGCGCTGACACAGGCCGGGCAGGCGCTCATCGAGGAGCGGCCGGAGCTGTCCGTGCACGCCCTGATCGCCGACTTCACCGGCCGGATGAGCCTGCCCGAGACCCCGGGGCCGCGGCTGCTGGCGTTCCTCGGCGGCACGATCGGCAATCTGCTGCCCGCCGAGCGGGCCCGGTTCCTGGCCTCGGTGCGGGGGCTGCTCACGCCCGGTGACGCGCTGCTCCTCGGCACCGACCTGGTCAAGGAAGAGGACGTGCTGGTCCGGGCGTACGACGACGCGGCCGGGGTGACGGCCGAGTTCAACAAGAACGTCCTGGCCGTCGTCGACCGGGAACTGGACGCCGACTTCGACCCGGGCGCCTTCGACCATGTCGCCCTGTGGGACGCGGACGAGGAGTGGATCGAGATGCGGCTGCGCTCCCGGGTCGCGCAGACCGTGAAGGTGCCGGCGCTCGACCTGGCCGTGGACTTCGCGGCGGGCGAGGAACTGCGCACCGAGGTCTCGGCGAAGTTCCGGCGGGACGGCGTGACCTCCGAACTGGCCACTGCCGGACTTGAGCTGACCAACTGGTGGACCGACGCGCAGGACCGCTTCGCGCTCTCCCTGAGCGTCGCCCGCTGACCCGCCGGCTCAGCCGAGGTCCGGCGCGAGCAGCTCGGTGATCTTGCGGGAGGCGCGGCGGGCCTCGGTCCCGGGGTCCGCCCCGCCGAGCACCCTGGTCATGTAGCCCTTGATCGGGTTGTCGGCCTCGACCGCCGGCCAGTCCGGGGTGTGGGGGGTCGCCCGCCCTTGCGCGGCGCCCGCCGCCATGGCGGCGACCCCCTCCGACCCGGCGACCGCGCCGGCCAGCGTGGTCTTGTTGGGCACGTAGTTCATGGTGCGGGCCAGTTCGGTGTCCCACTGGGCGCCGGCGAGGGAACCGACGACCGCGGTCGCGTCGTAGGGCCGATCCGTGTTCTGCGGCACCACGAGGTCGGAGCCGCCGGTGAAGACGGCGCCGGGGTGGTCGGCGGTGCGGCCCGGCACCGGGAAGTAACCGATCTCGTCCTTGAGTTCGGGGTTCTCCTGCACGATGGACTGGGCGAGGCCGGGCACCGCGATGAGCTGGGCGACCCGGCCACCCGCGAACACCTGGGCCTGGGGCGGGTGTTCCTCGTCGGCGTCGACGGGCCCTTTGCCGAGGGCCTGGAGCCGCCGGTAGAAGTCCATCCCGCGCAGCGCGGCCGGGCTGTCCAGGGTGCCCTTCCAGCCGGCGTCCGTCTCCACGGCGAGATCGCCGCCCTCGTCCCAGACGAACCCGGAGAGGGTGTACCAGTCCTGTCCGGCGAGGTAGATTCCCTGGTTCCCGTCGGAGTCGAGCTTCTGGGTGTCGGCCAGCCACTCGTCGCGGGTCCTGGGCGGCGAGGTGATGCCGGCCTTCCTGAAGAGGTCCTTGCGGTAGATGACCACGCGGTTGGCCGCGTACCAGGGGATGCCGTACTGGCGGGAGTCGTCCCGGCCGGGTTCGGCGAGGCCGGGCAGCCAGTGCTCCTTGCCCCAGTCCCGCATCGACTCCAGGGTGAGGTCGGTGAGCCGGCCGCCCTCGACGTACTGCGGGACCTGGGTGTTGCCGACCTCGATGACGTCGGGAGCGTCCGCGGAGTCGGATCTGAGTGCCGCCTGCACCTTGTCCACGATCCCGGTCCACTGCTGGACACGGATGTCGAGGCGGATGTCCTTGTGGGTGCGCTCGAAGTCCGCGGTGAACCGGCGCAGGAACTCCTGGGAGGCGCTGTTCTGCATGAGCCACACCGTGACGGTGTGCCGCCCGCCCGATCCGCCCGGCAGGACGCCACAGGCGCCGAGCAGGGCGGCGGACACACAGACGAGGGCGAGCGGGCGTCGACGTCTCACGAGGGGTTCCTGTTCTGTCTGGCGGACAGGGGAAATGGCCCGACGTGGGGGACGAGCACGGTGGCTCGTACGGGTGTACGGGATTTTGGTATGGACCAATACGCAGGGTCAAGGCCCGCAGGGTCACCGCCCCTCAGGCCGTGACCCTGGCGACGAACGCCGCGAGGTTGGCGACGGTCCGCCGGACCTTCTCCTCCAGGGTGAGCGACTCGGGCAGACGGGAGCCGGCGCCCGCGTCCTTCCTGCCCCGTACGTACAGCGGGCAGGCGAGGTCGCTGCACAGGTAGACACCCACGGAATTGCCCTGCTGCCCGGCCTTGCCGGCCTTCGCGGCGACCATCAGCGAGACGCCTCCGGTATGGGTGGTCAGGCAGATCGAGCACATGCTGCGCCGGGTCTGCCAGGAGGCGGCACCGGAGGAGCGCAGGGCCAGGGCCACCGGGCGTCCGTCCAGCTCGACGGCCAGGTAGGCCCGGTCGGGCGCCTGGGGGTCCCGCCAGCCGAGAAAGTCCAGGTCGTCCCAGGGCCGGTCGGCCAGGTCGTGGGGGACGGTCAGCCGCTTGGCCTCGCCCTTGGTGCAGTTCACGAAGGCGGTGCGGATCTCCCGCTCGTTCAGGGGTCTCATGAGCGGCAGGCTAATTTGCCTATAGGCTTTAGGCAAATGCATTATGGTTACCGCTGAACAGGAGGAAGGTTATGGCTAGAGCAGGGCTGACCCCGGAGCGGCTGACCATGGCCGGGGCCGAGCTGGCCGACGAGGTCGGCTTCGACCAGGTGACCGTCTCGGCACTCGCCCGGCGGTTCGACGTCAAGGTCGCGAGTCTGTACTCGCACCTGAAGAACTCCCAGGAACTCCGGACCAGGATCGCCCTGTTCGCGCTGGAGGAACTCGCCGACCGGGTCGCCGACGCCCTGGCCGGACGGGCCGGCAAGGACGCCCTGGCCGCCTTCGCGGACGCCTACCGCGACTACGCCCGTGACCACCCGGGCCGCTACGACGCCGCCCGGTTCCGGCTCGATCCCGAGACGGCGGCCGCCAGTGCCGGGGTGCGGCACGCCCATATGACACGGGCCATCCTGCGCGGCTACGACCTGACAGAACCCGACCAGACCCACGCCGTCCGGATGCTGGGCAGCGTCTTCCACGGCTACGTCAGCCTGGAACTGGCCGGGGGCTTCGAGCACAGCGCCCCGGACGCGCGGGAGTCGTGGGCCTGGATCGTGGAGTCCCTGGACACCCTGCTGCGGAGCCGGGCCACCCCCACACACACCTCGACGGGCTGAGGCGATGAACACCGAACACGACTGGATCACCACACCCGTCACCGTGGACCTGCTGCGCGGCTTCCTCGACGTGGAGACGACCGCGCTCGGCCTGCTGCCGCACCGGCTGCCCACCCGGGCGCGCCGGCAGATCCCGGACGCCCAGCTGACCCTGGCCGAGGCCCAGCCCTCCGGCGTGCGGCTGGCCTTCCGTACCCGGGCCACCACGGTCGAACTGGACACACGGCCCACCAAACGGGTGTACAGAGGGTTCCCGGCCCCGCCGGACGGCGTGTACGACCTGCTGGTCGACGGCCGCCTCACGGCCCAGGCCACGGTGACCGGCGGCAACGTGTACACGATCACCGACATGTTCACCCAGTCCGCCGAGCTGACGGAGGGGCCGGCCGGCACGGCCCGGTTCACCGGCCTGCCCGCCGGGGACAAGAGCGTCGAGATCTGGCTTCCGCACACGGAGGTCACCGAGCTGATCGTGCTGCGCACCGACGCCCCCGTCGAGCGGGCGCCGGACAGCGGGCGCAGGGTGTGGCTGCACCACGGCAGTTCCATCAGCCACGGCTCCAACGCCACGCATCCGACAGCCACCTGGCCCGCCCTGGCGGCCGCCCGGGGCGAAGTGGACCTGGTGAACCTGGGGTTCGGCGGCAGCGCGCTGCTGGACCCGTTCACCGCGCGCGCGATGCGGGACACCCCCGCGGACCTGATCAGCCTGAAGATCGGCATCAACCAACGCCGACGCGATGCGCCTGCGCACCTTCACCCCGGCGGTGCACGGCTTCCTCGACACCCTGCGCGAGGGGCATCCGACCACACCGCTGCTGGTCGTGTCGGCCCTCCTGTGCCCGGTCCAGGAGGACACACCGGGACCGCTCGCGCCCGACTTCGACGGCGGCACCCTGCGGTTCAGGGCGACCGGTGATCCGGCCGAAAGCGCCGCCGGGCGCCTGACGCTCAACGTCATCCGCGCCGAACTCGCCCGGATCGTCGCACAGCGCGCGGCCGACGACCCGCATCTGTACCACCTGGACGGCCGTGACCTGTACGGCGAGCGGGAGTACGCGCAGTTCCCGCTGCCCGACGAGATCCATCCCGATCCGGCGGGGCACCGGCGCATCGCCGAGAACTTCGCACGGCTCGTGTTCGGCACGGGCGGCCCCTTCGCCGCCGGTGACCCGATCGCCGACGCCTCGCGCCCGGCGTCCGGATGCGGGACCTTGGAGTGACGACGAGAGGAGCATCCCGATGCCGAACCACACCTACCGGGTCACCGAGATCGTCGGCACCTCCACCGAGGGCATCGACCAAGCCATCCGCAACGGTGTCGCACGCGCCGGCCAGACCCTGCGCAACCTGGACTGGTTCGAGGTGACGCAGGTCAGGGGCCAGATCGAGAACGGACAGATCGAGCACTACCAGGTGGGCCTGAAGGTGGGCTTCCGCATCGACGACGAGGACTGACGCCTGCCGGACCCCGGCCGCGCGGAGTTCGGGTCCGCCCGGGTGGCTCAGGTCCGCCCCTCCCCCTCCTGGGCCTGCTCCAGCGCGGCCGAGCGGTCGGCCCAGCGGGCCCGCACCACGGTGAACCCGGCCCGTTCGGCGTCGTCGCACACCAGCTCGTCGTCATCGACCAGGACCCGGACCGCACGCCGTTCGGCGAGGCGGCGCAGGATCTCCAGCTTGGTGCGCCGGGCGGGCCTGCGGTCGGCGTCGCGCCGCATGTGCACCCGGCCCTCGGGCAGCCCATGGGCGGCCAGCCAGTCCAGGGTGTCGCGTCGGCAGCGGTCCGGCCGTCCGGTGAGATAGACGATCTCGCACTCCCGCGCGGTCGCCACGGCCAGCGCGATCCCCTCCGCGAGCGGCGGATCGTGCGGCGCGGCCGCGAAGAACGCGTCCCAGTCCCGGGGGCTGCGCTCCAGGAACCGCTGCCGGTGCGCGGTGTCGGCGAGGGTGTTGTCGATGTCGAACACGGCGATCGGACGCTTGCTGCTCTCGGTCACGCGGCAACCCTAGCCGGGCGCCGGCGGGGCCGGCCGGCGGCGGGAATCCTGGGGCCGTCGCGGTGTTGAACCCTCTGTGAACGCGCTGATCGCCCGGACCCGGTTCTCCGTCCTCGACCGCTCCCGCACCAGGGAGGGGCACACCCCCGGTGCGGCACTGCGGGACACCGTGGCGCTGGCGCGGGAGGTGGAGGCACTCGGATTCCACCGGTTCTGGGTGTCGGAGCACCACGGGGTGCCCGGGGTCGCCGGTTCGGCGCCGACCGTGCTGGCCGCCGCCGTCGCCGCCGCCACCCGCACCGTCCGCGTGGGCACCGGCGGGGTCATGCTGCCCAACCACCGGCCCCTGGTCGTGGCCGAGCAGTTCGGGGTGCTGGAGTCGCTGTTCCCCGGGCGGATCGACATGGGGCTGGGCCGGTCGGTGGGTTTCACCGACGGGGTCCGCAGGGCGCTCGGGCGCGGCAAGGACGACGCCGAGGACTTCGCGGCGCAACTCGGCGAACTGCTCGGCTGGTTCGAGGGCACTTCGCCGACCGGGGTACGGGCCCGCCCGGCCGAGGGGCTGCGGGTGCCGCCGTTCGTACTGGCGATGGGCGAGGGCGCGGAGATCGCGGCCCGCACCGGGCTGCCGATGGTCATCGGCGACCTGCGCAACCGGGAGCGGATGCTCCGGGGCATCGACCACTACCGCGACCGCTTCCGCCCCTCGCCCTGGGCGGCCGAGCCCTACGTCGTGGTCTCCGGGACCGTCGCCGTCGCCGGTACCCCCGAGGCGGCTCGCCGGCTGCTCGTCCCGGAGGCCTGGTCGATGGCGTACTCCCGCACCCACGGCACCTTCCCGCCGCTGCCCCCGGCCGAGGCGGCCGAGGGCAGGGCGATGACCGCGAAGGAGCGCGGCTTCTACGAGTCCGGACTCGCCGGGCACCTGGCCGGTACCGCGGACCAGGTCGCGGACGAACTGGAGACGGTCCTGAAGGAGACCGCCGCCGACGAGGTCCTGGTCACCACCAGCACGTACGACCGTGCGGCCCTGCTGGACTCGTACCGGCGGCTGGCCCAGATCGTGAACGCCTGATCAGACCTCGGCCGGGTGGTCGGAGCGGATCACGATCTCACCGTCGGCCGCGTCCACCACGGCCCTGTCGCCCGCCGTCAGCTGGCCGGACAGCAGCAGGTCGGCGAGGCGGTCGTCCACCTCGCGCTGGATGGTGCGGCGCAGCGGGCGGGCGCCGAAGTCGGGTTCGTGCCCGAGGTTGGCGAGCAGCCCCGCGGCCGCGTCGGTGACTTCGAGGCCGACCTCCTGGGCGTGCAGGCGGCGCCTGGTGTGTTCCAGCAACAGGTCGACGATCTGGCGCAGTTGGGTGCGGTCAAGGCCGCGGAAGACGATGATCTCGTCGATGCGGTTGAGGAACTCCGGCCGGAAGTGCTGCTGGAGGGCCGGCATCACGGCGTCGCGGACCTTGGCGTAGTCCTCGGTACCGGCGGCCAGGATACGGTCGGCGCCGATGTTCGACGTCATGATGACGACGGTGTTCTTGAAGTTGACGGTACGGCCCTGGGCATCGGTGAGGCGGCCGTCGTCGAGGAGCTGGAGCAGGGTGTTGAAGACGTCCGGGTGCGCCTTCTCCACCTCGTCGAGGAGCAGTACGGCGTACGGCTGCCTGCGCACCGCCTCGGTGAGCTGGCCGGCCTCCTCGTGGCCGACGTACCCGGGCGGGGCCCCGACCAGCCGGGAGACCGTGTGGCGTTCCTGGAACTCGCTCATGTCCAGGCGGATCATGCGGGTGTCGTCGCCGAAGAGGGCGGCGGCCAGGGCGCGGGCCAGCTCGGTCTTGCCGACACCGGTCGGGCCCAGGAAGAGGAAGCTGCCCACGGGACGGTTGGGGTCGCTCATACCGGCCCGGGCACGGCGGACCGCGCGGGCGACGGCGGTGATCGCCTCGTCCTGGCCCACGACCCGCTCGTGCAGGTGCTCCTCCAGCTTGATCAGCCGCTCCCGCTCCTCCTCGGTGAGCTGGGCGACCGGGATGCCGGTGGTGCGGGAGACGACCTCGGCGATGTCCTCGGCGGTGACCTTCGGCGCGTGCTCGTCGTCCGCGCCCTCCTGCGCCAGTTCGGCCTCGGTCTCCCTGATCCGGTCGCGGAGGTCCTTGGCGCGCTCGTACTCCTCGTCGGCGACCGCCTGGTCCTTCTCCCGGCTCAGGGCGGCGATCCGGTCCTCGATGTCCCGGGTGTCGGTGGGCGGGGTCTTCGAACGCAGCCGGACCCGGGCGGCGGCCTGGTCCATCAGGTCGATCGCCTTGTCCGGCAGGAAGCGGGAGGTGATGTACCGGTCGGAGAGCTCGGCGGCCGCGACGACCGCCTCGTCGGTGATGCGGACCTGGTGGTGGGCCTCGTAACGGTCGCGCAGTCCGCGCAGGATCTCGATGGTGTCGTCGACGCTGGGCTCACCGACCAGGATGGGCGCGAACCGGCGTTCCAGGGCCGCGTCCTTCTCGATGTGCTTGCGGTACTCGTCGATCGTGGTCGCGCCGATCAGGTGCAACTCGCCCCGGGCGAGCGCGGGCTTGAGGATGTTGCCCGCGTCCAGGGACCCCTCACCGCCCCCGCCGGCACCGACCACGGTGTGCAACTCGTCCAGGAACAGCACCAGTTGATCGCTGTGCTCGCGGACCTCGTCGAGGAGCTTCTTCAGCCGCTCCTCGAACTCGCCCCGGTACTTGGTGCCGGCCACCATGCCGGCCAGGTCGAGGGAGACCAGCCGCTTGCCTTCGAGGGTCTTGGGCACGTCGCCGGTGACGATCCGCTGCGCGATGCCCTCGACGATGGCGGTCTTGCCGACACCGGGGTCGCCGATCAGGACGGGGTTGTTCTTGCCGCGCCGGGAGAGCACCTCGATGGTCTGCTCGACCTCGTCCTCCCGCCCGATCACCGGGTCCAGGCGGCCCGCCCGGGCGTCCTCGGTGAGATCACGGCCGTACTCGTCGATCGTCGGCGTGGTGCTGGGCGCCTTCCGCTCCGCCGTGCCCTCGGCCGGCATCCGGGTGGGCTCCCAGCCGCTCTCGGCGAGCGCCCGCCCGGCGGTCGACTCCGGGTTCGCGGCGAGCGCGCGCAGCAGGTGCTCGGGGCCGATGTAGGAGGCGCCCTCGGCACGGGAGATCTGGTAGGCGTCGAGCAGGGCGCGCTTGGCGGCCGGGGTGAGGGTGGTGGGCTCCGTCCTCTCCCCGCCGCCGTGGCCCGCGGTGAGCCGCTCGCGGAGCTGGTCGGGGTCCGCGCCCGACTCGGTGAGCAGCCGCCGGGTGGAGTCGTGGGTGGTGGCGGCGGCCAGCAGTTGTCTGGCGTCCAGCTCCTCGCTGCCCTCGGCGCCGGCGAGCTCGCGGGCCTCGGCCACCAGCTCGCGCGCCCGCTCGGAGAGCAGGCTCCCGATGTCGACGCGCTGCGGGCGGCGGGCCGGGGCGCCCGGTCCGGATCCGCCGAAGAACCGGGACATCAGCTCGTCGAAGTCCTCGAAGGGAGTGCGTCCGAATCCGAAACCGGGAGAAGTCATGGGGCCCGGGCCTTTCTGCGATCAGCTCTGCGGTCGGCGGGATTCCGCATGTTCCAACCTGGCACAGGCGCGCCGGACCCGCACGGGGACGCCCGCCGAGATGCGGACCGGGCCGGGGCCGGTGACGCTGGTGGGGAAGCCTCAAGCAGCGAGGAGGGCTGCCATGTCCATGCTGGACAAGCTCAAGGGGATGCTCAAGGGCCATGAGGACCAGGCCAAACAGGGCGTCGAAAAGGGCGGCGACATGATCGACCAGCGGACCGGGAACAAGTACCAGTCCCAGGTCGACATGGGCCAGCGGAAGGCCGGCGACTACATCGACCAGGAGCGGAACCGGAACGACCCTCCGCGGCCCTGACACACCGCACGGACTAGACTCGCGGGGTTTGTCCATTCCTGCCCGGCGAGTCGTCCGTACGGAGCCTCCCCCCGATGCACATCCCCCACGATCCCTGCGTCCGCGTCCGTGGCGCCCGTGAGCACAACCTCAAGGGCGTCGACGTGGACGTCCCCCGGGACGTGCTGGCCGTCTTCACCGGTGTGTCCGGCTCGGGAAAGTCGTCCCTGGCGTTCGGCACCATCTACGCCGAGGCCCAGCGTCGCTACTTCGAGTCGGTCGCCCCGTACGCGCGCAGGCTGATCCACCAGGTGGGGGCGCCGAAGGTCGGTGAGATCAGCGGGCTGCCGCCGGCGGTCTCGCTCCAGCAGCGCCGCTCGGCCCCGACCTCCCGTTCCTCGGTCGGGACGCTCACCAACCTCTCCAACTCCCTGCGCATGCTCTTCTCGCGTGCCGGGGACTATCCGCCCGGCGCGGAACGGCTCGATTCCGACGCGTTCTCCCCCAACACGGCGGTGGGTGCCTGCCCGGAGTGCCACGGCCTCGGCCGGGTCCACCGGACGACCGAGGAGTCGCTGGTCCCCGACCCGTCGCTGTCCATCCGGGAGGGCGCGATCGCCGCCTGGCCCGGAGCCTGGCAGGGCAAGAACCTGCGGGACGTCCTGGACGCGCTCGGCCACGACGTGGACCGGCCCTGGCGTGAACTGCCCGCCGGGGAACGCGAGTGGATCCTCTTCACGGACGAGCAGCCGGTGGTCACCGTGCACCCCGTCCGGGACGCCGACCGCATCCAACGGCCCTACCAGGGCACGTACATGAGCGCCCGCCGATACGTCATGAAGACCTTCTCGGACTCCAGGAGCCCGGCGCTGCGGGCGAAGGCGGAGCGGTTCCTGACGAGTGCGCCCTGTCCGGTGTGCGGAGGCAGCAGACTGCGGCCCGAGGCACTCGCCGTGACCTTCGGGGGCCGTACGATCGCCGATCTGGCGGCCGTTCCCCTGACCGAGCTCGCCGGGCTGCTCGACGGCTCCTCGACGGAGACCGCGCGGGTGCTCACCGAGGATCTCACCGCCCGTATCGCCCCGGTCGCCGAACTCGGCCTCGGCTACCTGAGCCTGGACCGGGCGACCCCCACACTCTCCGCGGGCGAACTCCAACGCCTGCGCCTGGCGACGCAGTTGCGCTCCGGGCTCTTCGGTGTCGTCTACGTCCTGGACGAACCGTCGGCCGGTCTGCACCCGGCGGACACGGAGGCGCTGCTGACGGTGCTGGCGCGGCTGAAGCAGGCCGGGAACTCGGTGTTCGTCGTGGAGCACCACCTGGACGTGGTGCGCGGCGCCGACTGGCTGGTGGAGGTGGGCCCGGGCGCCGGCGAGCACGGCGGGCGGGTGCTGCACAGCGGGCCGGTGGCGCAGCTGGCCGGCGTCGCGGAGTCCGCCACCGCCCGCTACCTGTTCGCGGCGGAGCCCGCCCCGGCCCGCCGGCCGCGCGCTGCCGCCGGGTGGCTGCGGGTCGGTCCGGTCACCCGGCACAACCTGCGGGCGGTCACCGCCCGGTTCCCGCTCGGTGTCCTCACCGCCGTCACCGGAGTGTCCGGCTCGGGCAAGTCGACGCTGATCGGCGAGATCACCGAGGAACTGGACGGCGTCGGCCGCCTGGTCTTCGTCGACCAGAAGCCGATCGGCCGTACCCCGCGCTCCAACCTGGCCACCTACACCGGCCTGTTCGACGTCGTACGGAAGGTGTTCGCGGCCACCGACGAAGCGCGGGAGCGCGGCTTCGGCGCGGGGCGGTTCTCCTTCAACGTGGCCGGAGGGCGCTGCGAGACCTGCCAGGGCGAGGGTTTCGTCAGTGTGGAGCTGCTGTTCCTGCCCAGCACCTACGCGCCCTGCCCGGACTGCGGCGGGGCCCGCTACAACCCCGGGACGCTCGAAGTGCCCTACCGGGGGCGGAACATCGCCGAAGTGCTCGACCTGACCGTGGAGAGCGCCGCGGAATTCTTCGCGGACACCCCGGCGGTGGCGCGCAGTCTGGGAACCCTGCTCGACGTGGGGCTCGGCTATCTGCGACTGGGCCAGCCCGCGACGGAGCTGTCCGGTGGCGAGGCCCAACGGATCAAGCTGGCCAGTGAGCTGCAGCGCGGGCGGCGCGGACACACCCTGTACCTCCTCGACGAGCCGACGACGGGCCTGCATCCGGCCGATGTCGAGGTGCTGATGCGTCAGTTGCACGGACTGGTGGACGCCGGGCACACGGTCGTGGTGGTCGAGCACGACATGGCGGTGGTGGCGGGCGCGGACTGGGTGATCGACCTGGGGCCGGGCGGCGGGGACCGGGGCGGCCGGATCGTCGCGGCGGGCCCGCCGGCCGAGGTCGCGCGGGCCGGGGGCAGTGTCACCGCGCCCTATCTGTCCCGGTCCCTGCCCTGACGCTCCCCGGGAACGGTCGAGACCGCACCCGGGCTCCGGCCGCGTGCGCGGACCAGAACCTGTCCGGCGGATCAGGTCGCGCGAAGTCGACGGCGCCTCGCCGGCGCCGGTGAGCGGGGTCCGGTGCGTCCAAGGCGGAGGAGGGCGGCAAGGCGGTGCGGGCACGTGCCTGCCGAAGGCCGGGGGGACGTGGACAACCGACGACGACGCCGCTGGGGGTCCCCCGTCGGGGCATGGGCGTGGCAGACCCCGCGTCCGCGGGACGACCCACCCCACAGGCCCGGGGTCGTGTCCGCACAGTCCTGCCGTCCGCCCGGAGGCGGGCCCCGGGGCGTCCGGTGCGTGCTCCGGGGGCCCCGGCCGAAGGCTGGGGAGCGCCGGGTGCGGACCCTCGTACCGGGCGGGCGTACTCGGGTCAGTGCCCGGTGCGGCGAGTGGGGGCACCTCCCGCGCCCTTCAGACAGTGGGGCGTCCCGGCGTCACGAGGCAGACAGGACCGTGCGGACACGCCTGGGGCGTCGACTTGCCCAGGCTCCGCTGGGAGGCCGGCCACGGGACGCTCCTGCCGGGGCTCACCAGGGCCGCGTGGGTCCAGGCCGGCTCATGGGTCGCCGGCTGGGCGGCGCGGGCGAGGGCGCGACGGTCCGGGTGACTGCCGGCCGGTATCAGCGGCCGTATGTCCACCTCGGCCACCAGGCCACGGGTGGACACCACGCGCCACACGGAGGCCAGCAGGGTGTCCTCGCCGACGTAGGCGGGCACGGTGCTCGCCTCGCCCGCCTCCAGCCGGTAGTGCAGCCGCACCGGCTGCACGGGGGCGCCGGCGTCCAGGGCGGCCTGGAACACGGCCCGGCGGAACCGGCCCTGGGCCCGGCCGCACCAGGTGCTGCCCTCGGGGAAGGCGACCACCGCGGCGCCCTCCCGCAGCGCGCCGGAGATCCGGCCGACCGTGTCCGGCAGCGCGCGCAGCCGGTCCCGGTCGATGAACAGCGCCCCGGCGCCGGCCACCAGCGCGCCGGCCACCGGCCAGTCGCGGATCTCCTTCTTGGCGAGCATCCGAGCGGGCCGTACGGCGGCGAGCAGCGGGATGTCCATCCAGGAGATGTGGTTGGCGACGAGCAGCACCCCGCCGGTGGCCGGGGCACGGCCGGTGGTCCGGATCCGGACCCCGGCGGCCAGGACGACCAGCCGGGAGAACCGCCGCACCCACGCGGTGGGGATCCGCCCGCCGAGCGGGAGCAGCACGACGGCGACGACGATCAGCGCCAGGACCGCGGTGAACCGCAGCACGGCGCGCGGCAGGGCCGCGAGGGACCTCGCGGACTCCACGCAGGCGCCGGGGGTGCACGGCGCGCTGGGCAGCCAGACGCTCATCAGGCCGGGACGAGCGAGAGGAAGTGCCGCAGATAGCGCGCGTTGACCCGGCGCATCGACAGCAGGACGTACATGTCGGCGACCCCGAAGTCGGGGTCGTGCGCGGGCTCGCCGCACACCCAGGCGCCGAGCCGCAGATAGCCGCGGAGCAGCGCGGGCAGTTCGGCGCGGCCCTCCGGGGCCGGGCCCTCGGGCACCCAGGGGCGCAGCGGTCGTACCCGCAGCTCCTCCGGGGCCAGGTGCTTGGCCTGCACCCGCTCCCAGGTGGCGGCCGCGAGGGCGCCGCCGTCGGCGAGCGGGACGGAGCAGCAGCCGGCCAGCCACTCGTGGCCGCGGTCCACCATGTACCGGGCTATGCCGGCCCAGATGAGGCCGATCACGGCGCCGTCGCGGTGGGCGGGGTGCACGCAGGAGCGGCCGACCTCGACCAGGTTGGGGCGGATGCCGGCGAGCGGACCGAGGTCGAACTCGCCCTCGGAGTAGAGACGGCCGGCGACGGCGGCGCGCTCGGGCGGCAGCAGTCGGTAGGTGCCGACGACCTCGCCGGTCAGGGCTTCCCGGATCAGGAGGTGGTCGCAGAACGCGTCGAAGGCGTCCACGTCCAGACCCGGTTCCGGCCCGTCGAGCCGGGCGCCCATCTCTCCGGCGAACACCTGGTAGCGCAGTCGCTGCGCGGCGCGGACGTCGTCCTCGTCGCGGGCGAGCTGTACCAGATAGCCGGAGTCCCCGGTCGGGGCGGCGAGAGCAGGGGGTGAGGCGGGCATGGCGGTCATGGAGGTCTCCTGCGCCGAGCGGTAGCTGAGGAAATCTGCACCTGCTTTCTTCCTTGGCAGGCTGGACTCGGCGTGACGTGCGCGGGACCCGGGGATGTGCGGCTGCTGAATGCCGGGATTCGGGGGGTGACTCACCCCCGCGCGTGTCCTGATGGACGCGCTGAGGCAACGCTACCGTGACCCGGACGGGCCGTTGCGCGCCCTTGGCACCACGGTCGGTGAACGCCGAAACGGGGCCGGGGAGCACCGGCCCCGGCCCCGCTCGTCCGCGCTTGTCGGCGAACGTTCATGTACGCGCCTCCTGCGGCGCTACCGCTTCCCGGCCTTCCGGGTGGCCCGCAGCCACTCCTTGTTCATACTGGTGATGGACACCAGCGGAATGCCCTTCGGGCAGGCGGTCGCGCATTCTCCCGTCAGCGTGCAGCCGCCGAAGCCCTCGTCGTCCATCTGCGCCACCATGTCCAGCACCCGCGTCTCCCGCTCGGGTGCCCCCTGCGGCAGCACGTTCAGGTGGTTGATCTTGGCCGAGGTGAACAGCATCGCGGCCCCGTTCGGGCAGGCCGCCACGCAGGCCCCGCATCCGATGCACTCCGCGTGCTCGAAGGCGAAGTCGGCGTCGGCCTTCGGGACCGCGGTGGCGTGCGCCTCCGGCGCGGCGCCGGTCGGCGCGGTGATGTAGCCGCCGGCCTGGATGATCCGGTCGAACGCCGACCGGTCCACCACCAGGTCCTTGATCACCGGGAAGGCGGAGGCCCGCCACGGCTCGATGTCGATCGTGTCGCCGTCCTTGAAGGACCGCATGTGCAGCTGACAGGTGGTGGTGCGCTCCGGGCCGTGCGCGTCCCCGTTGATCACCAGGGAACAGGCGCCGCAGATCCCCTCACGGCAGTCGTGGTCGAAGGCGACCGGGTCCTCGCCGCGCAGGATGAGTTCCTCGTTGAGGGTGTCGAGCATCTCCAGGAAGGACATGTCCGACGAGATGCCGTCCACCTCGTAGGTGGACATCGCGCCGTCGGCGTCGGCGTTCTTCTGCCGCCAGACGCGCAGGGTGAGCCTCATGCGTAGCTCCGCTGGGTGGGGTGGACGTACTCGAAGACCAGGTCTTCCCTGTGCAGCACGGGGGCGTCCCCGGTGCCGGTGAACTCCCAGGCGGCCGCGTAGGAGAACTCGTCGTCCCGGCGGGCGGCCTCGCCGTCCGGGGTCTGGGACTCCTCCCGGAAGTGGCCGCCGCAGGACTCGGCGCGGTGCAACGCGTCGAGGCACATCAGCTCGGCCAGCTCCAGGTAGTCGACGATGCGGTTGGCCTTCTCCAGGGACTGGTTGAACTCCTCGCCGGTTCCCGGCACCTTGATCCGGCGCCAGAACTCCTCCCGGATCTGCGGGATGCGCTCCAGCGCCTTGCGCAGTCCCGCGTCGGTGCGGGCCATGCCGCAGAACTCCCACATCAGTTCGCCGAGTTCACGGTGGAAGGAGTCCGGGGTGCGGTCACCGTCGACGGACAGCAGCAGGTTCAGCCGGTCCTCGGTCTCGGCGAGCACCTCCTGGACGACGGGGTGGCCGTCGGTCACCGCCTCCTGGTGGGGGTTGCGGGCCAGGTAGTCGTTGATGGTGGCCGGCAGGACGAAGTAGCCGTCGGCCAGGCCCTGCATCAGCGCGCTCGCGCCGAGCCGGTTCGCCCCGTGGTCGGAGAAGTTGGCCTCACCGACCGCGAACAGCCCGGGCACGGTGGTCTGGAGGTCGTAGTCGACCCACAGGCCGCCCATCGTGTAGTGCACGGCCGGGTAGATCCGCATCGGCACCTGGTACGGGTCCTCGTCGGTGATCCGCTGGTACATGTCGAAGAGGTTGCCGTACTTGGCCTCGACGGCCCCCCGCCCCATCCGCGCGATGGCGTCGGCGAAGTCGAGGTAGACGCCCTGCCCGCCGGGGCCGACGCCGCGTCCCTCGTCGCAGACGTTCTTCGCGGCGCGGGAGGCGATGTCGCGCGGGACCAGGTTGCCGAAGGACGGGTAGATGCGCTCCAGGTAGTAGTCGCGCTCGTCCTCGGGGATCTGGTGCGCGGGCCGGGTGTCGCCCTTGGCCTTGGGCACCCAGATGCGGCCGTCGTTGCGCAGCGACTCGCTCATCAGGGTGAGCTTGGACTGGTGGTCGCCGGTGCGCGGGATGCAGGTGGGGTGGATCTGGGTGAAGCACGGGTTGGCGAAGTACGCGCCGCGCCGGTGCGCCCGCCAGACGGCGGTGGCGTTGGAGTTCATGGCGTTCGTCGACAGGTAGAAGACGTTGCCGTAGCCGCCGCTCGCCAGGACGACGGCGTCCGCGAAGTAGGTGTCGATCTTCCCGGTGATCAGGTCGCGCGCCACGATCCCGCGGGCCCGTCCGTCGACCACGATGACGTCGAGCATCTCGGTCCGCGGGTGCATCTCCACGTTGCCGGCGGCGATCTGCCGGCTCAGCGCCTGGTAGGCGCCGAGGAGCAGCTGCTGGCCCGTCTGCCCGCGGGCGTAGAAGGTGCGGGAGACCTGGACGCCGCCGAAGGACCGGGTGTCGAGCAGGCCGCCGTACTCCCGTGCGAACGGTACGCCCTGCGCCACGCACTGGTCGATGATCTCGACGGAGATCTGCGCGAGGCGGTGGACGTTGGACTCCCGGGCCCGGAAGTCGCCGCCCTTGACGGTGTCGTAGAACAGCCGGTGGACGGAGTCGCCGTCGTTGCGGTAGTTCTTCGCCGCGTTGATCCCGCCCTGCGCGGCGATGGAGTGCGCGCGGCGCGGGGAGTCCTGGTAGCAGAACTGCACGACGTGGTAGCCCTGTTCGGCGAGCGTGGCACCGGCGGAACCGCCCGCGAGACCGGTGCCGACGACGATCACGGTGTGCTTGCGCCGGTTGGCGGGGTTGACCAGCTTGGCCTCGAAACGGCGCTTGTCCCAGCGCTCGTGGACCGGTCCGGAGGGTGCCTTGCCGTCGGTGACGGGCTCGCCGGTGGTGTAGTTCACGTAGTCGGTCATGTTCAGCTCACCACTCCGGTCATGACTCCCACGGGTACGGCGATGAAGCCGGCCGTGAGCAGCAGTGCGAGGACGTCGGCCGTGGCCTTGAGGAAGCGGTCGCGGGTGCGGCTGCCGACGCCGAGGGTCTGGGCGGCGCTCCAGAAGCCGTGCCGGACGTGCAGCCCGAGCGCGAGCATCGCGACGATGTAGATGACGTTGCCGTACCAGGTGGAGAAGGTGTCCACGACGTTCTGGTACGGGTGGCCCTCCTGGAAGCCGCCGGAGTGCACGGTGCCGGTGGTCAGGTCCAGGATGTGCCAGACGATGAACAGGGCGAGGATGATCCCGCCCCAGCGCATGGTGCGGGTGGCGTAGGTGGCCCGGGGCTTGCCGTGCACGTACTTGGTGGGGCGCGCCCTGATGTCCCGGCGGCTGAGCTGGTACGCGGACGTGGCGTGGGCGACCACGGCGACGACCAGGGCGACCCGGATGAGCCAGAGCGTCCACTCGTAGTGCATGAAGGGTTCGCCCACGGTGCGCAGCCAGTGGGCGTAGTGGTTGAACTCGCCCGCGCCGAAGAAGATCTTCAGGTTCCCGATCACGTGCGCGACCAGGTACAGCAGCATGACCACGCCGCTGACGGCCATCACGGTCTTCTTGCCGACGGAGCTGTCCCACATCGTGCGTGCCATGGACGGCCGTCGGTCCGTCCGCGTTGCCAGAGCCATGGCGACGACGGTAGGGCCGGACCAGCCGATCGGTCCAAGACATGGTCCACCTTGATTCCATAGCCTGGAGCTATCGTTTCGTCATGCAGTTCCAACAGCTTCAGTACTTCGTCGCCGTGGCGGAGACCCGGCACTTCACCCGGGCCGCCGAGCTGGTCCATGTCGCGCAGCCCTCGCTGTCCCAGCAGATCAAGGCGCTGGAGCGGGAGCTGGGGGCGGACCTGTTCCTGCGAGCCCGGGGCAACATCACGCTCACCGACGCGGGTGAGGCGCTGCTGCCGCTGGCCCGGCGGATCCTCGCGGACGCGGACACCGCCCGGCACGAGGTGCAGGAGCTGGTGCAGCTGCGCAGCGGACGGGTACGGCTCGGGGCGACACCGAGTCTGTGCACCGGGCTGGTGCCGGACGTGCTGCGGGCCTTCCATGACCGCTACCCCGGCATCCAGCTGCTGGTCGAGGAGAGCGGCTCCCACGACCTGGTACGGGAGCTGGCGCGCGGGGCGCTGGACCTGGCGCTGATCGTGCTGCCGCTGCCGCCGGCCTCACCCGCGCTGACCACGGTGGAGCTGCTGCGGGAGGACCTGGTGGTGGTGTCCTCACCGGAGGCGAGGGCCCCCGGGCGGGGGCGGGGCGGGGTACAGATCTCCGACCTGGAGGGGGAACGGCTGGTGATGTTCCGGCACGGGTACGACCTGCGGGAACTGACCGTCGCGGCCTGCCGCTCCGCCGGGTTCGAGCCGAGTTTCGCCGTGGAGGGCGGCGAGATGGACGCGGTGCTGGGATTCGTGCGGGCCGGGCTGGGGGTGGCCGTGGTCCCTCGGATGGTCGCCGCTCGGTCGGGACGGGGGCTGCGGGTGACTCCGTTGGCCCGGCCGGGGCTGCACCGGACCATCGCCCTGGCTCACCGCAGTGACGTGGCCCCGCCGCGGGCCGCGCGGGAGCTGCAGAGGATGCTCCTGGAGAGGTGAACGCACCCGCGCCGTCGTGGCAGATCGCCGTGAGGGGCGCCGGGGGTACCCCGGCGCCCCTCACGGCATCGCGGCCCCGGCCGTCGACAGCTCAGCCCGTCGCGTCCACCAGGGCCAGGTCGTGCAGCCGCTCCGGGGGGCCCGGGCGGGCGTAGTACCAGCCCTGGGCCGTGTCGCAGCCCAGTATCCGCAGCTGCTCGGCCTGGGCGCCCGTCTCCACGCCCTCCACCGTGACCGCGAGGTCCAGGCTGTGGGCCAGGGAGACGATGCCCTCCACGATCTTGAGGTCGACCGGGTCCGCCGGGAACTGCTGCATGCTCTGGGTGAAGGAACGGTCCAGCTTGAGGATGCTCACCGGCAGACGGCGGAGGTTGGCGAGGTTGGAGTAGCCCGTGCCGAAGTCGTCCAGGGCGATGTCGACGCCCATCTCGGCAAGCCGGCGCAGGGGTTTGAGGAGATCGTCATCGGCGCCGATCAGGGCCGACTCGGTGACCTCCAGGCAGAGGGCGTCGGCGGCCACGCCCGCACGCTCCAGGATGTCCACCGTGTCCTGGACCAGTCCGGGGTGGGTGAGCTGGCACGGTGACAGGTTGACGTTGATCCGCAGCGGGCCGGCGCCGTCGTGCTCGCCGTAGCGCTCCCGCCATTCGCGGGCCTGCCGGATCGACTCCTCCAGGACCCAGCGGCCCAACGGCACGATCAGGCCGGTGTGTTCGGCGAGCGGGATGAACCGGTCCGGGCCGAGGACGCCGTGCTGCGGGTGCAGCCAGCGCACCAGCGCCTCGGCGCCGCGCACGCTGCCGTCGCCCAGATGCACCAGCGGCTGGTACTCGATGAAGAACTCACCCCGGTCCAGGGCGGCCGGGAGCGCGGTGGTCAGGCCGTGCCGGGTGATGGCGCGGGCGTCGGCCTCCGGATCGGCCAGCTCGAAGCGGTTGCCGCCCGCCGACTTGGCCCGGTACATCGTGATGTCGGCGCTGCGCAGCACCTCGGCCGGGGTGCGCTCGCCCGCCGGGCCCTCCACGATGCCGATCGAGCCGCGGACCATGAGTTCGCGGCCGTCGATGCTGATCGGGGTGACGAGCGCGTTCATGATGCGGTCGGCGAGGTCGTCGACCTCGCGCTGGGTGGCCGGTCCGGTGGTCAGCGCCACGAACTCGTCGCCGCCGAGCCGGGCGACCATCTCGCCGGGTGCGGTCGCGCAGGACTGCAGCCGGTCGGCGACCTCCACCAGCAGTCGGTCGCCCGCCGAGTGGCCGAGGCTGTCGTTGATGGTCTTGAAGCCGTCCAGGTCGAGGTAGCACAGCCCGAAGCGCTGGCCCTCACCGGCGGCCAGGGCCTTCTCCAGGCGCTCGAAGAACAGCGTGCGGTTGGGCAGGCCGGTGAGCGCGTCGTGGGTGGCCTCGTAGCGCAGCCGCAGGTTGAGCAGCCGGCGCTCGGTGGTGTCCTCCATGAGGGCCAGCTGGTACTGCGGTTCGCCGTCCGCGTCCCGGAGCAGGGAGACCGTCAGGTTGGTCCACAGGACCGTGCCGTCGGAGCGGTTGAACGCCTTCTCGACGTGGTAGTGCTCGCGGTCGCCCCGGACCAGTTCCTCGTAGAGCCGCCAGGTCTGGGGCGCGTCCTCGGGATGCGCCCACTCCATGACCTTGCGGCCGCGCAGTGTCTGTTCGGAGCCGCCGAACATGCGCAGCAGCGCGCCGTTGACCTGGAGGACGTTGCCCTCCAGGTCGGCGATGCAGATTCCTATCGCCGCGCCCTCGAAGACGGCGCGGAAGCGCGCCTCGCTGGCGTGCAGCGCCTGCGCGACCACGCCCTGGGCCCGCAACGCGGCCTGCGCGATGGCCTCCTGCTCGGCGAGCGTGCGCTCGCGCAGCGCCTGGGCGAACCCGGCGGCCATCGCGTGCTGGATCCGCGAGGAACGCATCCGCAGTTCGTCCTGGGGGCCGTCCCCGCCGCAGTACAGCGCGAGGTAGGCGTCGACGCAGTCGAGGGTGCGGGTGAGTGCCTCGGGGTCGGTGCAGTGAGCGTCGATCAGCGCCGCCCCCACCTGCCGGGCCTCCTCGGCCTCGAAGCCGTGCGCCAGCAGCACCTCGCTCAACCTGCGCGCCAGCGGCAGGAGTTGTTCCTCGAACTCGGGCCGGGTCAGGGACGTCGAGGTGACCGGGAAGACCGCCCGGCTCCAGATCGTCGCGAACCGGCGCAGTCTGTCCTCCGGGCCGTCCGGCTCCGCGCTCACGCCGTGATCCCCACGCCGGCGAATCCGGCGAAGGCATACGGATCCTCGTCCTCCGGCGCCGAATCCGGCCGCCAGTGCGGCATCGGCACCAATCCGGGTTCCACCATGTCGTACCCCTCGAAGAACCTGGCGATCTCGTCGCGCGAGCGCATGATGAGCGGGTTGCGGATGTCCTTGTACACGTCCACCGCGCTCTCGGCCCGCTCGGGTGGCAGCGGGATTCCCTCGTACGAGGCATGCGTGAGGATCAGCAGGCTGCCGGGCGCGAGTGCGTCACGCAGCTGTGCCACTGTCCCGTAGGGGTCGTCCGCGTCTTCCACGAAGTGCAGTATGGCAACGAGGAGCAGTGCCACTGGCCGATTCAGGTCGACAAGGCGCTCCACCTGAGGGCTCGACAGGATCTCCTGGGGCTTGCGGAGGTCCGCGGCGACCACGTCCGCCTTCTCGTTGCCCACGAGTACGGCCTGGCTGTGGGCCACGGCCACCGGGTCGTGGTCGACGTACACCACCTGCGCGCCGGGGTGCGCCGCCTGCGCCACCTCGTGGACGTTGCCGAAGGTCGGAATGCCGGAGCCGATGTCCAGGAACTGCTCGATGCCGGCGCCCACCGCGAAGCGCACGGCCCGCCGCATGAAGGCACGGTTGGCCTGCATGATCTTCGGCAGGCCCGGAAGGTACGTCATCGCCTTGCGGGCCGCTTCCCGGTCGACCTCGAAATTGTGCGAACCGCCCAGGTAGTAGTCGTAGATACGCGAAACACTCGGCACCGAGATGTCGATGCTCCGCGGGGCCCAGGCGGGACGCTCCATGTATCTCTCCAAGGCTGAGGCGATCCGGTGTTCGAGCAGAGGCTACTGATCGCCCGCGAACTGGGCGAGCAGAACCGGAAATTGACCGTCCGTTCCCGGTCATCACCTGGGAATTCAGCGTGCGCTTTGGGGGTGTTCGGGCATTCCGCCGGAAGCGGGTGCGATGCACACCACATCCAGGCGTCCCGCACGGCTCACGCACAGGAGAGACAAAGCACAGGAGCCCGCCCCCTCCGTGCGGTGCGGAGGGGGCGGGCGGTCGTGCGCCGTTGTGCCGTCGTCCGGGACTCTCGCCGGCCTCTGCCCTCCCTTCCGCGGTGCGCGAACGGGGACCTGGGCGGGGGCGATCAACCCTGGGGAGGTGATCCCCTACTTGCCGGGCGCGCCGACCAGCTTTCCTTCGGGCGAGACGGCGTACCACGTGCCGCCGACGCCCTGACCGTTGGTGTCCCCGGCCTTCGTGTCGCCGGAGAAGGTGTAGATGGGCCAGCAGTCGACCGTCATCTGCTTCTGGCCGTTGTCGGACCGGGCGAAGCCCATCAGGCCCTTCTTCTCGATGCCCTTGGTGTCGTTGGTGGCGACCTCCGCGACGGCCGGCCACTTGGCCAGGCAGTCACCGGTGCAGTTCGAGACGGACTTGGGCCACGCCTTGTCCTTGATGAAGCGGTAGACCGTCATACCGTTCTTGTCGACGATGATGTCACCGAGCTTGGCGTCCTTGCGGACGGAAAGACCGGGCAGGTCCGCCAGGGTGGCCTTCTTGCCGTCGGGGGCCGTCGCGAACCACTTGCCGCCCACACCCTGGCCGTTCACGTCACCGGCGTTGACGTCCTTGGCGTAGCGGTACATCGGCCAGCCGCCCACGGTCAGCTGCTTGGTGCCGTCGGTGCGCGTGACCTCGCCGAGCAGCGCCTTGTCGATGCCCTCACCGGCCGAGGCGTCATCCGCGGGCACCGGCGGCCAGGTGGTGGCGCAGCCGCCGTCGCAGTTCGACTTGGGGGGGTTGGCGGTGTCGGCGTCGAACCGGTAGAGGGTGAGACCGCTGCCGTCGGTCAGCACCTTGCCCAGATCGGGGTTGCTGGCAACGCTCACCTTGCCCGCGGGAGCGACCACGGCCGGAGAGCCGGAAGCCTGGCTGCCGTCCGCGCCGTAACCGTTGCCGGCGCCGGTGGAGGGGCTGGTCACACTGCCCACGTTGCCGACGCCGGCCGGGGCCGTGGCACCGACGTTCTGGGCCGCCGAGGACGGAGTGGTCACATTGTCCTGGCCGCATCCCGTCGTCAAAGCCAGCACGCCTGCGGCCGTGGCCACCAAAGAGGCGCTCCTCCAGGAGGTCTTCATCTTCAACTCCCCATAATCGCCTGGATATTGCAGCGCCTGTGCGCCGCCGCACGACACCAGGTACGGATGCCGGGGGCCGAAGTGTTCAACGGCCGCACAAATTTCTTCCCGGACACGGCGTCCTCGCCTCACGTCCCGCACGGACGTGCGCTTCGAGCCAAGTGACGGACCGTACGATTCAAACCGGTTTACGCCACCTGTCCCCCGTTCGGGCCAATCCCTCCCCACTCGGGCGTGCGACGGCACGCGACGCCTCATGATCTCCGTCGTGCATGCACCCGAAGCGACCCGACTCGCCCCCGTCCCGAAGGTGTTGGCCCTGCTGACACTGACCTGGACCCTGGTGGGCTGCCCGGTCGGCACGGCGTCGGCCGACGCCTGCGCCTATGCCTCCACGGGCCCCGACGGCACGTGGGCGGTGGCCGTCGCCGGCGACTCCTGGCCGACTCCCCCACCCTGCCCGCCTCCCGAGCCGCCACCGCCCTGCCCCACGCCCACGCCCACGCCATCACCGCCTCCGCCCCCGAAACCGACCCCCACGCCCAAGCCCGCTCCGAAGCCCAGGCCCACACCGAAACCCGCCCCGAAGCCACCGCCCCCCGCCCCGCCGGCCCCGGCGGCGGCCTCGAGGCCCGCGCCCGCCCCGCCACCGGCTCCGCGGCCCGAGCCGACGCCCACCCCGACCCCGCCGCCCAAGCCCACCCCGCGGCCCTCGCCGACCCCGGTGAGCTATCCGCCGTACCACATCCAGTCGACCGGGACGACGGCCCCGAACCGCACTTCTCCGGTCACCTACGTCCTGCTCATCGCCGTACCCGCCATCGTCGCCATCGCCGCGTTCCGCGCGCGCTGACGGCCGGCCCGCTGATTTCTGGAGGCTTCCGTTGCCGGATTGGCTTGTTCTCGTCCTCGCGATGCTCGCGGCCTGTGCCGTGGTGGTCGTCATCACCCTCGTACGGCACAAGAGGGCGGCCGATGACGAGGATCCCTCCGAGACCCCGGACGTCATCGAATACATGACCATGTGGATCGGCGTCATCTACGCCATCGTCCTCGGTCTGGCGGTGGCCGGGGTGTGGGAGGCCCGCAGCGCCGCCCAGGACCACGTCCAGGCGGAGGCGCAGGCACTGCACGAGATCTACGAACGGGTACGGGTGTACCCGCCCGACGCCCGCGACCGGATCCGGGCGGACGTCGAGGCCTACGCCCATCAGGTCGCCGACAGGGAGTGGAAGGAGATGGCCGACCACGGCCGTCTCACCCCGCGCGGTGCGGACCTGCTCGCGCGCATCCGTCAGGACGTCACCGACTACCAGCCGAAGACCGACTTCCAGGCGCAGGCCTACCAGCCGCTGGTGGACCAGGTCGCCGCTCTCGACCAGTCGCGCAGTGCCCGGGCCGACTCGACCGGGGCGACCATGCCGAGCGTGGTGTGGTTCGGGCTGCTGACCGGAGCCGTGGTCACCGTCGGCATGGTCTTCGCCCTTCAGATCAGGCGCACCCGCCGCGAACTGATCCTGGCGGGACTGTTCTCCGCGACCATCGCCTTCATGCTCTTCCTGATCTGGGACTTCGACGAACCGTACAGCCGGGGCATCACCGCGACCGCGCAGCCCTTCCTGAACCTCTTCCCGCACCTCAGGGGTTGAGGGGACCCGGACTCCGCAGGCCCGGACAGGACATCCGCGACGCGCCACGCCGCGGGTGTCCCCAGGACGGCCCACCGGCATCCCCCGTTCGCACTACTGCGTTCGCGCGCGTGTACGGACGTTCCTAGCGTTCCGAGTAGCGAGGTGCGTGTCCGGCACGAGCGGAACAGGTCCGCGGACAGCTCCTCGGGGACCGGAGGAACCAGCATGCACGCAATACGCCTCGCTTCGGCCGCGCTGCTCGGCATCGGAGCCCTCGTCCTGGGCGCGCCGGCCGCCCTCACGGACGACAAGGCCGACGGGGGCGGTGACAGCGGGCGGCAGGCCTCCTTCGGCGTCCACGTGACACCGTCCACCGTCTCGGCCGGCGGCCGGGTCAGTCTGCGGCTGGACCGCGGCGAGAGGTGCCGGGGCGCCGCGACGATCACTTCGGACGTGTTCGACACGGTCCGGATCCCGGAGGGACGGGACACGGTGGCGGCCACGGTAGACCCGGACGCCCGCTCACGGACGTCGTACCGGGTGACGGTCGACTGCGACGGGAGGACGGGGTCGGCCGAACTCAGCGTCGCGGGCAGCCAGTCGGCGGGAGATGGCCACAGCGGCACGGACGGCCAGTCCGGCGACCACACCGGGGACCGGTCGGACGAGCAGTCCGACGGCGGCGCCGACAGCGGTGTCGACGGGCGTACGGAACTCAGCCCGCAGCCCCTCCCGCCCGACCGGGGCGTACGGGCCGGTGCGGGCGGCAGCGTCGACGGGTTCGATCTCCAGGAGATCGGCCTCGGCGCCGCGCTCGTCATGGGCTCGGTCGGCACCGCGTACCGCATCGCGCGCCGACGGGCCGGCGAGACCGGTGACTGATCGCCTCCCGGCCCGCCGCCCGAGCGAGCGGGTCTTCGCCCCGCTCCCGCGCGGGGGCCGGGGCGAAGACGGCCCGCACCGGTCAGAACCGCTTCTCGTGCCGACGGCGCAGCCAGAACCCGCAGCCGGCCAGCACGGCCGCACCCACCAGCCCGCCGCCGATCGCCATGTCGGCCGGGGTGGCGCCGCTGGAGACACTGCCACCGAGGCCGCCCCTGACCCCGCCGAGCACATAGAACGCGTTCTGCCGGGTCAGGGTCCGCCCCCCGTTGCAGCGGACGGTCAGGTCGTACGGGCCCGGGCGGGCATCCCGTTCGATGGTGGCGACACCGCGCGCCATGTCCCCGCCGAAAGGGAACAGCGACGTCGTCCGGAAGGCGCGGGAGCTCATGGAGCCGCTGCGGCAGCCGTTCACGGTGACGGTGAGGCGGGCGCCGCTCATGATCGCCCTGGGCTGGGCGACGATGTCGCGCACCCCTTCTCCCCCGCAGTCGAAGCCGCCGTCGAACCGCCCCTCGTCCCCTCGGCCTCCGCCACCGCCACCGCCACCGCCTCCGCCACCGCCTCCGCCACCGCCGAACCCGTCGTCGCCCCGTCCGTCGAACCCGTCGCCGCCACGGCCGCCGGAGCCATTGCCGCCCCAGCCGCCGGAGCCATTGCCGCCCCAGCCGCCGGAGTCATTGCCGCCCCGCCCGCCGAAGCCCTCGCAGCCCCGCCCGCCGAAGCCGCCCCGCCCGAACCCGCCTCCGCCGAAGCCGTACCCGGGAACGACGACTCCGGGGATCGCCGCGATACCGGGGACGGCCCCCACCCCGACTCCTGGGGCGACACCGACGCCGGGCGCGACGCCGACGCCCGCCCCGGGGGCGACACCGGCCCCGGGGGCGACGCCCGTCCCACCGACGACCGGGGCCTGGGTGTTGGGCGGGCCGCCGGGATTGCCCAGGCCGTCGGCGACGGCCACGGGGGCGGCGGCGCCGAGAACGGCGACCACGGTGCACGCGGCCGCCAGCGCACGTGAGTTTCGCATCTCTTCCTCCGCGGAAGGCGCCCCGGGAACCGTCCCCGGTAGATCGGCGAGAAAGCACCTCCCGCATAGACCCTCAGATGCCTTGAACACGCCCGCATGTCGAGAATGGTCCGTCCTGGTGAGAAGACACGCCGAGCGAAAAGCACACAATCGGATATTGCCGCAGGTCACAGACCGTCAGAAAAATCCTGGGAACGGCAACTCGGATGGCGCACCGGAATGCGTGCGGGCCACCCGTTCGCCCGTTGCCCCGTCGCCGCACGCGCGTGCGGGACTTAGCGTTTTCCCATGCGCGCTGCGGACCTGCGCGCTACGGATTTCGCGGCGGCCGCGTCGAGAGGGGATGGCGAATGTCTGCGTCCGAACTTTCCGAGCTGGCCGAAGAGGAGGAACGGCGGCGCAAGCGTGCCCCCTGGGGGGTGATAGCGCTCGTTCTGCTGACCGGTCTGGCGCTCATCCGCAATGGTTCCGGGGAGTTCGACGTCGGTCCGCCGCAGCCGGCCTCGGCCGCCGCCCCGGACACCCGTAGCACGGTCCCGGACACCTTCGCCACCGCGCCCGCCTCGCTGCCGTACTCGGCGGCGAACAGGATCAGGATCCCCGCGATCCGTGTCGACGCTCCCGTGATGCCGGTGGGCCTGGACGCGGACGGCTGGGTCGCCGCGCCCCCGCCGGACGACCCGAATCTCGCCGGCTGGTTCACCGGGGGTGTCTCGCCCGGTGAGAAGGGCACGTCCGTGATCGTCGGCCATGTCGACAACACGAAGGGACCGGCGGTGTTCTACGGTCTCGGTTCGCTGAAGAAGGGCAACCGGATCGAGGTCGACCGCACCGACGGGAAGACCGCGGTGTTCGAGATCTACGGCATCGAGGTCTTCGCGAAGGCCGACTTCCCGGGCGACCGGGTCTACGGCTCCAAGGGCACAGCGGAGTTGCGGGTCATCACCTGCGGCGGCGGATTCTCGAAGCAGAACGGTTACGACGGGAACGTGGTGGTCTTCGCCCGCCTGGTCGAGGCCCGCTGACCCGGACCCGGCCGGGCGGCCCGGATCCGGGTCAGGTGCGGCGGCGCGGCGCCGTCAGGTGGTAGCCGTTGTCCAGCAGGAAGGGCAGATATTCCCGCAGGGCCTGGACGCTCTGTGAGCGGTCGCCCCCGGCGTCGTGGGAGAGCACCACGACGCCGGGGCCGGCGCCCTTCTCGATCGTGTCGACGATGGTGCGAGTGCCCGGGGTGGTCCAGTCGGTGCTGTCGACGGTCCAGGCCATGGGCTCCATGCCCATCTGGGCGCCGAGTTGGAAGGCCGCGCGGTTCCAGGCGCCGTAGGGGGCGCGGAACCACTGGGGGCGTTCGCCGTAGGTGTCCTCGATGGCGTCGCTGGTGCTCTCCATCTCGTCGCGGATCTCACGGCGGGTCAGGGTGGTCAGCAGCGGATGCGTCCACGTGTGGTTGCCCACGACATGGCCCTCGGTGGCCATCCGTGCCACCAGCTCCCGGTTCTCGACGATGCACTCCCCGCACAGGAAGAACGTCGCGTGCACGTCGTACTTGGCGAGGGTGTCCAGGATGTGCGGGGTGTAGGCCGGGTTGGGTCCGTCGTCGAAGGTGAGCATCATGCGCCGGCCGCTTCCCGGGACCCGCAGGATGGGTTGCCTGCGGACCTTGAGCTTGCGCGGCGCGGTGGGCGGCGGGCCGTATCCGGTGAGCGGCTGGAGCCGGAAGGCGGAGGACTTGAGCGCCTGCCGGGCCGGTGGTCCGGCGGCCGCGGCGACAGTGCCCGCCGCCTCCTCGCCGTCGCTCGCCAGCACGATTCCCGCGGTGCCCGCGGCACCCAGAGTGGCCGCTCCGGCGAGCAGAAGCCGGCGACGGGTGAACAACTGATCCTTCTGCATGACTCATCAGTCGCCCGGCCGGGCTTGGGCGCACCACTTAGACACCGGTGCGGCGGCACGAAAACACCCGCACGGACCAGCGCGCGGAGATTTCGGAAAGAAATGGTCAAGTGCCCCTGGCCGGCCGACTGTCGGGGAACTTGGGGTTCAGCGGCGGCGCACCAGCGGGAAGGGGAGCGTCTCCCGGATGGTCAGGCCGGTGAGGAACATGACCAGCCGGTCGACGCCGATGCCGAGACCGCCGGTGGGCGGCATCGCGTATTCGAGGGCGTCCAGGAAGTCCTCGTCCAGCTCCATCGCCTCGGGGTCCCCGCCGGCCGCGAGCAGCGACTGGGCGGTCAGCCGGCGGCGCTGTTCGACGGGGTCGGTCAGCTCGGAGTAGGCGGTGCCGAGTTCGGTCCCGAAGGCCACCAGGTCCCACCGCTCGGCGAGCCGCGGGTCGGTGCGGTGCTGCCGGGTGAGCGGGGAGACGTCGGTGGGGAAGTCCTTGTAGAAGGTGGGCAGCTCGGTCCGCTCCTCCACGAGGCGTTCGTACATCTCCAGGACGACGTCCGCGGGCCCGTCGTCGGCGGTGTACGGCACCCCGGTCCGGTCGCAGTGCCGGTGCAGCCGCAGCAGCTCGGTGCCCGGGCCGATCTCCTCCCCCAGCGCCTCGGAGATCGCCCCGTACACGGTCCTGACCGGCCAGCTCCCCGAGATGTCGTACTCCCGCCCGTCCCGGCGGGCCACCGGGGAGCCGAGGGCGGCGGTCGCGGCGCCCTGGATCAGTTCGCGGGCGAGGTCGAGCATCACGTCGTAGTCGGCGTACGCCTGGTAGGCCTCCAGCATCGTGAACTCGGGGTTGTGCTTGTGGGAGACGCCCTCGTTGCGGAAGGTGCGGCCGAGTTCGAAGACCTTCTCCATCCCGCCGACGCACAGCCGTTTCAGGTACAGCTCCGGTGCGATGCGCAGATGGAGGTCGAGGTCGTAGGCGTTGATGTGGGTGGTGAACGGGCGGGCGTTGGCGCCACCGTGGATCTGCTGGAGCATCGGCGTCTCGACCTCCAGGTAACCGCGGTCGAGGAGGCCCTGCCGCAGTGCCTGTACGGCGGTGGAGCGGGTGCGGACGACGGCGCGGGCGGCGGGACTGGTGGCGAGGTCGAGGTAGCGGCGGCGGACCTTGGCCTCGGGGTCGGTGAGGCCCCGGTACTTGTCGGGCAGGGGACGCAGGCACTTGGCGGTGAGCTGCCAGTCGGTGACGAAGAGGGTGGGCTCGCCCTTGTCGCTGAGGCCGGCCCGGCCGCTGGCGGTGATCTGGTCGCCCAGGTCGGTTTCGGCGGTGAAGCGGGCCAGGGCGGGACCGGACTCGGCTCTGGTGAGGGCGAGTTGGCGGTCGCCCGACCAGTCGCGCAGGGTCACGAAGACGATGCCGCCGAAGTCGCGGACCAGCATGATCCGTCCGGCGACGGTGGCCCGCTCGCCGTCGCGGACCTCGGCGAGGGCCCGGGTGGGCCGTACCGTCGTCACCGGGTAGGGGTCGACACCCGCCGCGCGCAGCCGGTCCAGCTTGCCGCGCCGGACGCGGAACTGGTCCGGCAGGCCGGGCTCCGGAACTCCGGGGCCGGCCTCGTCCCCTCCGTCGAGACCGGGCACCGGTGAAGACCGCTGCGCCTCGACGGGCCGCGGTCCGGTCTTCGGGCGCCCCTTTCCCCAGAGTTTGCGCAAGGAGGGTACGGAGACGAAGCCTTCGGCGATTCCGGAGGCGACGCCGATCCGGGCGAGGGAGCCGGTCTCGGCGTAGCAGATGAAACGCGGGTACCACTCGGGGCGGTACTTGGCGTTGGAGCGGTACAGGGCCTCCAGCTGCCACCAGCGGGAGAAGAACAGCAGCAGCCGGCGCCACAGGCGCAGCACCGGTCCGGCGCCGATGCGGGCGCCCTCCTCGAAGACCGAGCGGAAGACGGCGAAGTTCAACGAGACGCGGCGGACGCCCAGTTTGGGAGCGGCCGCGCACAGGTCGGCGACCATGAACTCCATGACGCCGTTCGGGGCGGCGCGGTCACGCCGCATCAGGTCGAGGGAGACGCCGTCGCCGCCCCAGGGCACGAAGGAGAGCAGGGCGAGCAGCCGGCCGTCCTCGGCGAGGGCCTCGACGAGCAGGCAGTCGCCGTCGGCGGGGTCGCCGAGCCGGTCCAGGGCCATGGAGAAACCGCGCTCGGTCTCGGTGTCGCGCCACGCGTCGGCCTTGTCGACGACCTCCTCCATCTCCGCCTCGGTGAGGGTGGCGTGGCGGCGCACCCGGGTGGTGGCGCCGGAGCGCCGGACCCGGTTGACGGCCTGCCGGGTGACCCGCATCTCCCGGCCGCCGAGGTCGAAGTCGGCGACGTGCAGGATCGCCTCGTCGCCGAGTTGCAGGGCGCCGAGCCCGGCGCGGACGTAGGCTCTGGCGCCGTCCTCGGAGGCGCCCATCACCGCGGGCACCCAGGCGTGCCGGCGGGCCACGTCCAGCCAGGCGGCGACGGCGTGCGGCCAGGCCTCCGGGTCACCCACGGGGTCGCCGCTGGCCAGGCAGACGCCGGCCTCGACCCGGTAGGTGACGGCGGCCTTGCCGCTGGGCGAGAAGACCACGGCCTTGTCGCGCCGGGTGGCGAAGTAGCCGAGGGAGTCCCGGTCGCCGTAGGCCTTCAGGAGCGCGCGGACACGGGTCTCGTCGTCGCCGTGCAGGGCCGCCTCCAGGCGCTGCGAACGGAACAGGGTCGCGGCGGCGTTGAGCAGGGCGAGGGCGCCGAAGAGGCCGAGCAGGAAGGCGACGAACCGGGGCGGGCGGCCGCCGTAGCTGCCGCCGTCGACGAGACCGCCGCAGACCCGGTCGGCCGCCCAGGCCAGGTGCTGACCGTGCGGGAGCGAGCCGGGGAAGAGCGAGACCAGCCCCCAGCCGGCCAGGATCGCCACGACCAGTCCGGCGAGGAGGACACCGAGGGCCCGGCGTACGGCGGCCCGGCGCGAGGCGGCGTAGAACTCGCCTCTGGCCACGATCAGCAGGGCGAGGGCCAGTCCGCACACCAGCAGTGAGCTGAAGGAGTACCAGTCGAAGCCGAAGGCGACGGTCAGGAGGTCCGCCAGCACCAGGAGGCCGAGGTAGATCACCACCAGCCACCAGGCGACCTTCTTGCGGGCGGCGGTGGCGCCGCCCAGCAGGAACAGGAAGACGGCGTAGGCCAGGTTGGGGCTGACGGGCACGACGACGGCGTTGAGGAAGTGCACGACCGGGCGGAGCAGCGCGCGCAGCGGGGCGATGACGGAGAGCAGGGCGCACAGCAGGGCGAGGGCGCCGAAGAAGGTGCCGAAGGCCTCGGGCACCCAGGTGAGCCGTCCGCCGCGAGGCGGGCGCGGCGGCCGAGCGGTCTCCTTGCCCGGGGCGGGTTCGACGGCGGCACTCATGCTCCGACTGTAGGAAGCGCCCGCCGGACTCGCCCGTCGAGCGGCCAGAGCTCGAAGGGCGGGTGCGGGCTGGTGGGTGGTTGCTCGCGCCGCTCCCACCGACCCGCCCCCGTGCGGCGCGCGGCGGGCCACCCTGGGCACTCACCGGACCGGTGAATTCCGATAGCCTCGGGGCGTGGCGGAACAACACCAGTTCGAGCGGGGCACGGACGGGCCCAAGGTCATCGTGGCCGGTGTGGACGGCTCGGAATCCTCGTGGCGCGCGGCCTCCTACGCCGCCGGTCTGGCCCGGCGGCAGCGCGCGCTGCTCGCCGTGGTGTACGTGCAGCCGGTCCTGGCGGCCGGGGCGGCGCTCGGGGCCCCGGTGGCGGAGACGACCGACGAGATCGCGGAGGACCTGGTCGCCCAGATCCGGGACGCGACCGAGCGGCTCAAGGGGATATTCGAGGTGCGCTGGGAGTTCCACACCTTCCGCGGCGACCCCTATGCCGGGCTGGTGAAGGCGGCCGACGAACTGAAGGCGGACGCCGTCGTGGTGGGCGCCTCCGAGCAGGCCGGCCACCGGTTCATCGGCTCGGTGGCGATCCGTCTGGTGAAGGCGGGACGGTGGCCGGTGACGGTGGTGCCGTAGCCCGGGCCGGGGCACGCGGGAGCAGTGCCGGGGTCGCGAGCAGCAGGACCCCGGCCGCGGCGATCGCGGTGCGCGTCCCGGTGAGGCCCGCCAGTACTCCCCACAGCGCGGTGAGCGTGGCGATGGAGGCCTTGGTGCCGACCGACCAGGCGGACAGGGTGCGGGCGGTCCGGTCGTCCGGGGTGTGGTCCAGGCGGTGGGTGGCGAGCACCGGGTTGAAGACTCCGGCGCAGAGGATGAGTCCCAGTTCGGTGACCATTATCAGCAGGAGTCCGGGCAGCCCCGGCCGGACGAAGGCCAGCCCGAGGGACCACACGGCGCGCAGCACGCCCGAGGTGAGCAGCACACGGCGCTGTCCGTGGCGGGCGACGAGCGGGCGGGCCAGGCGGGAGCCGAGGAGGCCGCCCAGACAGGGCACGGCGAAGGCGAGGCCGTACTCCCAGGGCGCGAAGCCGAGCGGGCCGAGCATCAGGACGGCCAGCAGGGGCGCGGTGGCCATGATCAGTCCGTTGACCAGGGCCACGTTGAGGAACAGGGGCCGCAGCTCCGCACTGGTGAGGATGTGCCGCCAGCCGTCGAGCAGATCGGCGGCCCGCAGGCGTTCGGCCCCCTTGCGCCGGGGGCTCGGCTCGCCGTCACCGACGGCGCGGATGCCCAGGGCCGACAGCAGGAAGCTGACCGCGTTCGCGACCACCGTCGTGATCGGGCCGAGCACACCGATGGCGACGCCGCCGAGCGGGGGCCCGAGGACGGTGGCGGTCCACATCGTGGACTCGAAGCGGGCGTTCGCGGTCAGCAGCCGGTCGCGCGGCACGAGCGACTTCAGGAAGGCCCCGGAGGCCGCGTTGAAGGTGATGTCCGCTGCGGCGACCACCACGGAGACGGCCGTCAGCTGAGCGATGCCGAGCCCGCCGAGCGCGTAGGCGGCGGGGACGCTCAGCAGCGCGGCGCACCGCAGGAGGTCCATCCCGGCCATGACGGGCCGCTTGCGACGGAACTCGAGCCAGGGGCCGAGCGGCAGCGCCACCACGGCGCCCACCGCGGGCCCGGTCGCCGCGAGCAGCCCGACCTGGGCAGCGCTCGCGTGCAGCACCAGGACCGCGATCAGCGGGAACGCGTCGAACGCGAGCCAGGTGCCGAACACGCTCACCGAATACGCGGCCCACAGCCACCCGAACCGCCGCCCCATGCACAACCTCCCGTTGACCCGGGACATGAAAACGTGCAGGTGGCCGCCGAATCAAACAACCCGCCGGGTGTCCGTCACAACCATCGGTTGTACGGTGTCGGGCGTGGACCTCAGAGCCGTACGCACCTTCGTCGCCGTCGCCGACTCGGGACAGTTCCAGGAGGCCGCCGCCGTGCTGGCGGTCACCCAGCAGGCCGTCTCCAAGCGGATCGCGGCGCTGGAGAAGGAGCTGGGGGTACGGCTGTTCACCCGCACCCCCCGGGGTGCGGACCTGACCGTGGACGGCCGGACCTTCCTGCCGCACGCCCGTGAGCTGCTGCTGGCCGAGGAGCGCGCGACCGCCTCGGTACGGTCCGGGCGACGCCCCCTGCGGGTCGACGTGGTCGGTGCGCGGCTGGCCCCGGCGGCGCTGCTGCGCGGCTTCCACGAGGCGCACCCGGAGATCGCCCTGGAGGTGGTCACGCTCTTCGACGTGGACTCGGCGCTCACCGCCCTGCGCTCCGGTGCGGCCGACGCGTCCTTCCGGGCCGTCGCCATGCCCGGCCGGCCGCTGCCCCGGGGCGTCGAGGCGGCCCGGGTGTACGACGAGCCGGTCCAGCTGCTCACCGGCCCGGGGCATGTCCTGGCCGGCCGCGACGCGGTCTCGCCCGGGGAACTGGCCGGGCACCGGATCTGGATGCCGGGCATCGTGGACGGCACCGAGTGGGCCGCCTACTACGCTTCCCTCGCCGCCGAGTTCGGCCTGACCATCGACTCCTCGGGCCCCAACTTCAGCGGGGCGGTGCAGGACGCGGTGGCCGGTTCCGGCACCCTGGCGACGCTGGTGAGCGAGCGGACCCGGCTGGTCTGGCCGGAAGGCCATGATCTGCGCCGCATCCCGCTGCTCGACCCGACCCCCGTCTACCCGCACTCCCTGCTCTGGACGGCCGCCAACCCGCACCCGGCGCTGGCCGTGCTGCGCGCCCATCTCGCCGGTGCCCGGCCGCCGCGTCCCACGACCCGGACCTGGGTGCCCGGCTGGGCCGAGAGCGTGCGTGGCGTCTTCCGTCCGTGACGCCCCTGAGCCATCATGATCCGCCGTCAGCCGTTCGCGATCAGCGAAGAGGTGAGGCACATGGCCAGGCTCCGTATGGGTGAAGGGATTCTCCGTCGCAAACCCATCGAACACATCGAGGAGTCCGAGGCCGGCGAGGGGGCCCGGCTCGACAGATCGCTCGGGCTGTGGCAGCTGACCGCGATCGGGGTGGGCGGCATCATCGGCGCCGGCATCTTCACCCTCGCCGGCACGGTCGCCAACGAGACGGCCGGTCCGGCCGTGCTGGTCTCCTTCCTCATCGCCGGCCTGGCGAGCGCCTGCGCGGCGCTGTCGTACGCCGAGTTCGCCGGGATGATCCCGAAGGCGGGTTCGGCGTACACGTACGGCTACGCGGTGCTCGGTGAGTTCGCGGGCTGGTTCATCGGCTGGGACCTGCTCCTGGAGTACACGGCGATCGTGGCGGTGGTCGCGATCGGCATCTCGGGGTACTTCGGCTTCCTGGTCGAGGAGATGGGCGCGGAACTGCCGCGGTGGATGCTGGGCGCGCCCGGCACCGGCGCCGGTCACCGGGTCGACCTGTTCGCCGCGGTGCTCTGTCTGCTGATCGCCTACCTGCTCAACCTCGGCATCCGCAGCGCGGCCCGGTTCGAGACGGTCGTGGTGGTGCTCAAGGTGCTGGTGGTGCTGCTGGTGATCGGTGTCGGGATGTTCCACATCGACTCGGGGAACTACCACCCCTTCTTCCCGTTCGGCGTCGGCGGGACATTCACGGGGGCGGCCACGGTCTTCTTCGCGGTCTTCGGATACGACGCGATGTCGACGGCGGCCGAGGAGTCGAAGGACGCGCAGCGGCACATGCCGAAGGCGATCATCTACTCACTGGCGATCTCCATGGTGCTGTACGTGGCGGCCTGTCTGGTCCTCACCGGCATGCAGGACTACAAGGACATCGACCCGGAGAGCGGCTTCTCGACGGCCTTCAAGTCGGTGGGGCTGAGCGGTCTGGCGGACGTGATCGCGGTGGGCGCGATCATCGGCATCCTCACCGTGATGTTCACCTTCATGCTGGGCGTGACCCGGGTCTGGTTCTCGATGTCCCGGGACGGGCTGCTGCCCTCCTGGTTCGCGAAGACGCACCCGGCGCGGCACGTGCCGACCCGGGTGACCTGGATCGTCGGCGCGGCCTCGGCCCTCCTCGCCGGGTTCGTGCCGATCGGCGAGGCGGCCGAACTCACCAACATCGGCATCCTGCTGGCGTTCGTGGTGGTGTGCGTGGCGGTGATCGTGCTGCGCTACCGGCAGCCGGACCTGCCGCGCGGCTTCCGCACCCCCTGGATGCCGTTCGTGCCGGCGCTGGGTGTCGTCTTCTCGATCTGGCTGATCACGTTCCTGGCGTGGGAGACCTGGGTCCGGTTCGCGGTCTGGTTCGTGATCGGGTGCGTGATCTACTTCGGCTACTCGTACAAGAGGTCGCGGCTGGCCGGGCGTTAGAGCCCACGCAGGAAGCCGAGCAGGAGGTCGTTGAAGGCCTCGGGCCGCTCCAGGTTCGGGTAGTGGTCCGCGCCCTCGACGACCTCGGCGCGGCCGTCGGGGACCTCGCGGGCGAGGCGTTCGGCGGCGGCGAGCAGATCGGCCGGTTCCAGGCCGCCGTTGACCGTGAGGACCGGAACGTCGATCTTCCCGACCCGGGGCCAGGACTCGGTCACCCGCACATGCCGGTCCGTCTCGCCGGGCGTGTGCTTGGCGAGGGTGTGTGCGGCCATCTCGCGGAGCCGGCGCGGGATCTCCGGGTCGAGGGCACCGAGGTCACGGTGTTCGCCCCGTACGCCCCGCACGAAGGCGTCGAGCCAGCCCTCGACGTCACCGGAGCCCAGGGTGCGGGCGTACTCGGCCTGGAGTTCCGTGTGCCAGGGGTCCGTGTACCGGAAGTCGCCGGTGGCGGCCCCGCAGGTGACCACCGCGCGGACCAGTTCGGGGTGTTCCAGCACGGTGTCGGTGGCGATCACCCCGCCCATCGAGACGCCGACGAGGACCGCGGGCCCGGCGTCGAGATGGCGCAGCAGCCCGGCGAGGTCGTCGGCCCACCGGAACGGTTCGGTCGCGTTGGCGGAGGACCCGTGGCCGCGGACGTCGGGGGCGATCACCCGGTACCCGGCGGCGAGAACCGGGATCTGCTCCGCCCAGAAGCGGTGGTCGGTGAACCCGGAGTGGAGCAGGACCACCGGGTCGCCGGATCCGGTGTCGAGGTAGGCGAGGTCGCCGTCCGAGGACGGGAAGAAGCGGAGGTCCGCAGCACCATTCATGACAACCAAGGTGTCATCTTCGGAGAGTTTTGACAACTGGGTTGTCATGATGACTTTGACACCTCGGGTGTCACCGCGGCCCGGTGCATGATGGCCGGGTGAACGACATCGACAAGCCCCTCGCCCCCGACGAGCTGGGCGAGCGCATCACCGAGGTGTACGACCTCATCGGCCCGCTCTACCGGCGCGCCTTCCGCAAGATCGAGCTGGGCGAGCAGATCGAGGGGGCCTCCGTCGGCGTGCGCTCCGTACTGGACCTGCTGCTCCGGTTCGGGCCGATGACGGTGCCCCAGATGGGCCGGATCATGGCGCTGAGCCGGCAGTTCGTGCAGCGCACGGTGAACGACGCGGTGGCGCGCGACTGGGCCGAGGTCATCCCCAACCCGGCGCACCAGCGCTCCTCCCTGATCCGGCTCACGGACGCGGGCCGGACCGTGATCACCGCGATCCTCGCCCGCGAGCACGCGGTGAACCGGCAGATCGGCGGCGGTCTGACCGGTGCCGAGATCACGGCGTGCGTACGGGTGCTGAAGCAGCTGCTGCGGACGTTCGACCACGTCGACGTGGAGTGAGCACCCCAGGTGCAGCGGGTGCCCGACGCGCCGTGAGTGCCGCTACTCCCCCATCACCAGCCCGTCCTTGGCGGCACCGCGGCCGAGCACCACGTCCCGGATGCCGTCGCGTACGGCCGTGTAGTCGGCGCCCTGGCCGATGGCCGCGTTCAGGTCGACGACCCGGCCGGAGTCGACGTCGTACAGCTGCGGGATGAACTCGGCCCTGGCCACCTCCCAGCGGCCGCCTGGACGGCTGGGCGGGGTGAAGGTGAAGCGGGCGAGGGTGGACTGGTTGCCGCGCGGGTCCTGGCGGCCCTGGCGGTTGTTCAGCTCGCCGGCGATCTGGTCGCCGAGGCTGTAGACCACCCAGGTGCCGTTGACCTTCTCGTACGCCTGCGGGATGTGGGCATGGGTGCCGAGGATCAGGTCGATGTCGGGGCGGCCGCCGGTGCCGGCCGCGGTGAGCCGCTTGGCGAGGGTGAGCTGCTGCTGGTCGGGGGCGTCCTGGCCGTCGGTGCCCCAGTGCACGGAGAGGACGACCACGTCGGCGCCGGCCCGCCGGGCGGCGCGGGCGTCGGCGAGGATGCGGTTCTCGTCGAGGAGGTTGACCGCCCAGGGCTGCCCGGGCGGCAGGACGTTGCCGTTGACGTCGAAGGTGTAGGAGAGGTGGGCGACCTTGGTCCGCCCCGCGTTGAGCAGCGTGACGCCGTCCGCCTCGGCCTGGGTGCGGGCGGTCCCGGTGTGCCGCAGGCCCGTGCGGTCCAGGTCGGTGAGGGTGCGCTGGATCCCGTCGACGCCGCCGTCGAGGGCGCGGTCGGAGGCGGTGGAACAGCTGTCGTACCCGACGGCCGCGAGGCCCTCGGCGAGCTGCGGCGGGGAGGTGACGGCGGCGGAGCCGGACTCCGCGCCCTCCGCGTCGGTCACGGTCGCCAGGTGACAGAGCGCCAGATCGGCGTGGGAGACTACGGGTTCGACGCCCGCCAGCATCGGGCGGAAGTCGTGGCCGTTGCCCCCCGCGTCGAGGTTCGCGTGGTCCAGCGCGGACTTCTGCGGCATGACGTCACCCGAGGCGACGAGGGTGAAGCCGCCGCCGGGAGCGGGCACGGTGGGTGCCGGCCGGCCGGTCGGGGCGGCGTTCTCCTGCCGTACGTGGTTCTGGCAGGCGGCTGCGGTGGCGAGGAGGGCGGTCAGGGCCAGGACCACCTGGCGTCTGCGATTGATCATCAGGAGCACCCCAGAGTCGCAAGCCTTGTCCGATTTACAGATCAATGGGTACGAACTGAAGCGGGGTCGCAAACAACTCAGGCGTCCCGATTGACCCATCCGGGTGGGGTAATGGGGGTGACGGACCGTTCGTCGCACCGTTCGCCGACCCGATCGACCGTCCGCCGCAGATCCCGGCGCTCGCCCTGTCCCTGGGCCCGGCCCTGCGATGCCATACGGCCATGACGGCCGGAACCACCCTTCCCGACGGGACGACGACCGCCGAGCACGAGCTCGCCGCACTCCAGCGCGAGCACGGGCGCCCGCTCTTCGCGCTGCTGCTGCGGCTCAGCGACGGCGACCGGCAACGGGCCGAGGACCTCGTGCAGGAGACCCTCGTACGCGCCTGGCAGCATCCCGAGGCGCTGCGCGCCGACGACTTCGACTCCGTCCTGCCCTGGCTGCTGACGGTCGGCCGGCGCCTCGCCATCGACGCGCGCCGGGCCCGGCAGGCGCGGCCGCCCGAGGTGCACGACGCCGTCCTGGAGAACACCCGGGCCATCGGCGACCACGCCGAACGCGCGGCCGCGGCGCTGGACGTGCGGGAGGCTGTGAAGACTCTCACCCCGGAACACCGTGAAGTCCTGGTGCTGGTGTATTTCCAGGGGGCGAGTGTGGCGGAGGCCGCCGAGACCCTCGGCATTCCACCCGGTACCGTGAAATCGCGGGCGTACTACGCGCTGCGCGCCCTGCGCCGGGTTCTGCCCGGTTATGCACCCGACCTGCGATGAAACCGTAAGCCAGGTCAAACCTCGGTAAAGCGCCTTGCTGAGGACCATGTTTGAGCAATCAGCTGTCTTCATCCGTGTTCCGCACCGGGAGAGGGACGGACCCGGGGTCGGGGCCACGCGCGCGCACCGGAGGAAGGCAGGACGGGATGCTGCACAGAGGTCAAGAGAGCACGGGCGGGGCCGGTAGCGGGGAACTGGCGGTCCCGATGGCCTGGTTGTACGCCGAGTACATCGCCGACGAGCTGCTGCGCACCGGCGATCTCATGCCACCGACGTCCTTCGAGTTCCGGGCCGGCCGGGACGCGCTGGCGTTGACGATCTACCTCTCCGACACGGACGGCGAACTGTCGGGCATCCGGGTCGTGTCCCAGTTGGAGAACTGGCTTTCGCTGACGGCGTACGACCAGCCGTGGCAGCACTGGGTGGGGGACCGCATGGCGCGGTTGGCCACCGAGGCGATCGAGTCGGGCGCGCCGTCACCCGACCTGGACCTGGCCACGGAGGCCTGGCGCTGGCTGGAGGAGACCGAGCTGCTCGCGCCCGACCTGGACGCGGTGCCCGGCGGCGGCTCGGTGTTCGGCGAGGACGACGGACCGAAGGTGTGGACCCCCGCCTGGCGGCTCGGTCTGCCCCTCGGACATCTCGCCATCCATCTTTTTTGAATCGGCACCAATCCGCGGGCCCGGCCGCTCCGAATCCGTTGATTACGATTCTGTACGTGCCTTGAGTGAAACGGCTGCCGACTGCGTACGGGTGGGGGCAAGGAGCAATGAGTAACCCCCACCCGCACTCACGGCACGAGGATTCGGCATGAGGTCCCTGGAAAGGCATCGCGACGTCGGCGCGTACGCGCTCGGCGTGCTGGACGAGGCGGAGGCCTTCCGCTTCGAGGACCATCTCATGGAGTGCCCCAGCTGCACGGCACACGTGACCGAGTTCGGCCCCGCGGCACGGCAGTTGATGCTGTACCGCCGGGCCACGCCGCGCTTCGTCCATCCCATGGCCCAGCCGGGTCCCCGGCTGCTGGACCGGCTGCTCGCCGAGGTCGCCGGCCGGCACCGGGTCAAGCGCCGCCGGCTGCTCTACGGCCTCGCCGCCTCGGTGGTGTTCGCGGTCGTCGGCCCCGGCATCGTGGCGTACGCCGGCCACGACGCCCCGCCGGCCGTCCGGGTCACCGCGGCCACCGACGCGCAGTCGGGCGTGTGGGCGCAGGTGAGGTCGCAGGACACGGATTCCGGCAGCACGATCGAGCTCCAGGTGAAGGACGCCGACGGGCCGCGCTCCTGCCGGCTGGTCGCGGTCGGCCGGGACGGCTCCGAGCAGATCGTGACCACCTGGGCCGAACGGGACCGGGACGACCGGGTGTCCACCATGGCGGGCGGCTCCTCGATGCACCCCGGGGAGATCGACCGCTACGAGGTGCGCAACGCCGACGGGCAGCGCCTGGTGACCCTGGACCCGAAGTGAACGCCGGTCACTTGAGCAGCCGGGACATCCGGCGGTCCGCGAGCGGCTTGCCGCCCGTCTGGCAGGTCGGGCAGTACTGCAGCGAGGAGTCGCTGAAGGAGACCTCGCGGATGGTGTCGCCGCAGACCGGGCAGGGCTCGCCGGTCCGGCCGTGGACGCGCAGCCCGCTCCTCTTCTCCGACTTGAGCCGGCCCGCCGCCAGGCCGTGGGAGCGCTCCACCGCCTCGGTGAGGGTGGTGCGCAGCGCCTCGTACAGCCGGTGGACCTCCTCGGGCGTCAGGGACGCCGCGAGCTTGAACGGGGACATCTTCGCCGCGTGCAGGATCTCGTCGCTGTAGGCGTTGCCCACCCCGGCGATCAGGCTCTGGTCGCGCAGCGCGCCCTTGAGCTGCCGTCGCTCGCCGCCCAGCAGGGCCGCGAGCCGGGCCTCGTCGAAGCCGGCGGCGAGGGGGTCGGGACCGAGCCGCGCGATCCCGGGCACCTCTGCCGGGTCCCGGACGATGTACACGGCGAGCTTCTTCTGGGTGCCGGCCTCGGTGAGGTCGAAGCCCGCGCCCGTCTCCAGGGCCGCCCGCAGGGCGAGCGGGCCCTTTCCCGGGCGGGGCGGTCCGTCCGGGAGCCGGTCCTTCCAGTGCAGCCAGCCGGCGCGGGCCAGGTGGGTGATGAAGCGCAGGCCGCCGTCGCCCTCGATGTCCAGGAACTTGCCGTGCCGGTGCACGGCGACGACCTCGCTGCCCTCGAAGGCGCCGAGCGGAGGGTCGTACGTCTTCAGGACGCTGATGGCGACCGGCAGGACGCGCACGACCTCGTGACCGACCAGGTGCTCGGTCAGGAACTCCTTGAGCGCTTCGACCTCGGGCAGTTCGGGCATGCGTCCAGGGTGCCACCCGCGGCCCCCGCGGTCAGGCGGGCTCCGGCATCCGGAACTCGCACCAGACCGCCTTGCCGCCGCCGCGAGCCTCCACGCCCCACACGCCGGTGATCTCGTCGACCAGCAGCAGGCCCCGCCCGGACACGCCGTCCGCACCCGCCTCGCGCCGCCGCGGCAGGGCGCTGGAGGAGTCCTCGACCTCGACGCGGAGCCGGCGGCCGCCGCCGCACAGCACCCTGAGGGTGACGATCGCGGAGCCCTCGGTGTGCATCAGCGCGTTGGTGATCAGCTCGTCGGCGACCAGCTCGATCTCGTCGGCGCGGTCCCCGGCGCCCCAGGCCCGGACGGCCGCACGGATCATGTGCCGGGCCAGGGTGAGCGCCTCCGGGTCGCCGGAGGCCACGTGCTGCTGGAGCCGGCCGACGGCCTGTGCGGTGTCCGGGCCGCTGCGGCGCAGCAGCAGCAGGGCCACGTCGTCGCCGCCGCCCCGGTCCTCGGCGACCTCGATCAGCCGGTCGGCGAGCCTGCGCACGTCCTCCGGCCCCTCGGCGACCTGCCGGATCAGGGACCGCATCCCGTCGCCGAGGTCGGTGCCCGGCTGCTCGACCAGCCCGTCGGTGCACAGCAGCAGTGTCTCGCCGGAGTCGAGCTCCAGGGTGGACACCGGGTACTCGAGGCTCTTGAACTCGGCGGACAGGCCGAGCGGGAGCCCGCCCTCCACGGGGACCCGCCGGCAGCTTCCGTCGGCCCCCCGGACCAACGGGTCGATGTGACCGGCGCGGACCACCTGGACGACGCCCGTGGTCAGGTCGGCCTCGGCGTACAGGCAGGTGGCGAAGCGGTCGGTGTCGAGTTCGTCCAGGAAGACGGAGGCCCGGGCCATCACGGTGGCCGGGGCGTGGCCCTCGGCGGCGTAGGCGCGCAGCACGATCCGCAGCTGGCCCATGACGGCCGCCGCGTGCGTGTCGTGTCCCTGGACGTCCCCGATGACCGCCCCGACCCGGCCGCCGGGCAGCGGGATCAGGTCGTACCAGTCGCCGCCGATGTCCCGGCCCAGGGCGCCCCCGGCGGACGCGGAGCGGTAGCGGACGGCGATGTCGGCGCCGCGCACGCTGGGGATGGTGCGCGGCAGCATCGCCTGCTGGAGCCCCTGGGCGAGGTCCTTCTCCTGCTCGTAGAGCATGGCCCGCTGCAGGCTCTGCGCGATGCTGCTGCCGAGGGCGACCAGGACGGCGCGTTCCTCGGTGGAGAAGCCGAGCCGGTCGTTGTAGAGCAGGCCCATGGCGCCGATCGGGCGGGCCTGGGCGATGAGCGGGAGATAGGCCGCCGAGGTGATGTGGAGCTCGGTGATGTGCGGCCACAGGATCGGGTAGCCCTCGGCGAACTCCTCCGGTGACTCGATGAACCGCGGGCTCAGGGTCCGCACCACCTCGCCCATCGGGTAGGGCTCGTCTATCCGGGTGATCCGGGTGCCGGGCACGAAGCTGCCCACGGGCCCCTCCGCGACCAGGCGGATCCGGCCGGCCTCGACGAGCCCCATCACCAGGCTGGTGGCGCCCAGGTTGGGGATGCCCTGGGTGTCCTTGAGGGCGTCGATGACGTCCTGCACGCTCCGGGCGTGCGCGAGCGCCGCGGTGACCACCTGGACGACGCCGGTCTGCCGGCGCAGCGCGTGGTGCTGGGCGGCCCGCAGACTGCGCGCCTCGCTGTCCTCCAGCTCCTGGGTGGCGTCCCGGACCACGCCGACGACGCGGCGCGGGCGGCCCGTCTCGTCCCGCCGGATGTAGCCCTGGGTGTGGGTCCAGCGCGGGGTGCCGTCGCGGCGGCGGATGCGGAAGTACGCTCCGTAGTTCTCGCTGCCGTCCTTGATGGCCTGGGACACCACCGCGTCCAGCCGGCTCCCCTCCGTCAGGGGTACCCGGACGGAGAGACTCTCGGGGCGCCCGTCGTACTCCTCGGGGGTCAGGTCGAACACCTCGTACGCCTGGGCGTCCATGTGGAACAGACCGGCGTCCAGGTCCCAGTCGAAGGTGCCCAAGCGGTTGAGCGCCAGGATCGGGTGGTCCGGGTGGGCGGGCCAGTCGTCCGGGAGAGACGGAGCGCTCGCTCCCCGATCAGCCATGGGGCCACCTTGCCAGGGGATCCGGATCCGGGCAATTCCTCCACTTTTGTCCAATTAACCCGCCCGGGTTATGCGACCGGGGGTGCGCGGTACACAGGGTGACAGGCCCTTTCCCCACAGCGGGGCCGCAGACCCGAGAGAGACAGGGGCGCACGGCCGTGGACTGGTTCACCGCACCCGGGTACTGGCTGAGCCGGCTGGTCTTCCAGCGGGCGCTGGCCGGCGTGTACCTCATCGCGTTCCTGGCGGCCGCGCTCCAGTTCCGGGCCCTGCTGGGCGAGCGCGGGATGCTGCCGATTCCGAGATTCGTCGGCCGGGTCCCCTTCCGGCGGGCGCCGAGCCTCTTCCACCTGCACTACTCGGACCGTTTCTTCGCGGCCTGCGCGTGGGCGGGGTGCGTGGTGTCGGCGGCACTGCTGGCCGGGCTGGACTCCCGGCTCCCGCTGTGGGCCACGACGGCGCTGTGGCTGATCCCCTGGGCCCTGTATCTCTCGATCGTCAACGTCGGCCAGACCTGGTACGCGTTCGGCTGGGAGTCGCTGCTCCTGGAGACCGGTTTCCTCGCCGCCTTCCTCGGCAACGACGAGGTGGCCCCGCCGGTCCTCGTCCTGTTCCTGCTGCGCTGGATCCTGTTCCGGGTGGAGTTCGGGGCGGGTCTGATCAAGATGCGCGGGGACGCCTGCTGGCGCAAGCTGACCTGCCTGCACTACCACCACGAGACCCAGCCGATGCCGGGGCCGCTGAGCTGGTTCTTCCACCACCTCCCGGGGCCGGTGCACCGGGCGGAGGTGGCCGCGAACCATCTCACCCAGCTCGTGGTCCCCGTCCTGCTGTTCGCTCCGCAGCCGATCGCGACGGCAGCCGCTTCGCTGATGATCCTGACCCAGCTGTGGCTGGTGCTCTCCGGCAACTTCTCCTGGCTGAACTGGATCACCATCGTGCTGGCCCTGTCGGCGCTGCGGCTGCCGGCCGGCCGCGCCTCCGCACCCGGCGCCCCGCTCTGGTACGAGATCGTCGTCCTCTCCGTGGCGGCGCTGCTGCTCTTCCTGAGCTACCGCCCGGTGGTGAACATGGTCTCCCGCCGGCAGGTGATGAACCGCTCCTTCGACCCGCTCCATCTGGTCAACACCTACGGCGCGTTCGGCAGCGTCAGCCGGGTGCGGTACGAGGTGGTGGTCGAGGGCACGCTGGCCGAGGCGCCGCGCGAGGACGCGGAGTGGCGGGAGTACGAGTTCAAGGGCAAGCCCGGCGATCCACGGCACTGGCCCCGCCAGTTCGCGCCCTACCACCTCCGCCTGGACTGGCTGATGTGGTTCGCCGCCCTCTCCCCCGCCTACGCCGGCGAGTGGTTCGGCGGCCTGATGGAGCGCCTCCTGGAGAACGACCGCGACACGCTGCGGCTGCTGCGCCGCTCCCCCTTCCCGCCCGACCGGCCCCCGCGCTTCGTCCGCGCCCGCCTCTTCCGCTACCGCTACACCGGCTGGCGGGAGCTGCGCGAGACGGGCGCGTGCTGGAAACGCACGTACGTAAGGGAGTTCATGCCGCCCACGCGGCTGACGAAGGCGGCTCAGAGGCCGTAGACGCGGGTGGCGGTGGTCTCGAAGACCCGGGTGCGTTCTTCGGGCCCGATCAGCCGCTCCGCCACGTCGAGGACGTCGGCGTAGGTACCGGCCAGGAGACACACCGGCCAGTCCGAGCCGAACATCAGGCGGTCCGGGCCGAAGGCGTCCAGGACGGTCTCCGCGTACGGGCGGAGGTCCTCGACCGTCCACGCGGCGGGATCGGCCTCCGTGACCATGCCGGAGAGTTTGCAGACGGTGTTGGGCAGCGCGGCCAGGGCACGTACCGCGCCGGCCCACGGGTCGAGGGCGCCGGAGGCGATCGGCGGCTTGCCCAAGTGGTCCAGTACGAAGGTGAGTTGAGGAAGGGACTCGGCCGCCTTGACCGCGGCCGGCAGCTGGTGGGCCTGTACGACCAGGTCGTAGACGAGGCCCGCGCCGGCGACCGCGGCCAGGCCCCGCCGGACGTCCGGGCGCAGCAGCCACTGCGGGTCCGGCTCGTCCTGCACCTGGTGACGGATGCCCTTCAGGTAGGCACCGCCGGGGAGTTCGCGCAGGCGCGCCAGTTCGTCGGCGATCGCCGGGTCGGTCAGGTCGGTCCAGCCGACGACCCCCGCGACCAGGTCGTGGGTGCCGGCGAGTGCCAGGAACTCGGGGGTCTCCTGCGGGACGGTGACCGTCTGGACCAGGACGGTGCGGGTGACGCCGGCCGCCCGTGCCTCGAGACCGAGGTCATCGACGGTGAAGTCCCTTCTGAGCGCGCTGCCTTCGGGAATCCAGTCCTGGTCCCGCACCGACAGGTCCCAGACGTGGTGGTGGGCGTCGACGGTCATGGCAGCTCCCATACGACGGGCAGACCGGCGTCCGAGCCTGCCTCGGAGTAGTCGTGGACGACGTCGAGCAACTCGGTCATCCGGGCCTGCCAGGCGATGTTGACCGGCAGGTTCTCCAGCTCGGCGAGGAGCACACCGTAGTCCGCGCACTCCAGCACGTGGAAGAGGTCGGTGCCGCTGCGCCAGATGGTCCAGGAGGTGGCGCCGGCCGCGCGGATGGCGTCGGTGAGCTCGGCGGGGACCTCGCGGTGGGCGGCCTCGTACTCGGCGACGCGGTTCGGGCGGACCTTGGTGTGCAGGGCGACCCTCATGACGGCTCCTTGGTGGGGAGCGGGGTGCCGGCGGTCAGGAGTCCGCCGGCACGCAGTTCCTGCCAGAAGGCAGCGGGCACCGGAGTGGCGAACTGCCGTGCCCCGTCCGTGATCTCGGCCGCCGAGCGGGCGCCGACCAGCACGCTCGCCACGGCCGGGTGGGCGGCGCAGAAGGCGAGGGCGGCCGCGCGGAGCGTGGTGCCGTGCTGTTCGGCGAGGGCTTTCAGGCGCAGGGCCCGGGCCAGCAACTTTTCGGGGGCCTTGGCGTAGTTGTAGGTGGCGTCGGGCTTCGGGTCGGCCAGCAGACCGGAGTTGAAGGCACCGCCGATCACCACCGACGCGCCGCGTTCCTCGGCGGCCGGAAGCAGATCGGCCAGGGCGCTCTGGTCCAGGAGGGTGTAGCGACCGGCGCACAGCACCACGTCGACGTCGGTGTCGCGGACGAACCGCGTGAGCATGGCCGTCTGGTTCATTCCGGCGCCGATGGCACCGACGACACCCTCGGAGCGCAACTTCTCCAGAGCCGGGTAGCCCTCCCGGAAGGCCTGTTCGGCGTGGTCGTCGGGGTCGTGGAGATAGACGACGTCGATCCGGTCCAGACCGAGCCGCTCCAGGCTCGCCTCCAGGGTGCGGCGGACACCGTCGGCGGTGAAGTCCCAGACCCGGCGGTGGGTGTCGGGTACGGCGAAGCCGTTGGCGAGGTCGTCGCCGTCCCCGGGGCCCGGCTCCAGCCGGCGGCCGACCTTGGTGGAGAGGGTGTAGGCGTTCCGGTCGTACCCGCGCAGCGCCTCACCGAGCCGCCGTTCGGACAGGCCGAGGCCGTAGTGCGGGGCGGTGTCGAAGTAGCGGACGCCCTGCTGCCAGGCGGCGTCGACCGTGTCGTGGGCCTGTCGGTCGGGGACCTCGGTGTAGAGGTTGCCGATGACGGCGGCGCCGAGGCCCAGCGGGCTGACCTGGACGCCGCTGCGGCCGAGGGTGCTCACTGGCCCGCCGGGCGCAGCCGCAGGCCCTGCATGCCGCCGTCGACGGCAAGCGAGGTACCGGTGGTGGCGCCGGACAGGGGGCTCGCCAAGTAGGCGATGGCGCCGGCCACCTCGGCGGCGGAGACCAGTCGGCCGGAGGGCTGGCGGGCCTCCAGGGCGGCGCGTTCGGCGGCCGGATCGGGCGCCTTGTCGAGGAGGCGGCCGATCCACGGGGTGTCCGCCGTACCGGGGTTGACGCAGTTGACCCGGACGCCCTCGCGGAGATGGTCGGCGGCCATGGCGAGGGTGAGGGAGTACACGGCGCCCTTGGTGGCGCTGTAGAGCGCGCGTTGGGGCAGACCGGCGGTGGCGGCGATGGAGCAGGTGTTGACGATCGCCGCACGGTCCGAGCGGCGCAGATACGGGAGTGCGGCGCGGGCGGCGCGGACCATGCCGAGGACGTTGACGTCGAAGACGCGGTGCCATTCGTCGTCACCGTTGTCCTCGATGGTGCCCTGGGCCCCGGCACCCGCGTTGTTGACCAGCACGTCGAGGCCGCCGAGGGTCTCGGCCGCGCTCGCCACGGCCGCCCGGACGGAGGCGTCGTCCGTGACGTCGCCCTGGAAGCCGAGCAGTGGCTTCTCGACGGCGGACGGGTCGAGGTCGAGGACGGCGACCTGGGCGCCGCGCTCGGCGAGGAGTTCGGCGGTGGCCCGTCCGATCCCGGATGCGCCGCCGGTGACCAGGGCCTTCAGGCCCTCGAAGTCGGTCATGCCGCCTGTCCCTTCTGGGTGTCGGGGTCGGCGGCCCAGAAGGTGCCGCCGGGGAACGTGTACTGGGCGATGGACTCCGGTCGCATGGCGGCCGAGTAGCCCGGCGCGGTGGGCGCCGCGTAGTGACCCTGCCTGATCACCACCGGATCACGGAAGTGCTCGTGCAGGTGATCGACGTATTCGATGACCCGGTCGTCGGAGGTGCCGGCCACGGCGAGGTAGTCGAACATGGAGAGGTGCTGGACGAGTTCGCACAGTCCGACGCCGCCCGCGTGCGGGCAGACGGGCACGCCGAACTTGGCGGCGAGCAGCAGGATGGCGAGGTTCTCGTTGACCCCGGCGACCCGGGCCGCGTCGATCTGGACGATGTCGATGGCGCCGGCCTGGAGCAGTTGCTTGAAGACGATCCGGTTCTGCACGTGTTCGCCGGTGGCGACCTTCACCGGGGTGACCGCGCGGCGGACCGCGGCATGGCCGAGGATGTCGTCGGGGCTGGTGGGCTCCTCGATCCAGTACGGGTCGAACTCGGCGAGCGCCTTGGTCCACCGGATCGCCTCGTCGACGTTCCACCGCTGGTTGGCGTCGACGGCCATCCGGATGTCCGGGCCGACCACCCCGCGGGCCACCCGGCAGCGCCGGATGTCGTCCTCCAGGTCGGCGCCGACCTTCAGCTTGATCTGCCGGAAGCCGTCGGCGACCGCCTGGGCGGCGAGCCGGGTGAGCTTCTCGTCGTCGTAGCCGAGCCAGCCGGCGGAGGTGGTGTAGGCGGGGAAGCCGCGCTCGAGAAGCCGCGCCCGGCGCTCGTCGGCGCCGGCGCGGCCGCGCCGGAGGATACCGAGGGCCTCCTCGGGGGTGAGGGCGTCGGTGAGGTAGCGGAAGTCGATCTGCCGGACGATCCACTCGGGTTCGGCGTCGGCGAGCAGTTGCCACAGCGGCTTCCCGGCCCGGCGGGCCGCCAGGTCCCACACCGCGTTGATCACCGCGCCGATCGCCATGTGCATCACCCCCTTCTCGGGGCCGAGCCAGCGCAGCTGGCTGTCGCCGATCAGGTCGCGGAAGAGGGTCGCGGGGTCGTCGCAGATCTCGTCGACGGGGCGGCCGAGCACATGGTTCCGCAGCGCGTCGATCGCGGCGACCTGGACGTCGTTGCCCCGCCCGATGGTGAACGTGAACCCGTGTCCCTCGTGCCCGTCGGCCGCGTCGGTGCGCAGCACGACATAGGCCGCCGAGTAGTCGGGGTCCGGGTTCATCGCGTCGGAGCCGTCGAGCTCGCGCGAGGTGGGGAAGCGGATGTCGTAGGTGTCGAGCGCGGTGACGCGACTGGAGGGGCCGGGGCTCGGGATCACGGATTGCCTTTCCTTCGGGGGGAGTTCGGGACGCGGGCCGCTCAGTCCTGCGCCCGTCCCGTGGTGACACGGGCGATCATGAGAGCGACGAGGATGATGCCGCCGTAGATCGCCTGGATCCAGAACGAGGGGACCTGCGCCAGGGTGAGCAGGTTCTGTACGACACCCAGCAGGAGCACGCCGGTCAGGGCGCCGAACATGGTGCCCTTGCCGCCGTCCAGGCTGATGCCGCCGATGACCGCGGCCGCCATCACCGTGAAGATCATGTTGTTGCCCTGGTTGGCGCTGATCGCGCCGACGTAACCGGTCTGCATGATCCCGCCGACGGAGGCGAGGACACCCGCGACGACGGAGACGCCCAGCACCACCCGGTCGACGCGGATACCGGCCGCTCGGGCCGCCTCCGCGTTGCCGCCGATGGCGTACAGGGCGCGGCCGACCCGGTGGTACTTGAGGATCAGCCCGGCCACGCCGAAGGCGACGGCCGCCAGCCACACCGACAGCGGGACCCGCAGGAAGGTGGAGGTGGCCAGGGAGAAGAACGCGTCGGGCATCCCGAACAGCGTCTTGCCCTTGGTGGCGCCGACGAGCAGCCCGCGCAGGACGATCAGCATGGCGAGGGTGACGATGAAGGCGTTGAGCTTGAACTTCACCACCAGGACGCCGTTGAAGGCGCCGATCACCCCGCCCACGACGAGGACCGCGAGCAGCGCGAGCCCGGCCGGCCATCCGGTGCCCCAGCCGGACTCCGCGCTCGGCAGCACCAGCAGGGCGCCGATAGCGGGCGCGATGCCGACCACCGACTCCAGGGACAGGTCGATCTTGCCGGTGATCAGGATCAGCGACTCGGCGAGGACCACCATGGCCAGGGCCGCCGAGGCGCCCAGGATGGAGATCAGGTTGCGTTCGGTGAGGAACGAGTCGTTGACGATCGCGCCGAGGATCAGGAGCACCAACAGCGCCGGGACGAGCGCGAGTTCACGGACCCTGCGGAGCAGCACGGTCTTGGCGGCGCGGGCGTCGGGGACGCGCAGGGGGCCGGCGGTCGAGGCCGACGGGGCCTTCGTGTCAGCCATGGTCCACTCCTTCGGCCGGGGAGCCGGCTCCTGCGGGCATCGAGTCCACTCCTTCTATGGAGGCGATCAGCTCGTGGTCACGCCAGCCGGCCGGGTGTTCGGCGACGACGCGGCCGTGGAAGAGGACGAGGACGCGGTCACAGCGGCGCAGGTCGTCGAGTTCGTCGGAGACGACCAGTACGGCGGTGCCGTCCTCGCGGGCGTTGTCCATGCGGGCGAGCAGTGACTCCTTGGACTTCACGTCGACGCCCGCGGTGGGGTTGATGAGCACGAGCAGACGGGGGTCGGAGGCGAGGGCGCGGGCCATGACGACCTTCTGCGCGTTGCCGCCGGACAGGTCGGAGACGGACTGCTCGGGGCCCTCGGCGTGGATGTCGAGGCGCTCGATCAGCTCGTCGGCGAAGCGCCGCTTGCGCTCGCCCGCGACGAACCCGAAGCGGCCGAGCCGGTCCAGGACGCTCATCGTGGCGTTGTCGCCGATGCTCATCCCGAAGACCAGCCCCTGGCCGTGCCGGTCGCGCGGCACACAGCCCACACCGGCCTTGAGGGCGGCCTGCACATCGCCGAACGGGAGCCGCTCGCCGTCAAGTCGTGCGGCTCCCCCGGTCGGCGTGTACAGCCCGGCGAAGGTCTCCGCCAGCTCGATCTTGCCGCTGCCGCTGGATCCGGCGATCCCGACGACCTCGCCCCGGCGCACGGTGAGGTCGATGTCGTGGTACGACGGTGAGGTCAGCCCCCGCGCGTCCAGCACGACGGGGGACCCGTCGGCCACCGCGTCGCGGCTGTGCTCCAGTTCGGCGATCGACTCCCCCGCCATCGCCTCCACCAGGGCCCGGCGCGGGAGTTCGGCGACGGGCGCGGTGGTGATCCAGCGGGCGTCGCGGAGCACGGTGACGGTCTGGCAGACCTCGTAGACCTCCTGGAGATGGTGCGAGATGAACAGGAAGGTCACACCGGAGTCCTGGAGCGACCGCATCCGGCTGAACAGCCGCTCGATCTCCCGGTTGTCGAGCTGGGCGGTGGGCTCGTCGAGCACGATGAACCGGGCGCCGAAGCTCAGTGCCCGGGCGATCTCCACCATCTGGCGGTCCTCGACCTTGAGGTCGGCGGTGCGCGCCTCGGGGTCGACGCGGACGTCCCAGGTGTCGAGCAGCGCGGCCGCCTCGCTCCGCAGCCGCCGCCAGCTGATGAGGCCCCGGTGCAGCGGCTGCCGGTTGATGAACAGGTTCTCGGCGACCGTCAGCTCCGGTACGACCGTGGGCTTCTGGTAGACACAGGCGACCTTGCTCCGCCAGGCGTCCCGGTCGGTGAGCGGAGGCGCGGGTTCGCCGTCGAAACGGACCGTGCCCTCGTCCGGGGCCTGAAGGCCGGTGAGGACGCCGACCAGGGTGGACTTGCCGGCGCCGTTGCGTCCGACGAGGGCGTGGGACTCGCCGGGCAGTACGGTGAGCCGGCCGTCGGCGAGGGCGACGGTGGGGCCGTACCGCTTGACGATGTCCCGGGCCTCAACAAGTGGCGTGCTCATTTGACCGTGTTGCCCCACAGCTTCGGGTCGTCCACGTTGTCCTTGGTGACCAGCGGCGCGGGCAGCTGGTCCTCCAGGATGCCGCTGGGCAGCTTGACGATCGTGGAGTCGTGGTCGGTCGGGCCGGGCTTGAACGTCTTCCCCTCCATCGCCGCCTTGATGTAGTACATGCCGTACTTGGCGTAGGCGTCGGCGGGCTGGGAGACGGTCGCGTCGATCTCGCCCTTGCGGATGGCGTCGAACTCCTGCGGGATGCCGTCGTTGGAGACGATCGCTATGTGCCCGCTCTGCCCGGCCGTCTTGAGCATGCCCTTGGACTTCAGGGTCTGCAGGGTCGGCGCGAGGTAGACTCCGCCGGCCTGCAGGTAGATGCCCTTGATGTCGGGGTTGGCGTTCAGGAGCGTGTCCAGCTTGGACGCGGCGGTGTCGGACTCCCACTTGGCGGGGATCTCCAGCACCTTGAGCTTCGGGTACTTCGTCTTCACGCAGGTGCGGAACGCCTCCGAGCGGTCCCGGCCGTTGACCGAGGCGAGGTCGCCCATGATCTGCACGACCTTGCCGCTGGTGACGTGCCGGCCGAGGTACTCGCAGGCCTTGGTGCCGTAGGCGACGTTGTCGGCGCGCACCACCATGGCGACCTTGCCCTTGTCGGGCGCCACGTCCACGGCGACCACCGGCACGCCCTTGCGTTCGGCCTGGTCGAGCCCCGCTTCGATGGCCGCGCTGTCCAGCGGGGCGACGACCAGCCCCTTCACACCCTGGTTCAGCTCGTTGTTGATGTCGGTGATCTGCTGCGACGGGTCGCTGTTGGAGTTCACCGTCTTCAGCGCCTCGACGCCTTCCGACGTCGCCATCTTGGGCACGTAGTCGTTGTACGACTGCCAGAACGGCGAGGTCAGCAGGGGCAGGATCACCCCGACCTTGCCGGTGCCACCGCCTCCGGCGCTGCCGCTGCCGGTGTCCTTCGTACTGCCGCACGCGGCGAGCGCGAGCGAGGCGCCGACGGCCACGGCCGTCGCGCCGATGATCCGGGACCTGTTCCGCTTCCGCAGTGTTCTGCCGGGCATCTGGCAGCTCCTCATCGAGCGTGTTCGAGCAGATGTCCGCATACTTATCAGACCACTCGACGCCTTCGACACCCTTCGGACGCGGTTTTTCCGTGAAACAAGCCGTAGTGGTCGGACCACATCGCTGATTAGACTGCGGCGCACCGGCGACAGGAGGAACGGTGTGGAGGAGAGCGGTGTGGACGCGGCGGCCCCGCAGAAGGGCACGGTGACGCAGCGCGCCATCGAGCGGATCAAGGAGATGATCGGCGAGGGCCGCCTGGAGCCGGGCCAGCGGCTGCCGACCGAACGGGATCTCGCCGCGCAGCTGGGCATGTCCCGCAGCTCGATGCGCGAGGCGATCCGCGCGCTGACGGTCCTGGGCGTCCTGGAGGCCCGGCACGGCTCCGGCATCTACGTCACCCAGCTGGAGGCGGGTGACCTGCTGGAGACCTTCGGCGTGGTCGCCGACCTGTCACGTGGCCCGCAGCTGGTGGAACTGCTGGAGGTTCGGCGGGTCCTGGAGTCGACGGCCACGGCACTGGCCGCCGCGCGGATCACGGCCGACCAGCTGGACGAGGTGGAGAAACACCTGACGGCGATGAACGCGACGGACGACCCCGAGGAGATCCTCGCCCACGACCTCGCGTTCCACCGGGTGATCGCGGGAGCGGCGGGCAACGACACGATGGCCGCGATCCTGGAGGGCCTGTCGTCCCGGACGTTCCGGGCCCGGGTGTGGCGGGGGTACGAGGAGGAGGGGGCGTTCGCAAGGACGCGCCGGGAGCACGCCGCCATCCACCGGGCCCTCGTCGCCCGCGACCCGGAGGCGGCCAGGGCCGCGGCGGCGGCGCATGTGGGTGAGGTCGAGGAGTGGCTGCGGTTGCAGCTGGGCACCTGAGGCGGACGATCCACGGGTCCGCCGTGCCCGCGGTGGCCGGAGTCCGCCGTCGATGGAGCGACAAAGGGGTTACGTCGTCCTCCCGTGCACGGTCCCGAACCGGATCCCGGCCTCGCGGGCCCAGGCGGTGTTCCAGTACTTCCGGAGCACCCCCAGCGCGGGCTTCGGCCCCCCGCGCGGGGACTTCGAGAAACCCCTGACCGGGGCCGCGGCCTCCGCGGAGGGTGCCGAATCGGTCGGCTGGCTGATCCGGTTCCTGCCCGGCGGCGGCCTCGACACCATGCGCTTGCCCCAGGCGCACCACCGCGCCTGCGAGGCGAGAGGCGGTGCCCGGGTCCGGGTGCTGCGCGACCGCAGTGTGCGCCCCGTCGCCGTGGCGCCGGCGGACCGGGCGGGGGTGCCGGTGCCCCCGCCGCGCGCGTGACCCGACGGTCCGCGCGGGGCGAGGACGTCCGGCGGTGTTCCGCCGGTGGGGGGCGGGTCACCGCCTGCTGAAACGAAGAGTCCTCAGCTCGAACGGACGCAGGATCAGGGGCACGCCGGCCCCGTCCAGGCTCGGTGCCGGGGCATCGGTCAGGGGCCGCTCCAGCAGGTCCGTCGCCGTGACGTCCGCGACTTCGAAGCCCGCCGTCAGTGTCGCGTGGGCCCGGCCGCCGTGAGCCTCGTGGAAGCGGACCACCACGTCACCGCTGCCGTCGTCGGCCAGTTTCACCGCCGTGACGACGACCGCGTCGTTGTCGACCGTGACCAGCGGAGCCACCTCCTGCCCACCCGTCACCCGGCGTTCCGGCAGGTTGATGCGCCAGCCCTCCCGGACGGCGTCCGCGATGCCCGCCCCCGGAACCAGGGCGTGCCGGAATCGGTGGACGCCCTGGTCGGTCTCGGGGTCGGGGAAGCGCGGAGCGCGCAGCAGGGAGACCCGGACCGTGGTCGTCGTACCCCGGTCGCCGTCCCTGCGGACCGCCCGGGTCACGTCGTGGCCGTACGTCGAGTCGTTGACGATCGCCACGCCCCAGCCCGGCTCGTCCAGGTGGACGAAGCGGTGGTTGCAGGCCTCGAACTTGGCCGCCTCCCATGAGGTGTTGGTGTGGGTGGGACGGTGGAAGTGACCGAACTGGGTCTCCGACGCGTAGCGTTCGGCGTGCAGGTCCAGTGGGAAGGCCAGCTTCAGGAACTTCTCCGTCTCGTGCCAGTCCACCTCGGTGTCGATCAGCAGGCGGCGCTCGCCCGGCGGCAGCGACAGCACCTGGGTGACGCGGGAGGAGCCGAAGGACCGGGTGATCCGGACCGAACGGCCGTCCGCGCCGGCCGTCAGCTCGTCGGTGCCGGTGAGGTCGGTGACCGCGTTGCGGTAGAAGGCGTCGACGTCCCAGGCGTCCCACATGTTCGGGAAGTCCGGATGGAGCTGGAGCAGGTTGGCGGCCGTGCCCGGGGCGATGGTCTCGCGGCCGGCCGTGACGTCGTAGGCGGACACGACCAGGCCCCGGGCGTCGATCTCGATCCGGAGCAGGCCGTTGGCGAGGATCCGGCCGCCCTCGGCCCGCTCCGACACCGTCACCTCCTCGGGCGGCTCCTGCTCGCCGGCACCCCCGGCGGGGATGCCGTGGCGCGGGTGCGGCGCCGCGTTGAACAGGAGCGGCCGGTCGCCCTCCCCGGCCAGGGCACGCTGGGCCGCGTCGATGACCGCACCGAGTTCCGCGGCGACCCGCTCGTAGGTGGCGCGGGCCTCGCGGTGCACCCAGGCGATCGACGAACCGGGCAGGATGTCGTGGAACTGGTGGAGCAGGACCGTCTTCCAGATCCGGTCCAACTCCTCGTAGGGGTAGGGGAATCCGGTGCGAACGGCGGCGGTCGCCGCCCACAGCTCGGCCTCCCTCAGGAGGTGTTCGCTGCGCCGGTTGCCCTGTTTGGTCCTGGCCTGGCTGGTGAGGGTGGCGCGGTGCAGTTCGAGGTAGAGCTCGCCGACCCAGACGGGCGGGTCGGGGTAGTCGGCCTCCGCCTTCCTGAAGAACTCCTCCGGGGTCTCCCAGACGACCGCCGGCGAGCCCTCCAGGTCCCGTACCCGGGCCGCCTTCGCGACCATCTCCCGGGTCGTGCCTCCGCCGCCGTCGCCCCAGCCGGTCGGCGCGAGGGAGTGCCGGGCCCGCCCCTTGTCCTTGAAGTTCCTTGTGGCGTGGGCGAGTTCGCTGCCCTTCATGGAGCAGTTGTAGGTGTCGACGGGCGGGAAGTGGGTGAAGATCCGGGTGCCGTCGATGCCCTCCCACCAGAAGGTGTGGTGGGGGAACTTGTTCGTCTGGGACCAGGAGATCTTCTGGGTGAGGAGCCGGGTGGCGCCCGCCGCCCGGATGATCTGCGGAAGCCCGGCGGCGAAGCCGAAGGTGTCCGGCAGCCAGGCCTCGTCGTTCTCGATCCCGAATTCGTCCAGGAAGAACCGCTTCCCGTGCACGAACTGACGGGCCATCGCCTCCGAACCGGGCATGTTGGTGTCCGACTCCACCCACATCCCGCCGGCCGGCACGAACCTGCCGTCCGTGACCGCCTTCTTCACCCGCGCCCACACCTCGGGCCGGTGCTCCTTCACCCAGGCCCACTGCTGGGCCTGGGACATGGCGAACACGAACTCGGGCTCGTCCTCGATGAGGGCGGTCATGTTGGCGGTGGTACGGGCGACCTTGCGGACCGTCTCGCGCAGCGGCCACAGCCACGCCGAGTCGATGTGCGCGTGGCCGACGGCGCTGATCCGGTGCGCGGAGGGCGCGGCGGGGACGGACAGGACGTCGGTGAGCCGGGCACGCGCCTGTTCCGCCGTGCCGTTGACGTCCTGCAGGTCGATCGTGTCCAGGGCCCGTTCGACCGCGCGCAGGATGTCCCAGCGGCGTGCGCCGTCGACGGGCAGCTCCGCCATCAGCTCGCCGAGCACCTCCAGGTCGATCACCAGCTGCCACACGGTCTCGTCGAAGACGGCGAGGTCCATCCGGGTGAGCGTGTACTGCGGCTCGTGTCCGGCGGTGTCCTTGTCGCCGAGCAGGGTGGGCCGGAAGGGGTGGTAGTCGAGGATGACGGGGTTGGAGGCGGCCTCGACGTGCAGCCGTACCTGCTCGCCGCCCGCCACCGGGGCGCCGATCCGGACCCACTGGTTGCGCGGGTTGAGACCCTTCACGGGGGTGCCGTCGGGCCGGTAGACCAGGCCCTCGCACTGGAAGCCGGGCATGTTCTCGTCGAACCCGAGGTCGAGCAGGGCCTCCACGGTCCGCCCCGCCCACTCCTCGGGCACGGTTCCGGTGACCCGGAACCAGCTGGTGCCCCACGGAGCACCCCACCGGGCGCCCACCGCGATCGGCGCGGGCTCGGCCGCGAGGCCTTCGGCGACCGGCACGGGTTCGCCGGGCGCGTGCCACACGGCGACGTCGAGCGGCACGGACTCGGGGTACACGGCGGGGCGGATGCGCTCGTCCAGGACGCGCCTGAGGCGGGCTTCCACCAAGCTGCGGTCGTCATGCATGTGGGGTGCTCCGTTTGCTCGTTACCGGTTACCAGGTGTGCGTGACGGTCACGGGGTCCGACGAGGTGTACAGCTCCCCTGCCGCACGCACTTCGAACCGTGCCCTCTCCTCGCCCTGCTCCGGCTGGAGCCCGGTCAGCCAGAAGGCCCGCTGGCCGGTGGCGCCGAGGAAGCGCCGGGTGCCGTCCGGGAGCAGCCGGTGCAGGGTGTACTGCCGTACGTCCCCGGGCGCCGCGTCCCAGGCGAGGCGGAGGTCGCCGGCGGCGGCCGCGGTGATCCGCGCACAGGCGGGTGCGGCCGGCGTGGTCACCGTGTCCCGTACGGCGATCCCGCCGAGCCGCCACCGGACGGGTCCGCCGCTCGCGGTGAGCCGGACGCCGAGCGCGTGCACGGTGCCGGAGAGGCCGGTGAGCGGGACCGTCACGGTGGACCAGCCGTCGCCCCCGTCCGTCGGCAGGTAGGTGTACGGGGGTGCCGCGCCGGCCCCGCCGGGCTCGGCGGTGGCGACGGCCAGCTCGACGTCCACGCTCCCGGCGTCGGTCCGGTACGTCAGCTCGACCACCGTCCGGTCCGTGATCGGCAGCCGGGTCGCGTACAGGTCCAGGACAACCGGCCGGTCGAGGGCTCCGTCGACCAGCACGCTGCTGCCGCCCCGCCAGGCGGCGGAGAAGTCGAAGGTGACGGCGGGCCTGGTGCCGTCGGTCCGTACCGACCACCGCCGGGACGGCAGCCGGTCCTGGAGGCCCAGGTGGTTCCAGGCGGTGTCCGAGACGGGCTCGCCGTCCTCGTACCAGCGCAGCCCGTGACCGGTGTTGAAGACGCTCGCGAACGGCACCGCCGACACCGTCGAACGGTCGGCCACCGACACGGCCGGCGCCCGCCAGGGGTCCGAGCCGTCCGGCCGGGACGGGTCCAGGGAGCGCCCGGTCCAGAACCGGTCGTCGGCGGCGTGGAAGTCGCCGGGGGTGCGGCTCGCCGGCAGGTGGTTGCGCGTCCACTCGGGCCGGTAGAAGCCGACCGAGGTGACGTGCGCCGAGCCGCCCGGCATGATCGCGTCCCAGTTGACGGAGGTGTTGGACCCGTTGGACTCGACGTCGACTCCGGCCCACAACTCGTAGCGACTCCGCCCGAGTTGGACCGCCTTCGCACCCGAGGAGGCGAGCGTCGGGCCGCTCCAGCGGAAGTCCACGAACATGTCGTCGGCGCTCTGGAAGAAGGCCTGGTTCTGGCTGTTGAGCGCACCCTGCCAGCTGACCGTGCCGTTCACGGTCATCGCGTCGTACCAGGTGACCCGCTGGCCCCGGGCGGCGGCGAGGGACTTCAGCTCGGTCATGAAGCCGAGCATGGCGGTGCCCAGGGCGGCGTTGCCGCCGCCGGTCTCGGCGTTGACGAACCAGCCGTCGAAGCCGTAGGCCGCGGCCACCGCCACCAGCCGGTCGGCGAGCGGGTAGTGCCCGTCGGCGTCCTTCTGGACCAGGTCGCGGGTCCACTGGAGCTGGCCGCCGTAGGCGGTGGGAGGCAGGAAGATGTTGCCGAGGACGGGCACGCCGTGCCGGTGGGCGGCGTCGACGATCGGCGCGTTCGGGGCGAGGATCAGCCCCTCCCCCGCCGAGCCGCCCCAGAAGACCAGCTCGTCCAGGTAGGACCAGTGGGTGAGGGCGTAGTAGTCGGCGGTGGCCGAGCCCTGGGACGGGTTGCCGGACGTGGGCCCGAAGGACACCAGCGCCTGGACGCGGGCCTGTCCGGAGCGGGCGGTGGTGTTGGCCGGGGTCGGGGTGAAGCGGGCGGCGAGCGGCACGGAGGCGGCGTTGAAGGCGAGGTCCGGGTCGCCGGCCGCCGTCCAGCTCCTGAGGCTGCGCCAGGTGATGCCGGGGCCCGGACTGCCGGCCGGGAAGGAGTCCGGGTACCAGTACGAGGCGTACGGCGGGGTGACGGCCGCCGCCCGGGGCGCCGCCGCCGCCGGCAGCGAGCGGGCCACGGCGGCCGCGGCGGCCGCGGCGGCGGCGATCAGGACGGTGCGTCTGCTGGGGTTCACGAGCGGGTGCCTCCTGGTGGGGTGGGGAGTACCTGATCGGGAGTGACGACTTCGGTGATGCCGCGCGCGGCGAGATGGTCCCGGTCGTCCGCGCGGGTGTCGAGGACGGTGGTGGGGCGGGCGCCGTCGGCGACGAGCCGGAACCAGGCGTCGAAGACCGGGCCGCCGGGCGCGCACCGGGAGCGGCGGGCCGGGTCGGAGGGCACGACGAGCGCCGTGCGGCGTGTCTTCGCCGCCCTGGGCTCGGCCGCCGCCAGGGCGTGGGCCAGGTCCTTGGGCTTGCGGTCGTTGGTGAACAGGCCGAGACCGTATTCGAGTTCGGGGAAGTCGGCGAGGCTGCGGCTGACGTCGTGCGAGCACCACCAGGTGACGCCCCACAGATCGGGGCAGTCCAGTACGGCGGTGAGGGTCGCCTCGGTGAACGCCGCCGCGTGCTCGGCCGGGATCAGCGGCGCGGGCGCGCCCACCTCCTGGAGCCATACGGGCCGGTGCGGGTCCTCGGCCCAGGCCTTGCTCAGCTCCACCAGGTACGCGGCGTGCTGCTGGGTCTGCGGTGCGGTACGGCCGTGGCGCTGGGCGGTGCCGTTGAACACCCAGGAGTGCACGGCGGTGAGGTCGCCGAGCCGGGCCGAGTGCGCCGGGGTGAAGGGCTGGTCGTCCTGGTACCAGGCCGCGTCGTAGGAGGCGTGCAGATGCAGCTTGCCGGGGGCCGCCTCGGTGCAGGCGGCCAGCAGCCGGGCCAGCCAGCGCTCGGCCTCCGCCTCGGTGGCCCGGTCGGGATCGGGATGCGGTCCCGCGGCGAACTGGTTGACCTCGTTGCCGATCGTCATCCCGATGAAGTTCGGCCGGTCCGCGAGCGCCGCCGCCAGGGTACGGAGGTAGGCGGCCTCCCCCGCCACCACCTCGGGGTCGGTGAAGAGGTTGCGCCGGTGCCAGGTCCGGGTCCAGGCCGGCAGGAAGTCGAAGCTGCTCAAGTGCCCCTGCAGACCGTCCACGTTGACGTCCAGCCCGCGTTCGCCGGCGGCGTCGGCCAGGGCGAGGAGCTGCTCGACCGCGCGCGGCCGGATCAGGGTGCGGTCGGGCTGGAAGTAGGGCCACAGCGGAAAGACCCGGATGTGGTCGAGTCCGAGGGCGGCGATGGAGTCGAGGTCGGCGCGTACGGAGTCCAGGTCGAAGTCGAGCCAGTGGTGGAACCACCCTTCGCTGGGGGTGTAGTTGACGCCGAAGCGCACGGCCGGGGGCATGCGGTCTCCTTGCGGGAACGGGGGTTCAGCCCTTGACGGCGCCTTCGCCGACCCCGCGGAAGAAGTACCGCTGGAGGCAGGCGAACAGGGCGATGAGCGGGGCCACGGCGATCACGGTGCCGGCGGCGACGAGGCGTTCGTCGTTGGCGAAGGTGCCGTGCAGGTAGTTGAGGCCGATGGTGAGCGTGAACCTGGAGGGGTCGCTGAGCACGATCAGCGGCCAGAGGAAGTCGTCCCAGGCGCCCATGAACGCGAAGATCGCGACGACGGCGACGGTGCCCTTGACCGACGGGAGGGCGATCCGCAGGAACCGCTGCCAGACGTCGGCGCCGTCGATGTAGGCCGCCTCCTCGATCTCGTAGGGCAGGTTGAGGAAGGCGTTGCGCATCAGCAGCACGTTCAGGGCGGCGATGGAGCCGGGCAGCACGACGCCGATCAGGGTGTTGTTGAGACCGAGTTCGCGCATGGTGGTGAACTGGGCGATGATGATCCCCTCCACCGGCACCAGCATCGCGAGGATGAACACGAGGGTGGCGATCGTGCGGCCCCGGTAGCGCAGCCGGGCCAGGGCGTAGCCGGCGAGCGCGGAGCCGGCGCAGTTGGTGACGACGCTGGCGCTCGCCACCTTCAGCGAGTTGAGGGCGTAGTCCCAGACCGGGATGGTGTCGGCGACCCGCCGGTAGTTGTGCAGGGTGGGATGCTCGGGCAGGAAGCTCGGGGGCGAGCTGAAGATGTCCTCGGTGGGGCCCTTGAGCGAGGTGGACAGCTGCCACAGGAACGGTCCGACGGTGACGGCCAGCACGAGCAGGAGCAGGGCGTAGCGAAGGACCAGTTCGCCGATCCGGATGCGGCGGCCGTGTTCGTCGGTGAGGCGGGCCCGGGTGGCGCTCATGGGCGGTCCCTCCGGTCGGCGCGCAGCACCAGCAGCATCAGCGCGACGGTGACGACGAAGACGACGACGGAGAGCGCCGAGGCGTAGCCGACCCGGCCGGTGAGCCCCGTGCCGGTGCGCTGGACGAGCATCACGAGGGTGGTGTCCTCGCCGGCCGGGCCGCCGCTCGGGCCCGCCATCAGGTACACCTCGGAGAACACCTTGAAGGCGGCGACCGAGGAGAGCGCGGCGACCAGCACCATCGTGGAGCGTACGGCGGGCACGGTGACGGAGAGGAAGCGGCGCACCGCTCCCGCGCCGTCCACGGCGGCGGCCTCGTGCAGTTCGCGGGGGACGTTGGCGAGCGCCGCCAGATAAATGATCATGTAGTAGCCGAGGCCCTTCCAGACCGTGACCGCCATCGCGCTCAGCAGGAGCAGCCACTGGTCGCTGAGGAAGCCGATCCGGCCGATCCCGACCGTCTCCAGCAGGGAGTTGACCAGACCGCGTTCGTCCAGCAACCAGACCCAGATGAGCCCGACCACCACGATCGAGGCGACGACCGGGGTGTAGAAGGCGGACCGGAAGAAGGCGATGCCCGGGATGTTCTTCTGCACCAGCAGCGCCAGCAGCAGCGGCAGCACGACGAGGGCGGGTACGACCACGACGATGTACAGCGTGCTGTTGCGCAGGCCGGTCCAGAACATGTCGTCGTGGACCAGCTCACGGAAGTTGGCGAGACCGACGAACCGGCCGGGGATCAGCGTGCGGCGGTCCGTGAAGGAGCTGACCACCGTCGAGACGAACGGATAGAGCACGAAGGCGCCGATGACCAGCAGCCCGGGTGCGGCGAACAGCCATGGACTGGTGGGCAGTTGACGCCGCACACGGGAGACGCCGGCCATGCCCGCCCCTCAGCCCTGCTGCCGGAGCAGCTGGTCGCAGGCCTTGACAGCGTTGTCCAGGGCCGCCTTGGGGCTCTCCTTGCCCTGCAGGGCCTTGGCGACCTCGTTGCGCAGCGCGGTCTTCATCTGGTCGCTGAACAGCACCGGTGTGTAGTTGACCGCCGTCTTCAGGGACTTGGCCGCGGCGATCCGCACCCGGGTCTCGTCGGTGCCGTCCTCCTTGGTGAAGTACGGGTCGTCCAGGGAGCCGGCGGTGCTGGGGAAGATGGCCACCTGCTTGGCGAAGGACATCTGGTTCTGCGCGTCGGTCACGAAGTGCGCGAAGGCGACGGAGGCCGCGGTGTGCTTGGTCCGCGAGTTGACCATCACTCCCATCACGTACATGTTGACGTGCCCGGTGCTGGTGATCTGGTCGGTGATGCCGATGTTCTTGTAGAGGTTCGGCGCCTGCTTCTTGAAGTTGCCGAGGTCGAGGGCGCTGCCGGGATTCATGGCGACGGCCCCGGTGAGGAACTTCTTGCCGGAGGACTCCGGGGTCGCGGTCAGCGCCTGCGGGTCGAGCGCCTTGGCGTCGTACAGCTCCTTGTACCTGGTGAGCAGTTCGACCCCCTTGGCGTCGTTGAAGGCGAATCCGGTGCCCTGCTTGTCCATCAGCTCGACGCCGTAGCGCCCGAAGTCCTCGATGGTGGGGACGTTGGCGAGGGTGGCGACCTTGCCGTCGCTCTTCTGCGCCATCTTCAGGGCGTCGGTGAAGAGGTCGTCGTAGGTCTTGGGCGGCTGCGCGGGGTCGAGCCCGGCCTGCTCGAACAGCGTCTTGTTGTAGAAGAGCGGTCCGGTGTTCAGGTACCAGGGGAAGGCGTACGTCCCGCTCGTCCCCGGTATCTGATGGCTGGCCCAGGCACCGTCCAGGTACTCGGGCCGGTACTTGGCGGCGGCCTTGTCGAGGTCGAGGGCGAGGCCGGCCTTGGCGAGCGGGGCGACGAGGTCCGGGGAGACGTTGACGACGTCGGGCAGGGTGCCGCCGGCCGCGTCCGCGCTGATCTTGTCGGGATAGCCCTCGGCGGGCTGGTCGATCCACTTCACGTGAGTGTCCGGGTACTTCTTCTCGAAGTCCGCGACCAGACCCTCGAAGTACGGCTTGAAGTTCGCGCGCAGGTTCCAGGTCTGGAAGGTGATGTCGCCCTCGACCTTGCCGGAGGCGTCGGTGGAGCCACCGCCGTCCTCCCCGGAACCGCAGGCGCTCAGCGGCAGGGCGAGGACGGCGGCAGCGGCGAGGGCGAGCGCTCTGCGGGAGATGCGCATGGTCCGTTGCTCCTTTGCAGCGGGGGGCCGAAGGTGTCGCGCCAGACCTTGCACGCCGTTTCCACGACGAGTCAATGGATTCGGCGGAGCTAAAGTCATTAGTGGCTCAAACCCCCTGCTCAGCATGGCGCTACAGGCCTATTGCCGCGGATCACTAATACGCTTTAGGCTGATCCGACTCAAGCGCATTAGCGGATCACGGTCCCGACGAATGAGGAAGTGAGTTGGCGGAGAAACGCAGCCCCGCGCGGCGGCCGACGATGAAGGACATCGCGCGCCGGTCGGGAGTCTCCGAGAGCGCGGTCTCCTTCGCGCTCAACGGCCGCCCCGGGGTCTCCGAGACCACCAGGGCCCGGGTGCACCGGGTCGCCGAGCAGCTCGGCTGGCGGCCCAGCACGGCCGCCCGCGCGCTGTCCGGCGAGGGCGCGGCCACGGTCGGGTTCGTCCTCGCCCGTCCCGCGCACTCGCTGGGCGTGGACTCCTTCTTCCTCCAACTGGTCTCCGGCATCCAGGAGGTGCTCGCCGAACGCCATCTCGGCCTGCTCTTCCAGATGGCGGAGGACGTGGGCGACGAGTGCGCGGTGTACCGCCGCTGGTGGGCGGAGCACCGCGTCGACGGCATCCTGATGGTCGATCCGCGCGCCGACGATCCCCGGCCCGACCTGCTGGACGAGTTGGGCCTGCCCGCGGTGGTGATCGGCGGCGCCCCCGACGGACGCCACCCCGGGCTGTCGACGGTGTGGGCGGACGACGCGGCCGCGATGGCGTCGGTGGTGGACGAGCTGACGGCACTGGGCCACCGCAGGATCGTGCACATCGCGGGCCTGCCCGGCCTCGCCCACACCCAGCGCCGGATCCGCACGCTGCGCGCCGAGGCGGACGGCCGAGGTCTGTCCGAGGTCCGCTCGGTCACCACTGACTACTCCGACGCCGAGGGCGCGGCCGTCACCCGCCGGGTGCTGCGGGCGGCTCCGGCCCCGACGGCCCTGATCTACGACAACGACGTGATGGCGGTGGCCGGGGTCGCGGCCGCGGCCGAACTCGGCTACTCGGTCCCGGACGACGTCTCCGTGGTCTCCTGGGAGGACTCGGTCCTGTGCCGCATGGTCAAGCCGTGGCTGTCGGCGCTCTCCCGGGACAGCGCCGAGTTCGGCCGGGTGGCGGCACACGAACTGACGGCCCTGCTGGACGGCGGCACGGCCCGGGCGGTACGGGTACCGGTTCCCCGGCTCACGGTACGGGGCAGCACGGCGGCGGCCCGCTCCTAGAAGGTCGATGAAGATCTTGGTGAGGGGTTGTCCGGCCGTCAGGCCGGATACCCCCTGCGGTCATGCACCGGTCGGGGCGATGTGCCAGGT
>NZ_JBVHQD010000025.1:0-137025 GCF_055567595.1 Streptomyces sp. NPDC026515
CAGGGGGTCGTCGAGGTCGCCGAAGAGCGCGTCGACGCGCTGGCCGTCCCGGAACCAGGCCTCTTGGATCTGGGCGGGGGTGAGCCGGGAACCGTGCCCGGGCAGTTCCTGGCCACCGGAGTGCGCGGTGTCCTGGTGCGGCGCCGGCGTGGTCTCCGCAGTGCCGCGGACCGGGCTCGGGACCGGGGTGTCCGGAGGGGAGCCGGGGTGGACCGGGCTCGGCAGCTCCTTGCCCCAGGACGTCGGTGTGGGGAGGGAGCTGAGCAGTTCGTTGTTGTGCAGGACGTGGCCGCGCAGGTCGGCGGCGAGGTCGTTGAACCCGGTGCCGCTCCACTCTCTGGTGAAGGTGCGCTCGCCGCCGGTGATGGTGACGGAGACGGCGTTGTCGTCCACCTTGTGGGTGACGGTGACGGTCATCTCGTCCGCGTAGCCGGGCCGGCCCACGGTGAACGTCTTCACGTTCGGGCCGTCATCGCCCTCCCGTACGATCGCGTCGCCGATGCCCTCCCAGCGGCGCATCGCGTCCTGCCCGAAGGCGCGGCCGAAGTCCTCGAACGCCTCGCCCGAGGGCAGCCCGGACCACTTCTCGTTGATCAGGTTGTCGAGCTGGCCCTCCGGGATCTGCTCGGCACGCACCGGCACGATCGTGATGCCGTCCTCGACCCGGGCGGGGCCGGTCCGCACCAGCCGGGTCGGCGAGAGGGTGACCTCGCGCTGATCCTGGTTGAGGGCGATGGCGTCGTCGGCGGACTTCTCGTACCCCGGCGGATAGGCCATGGAGAACTTGCCGTGGTCGGCCGGAACATCGATCTCGAAGACGACCCGGTTGCTGTTGACGCCGTTCTTCGCCCATTCCGCCTGGAAGGTGAAGTCGTTGGAGGTCGAGGCGGGCAGCCGCTCCACGAACACGTCGGCCTGGGCGGCCCGCGGGTCCATGGACACGCCCCGCCACACCGTCATGCGCTGGTTGGGACCCTCGAACATCAGCTCGCCGGCGACCTTGTTGAACTGCTTGACCTTGCCGGCCAGGCCGCCTTCCAGGGCGCTCGGGTTGACGAAGCCGCCGTAGCCCTTCTTCGAGGTGAAGGCGCCGCCGATGACGCCCTGCATGAACAGCTTGACGTCGTTGTCGGCAGCGGCCCTGGCCATGTGGCCGCGGGTCGCACGGGCGGCGGAGTCCCAGCTGTCCGCGGCCGGCCCGGTGAGGCCTTCGGGGCGCGGGGGCAGCGGGACGTCCGGGGCGGAGTGCAGCAGTTCGCCGGTGGACCGGCTGTACACGTGGCTGCCGGAGGCGGAGGCGACGACGATCTCGTCCTCACCGCCCAGTTTCGCCGGCCAGGTTCCGGCGCCGTCGGACACGGAGTCCACGGACTTGCCCGCGACCTTGACGCTCACCCCGCCGAACGGGCCGTCGCCGAACCGCACGGTCTCCTCGGCGAGGCGAAGGCCGCCGAGCCGCTTGAAGGTCCAGCTGTGCACCACGGCCCCGCCGGCGACGTCCAGCTGCCGTACGACGAAGCCCGTGCCCAGCTTCTCCACGGTGAACAGGCCCGACTCTACGGCGCCGCCGTGGAGTTCGGGGGTCCCACCGCGCGGCGCCTTGACCGCGAGCTCGTGGTTGCCCGGGACCTTGACGACGTTCGGCTCCTTGAGCAGGTCGTCGAAGGCGGCGGTGGTGTCGGCGGTGTGCGCGCCCGGTGCGGGAGAGGAGTGACCCGGCAGCGGGGTGTGGGTCCCGGGCGGGGTGGGCGCGATGTGGGCCGGCAGGGTCTCGGGGACGTGTGCCGAGGTGCCGTTCGCCGATCCGGCCAGGCCCTTGTCGGTGTCCGTGTGGGCGGGCGTGCCGGCGAAGGCGGGGCTGTCGGTGGGCCGGGCGCTGCGGCCGGTGTCGACGAGGTCGAGGGCGGCGCTGTTGCCGTGCCCGTCCGGGTGTCCGGAACCGCCGGGGGAGAGGGGCGCCGGGTCGTGCGGGGCACCGTTGCCGGTGAACCGGTCGGGGGTGCCCGCGTTCCCGGGGCCGGTCGTGAGCCGGTCCGGAGTCGTGACGGTCGCCGGGTTCGCGGTGAGCCGCTCCGGGCCGGCCGGGGGCGTGGTCGGCGAGTTGGGCAGCAGCTGCTGCGGGCTGCCGGGGTGCGGGGAACGGGGGCTCTGGACCAGTTCGTCCAGGTGCAGTCGGGTCTGGTTGGCGGACAGGGCGCTGGTGGTGCGGTCCGCCAGCGCGTTGCCGGTACCGGGGGCCACCGCGGTGTTCGGCGTGCCGTGGCGGCTGCCCGCGAGGAGGTCGAAGGCCGAGATCCCGGTGTCGAGACTGCCGGGTCCGCCGTGCCCGAGCCCGGCCGGGGACGGGTGGGTCACGGTGGCGGGGCCGGTGAGCAGGCTGTTGGGGGCGGTCACGTCGTGCGGGGCGCCGGGCGTCGGGGCCGAGTTCGAGGCGGTGTGCGACACGCTGGTACCGGGGGTGCCGGTCAGGGTCGTGTGGGCGGTGCCGATGCCGGGTGTGCCGGGCGCGTGGACGGTACCGACGCCGGGGTTGCCGGTGAGCGCGGAGTGCAGGGTGCCCGCGGACGGGTTCGCGGTGGACAGATCGCCGAGGGTGGCGGTGACCGGCGGCGGGGTGGCGTGGGTGCCGGTGAGGACGGTCGTACCCGGCGCGTGGGTGGCGTTGTGCGCGCCGCCCGGCAGCAGTACGTCGGCGCTGGACGTCAGGTTCGCCGGCGTCGCGTGCAGCCCGGTGAGCGTGGTGTGGGCACCGCCGGTGACGCCTGTGACCGGGGTGTTGGTGAGTCCCTGCGTGGCGCCGGGGACACCGGCCGACGCGGGCACGTGCAGGCCGGAGGCGGTGGTGACGGTCGGTGTGACGGCGCTCACTCCGATCTCCGAACGGCCGCCCAGCGCACCGAAGTTCTCCACGTGGACGTTGCCGAGCTGCACATGGGGCATGTCGACCAGGGCGTCCACCGTACGTGCCGCGTGCACACCGAAGTTGCCGCGGTGGGCGATGGCCCCCACGTCCCCCAGGTTCAGGGACGGCGGCCGCAGGGTGGAGGTGAGGTCCAGATGGGTGCTGGGCAGGTTGAGGTCGAGGTTGCGGATGCTGCTCTGACCCGAACCCGCCCCGAAACGTACTTCGTTCAGCTGGATGCGCGGCATGTCGACCAGGGCGTCGACGGTACGGGGGTCGACCGGGACCGAGCTGATCGTGCGGCCGATGCTGCTGGTGATCGGGGCGCCGAAGACGTGCTGGCCGAGCACGCCGCGGTCGAAGAGGCTGATCCGCAGGGCGCGCGCGAAGCCGTACTCGCCGATCTCGGCCGCGTCCACCGGCAGGAAGATCCGCAGCCACTTGGTGCCGCCGAACTCCTGACCCACCCAGGTCTTGGTGGCCTGCCAGCCCTTGGAGAAGGTCGCGGGCAGCCCGCGTACGAACCCGGGGATCCCCTTGATGCCCTGCACGATCGTCAGGCCGGCCGAGTTGACCCCACGGCCGATGACACCGGGCAGGTTGTGGATGCCGTCCAGCACCCACAGGCCGCCCTTGTAGACCCAGGTGCTGCCCAGCTTGACCAGGTCCCTGAGGCCGAGCAGCAGGGTGGTGGGACGGAAGCCGTTGGTGAACAGGTTCCGCAGGGCCTGGAACGTGCCGCGGGCGATGTTGGCGAAGCCCTTGGCGAAGGCGGTCGTACCGACGCCCTTGATGATCTGGAAGATCGGCAGCGCCTTGGTGGTGGGCGCCAGGATGCCGAGCCCGGCGAGGAAGAGGTCCAGGAAGCTGGCGTCACCGTTGGCGAAGTCGACGATCGTCTTGATGAAGAGCGTCAGGTTCACGCCGAGGGCGAGCAGCGCGATCGGGCCGCCGAAGATCAGCGCGGGCACGATCAGGATGATCGCCAGCCACTGGAACGCTTCCCAGAACAGCTGGCACTTGGAGATCGGCAGCTGGATGTTGGAGACGCCGGAGATGCTGCCTGCCGCCGCCGAGGCGCCCTCGCCGTGCTCGGTGCCGGCCTGCCGGGCCGTGGAGGCGTAGGTCTCGCGGTCCGGGTCGTCCTCGGACAGGCCACGGCCCGAGTTGAGGGCGCCGTCCGCGCGTGACTGGAGGTCGACGAGCTTGTCCGCCCAGGTGGTGAGTGCCGTCGCCGCGCTCTCGAAGGACTGCGCCACGTCCTCGATGTGCCCGCGCAGCCGGTCGTTGACCTTGGCGCGCAGGGCGTTGGCGGCCTCACCGACGAAGACGCTGTCCCCGGCGGTGTTCATGACCGCGTCGATGGCCGTGCTGATGCGGCGGGCCTCCGAGCCCAGGTTGTTCAGCTCGGTGGACAGCGTCCGGATCTGGTCGGGGTCACCGGGTGTGGGGTCGCTGTCGAGCCCGATCGCGTTCCAGTCGGTCGGGCGTGGCATACGGGTTCCTCCCGGAAGCTGCGGGGCTCGGGGCGGTCACTCCCCAACTGACCACGCCACAGCACCCGCCGTGGTTCACGTGATCTGGGTTACACCCGCCGTCGGCGGTGAACCGGCGGGCCGCGTGCGGCGTGGTCCAACTGACCGGAGTCTCGACTGGGAGGCCCTCGCATGGCCGATAGCCTGAAAATCGAATACAACGTCCTCAACGACGCCAAACGGGACCTGGAGAGCCTGGCCGGAGACATCGGCCCGCTGCTCGACAACAGTCTCTTCTCCCAGGTGGGGCAGCGGGACTACGACGGGTACACCTCCAGCGACGCCTTCACCATCCTCGGGGACCAGACCCTCGCCGACGCCGTCGCGGGCTTCTACGACAACGCCAGCAGCACCATGAGCCACGCGGACAAGGGCCTCAAGGAGCTGGCCGGCGCCTTCGGGTCGGTGGGCGAGGCGTTCCTGTCCTTCGACTCGGAACTGGCCCAGGGCATGGGCATCACCGGCAGCAACCTGGGTCTGCAGAACTACTTCCGGGACAAGGACCTGTGGGACTACAAGCAGTCCCACCTCGACCAGTGCGTGCCCGGCCCGGACGGCACGATGCCGGACTTCTGCTCCGCCACCGACCCGGGCGACCCGCCGCTGGACCAGACGATCAACACCGAGCGGGGCAGCGTCCACACGCACCTCACGCTCGACGACCAGCATCATGTGATCAAGGAGGAGTCCACCGTCACCTACGACGGCAAGACGTACACCTCGGTCACCAACTACTCGAGCGACGGCAACCACTACACCACGGACACCTCCTACCCGGACGGCTCCACCGTCCACTCGGAGACCAACCTCAACTCCGACGGCAGCGGCACGATGGTCACCACCGGCAGTGACGGCGACCGCACGGAGTACACCCGTGGGCCCAAGGACGCCAACGGCAACCAGCCGGACTGGCAGCAGGTCGGCGGCAACACGGACGACGACGGCGGTTCGGGCGGCGGCGGTTCCGGCGGTGGCGGCTCGGGCCACGGCTCGGGCGGCGGCACCCGGCCCGTCATGTAGCCCGACCACCCCCCTCAGAGAACGACCCCTTCGAGAGCGACAGGAACGAAATGGCCAGCTACAACGGCATCAACCTCGACTACCACAAGATCGAGGAGGTCGTGAGCCTGCTGCACGACGCCCACGAGAACCTCCTGCCGGTCCTCAGCAACCTGCGCAACCGGGTCAACACCCTGGTCGACGACGGCATGGTGTTCCAGCAGTCCAGCGAGGTCATCCGGACGACCTACAACAACTTCGACACCAGCCTGCTGGCCGCCGTGAAGGGCATCAACGACTTCTCGGAGATGTTCAACGGCATCAAGGAGAACGCGATCCAGTTCGACCAGGGCATCAGCAGCAGCCTGCAGAACAACTCGTAGCTCCCGCACGGAGACGTACGCAGAGGGCCTCCCCGGAATCTCCGGGGAGGCCCTCTGCCTGTGCTCGCCGGTGCCGGTCAGGTGCGCAGCGGCGTCAGCGGCACCTGGACGGCCAGCAGGGTGCCGCCGGGGCCGGCCGTCCAGGCCCGTCCCGGATGCGTGGCCGCCCGCACCACGCTGGGCAGCAGGCGCAGCCCGACCAGGTCACCCTCGGACAGGTTCTTCGGCGCGAGCAGCAGACCGCTCCGGGCCCGCCGGGCGGCCAGCGTCCAGCCGCTCATGCCGCTCTGGAAGCCCTCCGCCGAGGCCGCGTAGACCAGGCCGAGACCCTGGTCGCGACCGGAGACGGCGAGGTCCTTGAGGAGCTTGTCGGCCGCCGAGTTGGTGAGCAGGTCGGCGTCGTCGATCATCACCACCTTCGGTCCGGGCAGCGCGTCCAGCGCCGCCCGCACGGTGTCGGCCGAGGGGTCGCTCTCGGTGAGCACCGTGGCGGTGGCATGCCTGTCCAGGGCGCGCAGCGGCGACTCACGCGGGGTGAGCACCACCAGCGAGGTGCCGCCGGCCAGCAGCGACACGGCGATCGACGCGAGGGTGTTGCTGCGCCCGGACCCGGCCGGGCCGAACACCCCGAACGCCGAGGCGGTGCCGGCCAGGTCCGTGCCGACCGCGCCGCCGTCGTCGCCGCCGACGCCGAGCAGACCCCACAGCGGCCGCCGCCGGTCCGCCTGCACCTTCTTGTAGGCCTCGGCGAACTCCACCGAGCGCGGCAGCACGGCCACCTGGAACGGCCGCCGCGCCTCGGGCACCTGGGCGTCCCGCTTGCGGGCGTTCTCGCCGATCGAGCGCAGCGCCTCCGCCTGCTCGGTGCCGCCGCCGGTGGCCAGCAGCGCCACCTGGGTCTCGGTGCCGCTGAGGACGTGCCAGCCACGGCCGGGCGGGATGTCGGCCGGGATCTTGTTCGGCATCATGCCGACGGCCTGGTAGTCGCTGCGGTCGCCCTGGCGGAGCAGCAGCTTGTGGTCGTTGTGCGCGGCCATCCGCCCGCCCAGCAGTGAACGTTCCGAGGTGGCGACGACATGGATGCCGGCGGCGGCACCCTCGCGCATCAGCCGGACCACCTCCTGGAGCAGCTGGCCGTGGTCGTGCTCGTCGAGGAGGATCTGCAGGGAGTCCCAGCCGTCGATCAACAGCATGATGTGGGCCGGCCGTTCGGCCTTCGGCAGCAGCCGGCGCAGCTCCGCGATACCGGTCGCGCTGTGCGTCTGGGCCAGGTCCTGCCGTTCGGTCAGTTCCCGGTTCAGCCGGCGCAGCATCCGGCCGAGGCGCTCCAGGTCGTGCCGGGAGACCACCCCGCCGCAGTGCGGGAGCGCGCCGACCGCGGTGAGGCCGCCGCCGCCCGCGTCGATGCCGTACAGGTGCACGTCGGCGCTGCTCGCCACCCGGGCCGCCGAACCGGCGATGGTGCGCAGCACCTGGGTACGTCCGGAGCGCGGCGCGCCGATGATGTACAGGTGCCCGAAGGTGGTGAGGTCGGCGACGGCGACCCGGCGCTGCTGGAGCTGCGGGACGTCCTCCAGGGCGTAGGGGACGACCAGGCGGCCGTCGCGGGTGGCGCCGAGCTCGTCCAGGTCGTCCAGGACCAGCTGGCGCTGGAGCGGCGGGAGCCAGGGGCTGGGCTGCTGGGTGAAGTCGTCGAGCAGGTCGGCCGCGGAGCGGACCTCCTCGACGAGGACCTGGAGGTCGGTCGGCGCCGGGCCCTGCGGGGCCGGGGCCGACACCGTCCGGGTCTCCGCGGGGAGTCCGGCGGGCCGGCCGAGGGCGTCCCAGCCGATGTCCAGCGACCGCACGGGCTTGCGCGGACCGGCCTCCGCCTCGGTGGCCGCCGCGGCCGGGTTCTCCCGGGGGCGTTCGGCACCCACCCAGGCGGTCTGGAACGGATCCGCCTGCCGCGGTCCGCGCCGCACCAGGGCCCGGCCGGGCGTCGCCGAGGAGATGTCGACGGCGTCCTTGACGTCGATGATGTCCTGGCTCTCGGTCTGGTCGGTGACCCGCAGCGCGATCCGCAGGTTGGTGTTGGCGCGGATGTCACCGGTGACCACACCGGCCGGACGCTGCGTGGCCAGGATCAGGTGGATGCCGAGCGAGCGGCCCCGCTGGGCGATGCTGATCAGGCCGGGGACGAAGTCGGGGACCTCGCGGACCAGGGTGGCGAACTCGTCGATGACCAGCAACAGCCGGGGCAGCGGCGCCAGCGAGGGATCGGCGGCCCGCTTGGCCCGGTACTCCGGGTGGTCCTTGGCGTCGGCCGCGGCCAGCACCTGCTCCCGGCGCCGGAGTTCGGCGGCCAGCGACTCCAGGGCACGCTCCACGAGGTGCGCGTCGAGGTCGGTGACCATGCCGAGGGTGTGCGGCAGGTTGGCGCACTCCTTGAAGGCGCTGCCGCCCTTGTAGTCGACCAGCACGAAGGTGAGTTCGTCGGGCCGGTTGGCGGCGGCCAGCGAGGCCACGAACGTCTGCAGCAGCTCCGACTTGCCGGAACCGGTCGTACCGGCGACCAGGCCGTGCGGACCGTCCTGCACGAGGTCCAGGGAGAGCGGCCCGTCGAAGCCGGTGCCGATGAGGAACGAGGTGCTCGCGGGCTGGCGCTGCCAGCGCTCCAGCAGGCCCTCGGCGTTGGGCGGTTCCTGGTCCAGCAGATCCAGGAGGCGGACCCGCTGGGGGAGTCCGGCGTCGTGCTCGGGGCTGACGTCCCGGATCGGGGCCAGCGACCGGGCCAGCTGCTCGCACCACTCGGGGGAGACCCGGTCGGCACGGACGGCGGGCAGGTCGGGCGCGCCGGGACGCTTCACGGTCAGCCGGCCGTCGGCGGCGAGGACCACACCGGTGCTCTCCTCGGGCAGCAGCCGCTCCTGCTCGTCCAGGCAGACGCTGAAGATCCGCACCCGCGGGCCCTCGGTGAGCACCTGGACCATGCCGGGCACGTCCCGCAGCCGCCGGGCGCCGTCCGCGATCACCAGCACGTCGGGGTCGGTGAAGACCACGTCACGGTCGTTGCCGGCCTGCCGGCGGCGTGCCTGCACCTGTGAGACCAGCTCGCTCATCCGGGCCGCGGTGGACTCGGGGTCGTTGCCGATCAGTACCATCGGGCCGCCGGCCGTGCCGGGCTTGAGATGCGGCAGCCAGCGCGTCCACGCCCAGTCCGTCACCCGGTCCGGCTCGGTCAGGATGACGATCCTCAGGTCGCGCGGGCTGTGCAGCACACCCGCCTGCGCCACCAGCCAGCGGGCCAGCGGCTGCACCTCGGCCGCCGGACCGGCGACGCCGACCACACCGTGCGCGGTGATGTCCACGCCGATCGGGGTGTCGGGGATGTTCCAGCGGATCGAGCGGTGGTTCTCGTCCCGTGCCGGGTCCTCCAGCTCCCGTACCGACGGCTGGTCGACCGTGCCCAGGCGCAGCACCAGGTGGTCGGGGTCGCGGCGGCGCCGCTCCCACAGCCGGCCGCCCGGGCCGGTCGCGATGAGGGCGACGGCCGCCGGGTCCGGACCGGTCTTGTCGCGGACCCGCCGCTCGCCGACGACCGCGTCCCGGACCTGCCTCTCCATGACGTCACGGCGCTGTTCGTAGGCCCGCTCGGACTCCAGGAACTGCTTGCGGGCCGCACGCCGGCCGGTCGCCCAGTTCGACAGCATCATCATCGGGCTGAGGAACAGGAACACCAGGAAGTAGTACGACTTGAAGATGCTGACCATGAACAGGCCGAGGACGATCGGGGAGATCATCATCACGGTCGGGAACGGCCGTTTCTGCGGCGGTGACGGCGGCTGCGGCAGCCGGACCCGCTCGGCGTCCAGGTGCGGGGCGATCCGGGGTGGCCGGTTGTAGTCCACGCCGTACCCATCGGCGGACGGGGTCACGGCCGCGTCCGCCTCGACAGGCGCGCTCATCCGCAGCAGCACCGGACCGACCGTCAGATCCTCACCGGCCGGCCAGGGCACCGGGCCCGGCCCCGCCGGGCGCTCCCGCGGCGGCTGGGGGCGCGGCCTGCGCAGCTGGGTGATGGCGTCGTCGGGCGGCGGCGAGGCGAGCCGGGCCCGGACGGTCGCCTCGGGCTCGTCGTCGATGCGGAGCCAGGCGGCCGAGCCGTCCGCGCCGACCGTCACCCACAGGCCGCGCTCGGGCACCCCGGTGCCGGCGTCGAGGCGCAGGGCGCACAGCGGGTCGGTGCCGATCTCGTGGCTGCCGGCCCCGAGCCGCCAGGTGCGCCCCGCGCCCGGCCCGGAGACGATGTGCACCTCGGCGAGGACACCGTCCTGTTCGCCGTCGTCGTGCACCCGGACCAGGTCGGCCGGGCGGGCCGGGCCGCCGAGCCCGAGCAGCCCGCCGTCGCGGATGCCGCTGCCGGAGACCCGGGCGGCGGGGTCGAGCCGGTGGCCGTCGGCGTAGAGGTTGCGGGCCTGCGGGGCGCCGGCCGTGGCCCAGTCGGCGCCGCCGGCGGCGGCCTCGTCCTGGGTCAGGGCGGCGGCGAGATCGCCGACGGTCGCGTTCGAGGGCAGCCGGACCTGGTGGTCGCGGCGCTGTCCGTCCGTGGCGTCCACGGTGGTGATGGTGAGGTTCACGGCTCCCAGCCGGGCGGTCGTTCGTGCGGAATCAGGGGACGGGTACGGCGGTTACGGCGCCGGTGGCGAGCTCGCGGAGACACCGGCCGCACCGGAGGTGCTCGGTTCCGCGAAGTCGTCGTCGCTCTCGGCCGCCGGGGCCGGAACGGGCACCGGCGCGGGCTCGGGTCCGGCGACCGGCCGGGTGGCCGAGACGCCGGTGGGCTCGGCCACCGGCAGCGCGCCGGCGTCGAGGCCGGGCTCGTCCGGCAGCAGGTCGGGGTCGGGGTCGGAGGAGGCGTCGTGCGGCCGCACGACCTCGTCGCCCGGGCGGTCGGGGCACGGCGGCAGCGCGGTCAGGGTCCGGGCCACCGCCCGAGACAGCGGCAGTACGTCGACCCGGGCGGCGGCGGGCGCACCGTGCACCGTGAGGGTCGAGTCGGGCGCGATCTCCAGCAGCCGGGTCCGGCCCCGGGCCACCCCGAGGCTCAGCAGCCGCACACCGGAGGGCAGCGGCCGCTCCAGCGGGTCGGCGCACACCGCCACCTCGATGCCGGGCTGTCCGACGGTCGCGGTGGCCGTCGCCCCCGGATGCCGGGGATGCACCCCGCCGGCGATGGCGACCCGGCCGTCGGGCAGCCGGGCGTCCACCTGGGCGGCGAGCGCCTGGAGCACGGCGCGTGCGGTACGGGCGGCGCGCGGCGGCCCGTACACGGACAGCGCGGGCGGCCCGGAGCGCACGTCGAGGAGCACCGCGTGCCCCATGTCGTGCCCCACGCACACCAGCAGCGGTGCGGCCGGGGCGTCGGCGTCGTCCGTCAGATCGCTGCGGTCGATCCACCACAGCCGCGGGTCGGTCTCGTCGGCCGCCCACGGCTCCGGCGGCTCGCGCAGCGCGTCGCCGTCGGCCGCGACCAGCACGGCCATCCACTCGGGCCCGGCCAGCACGCCGTAGGGACGGACCCCGGGGCGGACGCCCGCGGCCATGGCCGCGGCCCGCTCGGCGTCGGCCCACACGGCCGGCTCGCGCAGCAGCCGGACCAGCAGCCGCAGCCCGCGCCGGTAGCGCAGTTCGGTGCGGACCGGACCGGTGAACGCCCGCACGGTGAGGGTGGTCTCCCGCCGGAGGCGGCGCCACAGGGCCTTCCAGCCGCCGCCGCGCCGCACCAGCCAGCTGGTGACGGCGAGGACGAGGACCAGCAGGCCGACCAGGCCGAGCAGGGTGGTGATGGTGTCGGAGGTCATCGCGTCTCTCCCCGGAGTTTCTCTGCTCCGGCCGGGTGGCAGCCGTGGGATTCGAGGGTGGTGCGCAGGGCGCGGACGCCGTGGTGGGTACGGGATTTGACCGTGCCCGGCGGCAGCCCGAGCTGGCGGGCCACGTCGTCGCCTGCCTGGCCCAGCAGATGGACCCGGGCGACGGCTTCGCGGTGGGCGGGGTTGAGGGTGCGCAGCGCGGAGACCAGCATCCGGCGGTCACCGACCTGTTCGGCGTGGTCCGGCACGTGCGCGGGTACGGCGCTGCCGAAGTCCGTCGCGAAGACCCCCACCGGCACGGTCCGGTCCCGGCGCCGGGCGTCGACCACGAGATTGCGGGCGACCCGGAACAGCCACATGCGGATGGGCCGGTCGCGCCAGTCCAGCCGGCCGGCCGACTGCCAGGCCCGCAACAGGGTTTCCTGGACGACGTCCTCCACGCCGTGGGGGTCGCGCCCCATCATGCCGGTCACGAAGCGGCGCAGGCTGTCGCGCTCCGCGAGCAGGAGGCCGAGCGTCCGGTCCGCGCCGTCGGCGCGGTTATGGTCGATGAGGCTCAATGCCTCCGCCTTCCGGTGTCGGGTGTTGCTGTTGTGCTGTCGTGCGGTGTTGCTCTGTGTCACTGTGAAACGCCTCAGGCACGAACGCTAGCGCGAAAAACTGAACTTCCCGAAGCCACCATTGCTGCGAACTTCAACAACTTGGTCACAGGCAATCGGGTATAGGTGGACGGAAGGTGTCGTTCGGCAGGATCTTCGTGGGCGGGCGTCCGGAGCTGGGCCCCGCCTTGGTTACTGTTCCGGTGTCCCGCTCGTTCCGGGCGTTCCGAGAACTTCACGAGACCTTCAGGAGACGACGTGCCGCCCCTTCGCAAACCCCGGCCCTCGGCGGAACGGCCCGGCAGTCCGGCGGGACGTTTCAGTGACACCTTCGCCCATCGCCCCGCCATGCCCCGCCGCGGGCTGGTGCCGGGGGTACGGGTGTGGGCCACCGTCGGCGCGGCGGCCGGACTGACCGTCGTCGCGGCCCTGGCCGTACCGCTGCTCAGCCGCGTCGACCTCTTCCCGGACCCGGACACCACACCGGCCGCGGCGGTGGCGCCGGGGGAGCCGACAACGCTGTCCAGCACGTCGCAGTCGCCGTCCCCGTCCTCGTCGTCGATGCCGTCCCTCAACCCCTCCCACAAACCCGCCAGGACGGATCCGGGCGGCGGCTCCGGGTCCGGCGGCGGCACGGGTGCCGGCACCGGCTCGACCGGGCAGCAGTCCGGCGGCGGATCCGTCGGCTCCGGCTCGGACCCGAACCCCGGCACGACCTCGGGGTCCACCTCGTCCGGTTCGAAGTCGGGCGGCACCAAGTCGTCGTCCTCGGGTGGGAAGACCTCCTCCGGCGGCTCCTCCTCCGGCGGGGGCACCAAGACGACCACCGTCCCCGGGGTGGCGCTGATCGGCAACGCGTCCGGCCGCTGTGTGGATGTCACCAACGCGGGCGGGGACGGCACCCGGCTGGAGATCCTGGACTGCTCGGGAGCGGCCAAGCAGAAGTGGGTCTTCCAGTCGGACGGCACCATCCGCTCGCTCAACCTGTGCATGGACCTGGCCTGGGGCAACACCTCGAACGGCACCGCCATCCAGGTCGCCAAGTGCAGCGGGAACCGCGCCCAGCTGTTCTACCTCAGCACGGCCGGGGACCTGGTCAGCTCCCTGGCCGACAAGTGCGTGGACGTCGTCGACAAGGGCACGGGCAACGGCACCAAGCTCCAGCTGTGGACCTGCGCCGGCACTTCCAACCAGAAGTGGCACAAGGGCTGAGCCGCCCGTCCCCTCATCCGTCGGCCGCGCCCGGTCACGCTCTGCGCCGGACTGGGCGGTGCCGTCTGAGTGCCGACGCCGTCGCCGACGGCGGCCTCGCCGGGCGGCACCAGCCGCTACCGCTGAGCACGCGCCGCTCCGCGGCGGGCACCCAGTACCAGTCCGAGGGTGCCCACCGTGGACGGTGACGCCGAGCCGCGCAGCACGTCCGTGCCGGGCGCGAGGACGGCGTCGGCGGTGAGCAGTTCGATCTCGATCAGCGTGCCGACGAGCGGGCGGTGGGCGGCCGGGATCAGTTCGAGCAGTTCCCGGGCCGACCGCAGGTCGGTCCGGGCGGTCTCGGCCTCGTGCGCCACGAGCGAGCGCAGACCGGGCGAGGCCTGGCCCGCCGCGAGGTCCTCGGCCGTGACGGAGAAACGCTTCAGGGTCTCCTCGGGGATGCCCGGTCGGCCCTCCCGCAGGTCCTCGGCGAGGTCGTTGACGAAGTCCAGCCGCTGGCTGCCGTCGATGAGCCTGCGGCAGCCGGCCAGGAACCGTCCGCCGGGATCGGTCTCGGGGCCCAGTAGCGCGCCTATCAGCAGGAAGGCCGGCATCGAGTAGGCGTCGAGATAGTCCTGGTAGTCGGCCTCGGTCGCGAAACCGGTGAACTCCAGCTCGGTGGCGACGGTGTCGAGATAGGCCGCCACGACCTGCCGGTGCCGGGGGCGGGCGGTGACCGTGTGCAGGAGGGCACGGACCAGGGGATCGTCACTGGTCCCCGTCTCCAGCCCCGCACGCACCCGCCGCTCCCAGTCGGCCCAGGCCCGCGCCCGGCCCGCCTCGGGACCGCTGTCCAGCAGGTCGTCCCCGTGGTGCATCACGGCCGTCGCGGCCACCACATGGGGCTGCACGGCGGGCGGAAGCAGCATCCTGCAGGCCAGATAGGCGCTCCGGCGGTACCGGCGGACCGTACGCCGTTGGGCGCTGTAGTCGCGCCGCAGCTCGGGATCCCGGATCCCGGCCGCGGTCAGGCTCTGATTCCACGCGCTCACGAGAAGATCGTAGAGGCAGCCGCGGAGAGCGGAGCCCGACCGTGCCTCGGCGCTCAGGAAAGGGACGTGAGGAAGTCGACGAGCGCCGCGTTCACCTCGTGGGGGCGCTCCTGCTGGGTCCAGTGGCCGCAGCCCGCCAGCTCGACGGGCTTACGCACCAGGTTGGGCATCAGGGCGGGGAGCCGCTCGATGAGTTCGGGCGTGCCGGGGAAGGCCGGGACCACGTCACGGTCGCCGTAGACGTACAGCGCGGGCGAGGTGACCCTGGCACCCTGCCAGGGCGCCGTCAGTTCCCAGTTGCGGTCGAGATTGCGGTACCAGTTGAGCGCCCCGGTGAACCCCTGGGAGAAGCTCTCGGTGAGGGCGTCCAGGTCCTGCTCGGTGAACCACTCGGGCAGCCGCTCGGGATCCGGCATGTCGGCGAGCCAGCCGCGCTCGGGGTCCACCAGGGGCTGCCCGGCCGAACCGCCCTCACCGGAGGCCGAGAAGAAGAACTTCCGCAGCGTGGTGCGCGTGTCGCGGGCGAACTCGGCGTCCGCGACACCCGGCCGGTTGAAGTAGTTCCAGTAGAAGCGGCCGCCGAACATCTCGTCCATGGCCCGCAGCGGCGGCCTGGTCCCCCGGAACGGCGGCGGCACGCTCAGCCCGGCCACCCCGCGCACCAGATCCGGGCGGAACAGCGCGGTGTGCCAGGCCACCGGCGCACCCCAGTCGTGCCCGACGACGAACGCCTGCCGCGCACCCAACTCCCCGATCAGCCCGACGACATCGCCGACCAGGTGGAAGATGCTGTACGCGTCGACGTCCTCGGGGTGGTCGCTGCTCCCGTACCCCCGCTGGTCCGGGGCGACCACGTGGAAGCCGGCCGCGGCCAGCGGGCCGAACTGGTGCTGCCAGGAGTGCCATGACTCGGGGAAGCCGTGCAGCAGCACGACCAGCGGGCCGGAACCCTCTTCGGCGATGTGCAGCCGGATTCCGTTCACGTCGATCATTCGATGCTGGACCATGCGCACGAGCGTACGCGCAGCGATCTTCGGCCACCGTGATCCGGTGAACCGGTTCGGTGATCCGGTGGCCGACGGGCGTTCAGGTCGCTCTGCCGGGGGCCATGCCGGTGGTGTCGAAGGCGTGTGTGATCTCCGGCTCGGTGCCGGGCAGCAGCAGGGACCGGGCCCTCGTCTCGAAACGGCGGTCGGTCTCGGTCAGCCGGGTGTGGTGCTGGGCGAGGTGCTCCGCCCAGGAGCCGATGAGGTAGTTCTCGATGAAGCGGCCGGCTGCGTTGCCGTCCTCGTAGAGGCCCCAGGTGAGTGCCCCGGTGCGGCGCCGGGAGCGGGCCACGTCCGCCATGGCCGCGGTGAAGGCGGCGCGGTCGGCGGGGGCGACGTGGTAGACGACGGAGACGAGGACCGGTCCGTCGGCCGGGCCGGGCTCGTAGACCAGGGGCGGGACGGGCCAGTGGTCGGACGGGGTCGGGTCGATGCGGGCGGCGTCGTACAGCGGCCACAGCCGGACGCTCGCCGCGGCGAGCAGCAGCAGCGCCGCCGCGATCAGCAGGGCGGTGGTCAGCCCGAGCCACTGGGCGAGCGCGCCCCACAGCGGTGCGGCCAGCGCCTGCCCGCCCTGGAAGACCAGGAGATAGACGGCCAGGCCCCGGGCCCGCACCCACCCGGGCAGCCGGGTCTGGGTGGCGGCGCTGAGGGTGGACAGGACCCCGATCCAGGCCAGCCCGGCGGGCAGCAGGGCGAGCGCCACGACCCAGCTGACGTGGACGGTGGCCAGGACGGCCAGCACCACCGCGAACGCGGCGGCTCCGGCGGCGAGCGTGCCGTTGGCACCGAGCAGCCTGCGCATCCGGGGCAGCAGGAAGGCCCCGCTGACCGCGCCCACGCCCACGGCGGCCAGGAGCAGGCCGTAACCGCCGGAACCCAGGCCGAGCGAGTCGCCGGCGACCAGTGGCAGCAGCGACCACACGGCGGCCGCGCCGGGGATGAACAGGGCGGTGCGCAGCAGGACACGACGGACGCCGGGAGCGTTCCACACGTAACGGCGGGCCGCGTACAGGGCGGTGAGGAACCGTTCGCGTTCGGCGGCCGGGACGGGCTTGGCCGGCGGCCGTTTCCACAGCAGCAGGACGATCACGATGCCGAGGAACGAGACCGCGTTGAAGGCGAATGTCCAGCCCGCGCCCGCCGCCGCGACCAGCACACCGCCGGCGGCCGGGCCGATGGCCCGGGCCAGGTTCATGTTGACCGCGCCCAGCGCGGACGCCTCCGCCAGCTGGCTGCGCGCGACCAGTTCCGGCTGGATCGCCTGCCAGGCCGGCCCCATCAGGGCGGTGCCACAGCCGAGCAGGAACGTCAGGGCGAGCAGCGGTCCGGGGGACAGCGTGCCGCCGAAGGCCAGCACGGCGAGGACGGTGGCCACCGCGCACATCGCCAGCTGGGCGACCACCAGCAGCCGGCGCCGGTCGAAGCGGTCGGCGAGCACCCCGGAGGGCAGCGCCAGCAGGACGACCGGCAGGCTGGAGGCGGTCTGGACGAGGGTGACCAGGGTGGCCCCGTGGCCGAGGAGCAGCCACTGGGCGCCCACGGTCTGCATCCAGGTGCCCACGTTCGACACGAACTGCGCGATCCACAGGGCCCGGAAGACCGGGAGGGCCAGGGGCGCCCAGGACGACTCCGACCCGGAGGAACCGCCGCCAGGGCCGGGTTTCGTGCTCACTGCCATGTCACCGTTCCGCGAGAGTTGGTCCCGGTCGCCCGGCCCACGCGCGCCGCCGGCGGACCGGAACGGCGTAAGCCTGTCAGAAGCCGCTCCGTAGATCATCCGTCCAATGACCGGGAACTCACCAGGCCGCCGCTCGGCATCGGCAAGACGCATGAATTGACCTCGACCGATCGTTGCGGAAGATTGACGTTCATGGAGCTGCGGCATCTGAGGTACTTCCTGGCGGTGGCCGAGACCCACAACTTCACCCAGGCCGCGGCGCGTTGTTACGTGGCGCAGTCGGCGCTGAGCCAGCAGGTCGCCCGGTTGGAGAAGGACGTCGGCGCCCCGCTGTTCAGCCGCACGAGCCGGTCGGTACGGCTGACCGCCGCCGGCGAACTGCTGGAGCCGCTGGCCCGGCGCATCCTCGCCGACGTCGACAACGCCCAGGCCGCCCTCGACGCGCTGGCGGGGCTGCGCCGGGGCCGGCTGCGGCTCGGCCTGGTGCAGACGATGGCCGTTCCCTTCGACATGGTGGAGGTGCTGGCCGACTACCGGGTCCGCCATCCGGGCGTGGACCTGCGTGTGTCCAACGCGCCCAGCTCCCGGATGGCCGACGCCGTCCTGGCCGGCACCCTCGACCTCGCGGTGGTCGGACTCGACGCGCGGCAGGCGCCGCAGGGGCTGGACCGCCGGACGCTGGGCAGCGCCCCGCTGGTCGTCGTCGTACCGCGCGAGCACGCACTCGCGGACCGGGACGCCGTCGATCTCGCCGAGCTGCCGGACAGCCACCCGCTGATCCAGTTCAGCCGGGGCAGCGGCCTGCGCCGCCAGGTCGAGGCGGCCTTCACGCGGGCGGGAGCCGAAGCGGGCCTGCACTTCGAGGTGGGCCAGATCCGCGACATGATCCGGCTGGCCGCGCGCGGGGTGGGCGTCACGGTCGTGCCCCGTTCCGCGGTCGTCGGTCCCGGTTCCGTGGTGGGCTTCGACACCGCCGACGACCTGCCCCACGGCGCGCGGATGCTCCGCCTGACGGATGCCGAGGCCGTGCACCACATCTGTGTCGTGTACGACGGCACGCGCCTGGCGCCGGCCGCCGAGGCGTTTCTCGACGTCCTCGACCGTCATGGCGGCGATCGATCGGCCTGAGCGATCGCTGCGCCCGGATCCATATGTTGGACAGGGGAGCCGGGGCGGCCGGAAGCTGGAATGGAGGCGGCGCACGAGGTGCGGTCTCCTGCCAGTCCCGAAGGGGCAGCCATGTCGATCAAGAATGCCGTCCACCCCGTGTTCCGCGAAGCTCGGGCGACCGTGCTGCCCCACCCGGCGGACCGCCATGGCCCCCTGCCTCCGCTGATGCTCGCCCTGACGGTCGTCACCGGCCTCGTGGACTCCTTCAGCTACCTGGTGCTCGGCCATGTCTTCGTCGCCAACATGACCGGCAACGTGGTCTTCGCCGGGTTCGCGATCGCGGGCGCCGCGGGCTTCTCCCTGGCCGCCTCGCTGGCAGCGCTGGCCGCCTTCGGCGTGGGCGCCCTGCTGGGCGGCCGGATCGCGCACCGGGCGCGCGCCCACCGTGGCCGCGTCCTGCATCTGACGCTCGTCGTGGAGACGGTCCTGTTCCTGGCGGCCTACGTCCTCGCCCGGTACGGCGCTCCCCTGGACGACACCGCGACCCGCTACCAGCTGATCGGGCTGCTCGGCCTCGCGATGGGCATCCAGAACGCCACCGCCCGCGCTCTGGCCGTACCCGACCTCACCACCACCGTCCTGACCCTGACCATCACCGGCATGGCCTCCGACAGCAGGGCCGCGGGAGGCAGCGGGGGCAGGACCGGCCGGCGTGCCCTCGCGGTGCTGGCGATGTTCGGCGGCGCCCTCGTCGGCGCCTTCGCGGTCCGCCACGGCAGCCCCGCCCTGCCGCTGCTGCTCGCCACCGTGCTCCTCGCGGGCAGCGCGCTCGACGCGTTCGCCCTGACCCGCTCGGACGCCCGCTGGACCGCCCCGCTGTGACCTGCGCCGCCGACGGCAGCCCCCGTCCCGGCCGTGCGGGAAGCGTCCGTCCGGCCGTCGGCCGGGGGACCCGGTGCGCTCGTGGGGCATCCGCCGTCCCGCGGTGGGTACCCGGAGCCGATGTACATGACTCATGAACGACTGGCCGCCGCCGGTTCGGCGGCGGGGATGATCGTGATCGTCGTCTGCGGTCTGCTCGTCGCGGCCGCGCTGGTGGGGGCGGTCCGGCTCGGTATCGGGGTACGGCGGCGGGAGTCCGCGCCGCCCCGGCGCTCCGACCACCCCACCCTGCCGCGCACCGGACCGGTGCGCGAGGAGCGCGAGATGCGCGAGCCGGACGAGGTGCCGCAGGCCGGGAGCGACGGTGACCGTCTCACCCCCCACCAGCTCGGCAACGCGCCCAGCAAGCCCAGTGAGGACCAGTCCCGCCGCCGCTGGTAGCCCTTCGTCCGCGGCTGCTTCCGGACGGCCGACGACCCCGGTCCCGGGACCGGGGTCGTACGACTGCGCTCGGGGGTCTCGGCCGATTCCTCAGAGAGGTGAGCCGGGATCGCCGGGGCGGATGCGGCCGCGCCAGGCACCGCTCTCGCCGCCGTGCTGCTCGATGTAGTCCTTGAAGCGCCCGAGGTCCCCGTCGACGCGGCGGTCGATCAGCCCGAGCGCGTCGGCACCCTTCTCCGCCATACCGCTCGGCTCGATGTCCATCGTGAGCTCGACCCGGGTGTGCGTCTCGTCCAGCGGCTCGAAGCGGACCGATCCACGCTGCCGGGTGCCGCCCTCGATCGCCCGCCAGGTGATCCGGTCGTCCGGCAGCTGGTCGACGATCTCGGTGTCGAACTCGCGCCGCACCCCGCCGATCCTGGTGGTCCAGTGGGTGTGCCGGTCGTCGAGCTGCCTGACCTCCTCGACCCCCTCCATGAAGTTCGGGAAGTCCTCGAACTGGGTCCACTGGTTGTAGGCCGTGTGGACCGGGACGGCGACGTCGACGGCTTTCCTGACCGTGCTCATCTGTTCCTCCTCGTCGGAAACGGCTCATCACCGGGATGCTGTCGGGGTCCCGACTCACGCTCCCGTGGCCGCCGGGTACCCGGTCCCACCGGGCACACCCGTCTTCGCGGGCCTGGGCTTGGCCCGGTGGCGGTCCGGTAGCGTGCCGGACCCCGCCTCCCCGTGACGGGCCTCTGTGAAAGTCGTCGTCTCCGGCGCGTCCGGCATGGTCGGACAAGGCGTCCTGCGCCGTCGCGGACCGGCGGACCGGTCTGGACGCCCGCTTCTACTGCCTCGGTGTCTCCTGCGCGGGCATGAGCGAGGCCGACTGCACCCGCGTCACCCTCGCGGCCGCCCGCGCGCCGGTCGCCGCCGGCCCCGGACCGACCTTCACCTGTGTCTCGGGCGAGGGCACCGACAGCACCGAACCGTGCCCACCATGTGGGCACGGGCGAAGGGACGCACCGAGAACGCGCTGCCGGCGATGGAGATGAACGCGTACATGTTCCGCCCGGGCTGCATCCAGCCCCGCCACGGAGCGGTCTCCCGGACCCGCTCGTACCGCGTCATGTACTTCCTCGCGTCCTGGCTCTGCCCGCCGCCGCACCGCCTCGTACCCGCCCATACGACGACCACCGGCCACCTCACCCGCGCCGGCCCGCCCCGGCGTGGCCGAGAGCCGGGTCCTGTCCAGCAAGCACATCGACCGCCTGGGCGCCTGACGGTCACCGGCCCGGCGGGAGCCGACGAGCCGGTGGAACCCAGGGGCCGTAAACCCGGTGGACGGGCCGGGCTCCGGTGCGTAGCGTCCGTGGGGCCGTGACGTCGTACGAGGAGGTGAGACCCATGAACGCTGTAGCAGAGTGGGTGCTCCCCCTCCCCGTCACGGTCGGGCGATCGACGTAGGTGTCGCCGGGAGCGCCTGTACGAGAAGGCCCTTCCGAAAGGCAACCACCCATGCAGTCTCTCCGTTTCACCGCCGGGACGACGTCGGAGGGCGTAGTCGAACGCGACTTCACCCTGGGCGAGATCCCCGGGGTGCTCTGGTCACCCGAGTCCGGCCCCGGTCGCGCACCCCTGGTGCTGATGGGCCACGGCGGCGGCACCCACAAGAAGTGGCCCGCGATGACGGGCCGGGCCCGCCTGCTGGTGACCGGCTGCGGCTTCCACGTCGCCTGTATCGACTCGCCCGGTCACGGTGACCGGCCGCGCACCGCCCACGACGAGCGGGAGATCGCCGAGTTGTACCGGGCGAGGGCGGCGGGCGAGCCGGAGGGTCCCGTCGTCGTCCGCTACAACGCCCACCTCGCCGAACGCGCCGTGCCCGAGTGGCAGGCGACCCTCGACGCCCTCCAGGAGCTTGCGGAGATCGGCGCCGGGGGACCGGTCGGCTACTACGGCCTGAACATGGGCACCGCGATCGGGGTGCCGTTGACGGCGGCCGAACCCAGGATCACCGCCGCGGTCTTCGGCCTGCACTGGCCCGACGCCCTGGCCGAACCGGCCCGGCGGATCACCGTCCCGGTCGAGTTCGCGCTCCAGTGGGACGACGAGCACATCCCGCGTGCGGCCGGGCTGGCGCTGTTCGACGCCTTCGCCTCGAAGGAGAAGACGTTGCACGTCAACACGGGCCGGCACAAGGAACTGCCCAGGTTCGAGGCCGACAGCGCGGTCCGATTCTTCGCGCGGCATCTGGTCCCGGCCCCCGTGCCGCCCGCCCTGACCTGACGGACCGCCGGTGCCCGGCCGTCCCTGCCGTACCCGTGACCACCGGTCGGCCGCACGGCCCGGGCGCCGGCACCGCCTGGCCCCGAAACCCTTTCTTCACGCCTTGACTTAACCTCAGGGACATTGCTTGGATCTCAACTCGGCGTCTTCTGTGGTCCGTTGGTGACGCAGCGGCCACGCGCCTGCGGTTCGGCACGGCAACACCCCCCGACCCACCAGAGTCCAGGAGCAGCTGTGAGACGTACGCTCACCACGATCGCCGCCGTGGCTGTCATGACACTGCCACTCATCGGTGCGGGCCCGACCGCGCGGGCCGGGCACGGCCAGGTCGTGACCGGTACCTACGCCTCCGACGGCGTGCGGGCCTGGCGCCCGCTGCCCGTCGTCAGGACGGGCACGGACACCGGCGGTCCCGTCGACGCCACCGTGGTCGCCGACCCCAGCGCCCTGCGGCAGGAGTACACGGGCATCGGCTTCTCCCTGGACGAGACGAGCGTCTCCAACCTGTGGAAGCTCACCCCCGGCGAACGTGCCAGAGCCGTCCGGCTCCTTGTCGACCCCGAGCACGGCGCCGGACTCGACCGTTTCCGGCTGACCATCGGCAGCCCCGACCTCATCGAGCACCTGCCGTTCTGGTCGGAGGACGACCTGCCCGCCGGAGTCACCGAGGACTTCGGCCTGAAGCACTTCTCCATCCGGCGCGACCTCGACCTGCACATCGTCGACACCATCAAGCTCATCCAGCGCTACAACCCCCGTGCCACGTTCTTCGCGTCGGCGTGGAGCGCGCCGGCCTGGATGAAGACGAACAACCGGTTCCTCGGCGAGGTCGCCCTCAAGCCGGGGAGCAGCACGGACTACTACCAGGCCGGCAAGTTGCGGGACGACTGCATCGAGGTGTTCGCCCGGTACTACGTCAAGTTCGTTCAGGCGTACGCCCGTCAGGGCATCCGCGTCGACGCGCTGACCCTGCTGAACGAGCCCGGCATGGACGTCGTCTACCCGGCGATGGACATCAGCGTCGCGCAGCAGCAGAAGCTCGCACTGGCGATCAAGCGTGAGCTCCGCGACGCCCGTCTGGGCACCCGGCTCTATGTGCACGACTTCAACTTCTGGGACTGGCGCGACCCCAACAGCACGGCGACGAAGAACTACCACCGCATCTTCGATGACGCACCGGACGGCTCGGTGACCGGCGCCCAGGTCCGCAGGGCGGCGGACGCCATCGCCTTCCACCCCTACTGGGGCGACCCGACCGTCATGCGCGACGCCTACGAGCAGACCGGGAAGCCGGTCCAGCTCACCGAGACGAGCGACCTGTCGCCCTCGACCGTCCTCGACGACTTCCGCCTCGACGCCGGTTCCTACATCCTGTGGGCCCAGACCACCGACCAGGACGGCGGCACCCTGCACTGGACGCCGTCGCGGGACAACGACATCGACTGGGACCAGGTCGCGGCCACCACCAAGTGGCCCGACCGGCTGGTCACGGTGAACACCGCCACCAAGCGGTTCACCGTCCGCGACGAGCTCTACCGGCTGGGCCAGTTCGCGAAGTACCTGGCACCCGGAGACGTACGCCTGGAGTCCAGCGCGGCCGCCGACGGCGTCAGCAACGTGGTCTACCGGACCCGCGACGGCGGCTACGTGGCGGTCCTCGGCAACGGCGCCGGGTCCGACCGCAGGGTCCGGGTGGCCGTCGGCGACCAGACGTTCGTGGTGACCGTACCTGCGGGCTCCTTCGCCACCTACCGGTGGCAGGGCAAGGCCCGCACGGACTCCCGCGACCACGCCCCGGTGCTCGCGCCCGCCGCCGACGTGGTCGCCGACCAGTACGGCACCGCACAGGTGCCGCTGAAGGCCACCGACCGGGACGGCGACCGGCTCTCCTACTACGCGACCGAACTGCCCGACGGCGTCACCCTCGACCCCGGAACCGGCCTGGTCACCATCCGTCCGACGGCCACCGGTGAGCGGGACCTGACCTTCTACGTCACCGACGGCCGGGCGCACGACCAGGTGACCTTCCACCTGACCGTCCGCCCGCACGCGGCCCCCGTGGGCGAGCCGATCGAGGCCGAGGGCTACACGGGCCAGCACGGCTGGCCCGCCGACGGCGCCGACTTCATCGAGAGCAACCCGGCCGCCAGCGGCGGCAGGAACGTGGGCTGGACCGCCGCCGGCAACTGGCTGACGTACCGCGTCGAGGTGGCGCGGTCCGGTTCGTACGATCTCGAACTGCGCGTCGCCAACGGCACGGGCACCACCGCCGCGAACGCCGTGTCCTTCCGCGACGACAACGGCACCACCCTGGCGACGGCGTCCGTGCCGCCCACGGGCGGCTGGGCGAGCTACCGGTCGGTGCACGTACCCGTCGCCCTCCGGGCCGGGGAGCAGACGGTCACCGTGTACTGCGAGACCGGCGGCTTCAACCTCGACTACCTGCGCCTGAGCGCCTCCTGACAGCGCTCACGACAGCCCCGTCCCCGGCGCCGGGCCGGCCGTGTGCCCCCGGCCCGGGGTACGGCCGACCCCACGCCGTGGCCACCGGCCCGCCGGATGGTCGCGACCGGTTACACCCACGAAGCTGACAGGAGTCGCCGAACAACCACAGCCCCAAAGGCCCGCCTTGCTCACTCGCCGCGCCGCGGTCCTGTCGGCCGTCGCCGCCGTCCCCCTGTCCGCCGTCGGCACGCGCGCGGCGCCCTCGGCGACGCCACGCAGAGCCGTGCCGGCCCGGCTGGGACTGCCCGCGCCCAGTGGTCCGCACCCGGTGGGGTCGGCCGCCCTGCACCTCGTCGACACCTCACGTGCCGATCCCTGGGTCACCACCCGGCCGTACCGGGAACTGATGATCGGCATCCGCTACCCGGCACGTGCCGTCCGTGGGCACCCGAGGGCGCCGCAGATGCTCCCCGGGGAGGCCGCGGGGTTCGCCGCCGTCAACAACCTCGCCCAGGTGCCCGGCGACAAGGTCGACTGGGCCGCCACCCGCACCCATGCGCACGGGGGCGCCCCGGCCGTCCAGTTCCCCGGCGGCCGGGTCGAACGCACCGTGCTGCCGGCCGAGTTCGACAAGGCGTACCCGGACCCGGTCCGCATCAGGGCCCTGCTCAGAAAGACGACGGCCGTCCGGGTCGCCGACACCCGTTTCCTGCTCGACGCGCTGCCCGACGGGCTCCCCGAGGAACTGCACAGCCTGCCGGACTGGCACCGGCTCGGCATGTTCGGCGACTCGGCCGGCGGAGTACCGCGTGCCGTCCCCCCGGACCGATGACTCACCGCACTCCTCGCACTGCTCTCGGTCCCGGGCGGCGGGGGGCCCGGGGGCCCGGGGCGCACGGTCCGAGCGGACGATCCGCCTCCGGGGGTTGCAGCGCCTGCGGGACCGGCGTCCACTGGAAGTGTCCGATGGTGAAACACGAGCGCCTAGGGCTGCGGCATGGACCGGGGGCCCCGTTTGGACCTGTTTCTCCTGGCCGGAGCCTCGGTCTGTGCGGTCCGTCGTCGTGTCCCGGCGTTCGACGCGGAGGTGAACCAGGTGAAAGCCGTTGTGTACGAGAAGCCCTTCAGCGTCGCTGTCAGGGACGTCGACGATCCACGCATCGAGCATCCGAACGACGTGCTGGTACGTGTCACGTCGACCGCCATCTGCGGGTCCGACCTGCACATGTACGAGGGCCGTACGGCCGCTGAGTCGGGCATCGTCTTCGGACACGAGAACCTCGGCATAGTCGAGGAGATCGGCAGCGGCGTGACCTCGTTGTCCCAGGGCGACCGCGTGGTCATGCCGTTCAACGTCGCCTGCGGATTCTGCAAGAACTGCCTGGCCGGCAAGACCGGCTTCTGCCTCACGGTCAATCCGGGCTTCGCCGGCGGAGCCTACGGCTATGTGGCCATGGGCCCCTACGAGGGCGGGCAGGCGGAGCTGCTGCGGGTGCCGTTCGCCGACTTCAACTGTCTGAAGCTGCCGCCGGGCGAGGAGTTCGAGACCGACTTCGTACTGCTCGCCGACATCTTCCCGACCGGCTACCACGGCTGTGAGCTGGCCAAGGTGATCCCCGGCGAGAGCGTGGCCGTCTTCGGCGCCGGCCCGGTCGGCCTCATGGCCGCGTACTCCGCGCTGCTGCGCGGCGCCGCCAAGGTGTTCTCGGTCGACCGGGTGCCCGAGCGGCTCGCCAAGGCCGAGGAGATCGGGGCGATACCGATCGACTTCTCCAAGGGCGACCCGGTCGAGCAGATCAAGGAACAGACCGGAGGTGAGGGCACCGACAAGGGCGTCGACGCCGTCGGCTACCAGGCCCAGTCGCCCGACGCCAGCCACGAGGAACCCGCCGTCGTCCTCAACACCCTCGTCGAGACGGTACGGCCGACCGGCATGCTCGGCATACCGGGTCTGTACGTCCCGTCCGATCCGGGCGGACCCGACGAGCACGCAAAGCACGGCCAGCTGCTGGTCTCCATCGGCAGGATGTTCGAAAAGGGTCAGCAGATGGGCACCGGGCAGTGCAACGTCAAGCAGTACAACCGCCAGCTGCGTGACCTGATCATCGCGGGGCGGGCCAAGCCCAGCTTCGTGGTCTCCCACGAACTGCCGCTGGAGGACGCCCCGGGCGCGTACCAGAAGTTCGACCAGCGGATCGAGGGCTACACCAAGGTGGTCCTGCATCCCGGTCACGCCCTCGCGGCGTAGCACCGCCCCGCGGGGGTTCCCGGCGGTGACAGGACCCACTCCCAGGCGCGGCGGGCCGGCTCCCGTGACCGGCCCGCCGCGCACCACGCCGCGTCGGCCCGGTGGCCGGGACGGACGCGGTATCCCGCATCCTGCACGGCCGTCATGCAGCGTCGACGCGTCGGCCGTGGTGGTGCCCGAGGAGCAATGCTCAGGACCTGTGGATCAGTTCCGGAGGGCACACGAAGGGCGTACCTTCCCGAATGATCCTTTGATGGTCACCGAGTAGGCTGGCATTGCGAGTGCCGGTCGGCAAGGTGCGCCCGTGCTCACCGTAGTGAATGACGATGCCTCCATGCGAGACGGCTCCCTGATCGATGAGATCGTGCGCGAGGGCGCCCGCCGGATGTTGGCTGCGGCGCTTGAGGCGGAAGTCAACCAGTACATAGCCGAGTTGGCTGCCGAGCGAGACGAGCGCGGGCACCGCATGGTGGTTCGCAACGGCCATCACCGGGCTCGCACCGTGGTCACCGCGGCCGGGCCGGTGGAGGTCACCGCGCCCCGGGTCAACGACCGGCGTGTGGACGAGGCGACCGGGGAACGCCAGCGGGGTTCTCCTCGAAGATTCTGGCCCCGTGGTGCCGCAAGTCGCCGAAGATCTCCGAGGTGCTGCCCCTGCTCTACCTGCACGGACTGTCGTCGGGGGACTTCGTGCCCGCGCTGGAGCAGTTCCTCGGCTCGGCGGCCGGCCTGTCGCCGGCAACCGTGACCCGCCTGACCCGGCAGTGGCAGGACGACCACACCGCCTTCCAGGACCGGGACCTGTCGGAGCGCGACTTCGTCTACGTGTGGGCCGATGGAGTACACCCCAAAGTCCGGCTCGGCCAGGCACACAGCTGCGTGCTGGTCCTGCTCGGGGTGCGCCTGGACGGCACCAAGGAACTGATCGCACTCGCCGAGGGCCTGCGGGAATCCACCGAATCGTGGGCCGACCTGCTGCGCGACTGCCACCGCCGGGGCATGCGCGACCCGGAACTGGTGGTCGGTGACGGAGCGATGGGCCTGTGGAAGGCACTGGCCGAGGTATTCCCAGCAGCTCGGCATCAGAGGTGCTGGGTTCACAAGGCCCGCAATGTCTCGAATGCCATACCGAAGTCCGCACAGCCGGGCGCGACGAAGGCGATGCAGGAGATCTGCAACGCCGAGGACCGCGCTCATGCCGAGCGGGCGATCGAGGCGTTCGTGAAGACCTACAACGCCAAGTGGCCCAAGGCCGTCGCGAAGATCACCGACGACCGGGACGAGTTGCTGGCGTTCTACGACTTCCCGGCAGAGCACTGGATTCACCTGCGGACCACCAACCCCATCGAGTCGACGTTCTCCACGGTCAAGCTGCGGACCAAGGTCACGCGCGGCGCTGGCAGCCCAGCCGCAGCCCTCGCCATGGTGTTCAAGCTGGTCGAGTCCGCCCAGGAACGCTGGCGCGCGATCAAAGGCGCCCACCTGGTCCCCCTGGTCCGCGCCGGCGCCAGATTCGAAAGCGGCGTCCTCGTCGAGCGACAGGAACAGGCAGCATGAACCACCAGGACACACCGCAGGAAGGGCCGGCCGAGCACCTTCGCTTCTGGGCCTACCTGAGGATGCTGGAACAGGTCACCGATGCCGACGAGGCCGACATCGTCAGCGAAGTTCTCACCGACTCGGACCAGAACGTGGGCCAGTCCGCGGTCCTGCGGCACCTTGACCGCCGAGCCGACGAACTTCACCCCCAACCGGCTTACGAGCCCTGGGCCGAGATGATGACGGGGGTCACGATCCGCTACCCGTTCCTGATCCAGCACCTGCGAGAGTGGGACCTCTTCCGAGCCGTCACGCTCGGGCAGCCTTGGAATCCGGACGCCTTGCTCGAGTCATCCAACTGGCTCCAGCTCAAAACTGCCGGAGCATCGGCTGCCGCCGCCCTCGAGATTCTCGTCGACAGCGGTCGCACCAAGCGGATCCGGAACACCGCCAAGACCAATATTCAGCACCACGGCTCACCGTGAGTCGCAGCTCAACTCATTCACAAGTCTTGACTATTGCTCACATCAGCGCCATCGGCGAGGCTGTCGCGAGGCAAGGTGGGCCGACTGTGGGGGCCGATCCCGGCGAGCTGGAACGGCTGATCGGCCACCGGCCGCGAACCATGGCTGAGTTCGTACGCGAGCAGCGTCAGCTGTTCGAACCCGTCCGCGGGGCTGCGGGAGCCTGAGGACCCTGGTCGGGCAGCGCTCCCGGAGGAGTAATAGGCGTTGATCGAGCCGGTGATCACCGCGTGGAAGGGCTTCCGGGCTGGGGTCGCGGGTCGGCGTTCCCGGCATGGCGGACTACGCGGCCTCGAAGGCGGGCGTTGTGAGGTACACCATGGGCGTCGCCCGTGACCTCGGGTCCCGCGGCATCACCGCCAACGTCGTCGAAGCCGGACTGATGGACACCGGCATGGCCCCGGACCCCGAGCCCCTCAAGGGCCTGGTCAGTTCGCTGTCGCTGCAGCGCATGGGCCGGACCGAGGAGGTCGCCGCGGCGATCTGGTTCCTGGCGAGTCCCGCCGCGTCGTACGCGGGGAAGCTTCAGCTTCCTCGTACCGCCCCTGCCCATTCAGGCTGCGCACCAGGCCGCAGTGCCACCCGGCCAGGCCAGGCCACCCTCCAAGGCGAAGGCCTCGGCGCATGGGTCCAAGCACAACGGCTCGGCTGGGACCAGCTCCTGCCCGCACAGGCCTGGATGCTGGAGAATCAGACGGGGTTGGACGAAGCGTTCTCGGCGAAGACGGACAAGGCGACCTGGTATGTCTCGAAGGCGCGGGCCGCTCCTGCGTAGACGGCGAGATGGATGAAGAGGTCGACGATCTCGTCTTGAGTGACGCCGTTGTTGAGCGCGATGCGCAGCTGCCCGCGCAGCGGTTCGAACGCGCCCAGCGTCGCGGCGATGGCGACGGAGACCAGGGATCGGTCGTGCGTCGACAGTGCGGTACGGGTCCATGAGTCCCCGAACGTGTGCACAGTCGCGACCTTGCGAAAGTCGGCTCCGGAGGCCGGTTCGCCGGGGCTCATCGGGAGTTCCAGGCGCTGTCCCAGGAGTTCGCTTGCGGTGTCCAGCGCCTGCTCGTAGACGTCGTCAGTACTCATCTCTGCTCCTTGTCGGTCGGTCGTGCGGGGTGGTGGGCTGGCGGTCCTGGCCACCACGCGCCGTTCAGGGTTCGGATGCGGGTCAGGGTGGTTCCCCACTCGCTGGGGTTGCTGCTCGCCGGGCCGGCGGGACGGCTGTTCGTCGCACGAGGCTGATTTCCACGCTCGCACCGTGTGCAATTGGTCTGCTCGGTCGGGTGAACCGTCCGGGCTACAGGGCGTGGATCGAATGTCCCGTCCGGACTGCGACGGCGGGGATCCCCCATGGTCTTCGAGCGGCCCCTGGGTCGTGGGCGGATCGGGGAGCCGTGCGGGACGGGCCCTTCGTTCTCCGGCAGTCCGTCCCGCTGGGGTGTGACTACCGGGTGCGGGTGATCGACTTGTGCTCGACGTAGCCGGTCAGACCGGCCTTGCCGTACTCACGGCCGAGGCCGCTGGCCTTGTAGCCGCCGAAGGGGCCGTCGAAGCTGATCGGCGATCCGTTCAGCGTGACGGTGCCGGTGCGCAGCCGGCGGGCGGTGGCCAGGGCGCGGTCGGGATCAGAGGTCCAGATACCGCCGGACAGGCCGTACTGGGAGTCGTTGGCGATGCGGACGGCGTCGTCATCGTCGTTGTAGGCGATGACGACCAGGACCGGGCCGAAGATCTCCTCCTGCGCGATGCGCATGCTGTTGTCGACGTCGGCGAACACGGTGGGGGTGACGTAGTTGCCCTTCTCCAGGCCCTCGGGGACGTGCGGGCCGCCGGTCACCAGGCGCGCGCCGTCCTCGATACCGATGTTGATGTAGTCGATGACGCGCTGCTGCTGGTCGCGGCGGATCATCGGGCCGATGAAGGTGTCGGGAGCGGAGGGGTCGCCGACCTTCAGCGACTCGACCATTTCCTTCACCGCGGCTACGACCTCCTCGTAACGGCTGAGGGGTGCCAGGATGCGGGTCTGCAGGATGCACGCCTCGCCGTTGTTGCCCAGGGAGCCGAACCGCAGACCTTGCATAGCGGCCGTAAGGTCCGCGTCGTCCAGGATGAGTGCGGCAGACTTGCCGCCCAGCTCCAGACCCACCCGTTTCAGCTGCTCGCCGGCGATGGAGGCGATACGGCGGCCGGCCCGCGTCGAACCGGTGAAGGAGATCTTGTCCACCCCGGCGTGCGAGACGAGGTACTCGCTGGTCTGACGGTCTGCCGGAAGGACGCTGAGCACGCCCTCGGGCACGCCGGCCTCGTGCCAGAGGTCCGCCAGCAGGGCCATGCTCAGCGAGTTCTCCGGGGAGACCTTCAGCACGACGGTGTTGCCGGCCAGCAAGGCCGGGATCAGCTTGGCGGTGGCGGCGGAGAAAGGCGAGTTCCAGGGTATGACCGCGGCGACCACACCGATCGCCTCACGGCGGACGATGGTGTCGAAGGCCACCGACGGGTCGGACGGCGCGACGACCTCTTCCCAGCCGAACTCCTCGGCCGCTTTGAGGTAGGCGTTCACCTGGCGGGTCAGGAAGGGCTGGCCGACCTTGGTGAACCAGCCGGCTGAACCGTTCTCCGCGGAGATCGCCGCGGCGATCTCGTCGGCGCGGGCGGTACGCAGCGCGTCGTAACGACGCACGACTTCCTGACGTTCTGCCGGCGTGGTGTGTGGCCACGGACCGTGGTCGAAGGCGGCGCGGGCCGCGGCGACGGCCTTGTCCACGTCGGCCGGTGCGGCCTGCGCCACGCGGCCGAGCACCGACTGGTCGTGCGGGGAGAGGATGTCGAGCGTCAGCTCCGGGGCGCTGGGAGCGACCCAGGAACCACCGATATACAGACGGTCACGCACAGTCATGTCTGTCATTCCTTCAAGTTCAGTGTCGGGTGAGGAAGGGGGAGGGATATGGGGAGGCGCGCAACGCAGGTGCGCGCCCCGATCGGTGCTGCGCCGGCAGACGAGCTGCGGGTGCGGCCGGGGAATACGCTGCCATTGGCCGTGGCCGCACGCTCTGGGGCGTGCGCCCGGCAGCTCGCGGAAGTTCGTCGTGGTGATGTCGCCGGCAGGCGGGCAGGGGCTGACGCGGCCCGGTATCGGGCTGGCAGGCGGATCGCTCCCGGTCAGCCCTTCTTGGGCGGGCGGACCATCTGGGCGACCGCGGAGTCGGCGAAATCATCGAGTCCGTCGCGGTCGGTGGACACGCTGAGCTCATGCCACTCCGCGTCCTCCACAGCGCGTGCCCGGGCGATCTGCGGGGCGAGCCAGGCCGCGTCGGAGCCCAGAAGAAGCCGCGTCGGCGGGGCCGGCTCCTCGGTGAGACGCAGGATCACGGCGGCCATCTTGGTCGGGTCACCACGCTGCACGTCGGGGTTGTTGTTGTAGGTTCGAGCGAAGGCGCCGACTGTTTCCTCGTACTCGTCGTGGATGTCCGGTACCGGCATCGGGGCGGCTGCCCAGGGGGTGCGGATGCCGCCCGGCTCCACCAGCGTGACGCGGATCCCGATGGGGCCGACCTCACGCGCGAGGATCTCGGTGAACCCGCCCAGCGCCCACTTCGACGACTGGTAGGCGCCCAGACCGGGCTGGTTGCGCCGACCTCCGATGGTGGAGAGGTTGATGATGCTGCCCGAACGACGCGGGCGCATCACCGGAAGCACGGCGCGGACCGTGTTGACCGCGCCGAAAAAATTGACGTTCACATCGCGGTGGAACTCGTCCTCGGGCATGTCCTCGATCGAGCCGACACTTCGGGCGCCGGCGCTGTTCACGAGCACGTCGACGGCTCCGAACTCGGCGACCGCGTGGGCGACCGCGTCACGCGCGGAGGCCGGGTCGGTCACGTCCAGGGCGCGTACGCGCAGCCGGTCACGGTGCTCCTGGGGGACGGGCACCGCGTCGGGCGCCAGGTCGGTCGCCACCACGTTGTGGCCGGCGGCGAGCGCCACCGTGACGACACGGCCGCCCAGGCCCCCGGCGGCACCGGCTATCAGAAAGGTCTTGGTCATTGTTTCTCGCTCCTCCTGGAATCGGTGGCCGGCGGGGCGGGGCGGGGCGGTCGGTCGGCGCGGGCGGCCCGGGGATCCGGTGCTTCGACCGGCCCGCTGCCGCGCCCGCACAGTGCCGTCAGGTGGTGGGGTAGTCCGTGGAACGGCTGACCTCGGCCCACTTGCTGGCCTCGGCCAGACGGCCTTCCTCCGAGCTGATCGCGATCCCCAGGGCGTCGCTGCCGAGCAGCAGCCGGCGCGGGGGCTCCTCGGCGTCCACGGCGCCGATGATCGCGCGGGCCATGCGGTCCGGGTCACCGGGCTCGTTGCCGGCGTAGTCCGCGAACCGGGCCAGCCACAGGCCCACGGTCTCCTCGTAGTCGGGGGTCACGGGACCGGAAGGCTCCGCGGCACCCGCGGCCCAGCCGGTGCGGATACCGCCCGGCTCGACGATGGTGACCTTGACACCGAACGGTGCCACCTCTTTCGCCAATGCCTCGGAGAACCCCTCGACGGCGAACTTCGCGGTCTGGTAGGCGCTCAGACCCGGCGTACCACCCACACGTCCGCCGATTGAGGAGATCTGCACGATGTGCCCGGACCGCTGGCGGCGCATGACGGGAAGGACCGCCCGGGTCATGTTGACCACGCCGTACAAGTTGGTATCGACCTGCGCGCGGAACTCGTCCTCGGGAAAGTCCTCGATCGAGCCGCTGGTGGCGTAGCCAGCGTTGTTGACGACGACGTCAACTGATCCGAACCGCTCCACCGCCGCGGCCACCACGCCCCGGGACTGGAACGCGGAGGTGACGTCCAGCGCCACCGCTTCCAGCTGGTCCGGGTGCTCGGTCCTCAGGGAGGCCAGCGCCTCCGGCTTGCGGGAAGTCACCACAACGTTGTCGCCGGCCTCCAGGGCCGCGAGCATCAGGGCTCTGCCCAGGCCCTGCGAGCCCCCCGTGATCAGCCAGGTTCGTGCCATGACGCGTGCCTCGTTTCGTCACCTGCTTCACCGCCCCGAACGGGACAGCAACTTCAGCGTAGACAAAATTGGCCTAATTGCAACAGCGATGATGCAGTAATCACCGGTGTCACATCTCGCATCGGGATGTTAGTCAGACAAGTGAAGCCCACGCGTAGAATGGCGGCATCATGAGAGCTGACGCCGCGCGTAACCTGACTGCCGTCCTCCATGCCGGAGCTCGACTCCTGGCGGAGGACCCGGGCGCCTCCATGGCGGCCATCGCCGGCGCCGCCGGAGTGGACCGGACGACCATCCACCGTCGCTTCGCAAACCGTGAAGCCCTGCTCAGCGCCGTTTTCCAGGCCAAGCTCGACTCCGCCGAACGCGTTCTGGACGAAGCCCGCCTTGTCGAGTCCCCCCTGCCGGTCGCCCTCCACCGCTACCTGGAGGGGATCATCCCCGTCAGCCGCGAATGGCCGGTCGACATGCGCCTGATGATGCAGAAAGACCCCGCCGCCCGGGCCCGCCGGGAGGAGCAGAGTGCGCGCCTCGACGCCTTCATCCGCCGCGCGCTAGACGAGGGCTACCTGCGAGCAGGCATCGACGCGGCCTGGGCACGGACGATCTTGGACGAACTCGTCGACACCGTCGCCCACCGGTTCCCCGACCTGGAACCCCCGCAGGCCGCCGATCTTGTCGCCGCCACCCTCCTGAACGGCCTCGGCGCGACCTGACACCATCACCCACCGCGGAACAGGACAGGCCCGACGACCGCGACACCAGCATGCGGCTCCCCGCGTCCGACGGCGGCGTCGACCACCCCCGGATCATCGATCCCGAAGAGGCCCGTGCCGTCCTCCCGACTGAAACCCGGGCCGGAGGGTCGCCCGCACCGCGTGCCCGCCAACGGCGGCATGCCCGCGAACGGGTATGCCGCCCGTGCCCTGGATGAGCGGCACGCTGCCACGCCGCAACACGGTGGCCGTCGTGCCGCTTGGCAGGCCTACAGCTCAGCAAGAAGTGCGTGGCGAGGTGCGGCATCAAGGTTTGTTGCCGGCGGCCTGGATGAAGGCGTCGGTGACCAAGTCGGCGCCGGGGCCCGGAGGTGATCGGCACCGACGGCGATGTGGCCGTGACCCGGGCCAGGCGGCCTCGGCGAAGCGCGCAACACGGTGTGCCGCGCCCGCCTCACCCGAAGCCGAACCCGGACACGGACCCGGACACGGACACGGGCACCGGAACGTGAACGGGAAAGGGCCGCCGGGCCACATCGGCCCGGCGGCCCGCACCGTCGCGGCGCCGCTAGCCGTGGCGCCCGGCGGCCTGGTACTCGTCGTCCTCCGCCGCGGGAGAGGAGCCGGTGTCCGATCCCGGCTCCGCCCGGTCGGCGTGGCCCGGCCACCAGGCGGCGTGACCGATGAGCGCGGTGAGGCTCGGGGTGAAGAACATCGCCATGACGAACGCGGCGACCGCGATACCGAAGGAGACCGCGAAGCCCATCTCGGTGAGCAGCGCGTTGCCCGCCAGCATCATCGTGGCGAAGGTCGCCGCCAGGATGAAGCCCGCCGCGGCCACCGTCGGCCCGGCGTGCCGCAGCGCCATCCCGGCCGCCTCGCGCGGCTCACGGCCCTCACGTGCCTCCTCGCGGAGCCGGGCGATCATGAGGATGTTGTAGTCCGTGCCGATGGCGACCACGAAGAGATACATGATCACCGGGAGCATGAACATCAGCCCGGGCTTGTTCTGTGCCTCCTGGAAGATCCAGACCGTGGCACCGAGCGTGGCACCGAAGCCCAGCCCCACCGAGGCGATCAGGTACCAGGGTGCGACCACACTGCGCAGCAGCAGCCCCAGGATCACCATGATCAGCAGGGCGGCGACGGGGAACACCGTCCGGTAGTCGTGGTTGACCGCGGAGTCGATGTCCTTGTAGATCGAGGACATGCCGCCCACGACCGCCTCGGTGCCCTCGGGGGCGCCGGCGTGCGCGACGTCCCGGACCCGGCCCACGGCCTCGATCGCCTTGTCCGTGGACGCCTCGTACTTGAGCGTGACGGTGAAGTCCGCGGTGGTGCCGGCCTTGTTCACCTGACTCATCCGGGCGTTCGCGACCCCGTCCACGGCCCCGAGCCTGGCCGCGTAGGTGTCGAACGCGGACGTGTCCAGCGGCTTGCCGTCGGTGCTGGAGAGGTAGACGTCGGTGGGCGCGGCGGCACCCGCCGAGTACGCCGTCTGCATCTGGTCCTGGACGACCATGGACTCCTTGGTCTTGGGCATCGAGCCCGACGCCAGGTCGAACGTGGCCTTGAAGTTGAGCATGCCGAGCGAGAGCACGACCAGGACGAGTCCGGAGACCGCCGCGGTCAGCGCCGGACGGCGCTGCACACCCCGGCCCAGCGCCGCGAAGCGCGCGTTGGACGGCTCCTGCTGCCAGGACTTCGAGGGCCAGAACACCTTCGGGCCGATCAGCGAGACCACGGCCGGGATCAGGGTCAGCCCCGCGATCAGGGTGACCGTGACCGAGATGGCCAGTGCCGGGCCCATCTGCTTCAGGAAGCCCAGCGTGGACAGCACCAGCGCGAGGAAGGCGATGATCACCGCGCCGGCGGCCGAGGCGATGGCCTCGCCGACCCGGTCGACCGCGTTGATCATGGCCTGCTTCGGCTCGTCACCCGCGCGCAGGCGTTCGCGGTAACGGAACATCAGGAACAGGAAGTAGTCCGTGCCCACGCCGAAGAGCACGACGATCAGGATCGAGGACACCGAACTGTTGGCCTGCAGACCGAACAGCTTGGTGGCGTACGCGATCAGCCCGTTGGCGATGGCCGAGACCACACCGATCAGCAGCAGGGGCAGGAACGCCAGGATCGGCGCCCGGAAGATGATCAGCAGGGTGACCAGGATGATCACGAAGGTGCCGATGCCGATCAGCGCCTCACCGCGCTTGGACGAGTCCTGCTGGTCCAGGGCCTGGGCCGCCGAGCCGCCGAGCTTGACCTCCAGGTCCGTGCCCTTGGCCAGTTGCTTGACGTCGTCGCGCAACACCTTGGCCGCGTCGGCCTGGACGGGCTGGCCCGCCTTCTTGCTGTCCATCTGCACCAGGGTCAGGGTGTACCTGCCGTCCTTGGACGGCTGGCCGGGGACGACCTTCTGCACCTGATCGATGTGCTTGTCGCCCAGTTCGGTGGTGATCCGGGCGACGTCCTTCAGGTCGGCGTCGCTGAGCTTGCCACCGTCGGTGCGCTGGTACAGCGCGATCGCGGACGGTGTGAAGGCGCTGGGAAACGCCTTCTGCTGGAGATCGGCTGCCTTGATCGACTCGTAACTCTTGGGCAGGAAACTGCTCTCGTCGCTGTTCGAGGGCAGGCTCGGGGCGGTGGCGACGATCGCCACCGCCGCGATCAGCCATGCCACGATCGTCCAGACAGGATGCCGGACGACGGCAGTGCCAATACGTCGGAACATGCGGAAGGTCCTCCTGAGTAGGAAGATCACCGCAGCCCGGGGAGCGGACCCTGGCATCGGCGACCCCGACCGGCCCGCGTCCAACGGACCGGTCGCATAGTTGTCTTGCGTTCATATGGTAGAGATCACGGGTGGAGATCGGTCCAGTGGGTTTCCGGCAGCGCCCCGGCCGGCTCGCGCCCGGCCCCGTCATCTGTACGGCAGGCACCCGGTCGGCGACCATCTGGGAAATGATCGCCGACCTCTCGCCCGCCCGGAGGGCCGAACCATGTCAACCATCAGCCAGTGGCGGCTGCGGGCCGCGTTCGCGCAGCGGCTGTCCGAGATGTACGGCCGGGAAGTGCCCGCGTACACCACGCTGGTGGACGTCTCGCGCCAGGTCAACGAGGATGTGCTGCGGGCCCGCGGCGCCGACGCCGAACGCCTCGGATCCATCGGCCGGGTGACCGCCGAGCGGCACGGAGCGATCCGCGTCGGCACCCCGCGCGAACTGCGCGAGGTCGCCCGGGTCTTCGGCGCCCTCGGTATGCACCCGGTGGGCTTCTACGACCTGCGGGAGGCTGCCGCCAGCGCCGTCCCCGTCGTCTCCACCGCCTTCCGGCCGGTCGACGGCCCGGAACTCGCCCGCAACCCCTTCCGCGTGTTCACCTCCATGCTCACCGTCGCCGACCCGCGCTTCTTCGGCCCCGACCTGCGCGCCCGCCTGGAGACCTTCCTGGCCGGCCGGGAACTCTTCCCCCCGGAACTGCTCACGCTGGCCGACCGCGCCGCGGCCGCGCGTGAACTCCCGGCCGACGACGCCGAGCGCTTCCTCACGCTGGCCGTGCGGGTCTTCGAGCTGTCGCGGGAACCGGTGGACCGGGCCTGGTACCGGACCCTGGAACGAGTCTCCGCCGTCGCCGCCGACATCGGCGGGGTCCGCGGCACGCACATCAACCACCTCACCCCGCGCGTCCTGGACATCGACGAGCTGTACCGCCGCATGACGGACCGCGGTGTCGAGATGATCGACACCATCCAGGGACCGCCGGCCTGGAAGGGCCCCGACGTCCTGCTCCGCCAGACCTCCTTCCGGGCCCTGGCCGAGTCCCGCCCGATGCGCACCGCGGACGGCAGCGTCGTCAGCGGTTCCCTGCGGGTCCGCTTCGGCGAGGTCGAGGCCCGCGGCATCGCCCTCACCCGTGCCGGACGGGCCCACTACGACGACCTGCTCGGCCGTGTCGACGAGCAGGCGTCCCGGAACCCCGCGGCGGCACGCGGTGACCTCGCCCGCGCGCTCTGGGAGCGGGACATGCCCGGCAGCGAGGAGGAACTCGCGGCGCGCGGCCTGGCGTACTTCACCTACCGGCTCGCCGACGGACGGCCCCGGGACGGCGCTGCGCCGCCCCCCGGCGTCGCCGAACTGGTCCGGCAGGGCTGGGTGCGGGCCGAGCCCGTCGTCTACGAGGACTTCCTGCCCCGCTCCGCCGCCGGCATCTTCCAGTCCAACCTCACCGGCGAGGGCACCCGGGACAACAGCCGGCAGGGCACCTCCTACGACGCCGACTGGCTCTCCGGCGCCCTCGGCCGCGAGGTCCTGGACCCCTTCGCCCTCTACGAGCAGCAGCAGAACGGCTCCCTCGCCCAGGTGGCCCGTGCCCTGGGTCTCCCCGGCACCCTCCGCTGACCCCTCACCCCTGGAGGTCCCACGATGACCAGCACCGAGCTGCCCACCACGGACGACCTGCGCGACCGCGTCCGGGCCTGCCTGCGGACCATCGGCGTGCGGATCGTGGAGGGCGACGGCCTCCCGGCCCGCACCCCCGTCACCGGCGAGCACCTCTTCGGGCTGCCGGCCGCGACCGGCGACGACGTCGAGGAGGCCCTCGCGGCCGCCCGTACCGCCTTCCTCACCTGGCGTACCACCCCGGCCCCGCGCCGCGGTGAACTCGTGCGCAGACTGGGGGAGTTGCTGCGTGAGCACCAGAGCGACCTGGCCGATCTCGTCACCGTCGAGGCGGGCAAGATCCGCTCCGAGGCGCTCGGCGAGGTCCAGGAGATGATCGACATCTGCGACTTCGCGGTGGGTCTGTCCCGGCAGCTGTACGGCCGGACGATCGCCTCCGAACGCCCCGGCCACCGGCTGGCGGAGACCTGGCACCCGCTCGGTGTGGTCGGCGTCATCTCGGCCTTCAACTTCCCCGTCGCCGTGTGGTCCTGGAACACCGCCGTCGCACTGGTCTGCGGCGACACGGTGGTCTGGAAGCCCTCGGAGCTCACCCCGCTGACCGCCCTGGCCTGCCACCACCTGCTCGCCCGGGCCGCCGAGGAGACCGGCGCACCCCGTGACGTGCACCGTCTGCTGCTGGGCGGCCGCACGGTAGGCGAGCGGCTCGTTGACGACCCCCGGGTGGCGCTCGTCAGCGCCACCGGCTCCACTCGCATGGGCCGCGCGGTCGGCCCGCGCGTCGCCGCCCGGTTCGGCCGCAGCCTGCTGGAGCTCGGCGGCAACAACGCCGCGATCGTCACCCCCTCCGCCGACCTGGACCTGGCCGTGCGGAGCATCGTCTTCGCCGCGGCGGGCACGGCGGGCCAGCGGTGCACCACGCTGCGTCGGCTCATCGTGCACCGGGACGTCGCCGACGCCCTCGTGGAGCGCCTGACCGCCGTCTACGGCAGGCTGCCCGTCGGCAGTCCCTTCGACGAGACGACGCTGGTCGGCCCGCTCATCTCCACGGCCGCCCTGGACGCCATGCACGACGCCCTCACCCGCGTCCAGGCGCAGGGCGGCAAGATCCTGGCCGGCGGAAACCGGCGGCTGGCGGAGGCGGCGCCCGCGGCCGCCTACACCGAGCCCGTCCTGGTGCGCGTCGACGACCAGAGCGACGTGGTACGGGAGGAGACCTTCGCGCCGATCCTGTACGTGCTCACCTACGCCACCCTCGACGAGGCGATCGCGCTGCACAACGACGTCCCGCAGGGGCTGTCGTCCAGCATCTTCACGAGGGACCAGCGGGAGGCCGAGATCTTCCTGTCCGCGGCCGGTTCCGACTGCGGTATCGCCAATGTCAACATCGGCACCTCCGGAGCGGAGATCGGGGGTGCCTTCGGGGGCGAGAAGGACACCGGCGGCGGCCGCGAGTCGGGTTCGGACGCCTGGAAGGCGTACATGCGCGCGGCCACCAACACGGTCAACTACTCCGGCGAACTCACCCTGGCCCAGGGTGTCAGCTTCCTGTGACCCGTCACGGGCGCGGGTCCGCGGGCCCCTCGGCGTCCGGCTCGTCGGGGCCGGCGTCCGCGGTCCCGGCCGCTTCCGACGGCAGCAGGAAGGCGGTGAGCGCGGCCGTGTCGTCCTGCAACTGGTCGCCGCTGTAGGTCTGCAGATCCTGGTGGAGCCGTGCCAGCAGCTCCGGGGGCGGCATCGGGCCCCAGGAGCGCAGCCGCTGCAGCAGCGGGTAGAAGGAGCCCTCCGGGTCGCGGGTCTCGGTGACGCCGTCCGTGTACAGCAGCAGCTGGTCGCCGGGGCCGAAGGGGTAGGTGTCGACGCGGTAGGGGTCTCCGACGAGCATCCCGAGGTTCAGGGGCGGCCCCGACCGCCCCCGGTCCAGCTCACTCACCTCGCCGGGGCGGATGAGCAACGGCGGCGGATGACCGCAGTTCAGGACGCGGACCACTCCCTCGTCCTCGCGGATCTCGGCGAAGACGGCGGTGACGAACCGCTCGCCCGTCTCGCTGCCGCCCAGCTGGTGGGCCCGGCGCGTCATGCTGATGTCCACCCGCTCCACCAGGGCGTTGAGTTCGGGTTCGTCGTGCGCGGCCTCCCGGAACGCGCCCAGCATCGCCGCCGCGGTCTCCACCGCGAGCAGGCCCTTGCCCCGTACGTCGCCGATGAGCAGCCGTACTCCGTACGCGGTCGGTACGGCCTCGTAGAGGTCGCCGCCGATCCGCGCCTCCGCGGCGGCGGACAGGTAGAAGCTCTCGAGGAGCAGGTTCCCGATCCGGTGCGGGACGGGTCTGAGCAGGACGCGCTGGGCGATCTCGGCCACGAACCGGACGTCGGCCAGGGTGCGTTCCCGGCGGATCCGGTGTGCGGCGAGGATCGTGCCCAGGGCACCGACCAGGGCCGTGCACACGTAGGCGGCGACATAGTGCCGTTCCCAGATGTAGCCGACATCGCGTCCCGCGCAGCAGGGGGTTCCGGCCAGTAAAAGTTCGAGGCCGATGCCGAAGACGGTGGCGCCGACGACCACGAGGGGCGGGTGTGCGAAGGCGGTCACCAGCGGGAGGGCGATCAGCACGAAGCTGACCGGCCACTGCACGGGGGTGACCGGTTCGAGCAGCAGCACACCGATGACGTACAGGAGCGGAAGCCAGCGCATCCACGCGGGGGGCGCGGGCAGTGCTGAGTGGCGACCGTCGTGCCTCACCCGTGACTCCTGGCATACGAATCTCGACAAGACGGCCAGCCTGGCGTGCGGTCTCCCGCCGCGCCGGTGATTGCTCCGGTCAGCGGCATGTTCGGGTACCGCCGACGGCGTTCGCACGATATTCCGAAACATTCGATGATTTGAGCATCTGAATCCGATCTTGGATTGGCTGATTCTCGACAGGGCTGATCGGTAAAGCGAGTTGCAGTCATGCGACGTGCCGAGATAGCCGAAAAGGCTCAGCGAATCTTTCGAAAGAATTACCGAAACTGTTGACAGATGGCATGCACAGACCAACACTCCACCAAGCCGCACCCGCAACGGCCGAACAAGAACAAGGAGGCACCGCATGAACCCGCTCGACCGCGCACTGAGCCGCCGGAGCGCCGGCGCCCTGCTGCTGGGCGCCGCCGCAGGCCTGGCGCTGCCCGGCACCGCCCGCGCCGCCACCGTCGTCACCACGAACCAGACCGGCACGGACAACGGGTACTACTACTCCTTCTGGACCGACGCGCAGGGCACCGTCTCCATGACCCTGGGCTCGGGCGGCAACTACAGCACCAGCTGGCGCAACACCGGCAACTTCGTCTGCGGCAAGGGCTGGAGCACCGGCGCCCGCCGCAACGTGACCTACTCGGGCAGTTTCAGCCCGTCCGGCAACGGCTACCTCTCCCTCTACGGCTGGACGTCCAACCCGCTCGTCGAGTACTACATCGTCGACAACTGGGGCACCTACCGGCCCACCGGCACGTACAAGGGCAGCGTCTCCAGCGACGGCGGCACCTACGACGTCTACCTGACGACGCGGTACAACGCGCCGTCCGTCGAGGGAACCAGGACCTTCAACCAGTACTGGAGCGTGCGCCGGTCGAAGCGCACCGGCGGGACCATCACCACCGGCAACCACTTCGACGCCTGGGCCAGGGCCGGGATGCCCCTCGGCGGCTTCAGCTACTACCAGATCCTCGCGACCGAGGGGTACCAGAGCAGCGGCAGCTCCACGATCACGGTGGCCTGACGGGTACCGTACCGCCGCGTTCGGCACGCCCCCTGCCGGTGCTCGCCGCGGCCCTCGCGCCGGCCGCCGTGGGCACGCTCACCGTCGGCGCCGGCCCGGCCCACTCCGCGGCCTGTGCCGGCTACGTCGGCCTCACCTTCGACGACGGCCCGTCCGCCGCCCACACCCCGGGACCGCTCAGTGCCCGCCGGGCGAACGGGCTGAGGGCCACCCTCTTCAACGAGGGCCAGTACGCGGCCGCCTACCCGGCCCAGGTGAGGGCCGAGGTGAACGCGGGCATGTGGGTCGGCAACCACAGCTGCACCCACCCGCACCTGACCCGGCAGAGCCAGGCGCAGACCGACTCGGAGATCTCCCGCACCCAGACGGCCGTCGCCGCCGCCGGTGGCGGTACTCCGGTGCTCTTCCGGCCGCCGTACGGCGAGACCGACGCGACCGTGCGCACGGTCGAGGCCAAGTACGGGCTGACCGAGATCATCTGGGACGTCGACTCGCAGGACTGGAACGGCGCGAGCACCGACGCGATCGTGCAGGCCGTCTCCCGGCTCACCGGCGGCCAGATCATCCTCATGCACGAATGGCCGGCCAACACGCTCAACGCGATCCCGCGCATCGCACAGACCCTGGCGGCCAAGGGTCTGTGCTCCGGACGCATCTCCCCGCAGACCGGCCGCGCGGCCGCTCCCTGAGAACAGCGGCACGAGTGGCGCGGCGGTGAGTCAACCGCCGCGCCACCATCACGAGTTCGGATGAACGGGGACCCTCCGCGCGGGCCCCGCCAGTAGGTTCGTCGGCGTGGACTACTACGACCTGGGCAGTCACCGCAGGCCCGTGACGACGTCGTCCCCCGAGGCGCAGACGTGGTTCGACCGGGGGCTCATCTGGACCTACGCCTTCCACCACGAGGAGGCCGTCCGCTGTTTCGAGGCCGCCGGCGCGGCGGATCCCGGATGCGCCATGGCCGACTGGGGCGTCGCCTACGCCCTCGGCCCCAACTACAACAAGCCCTGGGAGTTCTTCGACCAGGAGGACCTGGCGCACACGGTGGAGCGCACGCACGCCGCCGTGGAGCGCGCCCACGCCAAGGCCGCCCACGCGACCCCCGTGGAGCGCGCCCTCGTCGAGGCGCTGCGCGCCCGCTACCCGCAGGCCGCGGCCCCGGACACGGAAGCGTGCTCGGTGTGGAACACCGCCTACGCCGACAGCATGCGCCAGGTGTACGAACAGGCGCCGGACGACCTCGACGTCGCCACCCTGTACGCCGACGCGCTGATGAACCTCACCCCCTGGCAGCTCTGGGACATCCGCAGCGGCCGGCCGGCCGAGGCCGCCCGCACCCCGGAGGCCAGGGCCGTGCTGGAGCGCGCCCTCGGCACCGAGGCGGGCACCCGCCACCCCGGCCTGCTGCACCTCTACATCCACCTGATGGAGATGTCACCGACGCCCGAGGCCGCCCTGCCCGTCGCCGACCTGCTGCGCGGCCTCGTCCCCGACGCAGGGCACCTCCAGCACATGCCCTCGCACCTGGAAGTCCTCTGCGGCGACTACCGGCGCGTGCTCTCCGACAACGCCGCGGCCGTCGTCGCCGACGAGAAGTACCACGCCCGCGCGGGCGCGATGAACTTCTACACCCTCTACCGCTGCCACAACCTCCACTTCCGGATCTACGGTGCGATGTTCCTGGGCCGCCTCCAGGACGCCCTCACCACGGCCGAACGGCTCGAAGCCGCCGTACCGGAAGAACTGCTGCGGGTGACGAGCCCGCCGATGGCCGACTGGCTGGAGGGCTTCCTGGCGATGCGGGTGCACGTCCTGATCCGGTTCGGCCGCTGGGACGACATCCTGCGCCTGCCGCTGCCCGCCGACTGCCGGCTGTACTGCGTGACCACCGCGATGCTGCACTACGCGCGCGGGGTCGCCCACTCCGCCACCGGCCGGACCGCAAAGGCCGAGGCGGACCGCGCCCGCTTCCGGGAGGCGGCCGCCGCCGTACCGGCGACCCGCATGCTGTTCAACAACACCTGCACCGACATCCTGGCCATCGCCGGCGCCATGCTCGACGGTGAACTCGCCTACCGCAAGGGGGACTTCGACACCGCCTTCGCCGAACTGCGCCGGTCGACCGACCTGGACGACAACCTCCCCTACGACGAGCCCTGGGGCTGGATGCAGCCCACCCGGCACGCCCACGGCGCACTGCTCCTGGAACGCGGCCGGGTGGCGGAGGCCGAGGCCGTCTACCGGGCCGACCTCGGCCTGGACGACACCCTGCCCCGGCCGTTGCAGCACCCGGGCAACGTCTGGGCCCTGCACGGCTACCACGAGTGCCTGCGCCGGCTCGGCAAGGACGGCGAGGCACGGATCGTGGCCCAGCAGCTGAAGCTGGCCGCGGCGACGGCGGACGTACCGATCAGCGCGTCCTGCTTCTGCCGTACGGACTGCTGCGCGCCGTAGCGGGCTCCGGGCCGTCCGTGCCCCCTCAGAGGGTCCGCGCGACCAGCAGGGCCACGTCGTCGTGGTCGTCCGGGTGGCGCAGGCCGTGCAGGAGCAGGTCGCAGGTCTCCTCCAGCGGGCGGTGCGGTTCGTCCAGGAAACCGAGCAGGACGCCGAGGCGGTCGTCGATCGAGTGGCGTCGGGTCTCGACGAGCCCGTCGGTGTACAGGACGAGGAGGTCGCCCGCGGCGAGGTCGACGGTGCTGGTCTCGAAGGGGATGCCGCCCACGCCGAGCGGCGCGCCCGGCGGCAGCCTCAGCAGGTCCGGTGGCCGCCCGGAGTGCACGAACGCGGGCGGCATGTGGCCCGCGTTGGCGATCTCGCAGGTCCGCAGGTGCGGGTCGTACACCGCGTACAGACACGTGACGATGTAGTGCTCCAGGTCGCAGGTGATCTTGTCCAGGTGCTGGAGCACCGAGGCCGGCGGCAGTTCCAGGTCCGCGTAGGCACAGGTGGCGGTACGCAGCCGGCCCATGGTGGCGGCCGCGTCGATGCCGTTGCCCATGACGTCGCCGACGACCAGCGCGGTCCGGTCCTGCGACAGCGGGATCACGTCGTACCAGTCGCCGCCCACCTCGCTGGTCGCCTGGGCGGGCTGGTACCGGGAGGCCAGTTCGAGGCCCGTGTGGTGCGGCGGGTGGTCCGGGAGCAGGCTGCGCTGCAGGGTGAGGGCGGTGTTGCGGACGCTCTGGAACCAGCGGGCGTTGTCGATGGCCACGGCGGCCCGCCCGGCCAGCTCGGTGGCGAGCACGACGTCGTCCTCGTCGAAGGGCACCGGATTGCGGGTGCGCTTGAGGTCCAGGGCCCCGAGCACCTCCCCGTGCGCGATCAACGGCACTGCGAGGTAGGAGTGCACGCCGGCCTGGGCCAGCAGCTCGCCCGCCTCGGCGTTGCGCGCGATACGCGGGAGGTCCTTGGTGCCGACCTTCGGGACCAGCACCGGCCGCCCGGTGTGTACGCACAGCGTGACCAGCCGGTCGCCCTCGTAGGACGTGAGGTCGCCCGGCGGGTCCGCGGCCCGCAGCGCCACCGTGGGGTGATCCGCCTTCAGGGCCAGCGCACGGAACAGCTCCGGACCGTTCTCCGGCCGGCGGGAGCGTCGCAGGGCCAGCGCCGAGTCCAGCACGTCGACGGCGACCACGTCCGCGAGGACCGGCGTGGCGATATCCGCCAGCTCGTGCGCCGTGCGCTCCACCTCCAGCGAGGTGCCCACCCGGGCCGAGGCGTCCGCGATCAGGGCGAGCCGCCGCCGGGCCCGGTCGGCCTCGGCGGCCGCCCGGTGCCGCTCGGTGACGTCGACGACCGAGGTCGCCGCGCCCAGGACGCGGCCGCCGGGATCCTCCAGCCGGTAGAACGACAGCGACCAGGCGTGCTCGTGGTCGGGATCGGTGGGCGGACGGCCGACGTGGTACTGGTCGAGGAGCGGGGTGCCGGTGGTGAGCACCTGGCGCAGGGCCGATTCGACGCTGTCGATGTCGGGCAGCGCCAGGGTCTCCCGCAGCGGGCGGCCGATGTGCTCCCCGGCGGGGACGCCGTCGATCCGCTCCAGCGCCGGGTTCACCAGCAGATAGCGCAGGTCCGGGTCGAGGAGGGCGAGCCCGATCGGGGACTGGTTGATCAGCCGCTCGCACAGCGCCAGGTCGGTCTCCACCCGCTGGAGCAGGGAGTGGTCGGCCACGATGCCCAGCGCGTACACGTCGCCGAGATCGTCCAGCAGCCGCATGGTGCGGAACTCCATCAGCCGGCTGCCCCCGTCCTTGCGCCGGACGGGGAAGGCGCCGGCCCAGCTGTTGCCGGTCTCCAGCACCTCCATGAACATGTTCACCGCGGCCTTCAGATGCTCCGGGTGCATGAGCAGTCGCGCAGCGTTCTGCCGCAGGGCCTCCTCGGCCGTGTAGCCGAAGAGCTCCTCGGCCTGCGGGGTCCAGAACACGATCCGGCCCTGCGAGTCCAGCGCCACCGCGGCCACGCTGAGCACGTCGAGCAGACCGGTCGGACGCGTTCGGCCGGGGCCGTACTCCTCCCCGCTGGGGTCCGGGCCACCGGACCGCAGGAATCCCACAGCCATGCCTCCACCACCTCCACCGGCCGGCGGGCCGACAGCGCTGCCACGGCACTTCCATGCTCCCCCGGGCCGCCGGCGCGTGCCGACCCGGGCCGAGTACCCCGTCCGCGCGAGGTTCCCCGGAGCGGGAGCCGTCCGGTGCCCGCGCGGGCCCGAAGGCGCCGACCGGACTCCGCCGGCGGGCTGTGCGCATCCGGTGGACAAGCAGGAACATTGGGGTACGTAGAGGATGTAGCCAATGGATTTTCCGCGAGAAGAATTCGACGCGCCGCCCGCCACGGGCCGGCGCGACCTCCTCGACGCCTCCAGCGACGCGGCGGCGGTGCTGTCGTCCGGGGGTGTCGTGCTCGCCTGGACCCGGGGCGCCCAGGACCTGCTCGGGCATCCGGCCGCCGAGGTGGTCGGCCGTTCCGCGGCCCCGCTGCTCGCCATGCGCGCCGACCCGGCGCGGGCCGCCGGCGTCGCCGAGCGCTGCCGTTCCGGCATGGGATGGAGCGGACTCATCCCGGTACGGCACCGCGACGGCCACACCCTCGACGTGGACCTGCGGGTCTCCGCCGCCTTCGACTTCGACGGACAGGAGTGCTTCCTCCTGTCCGCCCGTGAACGACGGCCGCAGTGGACGATGGAGCAGTCCGTCCTCGACGGGTTCCTGACCCGCTCGCCGATCGGCATGGCGGTGATGGGACCGGAGCTGCGCTACGTGTGGCTCAACGACACCCTGGAACGCTTCGGCGGAGTACCCCGGGAGCAGCGCCTGGGCCGACGGCTGAGCGAACTGCTCCCCGGTCTGGAGGCGACCGCCATCGAAGGCCTGATGCGCAAGGTGCTCGCCACCCGGCAGCCGGTCACCGACTACGAGTACCTCGGCTGGAGCTGGGCCGATCCGCACCGCCAGCGCGCCTACTCGACCTCGTTCTTCCCGCTCGTCGACGCCGACGACTCGGTGACCGGCGTCTGCTACATGGTCGCCGACGTCACCGAGCGGTGGAACGCCCGCCAGCGGCTGTCGATGGTCAACGAGGCCGGCACCAGGATCGGGACCACCCTCGACGTGCTGCGCACCGCGCAGGAACTCGTCGACTTCGCCGTCCCCCGCTTCGCCGACTTCGTCGTCGTCGACCTCCTGGAGCCGGTCCTGAGCCCCGAGGGCCACGGCACCTGGCTGAGCGACACCGGCCCGGCACCCGACGGGCCGCTGATGCGCCGGGCCGCGCTGCGGACCGTCCGCGAGGGCAGCCCGGAGGTCGTGGCACGCGTGGGCGACCCGGTGCAGTTCCTGCCTCCGGGTCACGGCATCGACCTGCTCGTCACCGGCGACCCGGTCCTCATCCCGGAGCTCGACCCGGACGACCCCCAGTGGTTCGCCGAGCAGCCCGAACGGGCCGCGACCCTGAGGGAGTTCGGACTGCACTCCCTCATCTCGGTGCCGATGCGGGCCCGCCGGAACGCCCTGGGCCTCACCACGTTCGCCCGCTCGCTCAACCCGGTCTCCTTCCAGCCCGACGACGTCATGCTCGCCGAGGAACTGGTCGCGCGCGCCGCCGTCTGCGTCGACAACGCCCGCCGCTACACGCGGGAGCACACGGCGGCCGTCACCCTCCAGCGCAGCCTGCTGCCTCAGGCCCTGACGGGCGGTACGGCCCTGGAGGTGGCGTCCTCCTACCTGCCGGCCGACGCGACGGACGGCGTCGGCGGTGACTGGTTCGACGTCATCCCGCTGTCCGGCGCCCGGGTCGGCCTGGTCGTCGGCGACGTGGTCGGCCACGGTCTCGCCGCGGCGGCGAGCATGGGCCGGCTGCGCACCGCCGTCCAGACCCTCGCCGACATGGAGCTGCCCCCCGACGAACTCCTCGCCCACCTCGACGACCTGGTGCTGCGGCTGGGGGAGGAGGAGAGCGGGAGCACGGCCTCCCAGGGCAACACGGCCACCTTCGTCGGAGCGACCTGTCTGTACGCCGTCTACGATCCGGTGACCCGGCGGTGCGCCATGGCCCGGGCCGGACACCCGCCGCCGGTCGTCGTGGCACCCGACGGGCGGGCCTGGTTCGCCGAGATGCCCGCGGGACCGCCGCTCGGACTCGGCGGCATGGCCTTCGAGGCCACCGAGATCGAACTCGCCGAGAACAGCCTCCTCGGCCTCTACACCGACGGCCTCATCGAAGGCGCGGACCAGGACGTCGAACGCGGCATGGCCAGGCTCCGCGCGGCGCTGGCCGACCCGGACGCCGACCTCGCCGCCCTGTGCACGGCCACCGTGCAGCAGTTGGTCCCCGTTCCCCAGCCCGACGACATCGCCCTGCTCCTGACCCGCACCCACGCCCTGGGCCCCGACCACGTCGCCGACTGGGAGGTGCCCGTGGACCCGGCCGCCGTCGCCGACATCCGGGCCCGGGCGGCCCGCCAGGTGGTGGCGTGGGGCTTCGACGAGCTGGCGGTGACCACCGAACTCATCGTCAGCGAACTGGTCACCAACGCCATCCGCTACGCCGAGCCGCCCATCCGGCTGAAGCTCCTGCGGGACTCCTGGCTGACCTGCGAGGTCGCCGACGCCAGCAGCACCGCCCCTCGCCTGCGGCACGCCCGCAGCATGGACGAGGGGGGCCGCGGCCTCTTCCTGGTGGCCCAGCTGGCCCACCGCTGGGGGGCCCGCTACACCGGCGAAGGCAAGATCATCTGGGCCGAGCAGGAGATCCCGCCGGGCTAGGAGGCCCGGCCCGTGCCGCTGGTCACTTGCCGGACGGGTCCTCGCCGGGCGCGACGAGGTCCAGGACCGCCATCATGCCCATGTCCTCGTGGTTGAGGATGTGGCAGTGCAGCACGGTCCTTCCGGTGAAGTCGGAGTAGCGGATGCGGATGACCGCCTTGCCGCGCACCGGCACGTCGATGGTGTCGTACCAGGCGTGGGCGGGGTCCTGCGACCTGCCGTCGACGCTCATCAGCTGGAAGCCGTTGGTGTGGATGTGGAAGGAGTGGGTCTCGTCCGTGTCGTTGCGGACGGTCCACTCGTCGACCGTGTCGAGCGTGCCGGTGAAGTCGACCCGGCGCGGGTCGTACTTACGGCCGTTGATGTAGAACTCCGTGCCCGCCTTGTTCTCCGTGAAGACGACGGTCTTGCGGGCCGTGATCGTCGCGTGGCTCAGGTCCTCGTGCGGGGCGATGCCGGTGGGGAGGGCGGCACGGCGTACGGGCGTGCCGCCGGTGACGACGGTGGCGAGGTCGGTCCGGGGGAACTTGTTCCCGGCCGGGCCGGTGTCGTACGCGAGGGTCTCCAGCGCTGCCGTGCCGGGCCTGCCGCCCTGGACGAGGACGTCGAAGCGGGCCCCGGCCGCGATCACCAGGGAGTCCTGGTCGTACGCCGTGCGGACGGGGATGCCGTCCTGGGCGATCACCCGGAAGCGGGAGCCGGGGAGATGGAGCTTGTAGTAGATGTTGGCCCCGATGTTGGCGAGCCGCCAGAGCTGGGTCTCGCCCGGCCGGATGCCGATCACCGGGTTCTGCTGGCCGTTGACGGTCCGGTTCGTGGGCGCCCCGATGCTGAGCGGGTGCGTCCTGACCGCGTCGCCCGCGACCTGGAAGTCCTTGAGCGCGATCGTGTGCTCGGTGATGCCGCGCAGGGCCGGGGGCAGGTGCTGCCGGAGGCCCTCGACGACGATGACCCCCGACTCGCCGCCGGCGACCTGCGGCGCGGACGTCATGTCCGCGTGCGAGTGGTACCAGAACGTGCCGGTCGGATGGTTGAACGGCAGCCGGTACGAGTAGTGGTACGACTGGTTGTACTTGATGGCGACGAAGACGTCGTCCGAGGGGGAGCGCGGCGAGACGTGCAGGCCGTGCGTGTGCACGTTGGTGTCGTCGGCGATGCGGTTGGTCAGGGTCAGGTCGATGCGGTCGCCGGGCCGCACGCGCAGGGTGGGGGGCATGAACGCGCCGTTGTAGACGGTGGCGTACAGGCGACGGTCACCGACTCGCACCTTGCGGCGCTCCACCACGACGGTGGCCTTCAGGACGCCGTCGCGGCTGACCAGCTCCGGCGGGTCCTGCAGCCGCGGACCGTCCGCGGCGGGGTGGCCGGCGTGCGGCGCGGGCCGCCGGGCGGAGGGGGAGTCTCCCGTCGCGGTCCGGTCCCCGCACCCGGCCAGCCAGCCGGTGGTGAGGAGCAGGCCGGCGACCGGCCAGGCCAGCGTGGCACGGATGCGGGACGGGGTCACATCTCTCCCAGGGAAGCCGGGCGACCGGGCGGCGGTTCCACGCCCGGAGGGTCGACGTCACGACGGTCCGGCCGACGGTCCGCCAGCCGGAATGTAAGAGGGAGCCACCCCCTTGCTCGACGTGCCACGCTCACGAAGCGGCGGCAACCACCCGAGCCGCCAGGGCTTTCACACGGATGGCGGCCGGGCGGCCGTCCGGGGACAGGACGCCTGTCCCGGGCCCTGTCGAATGCGCACGCTTGGCCGTACGCTGTCAATTGCGAAGGATTCGGCAGCAATTGGGGGAGCCGCCATGTCCGGAGACGCGTACGGCCCGTTTCAGGGACCGCCGAACCAGGAGCCGCCGCGTCAAGGGCCGCCTCGTCAGGCGCCTTCCGGCCACGGCTTCCCGATGCCGGGTCCGCTCGTGCCGCCGATGCCGTCGAGCCCGCCGCCCGCGCCGCCGGACGGCCTGCGCGCCGCCGCCGTGGCCCTGCTCAACCTGACCGGGCTCGGCCTCGGCTATCTCCTGCTCCGGCGATGGCTCCTGCTCGCCGGATGCCTGGCGGCGACCGCCGTGCTGCTGCTCGTCGCGCTGCCCGCGGACGCCGACGGCGTGCCCGGATCCGGGCTGGTCGTCTACGCCGTGTTCCTGCTGCTCGCGGCCGTCCACGGAGCGTTCGTCGGCCTGCGCACCCGGCTGTCGTGGCCGGGGCGGCGACCCGTCGCTCTCGTGCTCGGCGTCGTGCTCCTCGCCGTCCCGGTGGGCGGCGCCCTCTGGTACGACGGCGCCCGGAAGGAAGCCGTCGAACGCGCGCTCCTCGAGCGTCTCGACGGCGCCGACAAACGCGTCGACGCGGCCGGGCAGAAGGACTTCGCCACCGCCAGGTCCGACTACCGGGACGCCCTGGCCGTCTACCGCGACCTCGCGGTCCACCACTCCGGCTCCCGGGCCGCCGCCCAGGTCCCCGACCGTATGAGGACGTACTACACGACGGTCGCGGCGGCCTACGGCCACCGGGACTACTGCACGGCCGTCGAACCGCTGAAGTACCTGCGGACGGTGCCCAACTCCATGCCCAGGGACCAGCTCGGCACGCTCACGCACTGGCCCGACGACCGGCTGGCCACCTCGCTGTACGAGTGCGGAGCCGACGGCCTCACCGGCGTCGGCGGCGACTGGGTCCCGCAGTTCGGCTACCTCCTGGACACCTTCCCCGACTCCGATCAGGCCGCCAAGGTCGTCCCCGCCGTCGACGCGGCCGAGAAGACGGCGGCGAAGGCCGTCGCGGGGAAGGATCCCTGCGGTGCCGTCGAGCAGCTGCGCACGCTGAACACCCAGATCGTCCAGCTGTCGAACGGTTCCGCCGCCCAGGCCGACGGCCTGGTCAAGGTCGCCGGCCGGGCCGACCACAGCGGTGACTCGGGGGAGTACGCCTGCGGCGTCAGGCAGTACAAGGACGGCGACTTCGCCAAGGCGCAGGAGACCATGCGGCAGTTCGTCACCGACAGCCCGCACGACAAGAACCGCGACCGTGCGCGCAAGATCGCCATCGGAGCCGAGGTCGCCCAGACCCTCCCCGCCGCCGGCAAGAAGCTGCCCACCACGGCATCCGGCGGCGGCATCTCGGTGACCGTCAGGAACGACAGCCCCGACGAGATCACCGTCCTCTACACCGGCCCGGTCACCGGCAGCTTCACCCTCGGGCCGTGCGGAAGCTGCGAGGCGTACTCGTTCGCCAGCTCGCTGCTCCCCGGCTGGGAGCCGTGCGGCGACAGCGGCAAGCACTACCCGCAGCACACCATCAGCCTTCCGCCGGGAACCACGTACTTCGTGCACAGGCCGAAGAACGACAGCACGGCCACCCCCGGCTCCGACACCGCCAAACTGCGCTACGGCTACCTCTACACGGAGTGCGCGTACACGACGCAGTCGCTGGGGTCGACCTACTAGGTCGTGTTGCGAAAGTCCCGTCGTTCGCCCGAAGGGCGGGCCGTGCGGCGAGCGTGCGTGCATGGCGTCGCACGGCAGACGGGACTTTCGCAACACGCCCTGGGCGGGCGGCCGCGGGGCGCGCGGCGGGGCAGGTGGCAGCGGCGTTCACCTCAGGTTGCAGGTCCAAGGGCGCGGGCGGCCGACGGGAGACCTGACCGGGTCCGCGCTGTCGGACCGGCGGTAGAGCCGCGGTGCGCCAGTCGATCGGGAGCCGACGGGCCACCGGTCACCGCCCCGCACGTCGCCCTGTCACTCCACTGCTTCGAAGTGCCCTGTGCCCATGTCCTCTCCCGCCTCGTCCCCGTCCGCGCCGCCCGACACGGGCACCCGGCACATCACGGCCACCGTCCCGCCGGCCTGTCCGGGAGTGTTCGCCTCCTACCTGCCGGCCGTCGGCGTCTCCGTCGCGCTTCCGGTCATGCAACAGGCGCTCGACGCCTCCACCGCCGGGCTGCAGCGGATCACCGACGCGCTCATCCCGGCGACCGCGGCACTGCTGCCGACTGCGGCATGGTGGGTGACCTGTACGGCCGACCTGGGTCTGGGACTCACCCTCGGCCCGGTGGCCAACGACGTGAGGGCGGCAGCGACGGCTGGTCGTCGGCCCGGGCCGTGATCGCCTTCGTGGTGGCCGCCGGCGGCGCGGTCGGCTTCGTGTCCGTGGAACTCCGTTCCCCTGCCCGATGCCGGACATGCGCCTGTTCGCGTCGCCGGCGTTCTCGGGGGCGGCGCGAGTCATGGCCGTCACCCTGTTCGCCCAGGTCGGCCTGGTCTCCGCGCTGAGCGAGTACTTCGGGCTCGTGCACCACGCCTCGACGGCGGACATCGGCATCCGCCTCATCGCCATCAACGGCTTCACGGTGGTGCTCGGCCCGCCGGCGGGACGGCTGATGAACCGGGTCACGCCCGGCCTGCTGCTGGTCACCGGTCTGGTGATCGGCGGGATCGGCGCCCTCGTCATGAACGTCTTCCAGGCCGACACCGGCACCGGTGAGGCCGCCCTGGTCATCGCGGTGCTCGGCATCTGCATCGGCATCGCGCTCGCGATGGCGCTGATCACCACCATCTGCATGAACGCCCTGCACACCCGCGCCCTGGTCGGCGGGATCGGCATACCGGTGGCCGCCGTCGTCGCCGTCACCCTGATGGCATCCGCCCGGACCGCGCCGCGCAGGCCGTGGCGGAGGCGACGGAACATCCCGCCGGGCCGCGAGCTGACGTCGACCGCGAAGCGGCCGGCCGTCCGTCCGTCACGGACGGCCGGCCGGCCGCTTCGCCGGGCCCGCTAGCGTGCCAGCAGTTCGAGGGTGTCGATCACCCGGTTCGAGAAACCCCACTCGTTGTCGTACCAGGCGACCACCTTGACATGGCGGCCGTCGACGCGGGTGAGGGCCGAGTCGAAGATCGCCGACGCCGGGTTGCCCGTGATGTCCGAGGAGACCAGCGGGTCGTCCGAGTACTCCAGGACGCCGGCGAGCGGTCCCTGTGCGGCGGCACGGTACGCCGCCAGCACGTCGTCGCGCGTCACGTCACGGGCGACCGTCGTGTTGAGCTCGACGATCGAGCCCACCGGCACCGGCACCCGGATCGAGTCACCGGACAGCCGGCCGTCGAGGTTCGGCAGCACCAGGCCGATCGCCTTGGCGGCCCCGGTCGTGGTCGGCACGATGTTGACACCGGCGGCACGGGCCCGACGGGGGTCGCGGTGCGGACCGTCCTGCAGGTTCTGCTCCTGCGTGTAGGCGTGCACCGTGGTCATGAACCCGTGCTCGATACCGGCGAGTTCGTCCAGGACGGCGGCCAGCGGCGCGAGAGCGTTGGTCGTGCACGAGGCGTTGGAGACGACCGTGTGCGTGTCCGGGTCGTAGGCGTCGGTGTTCACGCCGTACGCGAGCGTGACGTCCGCACCGTCCGAGGGCGCGCTGACCAGGACCTTGCGGGCGCCGGCGTCGAGGTGGGCGCGAGCCGCCTTGGCCGACGTGAAGCGGCCGGTCGACTCCAGCACGATGTCCACGCCGAGCTCCGCCCACGGCAGCTGCGCCGGTTCCCGCTCGGCGAGCACCTTGATACGACGGCCGTCCACGACGAGGACGTCCCCGTCCACGGACACCGGGCGCCCCAGACGCCCTGCCGTCGAGTCGAAGGCCAGCAGCCGTGCGAGAGCGGTCGGCTCCGTGAGGTCGTTGACGGCAACGATCTCCAGGTCGCTTTTCCGCTCCAGCAGGGCACGCAGCACGTTGCGTCCGATGCGGCCGAATCCGTTGATGGCGATACGAGTCATGAGAGGCGTCCCTTCCTTCGTTACGCCACCAGGTTCGCGGGCCGCGGCCGGACCCGACAGCGGCGACAACGCCATGGTTCACAAGGATCCCGCCAGGGACTCGTGGCGGGATCCGGCCGCTACTCGCCCTTGGTGAAGGTGCGCCGGTAGTCGCTCGGGGTCGTACCGAGAATGCGCTGGAAGTGCAGCCGCAGATTCGCCCCGGTGCCGAGACCGGCGTCGCCGGCGATCTGCTCCACGCTCCGCTCCGAGCGCTCCAGCAGTTCCCGGGCCAGGTCGATCCGGGCGCGCATCACCCACTGCATCGGGGTGTACCCGGTGTCCGCCACGAAGCGCCGCGAGAACGTGCGCGCCGAGACCCCGGCGTGCCGGGCGAGTGCGTCCAGGGTGAGCGGCTCCCCCAGTCGGTGCAGTGCCCACTCGCGGGTCGCGGCGAACCGCTCGCCGAGCGGCTCGGGCACGCTGCGCGGCACGTACTGCGCCTGGCCGCCGCTGCGGTAGGGGGCCGCGACCAGTCGCCGGGCCGCGTGGTTGGACGCGGCCACGCCGAGGTCGCCGCGCAGGATGTGCAGGCACAGGTCGATGCCCGAGGCGGCACCGGCCGACGTCAGCACGCTGCCCTCGTCGACGAAGAGCACGTTCTCGTCGACCCGGACCAGCGGGTGCTTCTCGGCGAGCGAGCGGGTGTAGTGCCAGTGCGTCGTGGCGCGCCGGCCGTCGAGCAGCCCGGTCGCGGCGAGCGCGAAGGCCCCCGTCGAGATGGCGGCCACCCGCGCACCGCGCCGGTGTGCCGCGAGCAACGCGTCGACGACCGCCCGCGGCGGGTCGTTACGGTCCGGGAACCGGTAGCCGGGCACGAACACGATCTCCGCCCACTCCAGGGCGTCGAGACCGTGCGCGACGTGGTACGACAGCCCGTCGCCGCCGGTGACCAGACCGGGCGCCGCCCCGCACACCCGCACTTCGTAGGGCATGCTCGCGCGGGTCGTGAACACCTGCGCGGGGATACCGACGTCGAGGGGCTTCGCCCCCTCCAGGACCAGGACGGCGACACGGTGCAGACGGGTGGGAGACACGTCGGACAGGGTACGAGTGGCCCACCCGGCCGGCCACGACCGAGGACGACAACACGCCCCCGGCGGTCCGCCGCTCACCGGCGGCTTCCCGCGCCCTGGCGCCCGGACTCGGCGAGGTCTCCGCCCTGGCGGCCCGCCGCCGAGGCGAACCCCAGCCAGGTGCGCCGGTTGCCGGCCCGACACCAGCCCACCTTCGGCGCGTTGCGCCGCTCCCGGCCGTCCCGTCCGGTGCCGTTGCTGATCCAGATGGCGGGAGTGCGGAGTCCAGGGCGCCGCCCGGCTTGCGCAGCCGTGAACCCATGGTCATGAAGCAGCGATTGCGCTCCAGGACGTCAGGCTGTTGCAGCACCCGGTGGACGCCCTCGCTGGGCAGCCTCGGAGTGCGGCCCTCGGCGGTGAGCGCGCGCAGCGCCTCGTCCGGGCTCCGGTTCGCCATCCGGTCGCCCCGGTGGGGACCCGCGAGGACGAGGAGCGGGTCCGGCAGGGTGATCGTGCCGAGCGGGGTGAAGAGGTCGACGCCGGTCATGTCGCCGACCACGAACCCCGGCCTGCCGCCGAGCCGCAGCAGCGGCGCGAGCGCGGAGGCGGGGGCGAGCTCCGGGTGTACGGCGAGCAGGCCACCCTGCCCGGCACGGACCTCGGCCGAGGACAGCCCGGCGATCTCGTGCCCCCCGCCGCGACGAGCCGGTCGGCCTGTGCGGCGAGGGACGGGAGCACGGGGAGCACGGGGAGCACGGTGGAGGCGACGGACGCGGATTCGGCCACGATGCTCCCGGGGTCGGGGACGAAACCGGCGTCGGACCAACTGGGCGGCGCACCGGAACGTTCCCGCGCGTCACGGCAGATGCCGCAGATACGTCAGACCGGGATGGCCCGACAGCCGGGTCTCCCCGGTGACGGTGAAGCCGGCCCGGGCCAGTACGGCTCGGGACGCCTGGTTGTCGAGCCTGGCCGCGGCCCGCAGGAAGGTCAGTCCGTATCCGGTGGCGAGAGCGCAGATCTCCCGCACGGCCGAGGTGGCCAGCCCCCGGCCCGCGGCCCGCTCCGCGATCCGGTAACCGAGGTCGGCGCCGCCGTCCGCCACGTCCACCAGGTTGACCCGCCCCAGCACCTCGCCCGCGTCGCCGACCACCACATGGAAGTAGCAGACCCCGGCGTCCTGTTCGGCCAGCAGGGCACGGTGCCGCTCCTCGAAGCGGGCGAAGTACTCGTCACCGCGGTCGGGGATGGTGGCCGCGAAGTAGGCGCGGTTCTCCTTCTCGAAGGCGAGGACCGCCGGGGCGTGGTCCGGACGGAGCAGCTGCAGCTCGGGCATGGCGAGGACAGTAGGCACTCCGGCCGTCCGGCCGCCAGCGCATTACGCCTCGCGCAGGTCCTTGACCCGGCGCAGTTTGCCGAGCGAACGCTCCAGGGTCTCCGGGTCGACGACGGCCACCTCCACCGTCACCCCGACACCGTCCTTGATGCCCTGCGCGATCGTCCTCGCGGCGGCCTCACGGTCGGCGGGACCGGCGTCGGGCCGGGCCTCCACACGGACCGTCATGTGGTCCATCCGGCCCCGCCGGCTGAGCTGGATCTGGAAGTGCGGAGCCACGCCGGGCGTACGCAGCACGATCTCCTCCACCTGGCTGGGGAAGACGTTGACCCCGCGCAGGATGATCATGTCGTCGCAGCGGCCGGTGATCTTCTCGATCCGGCGCAGGCCGGGACGGGCGGTGCCGGGCAGCAGCCGCGTCAGGTCCCGGGTGCGGTAACGGACGATCGGCAGCGCCTCCTTCGTGAGCGAGGTGAAGACCAGCTCACCACTGTCGCCCTCGGCCATGACCTCGTCGGTCAGCGGGTCCACCACCTCGGGGAGGAAGTGGTCCTCCCAGACGTGCAGTCCGTCCTTGGTGTCCACGCATTCCTGCGCGACACCGGGGCCGATGACCTCGGACAGCCCGTATATGTCGACCGCGTGGATGTCCAGGCGCTCCTCGATCTCGCGGCGCATCTCCTCGGTCCAGGGCTCGGCGCCGAAGATGCCGACCTGGAGGGAGGTGGAACGGGGATCGACGCCCTGACGCTCGAACTCGTCGAGCAGGGTCAGCATGTAGGAGGGCGTGACCATGATGATCTCGGGGCGGAAGTCCTGGATGATCTGCACCTGACGCGCGGTCATGCCGCCGGAGGCGGGGATGACCGTGCAGCCGGCGCGTTCCGCGCCGTAGTGGGCGCCCAGACCGCCGGTGAACAGGCCGTAGCCGTAGGAGATGTGCACCTTGTGCCCGGGCCGGCCGCCGGCGGCACGGATGGAGCGGGCGACGACGTCCGCCCACATGGACAGGTCGTTGTCGGTGTAGCCGACCACGGTCGGGCGGCCGGTGGTGCCGCTGGAGGCGTGTACGCGGCGCACTTCGGACATCGGGACGGCGAACATCCCGAAGGGGTAGGTGTCGCGCAGGTCCGCCTTGGTCGTGAAGGGGAAACGGGCGAGGTCCGCGAGGGTGCGGCAGTCCTCGGGCCGGACGCCGGCCGCGTCGAACTTCTTGCGGTACAGCTCCACGTTGCCGTACGCGTGCCGCAGTGTCGCGCGCAGCCGGGTGAGCTGGAGTGCCGTCAGCTCCTCGCGGGACATCCGCTCGGCGTCGTCCAGGAGCGCTTCGGGAAGCGGCTCCCCCCGGCGGGTGGCCCGTGGCCCGGGCGCGATCACTTCACTGCTCATCACGGCTCCTCAATCTGCGTGCGGAGGGTGCGGCTGCGGCCGCGGAACTCCGCGATCACATCGTCTCCGCGCACCACGCTCACGTCGTAGACACCGCTGCGGCCGAACCGGACGCGCTCGCGTGCCGTGGCCACCAGCACATCGCCCTCGTAGGCGGGCGCGACGAAGTCGATGTCGGCGCCGGCGGCGACGGTCACGGGACCGTGACTGTTGCAGGCACAGGCGAACGCCGTGTCCGCGAGGAGGAAGAGAAAGCCGCCGTGGGCGATCCGATGCCCGTTGACCTGGGCGGAGGTCACGGTCATCCGCAGCACGGCGGTCCCCTCACCGTGCTCGACCAGCTCGATGCCGAGCCCTCGTGACGCCTCGTCCGCGGCGAACATCGTCTCGACGGGGCCAGGCGTCGTATCCGGTACCCGGGTCGTCATTTCCACCACCTTGTGGACCGACCGAACATTCGGTTAGCGTGCGGTGTGGTCAAGTAATCCAGCAAGCCCTCCCCATGTCAAGAGGTCCCCACCGCAGCCGAGGAGGCCGCCCGATGCCGGACGTCTACCTGATCGACGGGGCCCGCACCCCGCAGGGCCGCTACGGCGGCGCCCTGGCCGCGGTACGCCCCGACGACCTCGCGGCACTCGTCGTCGGCGAGGCCGTCCGGCGCGCCGCGGTGCCCGGCGAGGCCGTGGACGAGGTCGTCCTCGGGGCCGCCAACCAGGCGGGCGAGGACAACCGGGACGTGGCCCGGATGGCGGTGCTGCTGGCCGGTCTGCCGCACACCGTGCCCGGCTACACCGTCAACCGCCTGTGCGCCTCGGGTCTGACGGCCGTGGCCTCGGCGGCCCAGGCGATCCGCGCCGGTGAGGCCGGCCTCGTGGTCGCCGGGGGAGTGGAGTCCATGACCAGGGCGCCCTGGGTGACGGAGAAGCCCGGCACCCCGTGGGCCAAGCCGGGCCAGGTGTACGACACCGCTCTGGGCTGGCGGTTCACCAACCCGCGCTTCACCGACGCCGACCGCGCCGTCCCGGCGGACGCCGGACCGGAGGCGGTCAAGGTCACGCTGTCCATGGGCGAGACCGCCGAGGAGGTCGCGGCCCTGGACGGCATCACCCGCGCGGAGTCCGACGCCTTCGCCCTGCGCAGCCATCGGCGGGCCGTGGCCGCCCAGGAGGCCGGCCGCTTCGACCGCGAGATCGTCCCGGTCCCCGTGCTTGACGGCGAGGTGACCCGGGACGAGGGCCCACGCCCCGGCACCACGCTGGAGAAACTGGGCTCCCTGCGGACCGTCTTCCGTGCGGACGGCGTCGTCACCGCGGGCTCCTCCTCCCCGCTGTCCGACGGTGCCGCGGCCCTCGTGGTCGCGGGTGCCGAGGCGGTGCGGCGCCACGGCCTCACCCCGAGGGCCCGGATCGTCGCCTCGGCCTCCGCCGGGGTGCAGCCCAACCTCATGGGTCTGGGCCCGGTCCCCGCCACCGAGAAGGCGCTGGCCCGGGCCGGCTGGGGGATCGGCGACCTGGACGCAGTGGAACTCAACGAGGCCTTCGCCGTACAGGCCCTGGCCGTCACCCGCCGTCTCAAGCTCGACGAGGACAGGGTCAACGCCGACGGCGGCGCCATCGCCCTCGGGCATCCGCTCGGCTGCTCCGGCGCCCGCATCCTGCTCACCCTCCTCGGCCGTCTCGAACGTGAGAACGGCCGCCGCGGCCTGGCCACGCTCTGCGTGGGAGTCGGCCAGGGTGTCGCACTGCTGGTGGAGCGGGTGTGACCACTCCCTGGCCGCGGGGCACGCCGCCGGTGAGGGAGCCGGCCGACCCGGTCGGCGTCGCCCCGTACCGCCCGGTGCCCCGCGGCGCCCGGGCCGCGCCCGCCGCGGGCCCGGTCATCGACTTCGTCCCCGCCGGGGAACCGCCGGCCGGTGCCCGCGCCCTGCCCGACCGCGTGGCACGGTCCCCGGTCACGGCCCCACGTCCGGCGATACCGGTCCTGGACCCGCCGGGGCCGCGTCCGGTCGACGACGGCCCGGCGCGGGCCGCGCGGTACGAGAACGCGGCGAACCCGGACCGCGGGACACGTCGCCCGGAGAACCCGGAGAACCCGGAGAAGAGGAGCCACGCATGACATCGGCACCCGGCACCGTCGCCGTCATCGGCGGCGGCCGGATGGGCGCGGGGATCGCCCAGTCCTTCGCCACCGCCGGTTCCACCGTGACCGTGGTGGAGAGCGGAGCGGAGGCCGCCGCCGCGGCGCTGGAGCGGATCGGCGGCAGCCTGCTGCGGGCCGAGGAACGCGGTCACCTGAACGAGCCCGCGGAGCGGGTGGCCGGCCGGGTGAGCGTCGTGCCCGCGGTGGACGCCCTGCCGGCGGGGGCCGAACTGGTCGTGGAGGCCGTACCCGAGGACGCGGCGCTCAAGGCCCGTCTGCTGCGGGCCGCGGAGGAGGCCGTGGGTGACACCGCCGTGCTGGCCACCAACACCAGCTCGCTGTCGGTCACCGACCTCGCCGCCGTCCTCAGGCGCCCGGACCGGTTCCTGGGGATGCACTTCTTCAACCCGGTGCCGGCTTCCGCGCTGGTCGAGATCGTGATCGCCCCCGACACCGCCGAGCGCACCGTGCGGGCCGCGCTGGGGTGGACCAGGGCGCTCGGCAAGCAGGACGTCATCGTCAAGGACTCGCCCGGCTTCGCCAGCAGCAGGCTCGGCCTGGCCCTGGGGCTGGAGGCGATCCGCATGGTCGAGGAGGGCGTCGCCGCGCCCGAGGCCATCGACGACGCGATGCGGCTCGGCTACAGGCACCCCATGGGGCCGCTGCGGCTGACCGATCTGGTCGGGCTGGACGTCCGGCTCGCCATCGCCGAGCACCTGCACGCCACCCTCGGTGACCGCTTCGCACCGCCGCGGCTGCTGCGCGAGAAGGTGGTCCGCGGCGAACTCGGACAGAAGACGGGCCAGGGCTTCTACAGCTGGTGACCTTGGGGTGGCCGTGCGCGGGCGGCTTCCGATTGCCGGGTACCGGTCCGGTGCGGCCCTTGCCAGATCCGGGAGGGCATACCTTATGATGAACCGAACGAATGGTCGGTAGGGAGTGGGTGGAGATGACTGAAGCGGCCGGAAGGGACGCCGAGCACGACCTGGAGTCCCTTTTCGAGACGACGATCTCGCGCGACCAGCGGATCGAACCGCGCGACTGGATGCCGGAGGGCTACCGCAGGACCCTGGTCCGGCAGATCGCCCAGCACGCGCACTCGGAGATCATCGGCATGCAGCCGGAAGGCGAGTGGATCACTCGGGCGCCCTCGCTGCGCCGCAAGGCGATCCTGTTCGCCAAGGTCCAGGACGAGGCCGGCCACGGCCTGTACCTCTACTCGGCCGCCGAGACCCTGGGCGTCGACCGGGCGGACCTCACCCAGCGACTCCTCGAAGGCCGCCAGAAGTACTCGTCGATCTTCAACTACCCCACGCCGAGCTTCGCGGACGTCGGGGTCATCGGCTGGTTCGTGGACGGCGCGGCCATCTGCAACCAGGTCCCCCTGTGCCGCAGCTCGTACGGGCCCTACGCCCGCGCGATGGTGCGGATCTGCAAGGAGGAGTCCTTCCACCAACGGCAGGGCTACGAACTGCTGATGACGATGATGCGCGGCACCGACGCCCAGCGGGAGATGGTGCAGGACGCGGTGAACCGCTGGTGGTGGCCGTCCCTGATGATGTTCGGACCGCCCGACGACGACTCGCCCAACTCCGCGCAGTCGATGGCCTGGAAGATCAAGCGGCACAGCAACGACGAACTGCGCCGGCGATTCGTCGACATGACCGTGCCCCAGGCGGCACGGCTGGGCGTGACCCTGCCCGACCCCGAACTGCGCTGGAACGAGGAGCTGGGCCGCCACGATTTCGGCACCCCCGACTTCTCCGAACTCAAGGAAGTCATCAGCGGCAACGGCCCCTGCAACGCGGAGCGGATGCAGCGCAGGCGCGACGCCCACGAGGAGGGCGCCTGGGTGCGTGCGGCCGCCGGCGCGCACGCCGCCAAGCAGGCGGCCCGGGCACGTAAGGAGACCGTCGCATGAGCGACTCGGAGAACTGGCCCCTGTACGAGGTGTTCGTCCGCGGCAAGCGCGGGCTCAACCACGTCCACGTCGGCTCACTGCACGCGGCGGACGACGAGATGGCCCTCACCCACGCCCGCGACCTCTACACCCGGCGCAACGAGGGCGTCAGCATCTGGGCCGTGCGCTCGGACCACATCGCCGCCTCCACCCGGGACGAGAAGGACCCCTTCTTCGCCCCCAGCGCCGACAAGGTCTACCGGCACCCGACCTTCTACGACGTCCCCGACGATGTCCCGCACATCTAGGAGCCGGTGATGAGCGACGACCACGTCTACCTTTCGCTGGCCGAGGGCCACGACGACGGCGACGCCCGCTGGGCCTTCGGCACCGGCTTCGAGGACCCGCTGCACGGCGTCGACACCGCCGTGCCCGAGGGTGTCGACGCCGCCGCCCTGGCCGCCCTGTGCCTGGCACTCGGCGACGACGCCCTGGTCCTGGCCCAGCGGCTCGCCGAATGGGTCACCCGGGCCCCCGAGCTGGAGGAGGAGGTCGCGCTGGCCAACATCGGGCTCGACCTGCTGGGCCAGGCACGGCTGCTGTACGCGCGTTGCGGCCAGACGGACGGCACCGGCCGCACCGAGGACGCCTACGCCTACTTCCGCGACGCCGGTGACTTCCGCAACGTACGCCTCACCGAACTCCCCAACGGCGACTTCGCCTTCTCCGTGCTGCGGCTGCTGGTGTTCGCCTGCTGGCGCCTCGCCCACTTCACCGAACTGGCCGCCGCCCCCGACCCGGTGCTCTCGGCGATCGCCGCCAAGGGCGTGAAGGAGCTGACCTACCACCGGCAGTACGCCGCCGAATGGGTGGTACGCCTCGGCGACGGCACGGAAGAGTCCCACAGGCGGATGTTGACGGCCCTGGAGTCACAGGCCCCCTACTGGGAGGAACTGTTCGCCGCCGAGGACACGCGCGACGCGGTCCTCGCCGACCTCCGGCAGGTCCTGGACGCGGCCGGACTGCCCGTGCCGCGCACCGCACCCCTGCCCGGCCACGGCCGGCACGGCGGGCACACCGAACACCTCGCCCCGCTCCTGGCCGAGCTGCAGAGCGTGGCCCGCGCCCACCCGGAGGCGACATGGTGACCGTCCTGCCCGACGTCCGGCGGGCCCGGCACCTCGCCGAACAGGTCCCCGACCCCGAGCTTCCCATGCTCACCCTGGCCGACCTCGGGGTGCTGCGGAGCGTGACGATCGAGGCCGACGGCACGGTGGTCGCCGGTCTCACGCCCACCTACTCGGGGTGTCCCGCCATGGCCGAGATGCGGGCCGGGGTCGCCGCACGTCTGCGCGAGGCCGGCTTCGACCGCGTCGAGATCCGTACGGTCCTCGACCCGCCGTGGACGAGCGACTGGATCACCCCCGAGGGGCGCCGCAAGCTCGCCGCGCACGGCATCGCACCACCCACGACGGCGCCCCGGCACCCGGCCGGTCCCGTCCCGCTGAACCTGTCACCGACCCGGCGCACGGTCGCCTGCCCGCGCTGCGGATCGGCCGACACCGAGGAGACCTCGCGCTTCGCGGCCACCTCCTGCAAGGCGCTGTGGCGGTGCCTGGCCTGCCGCGAGCCGTTCGAGTACGTCAAGGAGATCTGATGGCAGAGCTGATGGCACCGGCCGCCGGTGCCCCCGCGACGACTGTCCGCCGGCGCCGCCCAGCCTTCCATCCCCTGCGCGTCGCCGGCGTCCAGCGCCTGTGCGAGGACGCCGTGGCGGTCACCTTCGACGTCCCCGCCGCCCTGGCGGAGGAGTTCGCCTTCGGCCCCGGCCAGTCGCTCACCCTGCGGCGTGAGATCGACGGGCGCGACGAGCGGCGCTCCTACTCGATCTGCTCACCGGCCGGTGCAGCGCCCCGCATCGGCGTCCGGGAGGTGCCCGGCGGGCTCTTCTCCTCCTGGCTGGTCCACGAGGTGCGGCCCGGCGACACCGTCCAGGTGATGGCCCCGACCGGAGCCTTCACCCCCGACCTCACGGTGCCCGGCCACCATGTGCTGATCGCCGCGGGCTCCGGCATCACCCCCATGATGTCCATCGCCGAATCCGTCCTGGCGGCCGACGACCGCTCCCGGGTCACGCTGTTCTACGGCAACCGGCGTACCGACACCGTGATGTTCGCGGACGAACTGGCCGACCTCAAGGACGAGTTCCGCACCCGCTTCCACCTCGCCCACGTGCTGTCCCGCGAGCCCCGCGAAGCCGAACTGCTCTCCGGCCGCCTCGACGGCGACCGTCTCGCCGCCCTCGTCGCGGGACTCGTCGACGTCCCCGGCGCCGACCACTGGTGGCTGTGCGGCCCGCACGGCATGGTGCTCGACGCCCGCCGGGTGCTGGCCGGACTGGGTGTCCCCGACGGGCGGATCCACCAGGAGCTCTTCTTCGCCGACGAGCCGGTCGAACCCGTCCGCCACGAGGAGGCGGCGGCGACGGGCCCGGCCAGCGAGGTAACCGTCACCCTCGACGGCCGCTCCACCACCGCCCGACTGCCGCGCGGCACCGCACTCCTCGACTCGGCCGCCCGTATCCGCCCGGACCTTCCCTTCGCCTGCAAGGGCGGCGTCTGCGGCACCTGCCGGGCACGGATCACGGACGGCGAGGCCGACATGCGCCGCAACTACGCCCTGGAACCGGCCGAGGTGGAGGCCGGCTACGTCCTCACCTGCCAGACGTATCCGGTCTCCGAGAAGCTGACGGTCGACTACGACAGCTGAGACGGTGGCGGCCCCCGGCGGCCCGGCCCGAGCGGGCTGCCCGGGTCCCGGCCGCGAGCGGGACGCTCCTAGGACAGTGTCCGGCGGCGGCCCGCTCGACCGGGCCGGCCACCGCGTCCGGCCACGAGACGTACCCGGACGTGCTGCCGGGAACCCCGACGACCGTCGAGCCCGCCCGCTCCGACGTCGCCCGCTGCGCCGGCGGCGGGATCACACGGTCGTCGGTGGCGACCAGGTACCAGCTCGTCTTACGCCGCCAGGCCGGCTCCGGCACCGCGCCGTTGGGGGCGTCGACGCCCCACGGAACCTGCGAGTGGGCCATGAACGCCGCCGGTTGGGCGGGCACGTCGGCGGCGAAGGAGTCCGCGCACTTCTCCCGGTCCGGGAACAGGAAGCCGTCCCCGGGCGGCAGGACGGGCGGCACCGGGGCGTCGGGCGGCGGGCCGGGACGGGTGGGTGTGCTCACCGACGCCCTGGCCGGGCGCGAACGCGGCGACGTGCACCAGCGCCGCGACCTTGAGGTGACCGCCCGCCTGGGAGCTCACGGCACCGCCGCAGGAGTGCACACGAAGCCTCCGTGGGCGAGGACGACGTTCCGTGATTCCGCGCTCATGGCTTCTCCCCTTGGCATGTCTGGCCTCACGGCCACGCGAAGCAGGCCAGAGGGCCGCCGCCGGGACCGAATCCGCCCATTGACGTAGTTCGTGGGGGAGAACCGCACCCGTGTCCGTGCCCTTGCGGCTTCACCCGGATGTTGCCACGCTGGTCGTTCACGTTGCCTGCTCCAGCTCTCGGCGCGGCGTTCGCGAGTTCGCCGGCCCGACCAGTTCCGGCCCGACCGTTCGTGCGCGCTGCTCTCCGCCCCGGCGCCGACGCGCGTGCACCGCGCCCGCACCGCAGTGACCGGCCGGACCGCCGCCGCCTCATCTGGGGAGCACACCATGGACACGAACGAGGAGGCCGCCCGCGGCCTGACCGACATCCAGGACTTCCTCTACCAGCAGGCGCATCTTCGGGCGGCCCGGCGGCGGGTCGCGGACTTCACCGCGCGGGAACCGGGACTGACGCAGAGCCAGAGGGCGGACATCGAACGCTGGTATCTCGCGGAACAGACGTATGTGGCCCGCATGGTCACGGAGCACATCGCGGCGAGCATCGACGTGGTGGAACAGCGGCATCGCGCCCGCTTCGGACACTGGCTGCGCGGGACCCTGACCGCGATGATCCTGATCACCGTGGTGATGGCGCTGTGCGTCACCGCGGTGCTGGCCGGCGCGTCGTAGCCCGGGACGTGGCCCCCGTCCGCCGTCGCACGGGGGCCACGTCGGTCCAGGGCTACCGCTGCCGCGTGAGCCAGTCGGTGAACCTGACCTCGCCGAGGCTCGCGTCCGGACCGGGCAGCAGCGTGTCCTCCCGCAGCTCGGCACCCCAGTAGCGCGCCTGCGGGTCCGTGACGACCTTGCGGGGGTCGTGCGCCGCGTCCAGCGCGATCCGGATGAACTCCTCCAGCTGGAAGGCCTCGGGACCGCCGACCTCCACCACGCCGTCGACCGGCGCGCCGACCGTGGCGCGGGCCACGGCGGCGGCCACGTCGTCGGAGACCAGGGGCTGGATCTTGGCGTCCGGCAGGCGCACGGTGTCGCCCTCGGTGACCCCGTCGGCCAGCCCCTTCGCGAACTCGAAGAACTGGGTCGCGTGGACGATGGAGTACGGGATGCCGGACGCCTTGATCAGGTCCTCCTGGGCCTTCTTGGCCCGGAAGTATCCGCTCTCCTGGAGCCGGTCGGTGCCCACCACGGACAGTGCGACATGGTGCCGCACGCCGGCGTCGGCCTCGGCCCGCAGGAGGTTGGCCGTGGAGGTGCGGAAGAAGTCCAGGACGGCACGGTCCTCGAACGAGGGGGAGTTGGACACGTCGACCACGACCGAGGCGCCCTGGAGGACCTCGGCCAGACCCTCGCCGGTGAGGGTGTTGACGCCGGTGCTGGGCGCGGCCGCGACCGCCTCGTGCCCGTGCTCACCGAGCCTGGCGACCAGCTTCGAGCCGATGAGCCCGGTGCCACCGATCACGACGACCTTCATGACGGAATCCTCTCGGAGATGTTCTGGTGTCTTGCACCAGAACAGACCGGGCACGTCCTCAGCCTGTGACAGCCGGTCCGGGAGACCGTCCGGGTTCCCGTTCCCACCGCCGCGCATCGATGTCCTCCCGAGTTGGATCGTCATGCTTCAAGCTGGCATCGCGCAGAACGGTACGGACCGGTGCGAACCATTACGGAATGGTGCGGACCGGTCACACCGTGCCGAGGTCCACCGCGTGCCCGGCCATCAGGGGTGAAGGCCGATGCCGGGGGACGACGAATCCATGGAGGTGCCAGACCATGTCGGACAGGAACACGGCGCAGGGGCCCGGCGGGCAGCCCCGTGCGGAGGGGTGGAGGACGGCGGTGACGGTGCTGCAGGAGGCCGCGCCGATCACCGTCCCCGAGGGGGCCTCGGCGATGACCATCCAGGTCGAGTGGGAGCCGGGCGATCCGGGAACCCCGCCGCACCGCCACTCGGGGCCGGCGTTCGGGTACGTCCTCGAGGGCGCCGTCCGCTTCGAGCTGGAGGGCGAGCCCGAGCGGGTGGTCGAGGCCGGCGGGACGTTCTGGGAGCCCGGTGGTGACGTGATCCACTACCAGGACGGCAACGCCCTCACCGACGCGCGGACCCGGTTCGTGGTGACCATGATGTGCGCGCCGGGCCGGCCGATGCTGGAACTGGCCGACGAGAGCGAACTCACCGAGCGGGCCCACCTGAGGGCGCCCCGGCCCACCGCGGGCTGACGGTTCGCCGGCAGCGGGACCAGGGCGACGAGCCGGTCCTCCGAGATCGCCGGACCGGGCCGCGATGTGCGACAGGACATCGTGCGTGACGTGGGTCTCACCCGGTTGCTCCGGTGTGCGGGACCGGTCAGGACCAGGGCAGCCGTCGGCAAAGGCGAGGGCATGGGCCGGTCTGCGCGGCCTGATGCCTGACCGGTGCTGGCCGTGTGGCCATGTGGTGTTCATGTGCGGGCAGTTGGGCTGGGCAAGGGTGCGGTCGTTGTCAGCTCAGCTGTTCGCCGGGAGGGCGTCATGGCCACACAGGCAGACTCGACACAGGACAGATCGGCGCAGGGCTCGGAGGGGTTCAGCCGTCGTCACGCGCTGGGCCTGCTGGGGAGGGCGGGGGCGGGCGTCGCCGCCACCGGGCTGCTCGGCACGGGTACCGCGCAGGCCGCGCCGGACACCGCCCCGGCCTTCCGTCTCACCGCGGACGCCTCCGGCGCGCCCCCGTCCAGGGCCTGCACCTGACCTTCGGGGCCGACCCGCGCACCCAGATGACGGTGTCCTGGATCACGGACCGGCCGGTGAGCGAGCCCGTCGTGCGCTACGGCACCCTGGAGCACGGCCTCGGATCCAGCAAGCAGGCCCGGACCGCCAGCTACGTGGACGGCACCTCGAACCGCACCGTCTACGTCCACCACGCCCCGCTGAAGGGGCTCACCCCCGACACGGACTACCTCTACCTCGCCACGCACGAGGGGGCGGCCCCCGACAGCGGTACGTTCCGTACGGCTCCGCAGGGACGCCGGCCGGTCACCTTCACCAGCTTCGGTGACCAGTCCGCCCCGCAGGTCACCTGGGCGGCCGACGGCACCGTCGCCCTGGACGCCAACTCCACGCCCGCGACGAAGGACATCGTCACCGGAATCGAGCAGGTCGCCCCGCTGTTCCACCTCCTCAACGGCGACCTCTGCTACGCCAACCTCGATGTCGACCGGGTGCGGACGTGGAACAACTTCTTCACCAACAACACCCGTTCGGCGCGCTTCCGCCCCTGGATGCCGGCGGCCGGCAACCATGAGGCCCGCTCCTCGACGGACGTCGACAGGGTGGTCGTGGCCATGCACCAGGTCATGGTCAGCTCCTCGGACGCCAACGGCGCGGATCTCGGCCTGCGCGAGAAGTACGGCCCGCTGTTCGACCGCTACGGCGTCGACCTGGTGCTCTGCGGTCACGAGCACAACTACGAGCGCTCGCTGGCCGTGCGGGGTGTGGTGGCCGGCAGTGAGACCCTCACCCCGAATCCGGTCTCCAGGGCCACCGACGACATCGACGCCGACCTCGGCACCGCGCACATGATCCTCGGCGGCGGCGGTGTCTCGGGCACCACGAACGAGAAGTTCTTCACGGACGGCACCGGCAAGGTGATCACCGCCGTGTCGGCCACCGCCGGCTCCAACGGCAGGCGCACCTCCACCTACGTGAAGGAGCAGGCCGTCTGGGTGGGCGTCCGGGACGTCGAGCACCCCTACGGCTTCGCCGCCTTCACCGTCGATCCGGGCCGGCACCCCGGTGACACCACCCGGATGCGCGTCACCTACTACAACGTCGACGAGCCCCACGGCGAACTGTCCGTCTTCGAGAACTTCACCCTGCACCGCAAGCGGTCCGACGGCCGCGGCCGCTGATCCCGCGCGGGCCGGGCGGCATCCGTCCGGCCCGCTGCACGGCTTCGACCCCCCGTCCGCAATGGCCGAAAACCGACGAACTCCCGTCAGATCGGCAGGGATTATACCGAAGCGTGCACTGGAAATACTTGGTTAAGCAAGTATATGCTCCCCGGTGGGGCGGTCGGCGGACAGACGCGTGACCGGTGTCCCGGTTCAACAACATGACAAGCTTGTGGAAGGAAGTGCCGTGGCACCGGTGCTGGTCGGACTAGAAGGTCTGCTGGCGGGGGAGCGCATCCCGGTCCTGGACACCCGCGTCACCTTCGGACGCAACTCGGAGAACACCGTCGTCATCTCGAGCCTCAGCGTCTCCCGCTTCCACGCGGAGATCGTCTTCGACGAGGACAAGGGTTACGTCCTGCGTGACCTGGAGAGCAGCAACGGCACCCTGGTCAACGGAGAGGAAGTGGAGTCCCGGCTGCTGCAGCCCGGTGACGAGATCTCCCTGGGTGACCAGGAGTTCCGCTTCGAGGTCGCGGACGCCATGGAGACGCTGATGGCGCTCTCCCTGCCGCGCTCCGTGACGCACGGCGCCAAGGAGAGCGAAAGCGGGCCCGTCCTGCGGGTCACCGTGGCCGGCGGCGGCCCGGTCGGCCTGTCCTTCGCCCTGCTCCTGGAGCACTTCCTCGGACCCCAGGCGCAGATCACGGTCTACGACGGCAGGTGGCGCAAGCAGGGCCGCACCATCGTCTGGAAGAGCCCGGAGGAGGGCAACGTCCGGCGGCTGCAGGTGGTGACCGTGCAGAGCCGCCAGTACCTCGCCTGGCCCGAGGAGGTCCGGGAGCGACTCTTCGACCCGGAGCACTACACCGAGATGTGGCCCTCCGGCCCGGACTCGGTCGGCGACAACCACCCGCGCAACATGCGCATCGCCTACATCGAGGACCGCCTGCTGGAGCTGGCGAACGAGAAGCGGGACCGGATCCGGCTCATACCCGCCCGGTTCGACGCGGAGGAGCAGCAGGAGGCTCTCGCCACCCAGCACGTGCTCGCGATCTGCGACGGCGGCCGCTCGCGCACCCGGGAGCGCTTCGCCGCCCGCTTCGGCAAGGCCGACGAGTCGATCTACTCCCTCGACGGGCGCCACCTCCAGGACGTCGTCCTCGGCCTGCGCGTCAAGTCCGGCCTGACCGACCCCATGGCGGTGCTGCTGACCGTCGCCCAGAACCGCTTCCTGCTCAACTCGCTGCGTGGCGAGGGCTTCCTCAACATGCGCCTGACCGACACCGAGGCCGCGGAGGTCATCGGCCTGGACCCGGTCCGCCGCGTCTTCGAGGAGTGCATCGCCTCCCGGCCGTGCCTGATGGACCGCGACCAGTACGGCGACTTCCAGTGCGCGACCCACGGCACGCTGTTCCTGCCCGCCCTGGTCAAGGGCTCGCCGCTGTGGCGCCGGGTTCGCGAGGGGCTGCTGCTGTTCGGCGTCGAGTCCGACGACCTGTCGGCGGTCACCAGCTTCCGCCTCGACATGGTGCAACGCCCGCGCTTCTCCGCCGAGTTGCTGCCACCGACCGCCAACTCGCCGGGCACCTACGGCTTCCTCCTCGGCGACGCCGCCAACGCCATCCACTTCTGGCCGGGCCGCGGCCTGAACAGCGGCCTGGCGTCCGCCATCTCGCTGGCCCGGTCCCTGAACGGGGCGTGGAACGGACGGCCGTTCCGGGACGCGGACTTCCTGCGGCACGAGGCGGCCATGTCGATGCTCCAGTACCGGCACAAGAGCCGGGCCTGGAAGGCGATGGTCACCACCGACGACCAGGGTGTGACCTGGGCCATCAAGGACATCATCGGCCACGGCATCGACGGGATCCCCGACGAGCCCGACCGCGAGGCGGACACCAAGACGCTGCTGGAGCGCATGCAGGCCATCCGCGCGCGGCTGGCCCTGCGGCTGGAGGGAATGCCGGACGACGAGGCGATCCTGGAGCGCCTGCGCACCCTGCAGCCCGCCACCCTGCGGATGCTCGTCCTCAGCGGCGCCTGGGACACGCTGACCATGGGCGGTGAAGAGGTCGACATCGACATCTTCTACGGCGAGGACTCCTCCGCGGCGGCCGCGGCGGTCGGCGCGCTCGAGCCGGCGGCCAAGCCGTAGGACGGACCGTCCGGCGGGCACCCGCCGCCGCTCACCGCGGCGGCGGGCGTGCCGGAGGTCAGGTGCGGGGGCGGTGGCCCTTCTCCTGGTGCGGGTAGCTCTGGTCGGCCTGCGGGAGCGAGGGCTTGGGGAGCGTGGCGACCTCCTCCTTGGCCTTCTCCAGCTGCTCGGCCGTGTCGTGCGGCAGGCGCGGCGGGCGCGGACGGCCCTCACGGAACCGGAAGGCGCTGGTGAGGTCGCCGAAGGTCTGGCGGCGCCAGTCGGTGACGTTCGGCTCCTCGACGCCGGTGAAGCGTTCGAGGAACTGCAGCGCGGAGGTGTGGTCGAAGGCCTCGGTGGCGACCCAGCCGCCCACCGTCCATGGCGAGACGATGATGGCGGGGACCCGGAAGCCGCCGCCGATCGGCAGGCCCTGGATGAACTCGTCCTTGGTGCCCGCCGGCGGGGTCGGCGGCGCCACGTGGTCGAACAGGCCGTCGTTCTCGTCGTAGTTGAGGATGAACGCGGTCTTGCGCCACACCTTGGGGTTCGACGCGATCGCCTCGATCTTGGAGGCCACATAGTCGGCGCCCGCGGCCGGCAGGTAGTTCGGGTGCTCCGACTGGTAGCTGGTGGGGCAGATCCAGGACACGGTCGGCAGACGGTCGTTGCGGGCGTCGTCCTCGAAGGTGCCCTGCGGCTGCGGGCGTACGCCCCGTTCGTACAGGTCGGAGCCGGGCTGCGCGTTCTTGAACGACGCGAACTGCTCCAGCATGTTCGTGCCGTAGTCGTCCTCCTCCTGGTACACCTTCCAGCTGACGCCGGCCGCCTGGAGGCGCTCGGCGTAGGTGGTCCAGCGGTAGGGAGTCGGTGCGACGTTGCTGATGATCGGGCCGCCCAGGGTGCCGCCGGGGTCGATGGACCCGGTCATCCACATCAGCCGGTTCGGCCAGGTGGGGCCGAAGACGGAGCAGAAGTAGTTGTCGCAGATGGTGAAGGTCTCCGCGAGGGCGAACTGGAAGGGGATGTCCTTGCGGGTGTAGTAGCCCATCACATACGGGCCGTTCACGCCGTCGGCCTTGCGGTGGGCGGGCAGCCACTGGTCCATCTTGCCGTTGTTCCAGGCCTGGTGCTGTACGGACCAGGCGTGGCTGGTGGAGGGGATGGCCTGGGCACTGGAGGTGTGCGTGTCGAGGTGGAAGGGCAGCAGGTAGCCCTTGGGGTTGACGGCGTCGGGCTGGTAGAAGACGGACTGCCCGTTGTCCAGCTTCAGCGCGTGCGGGTCGGCGAAGCCGCGGACGCCGGAGAGAGTGCCGAAGTAGTGGTCGAAGGACCGGTTCTCCTGCATCAGCATGACGACGTGTTCGATGTCGCGCAGCGAGCTGTTCCTCGGCGGTCCGGCGGCGACGGCCTGCTGGACGCTGGGCGGCAGCAGGGAGAGGGCCGCGGCGCCGCCGAGCGCGCCGGCGGCGGAGCCCAGGAGTCTGCGACGGGTCAACTCGGCCATGGATGCTCCTTTTCTCAAGTTCTCGGGGGGCGAGAACCTTTGCGGGAGTGACGGCAGGCCCGGCCGCGAGGACGGGCCGCCGTTCACTGTGGGCCCCGGGAGGTGGGGTGCATCAGGGGCGGCTGATGAACTCCGGGCCAACGCACGGAAGGAGTTGGCCAGGTGTTTGCCTCCAACACCCGCTCTTCGCGCGGGTGTTGCCGAGCGTTGAAGAACGTCGGCTGTTGCGCGAGTCGTCTCACCGGCCCGGTGCGAGGACGTAGGTGTTGAGGGTGCCGACGGTCGTGAGCGGCGCGGGCGAGCCGGTGTCGTATCGGTCCACGGCGACGTAGTTGGGCTTCTTGCGGGCGGCCGGAGTGCAGAAGTTCTGGGCCCGGTTGAGGAGCTTGCCGTTGTCGGTGGCGGCGGTGGAGCCGATCGGGTAGTCCCGGAAGTGGTTCATGACGAAGAGCGGGTGGAAGGCCGCCGAGTCGGTGGTGAGGGGTCTGTCGGTGCCCCAGCGGCTGTAGCAGGACCAGTCGGAGCCGCCTATGCCGCCGCCCATGGACCAGTAGTTCTCCACGGTCCATTCGCGCTGGTACATCACGCCGAAGGTGTCACGGGTGGCCCAGCCGCTCGCGGTGTCGCTCGCCCGGGTCCGGTCGCTGAAGATCAGCAGCTGTCTGCCGCGGGCGGCCAGGTCGGCCATCGTGGGCCAGCCCCTGGCCGCGACACCCTCCTGGTCCGGCCGGTACAGCACGTCGGAGAGGCCGTTGACCGAGGCCAGGGAGGACTTCAGCACGTCGGAGGAGGCGTAGTCCTCCAGGAAGACCGTGGCGAACCGGCCGGGGTCGGCCTTCAGGAAGTCGACGATGCGCTGGAGGTCGGTGGCGAGCGGGACGGGGCTGCTGACGCCGTCGCAGCTGTTGTGACAGAGCACAGCCCGGCCGGAGACCGCGTAGTCGTCGAGCATGAAGCCGCGGACGCCGTCGGACAGCTGCCGGCTGATGCCGTAGTTCTGGTTGGGGAACAGGCTGACCGGGAACGACGCGAAGTTCCCGTCGGAGCCGTTGGCGAAGGCGTTGTGCGCGGTCAGGAAGGTGACCTGGTCCAGGGTGCGGGTGTCGGCGGAGGGCATCGCCGTGGTGGCGTAGGAGGTCGGGGTCAGGTACCAGCGGGCCGGGTCGCCCGCGGGGCCGAGCTGTACGGCGCCGGAGGCGGAGCCGGTGAGGTACTGGGAGGTTCCGGGGACGGCGACGGTCCAGGTGCTGTCGGCGCCGGCCGTGAGGGTCCAGGTGGTGCCGTCCGCGCCGCAGGCCGCGGTCACCGCGGCGGTGGCGCTGCGTCCCAGGCAGGTACCGGACTCGTCGGAGTTCCGGAGCTGGTAGCCGCCGGCGGCCGCGACGGCTGTCCACTGCTGGTGGTCTTCGTTGCCCTTGGGGTTGTGGGCCGCCACGGTGCCACCGCTGTCGGCGGCGTTCAGGCCGGTGACGACGTTCTGCAGGTAGACCGGTGCGGCGGGGACGGCCGCCGAAGCGGTCCCCGGCAGCAGGGCGGGCACCGGCAGGGCGAGGAGGGCGGAACAGCACAGGACGCGCAGGGGGCGCAGTCGCACGGGATTTCCCTTCACTCCGACACGGGATACCAACGCTGTCAGAGGCATGAGATACCGGGTGGGACGTGTGCCGCGCCAGTGCGACGGACCGAATTCCCGCCGCTGTGACGTAATGTGATGACTCATCAGATGAGTTTCGGCCGTGCGTCGTCGTGGAGCCGCGCGTCCGCCGGCGCGGACTCGAACGGGTACTCCACGCGGGCCTCACCCGCGAAGCACCGCTCGGAGTGCCCTGGCATCCGGGGCCCGCAGGTCCCGTGGCCCATGAGGTCCGTGCGGATCGGCGCGGCCCGCGCCGCGGCCGGTGGGCTCTCCCGGCAGGGCCTCTGCAACGTCCTGGACGATCCGGCCGAGGCGGAGCTCGTCCGCTGCATCGAGTCCGCCGGTTCACCCGCCCGGTACGAGCTGCGGGCCGGCGACAACCACCATCACCTCGTCTGCCGCCGCTGCGGTCTGATCGAGGACGTCGACTGGAGCGTCGGCGCGGCGCCGTGTCTGACGCCCGGAAAGGATCTGGGCTTCGCCGTCGACGAGGCCGAGATCACCTGGTGGGGCCTGTGCGCGGAGTGCCGGCGGGCCACCGGCGCCTGACCCCGTTCAGCGTGCGCGGGGGAGCTGTGCCACATGGTGGCGCGGGACCGCGCGGACCGTGTCCGCATCCAGCCGGTCCGGGTGGAGTGCCGCACTGAGGGCGAGGCCGTCGAGGACGGCGGCGAGGTGTTCCGTCGCACCGGGTCGTCCACGCCCAGGCGGCGCAGCAGCCGGCCGCCGATGTCCCGCAGTCCGTCGTGGAGTTCGACGGCGATCGGGCCCAGCGTGGGGTGTGATCGCGGCCACCGAGAACTCCAGCCAGACCACCGCCTCGTCGGCGCGTGCCGGGTCGAGGGGCAGGAACTCGCCGGCGATCCCCTCCACTAAGCGGCGCGGATCGCGGTCGTGGCTCTGTTCCTCCAGCCGTGCCGGCACCCGTGCCGCCACGCGGTGTGCCGTCTCTCGCGCCGCGGCGCCGAGCGGATCGGCGAGAGAGAAGCCATGGAACCGTCCCGCACCCGCCGCACCGGACGCCTGGCGCGTCTGATCCGGCTCGCCCTCGACCTCGGCATCGCCTCCTTCGCCTGCTACGGCCGCGTCCTCGCCGGACTGGACACCCTGCCCGCCCTGCCCGCCGCGTCGGTGGTGGCCGCTGTCTGGGTCGGCGCCACCGCGCTGCACGACCGCCGGGGCGACGCCCCGGCCGTCGCCGTGCTGCTGATGCAAGGCCTCTCGGCGGCCTCCGCCGCGCTCACCGCCGAACCGCGCGTGCTGCTCCTGCGGGACCCACTGGGTGAGCGGCCTCGCGGTCCTGGTGTTCCTGAAGCCGGGTGCGCGGCACACCGGCCACCTGACCGGCCGGCTGCGCGGGCGCCCATCCGCTGAGGCCCGGCTGCGCCGCGCACACCGTACCCAGACCCTCGTCCTGGGCGCCGGGCTGACAGCCGAGGCGCTGGCGCGTGTCCTGCTGGTGTTCGCGCTGCCGGTGTCCACCGCCGCCGCTGGAGTACGTGGTGCTCGCACCGCTCGTCGCCTGGGCCGCGCTCCGGCGCCGCCGGATCCTGGCCGACGCGACACCGGGCGCCCCGGCCCGGCCGGGCGCGGTCGCACCCGCCCCGGGAGAGGCGTGCTGTGGCTCCGACCAGGGTTGGCAGTGACGCAGGTCACCCCGGAGTTCCGGCCGATCGAGGAATGCGCATCCGGTCCAGCTCGCTGCAACGTTGACGGGGGTGTGCTGGGCAAGGGCGCTCGGCGCGACCGGTCCCGGAGGACGAAGACATCTCCCGGACCCGTCCCGCTCCCCGTCCCCGGACCGCCGTCCCCGAAAGGTTCGCTCACCCACCATGCCTTTGGCCCTGCTTGCCCTTGCCGTCGTCACGTTCGGTATCGGCACCACCGAGTTCGCCACCATGGGCCTGCTGCCCCAGATCGCCGACGGGGTCGGTGTCTCGGTTCCGCACGCCGGCAACCTCGTCTCCGCCTACGCCCTGGGCGTCGTCGTCGGCGCGCCCGTGCTGACCGGCATCGGAGCGCGGATTCCCCACAAGCGGCTGCTGCTCCTGCTGACCGGGCTGTTCGTGGTGGGCAACACGGCGTCCGCGCTCGCCCCGAACTTCGGCCTGCTCTTCGCCGCGCGCTTCCTGGCCGGACTGCCGCACGGCGCGCTGTTCGGCGTGGGCGCCGTCGTCGCCTCCCGGCTGGTGGCTCCCGAGCGTGCGGCACGCGCCGTCTCCAGCGTCTTTCTCGGACTCACCGTCGCGAACATCGTCGGCGTCCCCGCCGGTACCGCCCTCGGCCAGCACCTGGGCTGGCGGTACGCCTACTGCGCGGTCGCCGTCATCGGCCTGGTGGCGCTCGCCGCGCTCGCTCTCCTCGTGCCCCACCAGCCGCGCGGCCCGCAGGCGGGGGTCCGGCGGGAACTGCGGGCGATGGGCAACCGGCAGGTCTTCATCGGCCTCGGCACCGCCGTCGTCGGGTTCGGCGGCTTCTTCGCCGTCTACAGCTACCTCGTCCCCATGCTGACGCACCTGACCGGGATCTCCGACGCCTCGACCACCTGGGTCCTCGCCCTGTACGGCGTCGGCATGACCCTCGGCACCCTGGCCGCGGGTCCCCTCACCGACCGGGCCCTGCGCCCGACGCTGTACGCCGGGATCATCCTGCTGGCGGCCGCGCTGGTGACGTTCTACTTCACCGTGCACAGCACGGTCCCGGCCCTGGTGACGGTCACCTTCATCGGCGCGATGGGCGCGCTGATCACCACGCCCGTCCAGATGCTGCTGATGATCAACGCGAAGGACGCCCCGACGATGGCGGCCGCCTCCAACCACTCCGCCTTCAACCTGGCCAACGCGGCCGGCGCCTGGCTCGGCGGCGTGGTCATCTCGGCGGGCTGGGGCTGGGCGGCCCCCAACCTGGTCGGCGCGGCCCTGGCGATGGCGGGCCTGGCGCTGGCTGTCACCGGTGGTGTCCTGGACCGCGGCAACCGCCCCTCGAAGGTGATCACCTCGCAGGAGGGACACGCTTCGGTGGCCGTGGGCGAGGACGCCGGGGACCGCGCCGTCGAGGACCACCGCCCGGCCGGCTGAGCGGTGCCGGGCCGGCCGAACCGCCGGATCATGCCGGGGTGTCGCGCAGTTCCACGAGGGTGGACGCCGTCAGCCGCACGGGCGCGTCGGCCGGGTCGACGAGTACGACCGTGCAGGTCGCGGCGTGGGCGAGCGCGGTGGTGAGACTGCCGTCGGTGAACTGGGCGAGCGGACCGCGCGGCGAACGTCCGACGGCGACCGCACGGGCGTGGACGTCGGCGGCGTGCCGGGCCAGCACCCGCCCCGCCGCGGCGTGATCACCGACGCTGTCCAGGACCTGCCCGGTGGCGGGGAACCCCTGCGCGGCCAGCCGGTCCAGATGGGCGGTCACGGCCGCCCGGGCCTCCTCGGCGGTCTCGGTGTCCGCGGCCTGCTCCTCGACGACGGCGGTCCGCTGGACGTGCACCACCTCCAGCGGGCTGCCGGTGTCCCGGGCCAGCCGGGCGGCCGCGTCGACGATGGCCGCGGCCCGCTCGTGGCTGCCGACGGCCACGACGACCGGTCCGGTGCCGTCCGCGACCCGGCGCCCGACGGGCGTCAGGGCCGGGGCGACCGGCTCCCCGCCGCCCAGGCGGGACTCGGCCTCGCTCAGCAGCCGGTGTCCGCTGGCCAGGACAGGAATCGCCAGCAGGAAGGTGCCGGCGCCCAGGTAGAACGGCACGCTCAGATCGGTGGCGTCGGCGAGCTTGCCGGCCACGTACGGGGCCAGGCCGCCGCCGATGAACCGCAGGAACCCGTACGCGGAGGAGGCCACCGGTCGTTCCACCGGGGAGACCACCATCACCGCCTGCGTGGTCAGGGTGTTGTTGATGCCGATGAAGATCCCGGACGCGATGACGGCGACGATCACGACCGTCGGCGTGTCGACCCCGGAGGCGATGACGGCCATCACCGCGCCGAGGCCGACGAGGTTGGCGTACAGCACGGGCGCGGTGCCGAAGCGGGCCTGCAGGCGCGGCGCGAAGAAGACGCTGAAGGCGGCGACCAGCAGACCCCAGCCGGTGAAGACGAGTCCCAGCTGATGGGCGTCCAGCTCCATCGGGTAGGGCGCGTAGCCGAGCATCGTGAAGAAGCCCCAGTTGTAGAGCAGGGCCATGATGCCCATGGTGAGCAGACCGCGGTGACGCAGTGCCGCGATCGGTGCCAGGGGCGAGGTGCGGCGTTCCGGCTTGGGCGGCGCCGGCACGAAGGCCAGCGTGGCGACGAGCGCGATCGCCATCAGGACGGCCACCCCGAAGAAGGGACCCCGCCAGCTGATGGCGCCCAGTTCGCCGCCGAGCAGGGGGCCGACGGCTATGCCGAGGCCCAGGGCGGTCTCGTAGAGGATGATCGCGCCGCCGAATCCGCCGCTCGCCGAGGCGACGATGACGGCCAGCGAGGTGGCGATGAACAGGGCGTTGCCCAGCCCCCACCCGGCGCGGAAGCCGACGATGCCGTTGATCGAGCCGGACGTGCCGGCGAGGGCGGCGAACACCACGATGATCGCCAGCCCGGTGACCAGGGTGCGTTTGGCGCCGATCCTGCTGGACACCCAGCCGACGATCAGCATCGCGACCGCGGTCACGATCAGATAGCTGCTGAACAGCAGCGAGACCTGACTGGGGGAGGCGTGCAGACTCGTGGCCAGGGCGGGCAGGATCGGGTCCACCAGACCGATGCCCATGAACGAGATCACACAGGCGAACGCCACGGCCCACACGGCCTTCGGTTGCCTGAACGGGCTCGCGGTCCTCGGGTGCGAAGCACTCATCAACGGTCCTCTCTCCGGATGCGGACGGACGGGACAGCCTGGGGGAGGCGTCGGGGGGTTCAGCCGCGGGCCCGGCGCTCCTCGATCGCCCGGGCCAGGGCGGGCAGGGCGAGGCGGACGGCCCGCTGTTCGGGCTCGGTCAGCTCCCCGATCAACTCCCGCAGCGCGTCGGCGCGTTCGGCGCGCCGCTGCCGGAAGACGTCGAGGCCGGCAGGGGTGATCTCCACGAGGACGCCGCGGCCGTCGGTGGCGTCGGCGCTGCGCGTCACCAGCCCCGCGCGCTCCAGCCGGCCCACCAGTTGGGTCATCCCCGGCTGTGAGACGCCTTCCGCGCGGGCCAGTTCGGTCAGCCGCAGCGGACCCTCGCGGCCGAGCCGGGCCAGCGCGGAGGAGGCGGCGGTGCTCAGCCCGCCGGCCGTGGCGCTGTGCCGCACATGGCGCACCAGCTGTTCCACGGCGATCATCAACTGCTCCGGCGACCCCGCGACGCTCTCCATAACGGCATTATGCATCTAGGTGTAGTGTGAAATAAAGGCTGTGGGGCGGGGGATTCCCGCCGAACGCCGGGGCTGCCGTCCGGCCCGTCACAGGTCCACGCGCACGCCCCAGCCCTGTTCGAGTGCCACCTCGTAGGCCACCCGGACCGCCGCGACGTCGAGAGCCGCGTGGCCTGTGGACTTGAAGACGGTGAGCGCGTCGGTGTCACCGTCCCGGCCGGGACGGGTGCCGTCCAGGACGGACCCGAGGAGGGTCAACGGCCGTCCGGGGGCGAGGTCCTGGAATTCATGGGCGCCCGCCGGCGGGGGCGAGCCGGCCGCGCCGGTCCACTCGGCGAACAGGATCGCGTCCCGCACGGTCCCCGCGTCCAGTTCGGGTCCCCCGGAGCCGCCGACGGACGAGACATGGGTGCCGGGAGCGAGCCACTCGCGGCGGATGACGGGCGCGGTAGCGCCGGTGCAGCAGAACACCACGTCGGCCGCGCGCACCGCGTCCTCGACACCGGGGGCGACCCGGGCGCCGGGAAACAGCGCGGCCGCCGCGCGGGCCCGCAGCGGGTCACGGCCGGCCACCGTCACCCGGGCCCCCGGCAGCACCGCCGCGAGCAACGCCAGCTGAGCGCGTGCCTGCGCGCCGGTCCCGACCACGGCCACCCGGCCGAGGCCGGGCCGTACCGCCAGTGCCAGTGCGCCGCGGGTGGCGACCGCCGCGGTGCGGACCTCGGTCAGCGGCTCGCCGTCCACGAGCGCCAGCGCCCGTCCGTCGTGCTCGTCGAACAGCGCCACCAGACCCCGGTGGAAGCTGCGTCCGGGGTGGCCGGGATCGGCGGTCACGGTCACCAGCTTCGCGGCCGCCCCGAGCCCCGGGACCCAACCGGGCATCGCGCCCAGCAGGCCGGTCGGGGTGAGTGCGGCGATCCGCGGCGGGACGGAGACCTCCTCGCGGGCGACGGAGACCAGGGCCCGGCCCACCGCGTCCAGGACGGCGTCCGGGCGCAGCGCGGCGGCCGTCTGGCGGCGGTCCAGAACCAGCATGCCGCTCACCGGCCCGCCTCCGGCGCCCCGGCGGTCAGGGCCGTCACCAACTCGTCGGTGGCCGCGCGCAGCTCCCGCTCCACAAAGGCGAGTCCCGGCCCGTCGAACTCGGCGTCCGGCCCTACGACCGTCACCGCGCAGACCGGCGCGCCGGGGTCGGCCACCACCGCCCGGCTGACCGAGGCGACCAGCTTGTCGTTACGGCCGCGCTCCACGGCCGCACCGGTCCGCTCCACCTCGGCCAACTCCCTCGCCACGTCGGCGGCGTTCTCGGCAAGTCCGGCCAGCCACCTCCTCCTCGCGTCCGGTTCCAGCGCGGCGACCAGGGCCAGCGGCCCGGCGAACCGCCGGAGCGGCAGCAACTCGTCCCGCAAGTGGCTGATCATGGCCAGCCGCTCGGGCCTGACCACGTCGATCACCCGGGCGCCGCCCTCCTCCAGCACCTGGAGGTTGACCATCATCGAGGTCGCGGCGGACAACCGTTCCAGTACCGGACGGGCCAGCGCGGTCAGCGAGTTACCCGCGGCCGAGGCGGACATCCGGAGCACGGCGGCACCGGGCAGATAACGGTCACCGGCCCGCAGTACCCAGCCCCGCCGGACCAGGTCCAGCAGGATCCGGTAGGCGGTGGCGCGGTGCAGGCCCACCTCGGCGGCCAGATCGGTCAGCCGCACCGGGTGCGGTGCGCGGGAAACGGCCTCGACCAGGTCGAGCGCCTTGTCCACGGCGGACCTGGACGGTGCCGCGGCATGGGGTGAGACGGGCATGACGGCGGTTCTTCCCTCTCGTCCACGGTGCGGCCGCGGGCCGCGGCGTCCGGGCGCTGACCTGTCCGGTCCGGGTCCTTGCGGTGATCCGCCGGTCACGGAGTACAGTACTTTGCGTTTTCATCACACGAAACAGCTGTTACGTAGAGCGTAACAGCACACGATCTCGCGGACCGAAGGTGACCATGACCGACCTGCCCCCGGGTGCCCCGACCCCCTGGGCCGCACCACCCGCCGGAACCGTCACGGTCTACCGCGGCGCCACCCTCTTCGACGGCACCGGTGCCCGGCCCCGCCCGGACACCACGATCGTCACGGACGGCGCCCGGATCCACACCGTCACCGGGGACGGCGACCCGCTGCCCCCGGTCGCGGCCGGCGCACCCCGAGTCGACCTCGCCGGGCGGTTCGTGGTCCCCGGCCTGATCGACACCCACCAGCACCTGGCCACCCCGCCGGACCGGCCCGTGGCCGAGGCGGTGCTCCGGCGCCTGGTGCACAGCGGGGTCACCGCCGTCCGCGACATGGCCGACGACCTGCGGCAGATCGGCGACCTCGCCCGGGCCGCCCTGGTCGGCGAGATCCCCGGCCCCGACATCCGCTACGCGGCGCTCATGGCCGGGCCCTCCTTCTTCGACGACCCGCGCACCCACGAGGTCTGCCGGGGTGCCGTGCCCGGCGCCGTCCCCTGGATGCAGGCCGTCACCCCCGGCACCGACCTCACGATCGCCGTCGCCCTGGCCCGTGGCACCCACGCCGCCGCGATCAAGGTCTACGCCGACCTGGACGCCGCGACCGTCGCCGCCGTCACCGCCGAGGCTCACCGGCAGGGCATCGCCGTCTGGGCGCACGCCGCCGTCTTCCCGGCCGGGCCCGGCGAGGTCGTCGGCGCGGGCGTGGACAGTGTCTCCCACGTCACCCTGCTCCCCTTCGAGGACCCCACCGAGCCGCTGAGCAGCTACCGGACCAAACCCCCGGTGGACCACGACCGTTTCGCCGCGGGCGACGACGCGAAACTGGACGCCCTCTTCGCCGAGATGCGCCGCCGCGGGACCGTTCTCGACGCCACCGCGTCCATGTGGACCAGCGACGAACTCCGGGGAGACACCGCCGAGTCCGCCGAACGCGCCCGCCGTAACGCCGAGTTGGCAGCCGCGGTCACAGCACAGGCGCACCGCGCCGGAGTCGGCGTGTGCACCGGCACGGATGTCGAGACCGACCTCGCCGACCCGTTCCCCGCGCTCTACGGCGAACTCGCCTTCCTCGTCGACCGATGCGGCATCCCGGCCGCCGACGTCCTGCGCTCGGCGACCCTGGTCGGCGCCAGGGCCGCCGGCACCGAGGCGGACATGGGCAGCGTCGAAGCCGGCAAGCTCGCCAACTTCGCGGTCCTGGACGAGGACCCGCTCAGGGACATCGCCAACCTGCGCACCCTCACCCTCACCGTGAAACGCGGCCGCCGCTTCGACCGCGCCGACTTCGAGAAGGACGCCCGGTGACCGCCCTCGCCCACCCGATGATCGTCAACGCGCTGGGACAGCTCGACAACCCCAACACTCCCGCCGCCCGGGCCGCCGCCACGCAGCTCAACCCCGACAGCGGTCAACTCGCCGTCGACGCCCGGGCGATCGCCGAGGCCAGGGCCTCCGGCCTGACCGCCGTCAACATCACCCTCGGCTACACCATGGGCGACCTGCCGCCGTACGAGCACACACTCGACGAGATAGCGGTCTGGGACGCGATCCTCGACGCCCACCCGGCCGACCTGCTCAAGGTCCGTACGGCCGCCGACATCCGACGCGCCCACCGTGAGCGGCGGATCGGCGTCATCTACGGCTTCCAGAACGCCGTCGCCGTCGGCGAGGACCCCGCCCTCGTGGACAGCCGTGTCGCGGGCTTCGCGGAGGCCGGTGTGCGGATCGTCCAGCTCACCTACAACCAGGCCAACCACCTCGGTGACGGATCCATGGCCGCCGCCAACCGGGGCCTGACCCCGTTCGGCCGCCGGGTGGTCGACGCCCTCAACCACCACCACCTGATGGTCGACCTCTCGCACAGCGGGGAGAACACCTGCCTGGACGCGGCCCGGTACTCCCGGCAGCCGGTGTCGGTCAACCACACCGGCTGCCGTGCCCTGGCCGACCTGCCGCGCAACAAGACGGACGAGGAACTCCGCCTGGTCGCCGACCGGGGCGGGTTCGTCGGCATCTACTTCATGCCCTTCCTCAACCCGACCGGGCACGCCACCGCCGCCGACGTCGTGGACCACATCGTGCACGCCGTCGACGTCTGCGGCGAGGACCACGTCGGCATCGGCACCGACGGCAGCGTCACCGCCGTGGACGACCTCGACGCCTACCGCGCGGCTCTCGCCGAACACGTCGCCGCCCGCCGGGCGGCCGGCGTCGGCGCGGCCGGCGAGCGGGCGGACACCTACCCCTTCGTCGTGGACCTGCGCGGCGTCGAGCAGTTCCGCGACCTGATCCGCCTCCTGGAGAAGCGCGGCTACCGCTCCGGACGCATCGAGAAGATCCTCGGCCGCAACTTCCTCGACTACGCCGACCGTGTCTGGACGGCCTGAGGACCGGCCGCTCGGCGGAGCCGGGGGACGGCCCGACCGACGGCGGCTGCGTCACCGCTCCCGCTCCGGGCGACGGCGGCGGCCCACGCCTTCGGGTGGCCGTCGGCCGGCGCGTTCCCCGACGTCTTCCGGCGGCCCGCCGGTCACACCCCGGGGTCCTGTCCGGCGCGTGACGGTCACGGTGACCCGCGCGGTGGCGGCGGGCCGCTCCGGCCGTCACCGGCGAGGGACCGGTGGCCGGCTCCGGTACGGGCGTTCACCCGCGGGCCGGCTCCACCTCCCGTGCCTCCCGTGCCTCCCGCGACGAGCGGGCCGCGGGGGTGGCGAACACGGCGGCCACCACCAGGGCGAGCACCAGGATCAGCGCGTGCCGCAGCCCGAAGCGCTCACCGAGGTAGCCGAGGGAGGGCGGCCCCACCAGGAAGGCGACATAGCCGACGGTCGCGGCGAGCGCGACGCGGGCGGCGGAGTCGGTACCGGAGTCGCCCGCCGCGGAGAGCGCGACGGGGAACCCGAGCGACGCCCCGAGACCCCACAGGACAGCGGCGGCAGCCGCCACGGCCTGGTTGTCGACGAAGATCACCAGGGCCAGTCCCGAGGCCCCCACGAGCGCGCTCCCGCACAGTGCCGCCGCCCGTCCGAACCGGTCGACGAAGCGTCCGCCGACGAAGCGTCCGAGGGTCATCGCGGCCGCGAACACGGCGTACACCGCCGAGCCGAGTGCGGCGTCGAAACCGTGACCGTCCACCATGACCAGCGGCAGCCAGTCGTTCGCGGTGCCCTCGGCCATGGCGAGGGCCAGGATCACGCAGCCGATGAGCAGCAGCGCGGGGTCCTTCCACACCGCGGCGGCCCGTGCCGTGCCCCGCTCGCGGCGCTCGGCAGCCGTCCGCCGGCCCACCTCGGCGGGGACGCTCCGGATGACCAGGGCGAGTGCCGCCAGGACCACGGCCGCGACCGTGACGAGGTGGACGAGCACCGGGAAGCCGACAGCCGTCAGACACATGCCGGCGACCGCGCCGACGACGGTACCGAGGCTGAAGAAGCCGTGCATGGCGGGCATCGTGGAGCGGCCGAGCAGCCGCTCCACCTCCGCGCCCTCCACGTTGAGGGCCACCTCGCCGCCGCCCATGCCGAGACCGAACAGTCCGAGGCCCAGGGCGACACCGAGGTCCGCGCCGGCGCCGGCTCCGACGCCGATCAGGGCGGCACCCGCGGCGATGGCCGCCGTGCCGGCGAGTACGACGAGCCGGGCACCCCAGCGGGCGACCAGCGCGCCCGAGCACAGGATGCCCGCCATGGAGCCGACCGAGAGCCCGGACAGGATCAGCCCCATCTGCGCGGTGGAGGCACCGAGCAGGTCCCGCACGTCCGGGGTGCGGGTGACCCAGGAGGAGATGGTCAGGCCGGGTGCGAAGAACAGGACGAAGACGGCGGTACGACGCCGGGCGGGGTCGGCGGTCATGGGTGGTGGCTCCAGATGTGCCCGATGGGTCCCTGCATGAGTCTGTACGAATGTACACACTGCGCTGTACGACCGTACACACCCGGGGCCGGTCGACCCGTGGCAGATTGAGGGCGTGACCGGCACACGACGCGAGATCCCGAACGACCCCGGACGCAAGGAGCGCATTCTGGATGCGGCCCTCGACGTGATCGCCGAGGGCGGGGTGCACACGACCACCCATCGCAAGATCGCGGCGCGGGCGCAGGTCCCGCTCGGCTCGCTGACCTACTACTTCGACGGCATGGCGGACCTGCTGGCGCAGGCCTTCGCCCGCCTGTCCGACACCATGTCCCAGCTCTACCGGCGGAGTCTGCAGTCGGCCGCCTCCAGGGCCGACGCCGAGGCGGCCGTCGTCGAGCTGATCTGCGGACCGGCGTACGCCACGGAACGCGACATGACGCTCATCTTCGAGATGTACGCGTACGCCAACCACAACGAGGCGGTGTCCGCGACCACCCGGACCTGGCTCGAACGCAGCCGGGACAGCCTCGCCCTGCACTTCACGCCCGGCGTGTCCCGGGCGCTCGACGCGCTCATCGAGGGCTGGCCGATGCACCGCGCCTTCGACGAGGCACCCCTGGACCGGCGCCTGGTCGCCGAGACCGTGCACGCGATCGTCACCGCCGCCCCGAGGCTCACCGCCGACGGCACCTGAACCGGCCCCCACCCCACGGCCTCTCAGTGCACGACGTCCGCCAGGTGAGGGACGACGCGGGTCAGCCGGACCACGCCCCACGCGATCAGCCCGGCGCCGAGCAGCTCGGGCAGCAGCCACCAGCCGGTGCGCACCGACTCGCCGAACAGGGCGACGCCCAGGAGCAGGCTCACCGCCGCGTCGCCGATCGTCAGCGCGGGCTGGGAGGCGACGAGCGGACCGGCCTGCAGCGCGTTCTCCAGGAGCAGCAGTGCCGCGACGCCGGCGAGCGCGAAGCCGTAGGTCTGCCAGGTGGTGAGGAAGGCCCGCAGGCCCGAGTCGGCGAGCCGGCCGGTGGCCGACTTCATCAGCGCCGCCGTCAGCGCGTTGCCGACCGCCGCACCCGACGCCAGGGCCGCCGCCCGGAACAGCGGCGACGACGAGGACCGTTCGAGGACCACGGCGCCGACGATGACGCCCACGGTGAGCGCCAGGGCCGGGATCCAGCGCTGCATGGACGCCTGCTCCCGGCCGCCGGACGGGGCCGCCGCGCCGAGCAGGAGCGCCAGGCCGGCCACCACCACCGCGACCGCCCACCAGCCCTGCGGGTTCGGCCGCCGGTGCAGCAGCGGCACCGCGATCAGCAGGGCGAACGGCAGCTCCAGCATGAACAGCGGCTGGACCAGCGCCATCGGTCCGTTCACCAGCGCCAGCGCCTGGAACACCGCCGCCCCCGTGACACCGGCGATGCCGATGGCCCAGGCGGGTCGCCGTGTCAGGGCGAGCAGCAGGCGCACCCCGCCCCTGCCGGGGAGGGCCGATGCCGCCTTGCGCTGGAAGGCCGTGCCCGTCGCATTGCTGACGGCACCCAGGACGGCGAAGAGCACGGCGAGCACCATCATGTTTCCAGCATGCCGTGAGCGGGCGCCGCGCTCTCTTCGAGTCCGTCACCAGAGCCGCCCGCGGTCGCCCCGGTCTCCCGCATGCCGGTAGCCGGATTCCGCGGACCAAAACGCCGGGACCGCGCGTCCCGGGCTCCTCCGGTCAGGCCACCTGGCCACCGTGCAGTGCGCGGTAGGCACCGCCCCGGTGCAGCAGTTCCTCGTGGGTGCCGATCTCGCGGATGCGGCCGTCGTCCATCACCACGATGCGGTCGGCACCGCGCACGGTGGACAGCCGGTGGGCCACCACGAAGGTGGTACGGCCGCGCAGCAGACGGGTAAGGGCCTGCTGCACCAGCGCCTCCGAGCGGGTGTCCAGCGCCGAGGTGGCCTCGTCCAGCACCAGGACCCGCGGATCACGGATCAAGGCCCGGGCGATGGCCAGACGTTGGCGCTGCCCACCGGAGAGCCGGGCGCCGCGCTCGCCGACCACGGTGTCCAGACCCAGCGGGAGCTCGTCCACGAACTCCAGCGCGTTGGCGTCGCGCAGCGCCGCGCGAACCGCCCCTTCGTCGGCCTCGTCCTCCATGCCGTAGGCGACGTTCTCCCGGACCGTGCCGTCGAAGAGGATCGACTCCTGCGGGACGACCGAGACGAACCGCCGGTAGGTGCGCAGATCCAGGCCGCTCATGTCGGTGCCGTCCAGGAGCAGCCGGCCGGCGGTGGGCCGGATGAACCCTATGACGAGGTTGAGCACGGTGGACTTGCCGGCGCCCGAGGCGCCCACCAGGGCGACGGTCTCGCCCGGCACCACGTCGAGGGTGAAGTCCGCGACGGCCTCGCGGCCGGAGTCCTCGTAGCCGAAGCCGACCCGGTCGAACACGACGGCGCCGCGGACGGCGGTGACCTCCGCCCGGCCCTCGTTGTCCTCCAGTTCGGGCGCCTGCAGCACCTCGCCGACCGAACGCACCGACTCCAGTCCCTTGGTGACGACCGGGGCCAGACTCGTGAGCGTCGTCGTGGAGTTGGTGAGGGTGGTCAGAAAGGCGCTGAGCATGACGACGTCACCGGCGGAGACACCCCACACGCCGTAGTACGACACCAGCGCGGCGGCGGCGAGCACCGCGACGCCGATCACGTTGAGGACCACCCAGGCCAGCGAACCGAACCGGCCGTTGACCAGGTCCAGACGCATCCCGGAGGTGAGCAGCCTGCTGAGGGTGCCGTCCATGCGGCGCAGCGCCTTGCCCTCCAGGCCATGGGCGCGGGTGACCGGGATGAGCCGCGTCATCTCGGTCACCCGGGAGGACAGCGTCTCCACCTCGTGCCGGAAGTGCTCGTTGTGCGCCCGCAGCCGCGACCGGAGCCGGGCCACGAGCACCGTCGCGCCCGGCACCACGACGAGGAAGACGGGCAGGAACTCCGGTGTGCGGACGCCGATGATCACCAGCCCGCCGGTCAGCACGGTCAGCGCGCCCAGACCCTGTTCGGCGGTCTGCTGGACCATCTGCTCGACGGTCTCGACGTCCCGTACGACCTTGGCCTGGAGGACACCGGCACTGACCCGGGAGTGGTAGCCGATGGACAGCTGCTGCATGCGGGTGCACAGCGCGGAGCGCAGCGTGGTGCCCATACGGCGGACGCTGCCGTAGAGGAGCCGCACGTACAGCACGTGCAGCGGGTAGTTGACCAGCAGGATCGCCATGATGGTCCCGACGGCCGTCCAGAGCCGGGAGATCTCCCGGTGCTGCACGACCGTGTCGACGACCGACGCGGTGATCAGCGGCAGGAGCCAGACGGGGCTGTGCTTGACGGTGAACACGAGGACCGCAGCCGTCAGGCTGCGGCGGTCGGCGCGCAACAGGTACAGCAGGGTGCGGACGGGATGTTCGCCCCGGTAGCGGTGGTCGAGCGGTCGTTCCGACGTCGACGCCATCGGCGATGGTCCTCCCTGCGCTTCCGGCTCTCGGCAACCGCTTTCCGCCGGTCACCGTACACCCGGCACCCGCCGGCCACACAGATACGGTCGACCGACCGATGCGGGTGGGGGCCGAGTGGGAGAAGGTGGGGGAGAGGGGCGGACCGAACGGCGTGCGCCCTGTCGTTGTCGCGATCCACTCCGTCGTCCGGAAAAGAGGCAGCCATGACGGGATCAGAGGCCGAGGCCGAGCAGCGGATACTCGGCCGCATCACGGAAATGATCAGCCAGGAGAGGGACCTGCGTGAGCGCCTCGCGCAGGAGGAGACCGACGGGACGATCGAGCACGCCCGCCTGGCACACCTGGAGACCGAACTCGACCAGTGCTGGGACCTGCTCCGGCAGCGCCGGGCCAGGGTCGCGGCGGGACAGGACCCGACGGAGGCGACTGTCCGTCCGGCGTCCGAGGTGGAGGGCTATCTGTCCTGAGGGCCGCCCGGGCCGGGGCCCGAGGGGAGACGGCCGCACGCGGCACCGTCTGACGGGCCGTGCGGACGGTGCCCCGCGCGACGGGGTGCCGTCCGCACGGCGGAACGGACGTGGCCGGAACCGGGCCGGACCGGGGCTGGACTCCGCGTTCACCAGCACCGATCGTGGCGGTATGAACGATCACCGCACAGCACCGGTCGGCCCCGCGGAGGCCGCCGAGGTACGCCGGTTCCAGGAGCGGCTCGGGCTGCCCGGACTGGTCGACGTCCACACGCACTTCATGCCCGAGCGGGTTCTGCACAAGGTCTGGAACTACTTCGACACCAACGGGCCCCTGCTCGGGGGACTGGAGTGGCCGATCACCTACCGGCAGGAGGAGGCGGAACGCACCGCCCTGCTCCGGGAGTTCGGCGTCCGGGCCTTCACCGCGATGCTCTACCCGCACAAGCCCGGCATGGCGGCGTGGCTGAACGCGTGGGCGGCGGACTTCGCCCGGCGTACCCCGGACTGCCTGCACACCGCGACCCTGTACCCCGAACCGGGCGTGGAGACCTATGTCCGCGAGGCCGTCGAAGGGGGCGCCCGGGTCTTCAAGGCGCATGTACAGGTGGGGGCGTACGACCCGGCCGACGAACTCCTGCGGCGGACCTGGGGACTGCTGGCCGACGCCGGGATTCCCGTGGTGATCCACTGCGGTTCCGGTCCCGCGCCCGGCAAGCACACCGGCCCCGACGCGATCGCGCGGGTGCTGGCGCGGCACCCGAGGCTGCGGCTGATCGTGGCGCACATGGGGATGCCCGAGTACGCGGACTTCCTCGGCCTCGCCGAGCGGTACGAGGAGGTGCGGCTGGACACGACGATGGCGTTCACCGACTTCACCGAGGAGTTCATGCCGTTCCCGCACGGCGACCTGCCCCGGGTCGCGGACCTGGGCGACCGGATCCTGCTCGGCTCCGACTTCCCCAACATCCCCTATCCGTACCTCCACCAGCTGCACGCGCTGGAGCGTCTGGACCTCGGCCGGGAGTGGCTGCGGGCGGTGTGCCACGACAACGCGGCCCGGTTGTTCGGACTGTGACCGGCCCACGGACACCGCACCCGGTCAGGCCTGCGGAGGCAGGGGGCACGGGGGCTGCGACGACGGCGACGCCCGCCTCCTGCCTCCCGCAGAGGGAGATCGGCTCCGTCGGGGTGACCGGCCCGCCGCTGTGGTCGGTCAGGGCGACGGGCTGCCGATGACCCTCCCGCTCTGCGGGCACGAAGTCGGGTGACGGTCTCGCGGCTCAGCAGGACGACACGGTCGTCGTGCGAGGCATCGGGCGGGAGCGCGGCGAGGAACTCCCCTCACGGCGTGGGGATGTTCGCCGAGATCGGCGGCGAGGGTCCTGCGGTGGGCCGGCAGGGAGACGAGGAGCCGGTCTCCGGCCCGGTCGTACCGGGCCCGGAGATCGTCGGGCTGCAGGTGGAACACGCCGGCCTCGCCTTCGTGCACCCGGCTCAACAGCACACAGACCATGCGCTCGGACGGGTCGGCGGACATCTGGTCGACGTCCGGGACCACGTGCCGAATCCGGGTCGTGCGAGGGAATCGCGCTGATCCACATGCGGGCGGAGCCGTCCAGGGCGGGCCTTGGAACACACGGCTCCGCCCATGCCGCCGGCCGACCGGCGGTTGCGCCGAACGCCGAAGTCGCCCGTTTGGGGGACGCCCGGATGCGATACGTACACGCTTGCGTACGGTCGGTTACAAGGCCGGGATGTGCCGGCCTGCCAAGCCGGGAGGTTCGTCATGCGTCGCATCGGCTCGACACTCGCCACCCTCGCCGCCGCCGGAGTACTCGCACTCGCCGTTCCTGGCTCCGCCTTCGCCGCGAACGGGTTCCTCGCGATCGACGGAGTCCATCACGACAACCCGAGGGGCTGCTTCGAGATAACTCATCTCTCGACCGTCCTCAACTTCACGGACACACCCGCCTTCGTCCACAACGTCCCGGGCTGCGCGGACGGGCCCATCCAGATCATTCCTCCGGGGCTGGCAGTGCAGGTGCCCGGCACGCACAGCATCTTCATGGGCTGACCGGTCGCAGGTCTTCCGTCCTGCCTGTCGGCGGAGCCCGTCACCAGGTGCTTGAACGCGCGTGAACCGGGTTGATCGAGACGGGGGAGCGAGACGGGCCCGTCGGGCGCCCGTAGTCAGTGCTCTCGCCCGATCTCCGGCCGTGAGCATGATCGGTGAGTACCCGCGCGTCACGGCTCGGGTGATCCGCGATCCCGGCTGGGCCCTGCACTTCTCGGTCCCGGTGGTTACCGTCCGCGCTGGATCTCGTGCGTGGAGTGACGGGCTTCGTGGGGTCGAAGTGACGCCAAAGTCCCTGTCCCCGGAGGATCGTGGCAAGCTTCCGTACCCGTCTGACCCTGGTCGGCTCCGCCGCCGCTCCCGCCGCCCTGGCCCCCGCACGAGTCGTCGGCGCGCAACGGGCCGCCGCGGGCGGGCTTCCAGTGGGTTGCCCTGGGCGATTACTGCACCGCCGGGGTCATCCCGGCCGCAGGTGACACCTTCGAAGTCCCCCGCGACGGCTGCGAGCGCACCGACCAGTCCTGCCGACGGCCAGGATGCTGGCGTGCGGGCCCTTCTCATGGAGATGGGCGAGCATCTGGTCGTACTCGCGGCGGCCTTGACCAGCCTGCCCAGGACGCCGCCGGCTTCGTCAACCTCTACGACTCCTCCGGGACCGCCATCGCCCCGAACCGACCCGCGCGTTCCCACCGTCGGGCGAACCGCCGGGGCTAGGGCAGTTCGACGCTGATGAGGCCGCGCAGCAGCTTGCGCAGGTGGTCCGGCATGTCGATGGCGTCCGGGCTGAGCAGCCACTGGATCTGCAGGCCGTCGATGAACGCGATCAGGTCCGCAGCCAGCCCCGACGCGTCCACGTGCGGGCGCAGCAGACCGCGTCGCACCAGGTCGTCGACGGCCAACTGCATCTGCCGGCGGGTGCGTTCGTAGCGTGCGACGAAATACGGACGCGCCGGGTGGTCCGCCGCGGTCGCCTCGCTGGACAGCACGGCGAACAGGCTCACGATCAGCGGGTTGGCCTGATTGTGCGCGAGCAGCCGGATCATGCTGGCGAAGTACTCCAGGCCGTCGCGGTTGACCGCGCCCGACCCGAAGAAGTGCGCGTCGTCCTGGCGTTCCCGTTCCTCCAGGACCGCTTCGAGCAGCGACTCCTTCGTCGGGAAGTGGTGGAGCAGCCCGGCGCGCGACACGTCGCAGGCCGCGGCGAGCTGGACCATGCTCGCGTTGCGGTAGCCGACCTGCCCGAACGCGGTGAACGCGGCCTCGATGATCTGGGCGCGCCGGCGCTCCCCCTTGGGGTAGTTCCGTGGGGCCGTCCCCTGCCGAGCGGTCGCCTTTGCCATACGGAAATGTTAGACGCCCTCTAGAAACCAGCACCCCTGTCGGTATTCTGTTGTGCGGCCGTCCGCCCCGAGAGGAGTCCAACATGTCGACACCACGGTTGTCGGTGCAGCTCTACTCCGTCCGCCACGCTCTGGAAGCCGACGAAGACGCGGCCCTGGGCCGCCTCGCCGCCCTGGGCCTGAGGAACGTCGAGGCCTTCGGCTTCGTGCGGCGCGCCGGTGAACTGGCCGACGCACTCGCCCGGCACGGCCTGTCCGCCCCGACCGGACACGCCGGCTTCCTCTCCCCGGAACGCGCCACCGCCGAGGGGGCACCCGCACCCACCCTCGACGAGACCTTCCGGGCCGCCCGGCGACTGGGCGTGGAGATTCTCTTCGACCCGTTCGTCGCCGCCGACCGGTGGGCCGACGAGACGGAGATCGCCCGTACCGCCGGGCTGCTGAACGAGGCCGCGAAACGCGCCGCCGACCACGGGCTGCGCGTCGGCTACCACAACCACTCGCAGGAGTTCGTCCACACCGTCGCCGGCGTCAACGCCTTCGACCGCTTCGCCGACCTGCTGGCGCCGGAAGTCGCCCTGGAGATAGACCTGTTCTGGGCCTCGGCCGGCGGCTACGACGTCGTGTCGCTGCTGAACCGGCTGGGCTCCCGGGTGCGCGCCCTGCACGTGAAGGACGGCCCGGTCATCGAGGACCCGTTCACCTCCGGCGCCCCCTTCGACGCCGCCGACACCCGCCAGGTCCCGGCAGGCCGGGGAGAGATACCGCTCGACGCCTCGCTGGCCGCCGCCCCGGACGCCGAGTACGCGATCATCGAGTTCGACCACTACGACGGTGACATCTTCGAAGGCGTCGCGGCGGGCGTCGCCTACCTCAACGGGAAGGGCGTCGCCTGATGGCCGCACAGCACCCGGTCGGCGTCGGCCTCATCGGCGCCGGCAACATCAGCGACCAGTACCTGACCAACCTCACCCAGTTCCCCGACCTTCGCGTCGCCGTCGTGGGCGACCTCGACACCGGGCGCGCCGAGACCCAGGCCCGCAAGTACGGGATCGAGGAGTGGGGCACCGCCGCGGACGTCCTCGCCCACCGGGACGTCGACATCGTCGTCAACCTCACCGTCCCCGCCGTCCACGCCGAGGTCAGCTCGGCGATCGTCGCCGCGGGCAAGCACGTCTGGTCCGAGAAGCCCATCGCCGTCGACCGGGGCGACGCCCGCGCCCTGCTCGACCGGGCGGAGGCGGCCGGGCTGCGGGTCGGCGTCGCCCCCGACACCGTGCTCGGCCCCGGACTCCAGACCGCCCTGCGGGCCGTCACCCGCGGGGACATCGGCACCCCGCTGTCCGCCCAGACCGTCATGCAGTACGCGGGACCCGATCTGTGGCACCCCGACCCCGAGTTCCTGTTCGCCAAGGGCGCCGGGCCCCTCTTCGACATGGGGCCCTACTACATCACCGCCCTGGTCTGCCTGTTCGGCTCGGTCGGCCGGGTCGCCGCGGTCGGCTCCACCGCCCGGACGGTGCGCACGGTCCGGAGCGGCCACCGGATGGGCACCGAGTTCGCCGTCGCCGTCCCCACCCATGTGTCCGCGCTCGCCCAGTTCGAGAACGGCGGCGTCGGCCAGAGCGTGTTCAGTTTCGACTCCCCGCTCACCCGCACCGGGTTCGTCGAGATCACCGGCACCGAGGGCACACTGGTGCTGCCCGACCCCAACACCTTCGCGGGCGAGGTGCGGATCACCCGGGTCCAGCAACGCGGCAAGGATCCCGTATGGGAGACGGTCACGCCGGTCGGCATCGAGGCCGGACGCGGACTGGGCGTTCTGGACATGGCCCGGGCCATCCGCGGCCAGGCCCCGCACATCGCCTCCGGCGACCTCGGCTACCACGTCCTGGACACCATGATCTCCATCGACGAGTCCGTCACCTCCGGCGAGACGGTCCAGGTCGCCAGCTCGGCCGGTGAGATACCGCTCGTCCCCGAGGACCGGGACCCCTACGGAGCCACCCTGTGAAGCGGCCTCCGCGTGCCGGGTTCATCGGCGGCGGCTTCATGGCCGCCGTGCACACCCGGGCCAGCCGGGCCGCCCGCGGCCACCTGACCGCTCTGGCGAGCTCGACCTCCGAACGCGCCCAGCGGGCCGCCGAGACCCTCGGTGTCGAACGCTCCGCACCGGACGTCCGCAGCCTCATGGCCGCCGGTGACCTCGACGTCGTCCATGTGTGCAGCCCCAACCGCCTGCACACCGAACACACCCTGGCGGCGCTGGCCGCGGGCGCGCACGTCATCTGCGAGAAGCCCCTGGCCACCACCGTGGCGGACGCCGAACGGCTGGTCCGGGCCGCGCGGGAGGCCGACCGGGTGGCGGCGGTCCCCTTCGTCTACCGCTACCACCCGATGGCCCGCCAGGCCCGCGCCCTCGTGGCGGACGGACAGCTCGGCACCGTTCTCACCCTGGACGCCGGCTACCTCCAGGACTGGCTCCTCGACCCGGAGGACACCAACTGGCGGGCCCACCCGGAGGCGGGCGGCGCCTCCCGTGCCTTCGCCGACATCGGCTCCCACCTCTGCGACCTCGTCGAGTTCGTCTCCGGACAGCGCATCCACCGGCTGGCCGCCCGCACCCGCACCGTCTTCCCCGAGCGCGGCGGCGTCCGCGTCACCAACGAGGACACGGCCGCCCTCCTCGTCGAACTCGGCAACGGGGCACTGGGCACCCTGCTCGTCAGCCAGCTCGCCCCCGGCCGCAAGAACAGCCTCACCCTGGAACTCCACGGCACCCGGCGGAGCGTGCGCTTCGAACAGGAACGCCCCGAAGAACTGTGGATCGGCGCACGGGACGGATCGCGGCTGGTGCTGCGCGACCCGGACACCGCCGCCCCCGACTCGGCCCGAGTGTCGGTACTGCCCCCCGGCCACGCCCTCGGATACCAGGACGCCTTCACGGCGTTCGTCACCGACGTCTACGACGCCGTGCAGGGCGCGAACCCCGAGGGCATGCCGACGTTCGCCGACGGACTGCGCGCGGCACGGCTCACCGAGGCCGTGCTGGCCTCCGCCGCCGGCCGCGGCACCTGGATCGAGACCGCACCCGCGACGGAGGACCGCACATGACCGCAGCCACCCACCCCGTCACCCTGTTCACCGGTCAGTGGGCCGACCTCCCCTTCGAGGAGGTCGCCCGCCTCGCCGCCGAGTGGGGCTACGACGGCCTTGAGATCGCCGCTTCGGGCGACCACCTCGACCTCAGGCGCGCCGACGAGGACGACGCCTACGCGGCATCCCGCCTGGAGATCCTGGACCGGCACGGGCTCACGGTCCACGCCATCTCCAACCACCTGGCGGGACAGGCCGTCTGCGACGCGCCCATCGACTTCCGCCACCGGGCGATCCTGCGCCCGTACGTGTGGGGCGACGGAGACGCCGAAGGAGTACGGCAGCGGGCCGCCGAGGACATGAAGCGCGCCGCGCGGGTCGCCCGCAAGCTGGGCGTGAACACCGTCGTCGGTTTCACCGGCTCCGCCATCTGGCCCTACGTCGCCATGTTCCCGCCGGTGCCGGCCGCCGTCATCGAGGCCGGGTACGAGGACTTCGCCACCCGCTGGAACCCGATCCTCGACGTGTTCGACGCGGAGGGAGTGCGCTTCGCCCACGAGGTGCACCCCGGTGAGATCGCGTACGACTACTGGACCAGCGTCCGGACACTGGAGGCGATCGGTCACCGTGAGGCCTTCGGCTTCAACTGGGACCCCAGCCACATGATGTGGCAGAACATCGACCCGGTCGGGTTCATCACCGACTTCAAGGACCGCATCTACCACGTCGACTGCAAGGACACCCGGCTGCGCCCGCGCAACGGCCGGGCCGGCGTCCTCGGCTCCCACCAGGCGTGGGGCGATCCGCGCCGGGGCTGGGACTTCGTCTCCACCGGTCACGGCGACGTCCCCTGGGAGGACGCCTTCCGCGCCCTGGAGTCCATCGGCTACGACGGACCCATCTCCGTCGAATGGGAGGACGCGGGCATGGACCGCCTGCACGGGGCCGCGGAGGCGGTGACCTTCGTCCGCTCGCTGCTGTGGCCCGTGCCGAAGGCGTCCTTCGACGCCGCCTTCAGCAACCAGTAGCCACCGGGTCAGGACGGTTCGGAGCGCACGATCACCACCGGGCAGGAGGCGTGCTGGGACACGTGCTGGCTGACGGAACCGAGCAGGGCGCGGGCGAACCCGCCGCGCCCCCTGCTGCCGACGACCAGCGCCTCGGCGCCCTGCGCGGCTCGCAGCAGGACGTCCGCGGCGTTGCCGTGCACCAGGTGCGCGGTGACCTGACCGGCGGAGTCCGGGCCCAGCACTCCGGTCAGCTCCTGCCGCATCCGCTGCCGGGCCTCGTCCGCGTCGAAGTCCATGTCCACGGCGGGCCCGGACCAGTTCTGCAGCCCCGGCAGCTCCCAGGCGGCGATCGCCTCCACGGCGCCGCCGACGAGACCGGCGTAGCGGACGGCCCAGCGCAGGGCGGCGTACGAGGCCGGTGAACCGTCGACCCCCACGACGATCCTCGCCACGGCCGCCTCCCCGTCCATGTGTCCCACCTCTCCGCCGGCTTCGTGCCACCGGCCGTGTGCCTCCACGCTGCGGGAGGCGCAGGTCTCCCGCCAGACATGCACCGCCAGGCGCATGACCCGCGACCGGGCGCGCCGGAGTCCGGGGGCACGGTCGTCTATCCGGCCGCGCTCCCGTCGGCCGGAGGCGGCTGCCATTCGAGGAGCACGATCGTCGCGTCGTCCTTCAGCCGGCTGGTCTCCGCGTCGAGGATCGAGTGGATCAGCCGCCGCAGGGTCTCCGGAGCCAGTTCCCCGGCGGCGGTGGCCCGGATGACGTAGTCGGCGAACCGCCTGAGCCCGAACAACTCCCCGTCCGGCATGCGGGCCTCGGTGACTCCGTCGGTGTAGAGCAGGACCCGGTCGCCGGGCCGCAGCGCCGCCTCGTGGATCCGGCGCTCGCGGCCGGCCAGCAGATGCGGCAGCCCCAGCGGAGGATCCGGATCACGTGCCAGGGCGTCGGTCAGCAGTTGCTGGTCGCGGATGAGGAGCGGGGAGGGGTGCCCGCAGTTGCACCACCGCAGCACGCCCGTGTCGAGGTCGAGCTGGGTCAGGACGGCTGTGGAGAACTGGTCCGGCAGCCATTCGGCGAGCGCCTCGTCGACGGTCCGCACCTGCTCCGGCAGGTCGGCACCGACCCGGCGGGCGTTGCGGCAGGCCGCCAGCGAGAGGGCACTGGTGAGTCCGGAGGCGAGGTTGTGCCCCATGGAGTCGAGGACGCTCGCATGCAGCGTCGCATCGGTCAGCGCGTGGTCGAAGGCGTCGCCGCCGATCTCGTAGGCGGGTTCGAGGACGGCCGTGGAGACGACGCGGGCGTCCCCGATGGTCCGCGGTGGCAGGAACGCGCGGAGCAGTTCGGACGGCAGCCGCATCCGTTCGGTGCGGGTGCGCCGGACGAAGGAGTCCTTGTAGGCGCGCCGGGAGGTGACCATCATCGCCACCAGGGTGGCCAGTGCCCTGCCGCGGGTCAGCGCGGCGGCGGAGAGGGCGGGCGTGTGCACGGCCAGGACGCCCAGCCGCTCGGCGCCGTCGATGAGCGGGAACCAGGCGGTCATCATGCCGCTCCCGGACGGCTCGACCCGCAGCGACTGCGTACGGTACGTCCATCCCGCCAGCGAGTCGTCGATGGGCAGGACCGGGGCCACGTCCGTGAGCGGGACCAGATGCCGCTGCTGGAGATCGGCGAGGTAGGCGACGGCGTGATGGAGCCCGAGAGCCCTGGCGCAGCGGGACAGGGCGGGGGCGAGGTCCTCGGTCTTGCTGACGGCGTCGGCCAGGAACTCCTGCAGCGCGTCGTCACCGGAATCCGACGTCACCACGTGCCCTCGCCTCCTTGTGTTCTCGGAGCGGCGCCCGCGGGCATCGGGGATCAGCAGTCTCACATCCGGTGACGGCGCCCGCATTCCGTGCGGCGCCGGCCGGTGACCAGGGCGGCGGGAGGCGGTCCGGCCCTGGCAGCGGCCTCTTCCCCCAGTGGCATGGGTGACACCCTGCGACGGGAGTCCGCCATGGCCGGGAAGAGGCCCCTGACCTGCGCCCGCGGTCGGCTCAGCTCAGACTGAACTTCTGCGCACCGGAGCCGTTGCAGTCCCAGATCTGCAGGCGGGTGCCGTTGGCGGTGGCGCCGCTGGGGGAGTCGAGGCAGCGTCCGGACTGGGGGTTGAGGAGGGAGCCGTCGGCCTGCTGGACCCATTTCTGGCCGCCGACGCCGTTGCAGTCCCACAGCTCCAGCCTGGCGCCGTTCGCCATGCCGTTGTTCTCGACGTCCAGGCACCGCCCCAGTGTCTTCAGCGAGTTGTCGGAGCCGTGGTACCAGTGCTGGTCCACCGCGTACGTCTGGCAGTCCCACAGCTGTACGGCGGCCCCGTTGGCGCCGGTGTCGTCGGCGGTGACGTCGACGCACTTACCGCCCGGCCCCTTGACCGGGCCGCCGCCGTTCACCGCGAACTTCTGCGCACCGGAGCCGTTGCAGTCCCAGATCTGCAGGCGGGTGCCGTTGGCGGTGGCGCCGCTGGGGGAGTCGAGGCAGCGTCCGGACTGGGGGTTGAGGAGGGAGCCGTCGGCCTGCTGGACCCATTTCTGGCCGCCGACCCCGTTGCAGTCCCACAGCTCCAGCCTGGCGCCGTTCGCCGTGCCGTTGTTCTCGATGTCCAGGCACCGCCCGAGCGTGGACAGCGAACCGTCCGGGTTGTGCGTCCAGTGCTGGTCCTCGGCGTACGTCTGGCAGTCCCACAGCTGTACGGCGGCCCCGTTGGCGCCGGTGTCGTCGGCGGCCACGTCCACGCACTTGCCGCCGGGGCCGGTGACGGTCCCCTGCGGACCGTTCGGCACGTCCGTCTGTCCGCCGTAGCCGACGGAGACGATGTTCGCCTGGACGGCGTTCTCGGCGGCGTCGGTGGGATAGCCGGAGACCATGACGCCCTCGAAGAAGGTGCCCCGGTTCCAGTTGCTGTTGTCGCCGCCGATGCCCAGGATGATCCCGCCCTCCTGGTGCATGGGCTGGTAGCCGCCGCGGGTGGGCAACGCGCCGTCCCACCAGGTGGTGAGCGCGCCGGCCTGTGAGTTGCCGCCCTTGAGCGCGTACCGGGTCTGTCCGTTGTTCTTCAGGACCGCGGTGACGAAGGTGCTCCTGTTGCCCTGGTTGGCGGTGTTGGAGCCGTTGTCCCCCTGGAACATGCCGTTCTCCAGGTCGGCCTCGACCCAGGGGCCCGTCCCGGTGCACGGGGCGAAATAGCAGGTGGTGGCGATCGACACCGCGTCCATGTGCCCGTTGCCGGTGTCGGCCGGGGTGCTCTCCGCGTTGCCGTAGTCGAAGCAGCAGGCGGAACCGACATGGGTGCCGCTGGCCACCATGTAGGCGCCCTCCGGCCGGCCGTCCACCGCGACCCCGGAGGCGACCCCGGTGTAGCGGTAGCCGACGCCCGGGGAGATCCAGACGCCGTAGACCTTGTGGCCGCCCGCGGTGACGGCGATCTCCGAGGCGTCGGCGCCCCGGTCGTCGCCCATGCCGGCGGTACCGGCCGGACCCGGCTTCAGGTCGTTGTGCCGGCCGCTCTGGTCGTAGATCTTCGTGATCAGGCAGCCCCCGCTGTTCGCGCAGAAGGCGTCCTGGGCGGCCGCGTCGGCGTACCCGCCCGGCGCCAGCAGCCCGATGTCGGCGGTGGCGCCGTCCGAGACACGGGTCACCTGGTACAGCGGGCCGGCGTAGGAGGAGAGCAGTGCGCGGGTGACGCTGTGCGCGGCCACGCACGGGGTGCCGGCCGCGGCGTAGATGTCACAGGGCAGCGAGCCCGCGGCCTGCGACACGGCCGGCACCCCGACCAGCAGCCCGAGAGCGAGCCCGAGGGAGGCCAGCACGGCGAGGGCCCGCGCCCGCCATGTCCGCGGCCCGGTCGCTAAGTTTGGTGAGTTCATGACATTCCAGACGGACAGGGCACCACGCATGGCACGTCCCTTCGAGACCGGAGTGGGGTCGGCACGGCCCGGAACCTACGACCCCTGTTCGGCCGCGTCAATATTTGTTTCCTTTTTGGTTCAGACCAAGTTCGGAAGCGTGGACTGCTGTCGGGGTGTGGGGAATCCCCTTAGGTGGACATTGCGGGAGCACACTTCGCGCATGTCAATCAGACGTTCGAGGGCAGCCGGTTCTCGTGCGGGAAGTTCGCAACCCGTCATGGAATTCGCTCCAGTGAAACATCCGATCAAACATCCCCGGCAGGTCCGCGAGGACCTCATGTGCAGGCTGCGCCGGAAGGAGGGAGCCTTGCGCAGGACCTGCCCCACGCCTCCGTCCGGCCTGCGGTGATCATTCATATCCGTTGGTGCGGTCCGGGTGTTCGCAACGGCGCCACGGGCCAAGCGGATCGCTCGGCCCGTGGCGCGGGTTGGTGTTCCGGGTGGGTCCGTTCCCTCGGACGGGATCAGGCCTTGTGCTGCAGGGAACTCCGGGCGGGGTTGCCCTGTTCGGCGGCCTTGGGGTCCTTCTCGTCGGCCTTGGCCCGTACGCCGTCGGCGATGCGCTTGCCGATCGTCTCGTCGATGTTCGACCAGTACGTGAAGGCACGCTGCAGGACCGGTTCGCTCACGCCGTTGAGGAGGTGCCCGACGACGTTGTCGACCAGGCGGTCCCGGGCGGCGTCGTCCATTACCTCCCGGACCATCGTGCCGGGCTGCCCCCAGTCGTCGTCCTCGGGGTGGGAGACGTAGGCGGCGCGGGTGATCTCACCGTCCGCCGTCCAGGTGGGCGGCGGGCCGAACCGGGCGGGGTCGGCCTTGGGGCCGCCCTTGGAGTTCGGGGCGTACACCGGATCGGACGTCTTCCGGTAGGCCATCGCCCCGTCCTTGGAGTACGTGTGGACGTCGACGACGGGCGCGTTCACCGGAAGCTGCTGGTAGTTGGCGCCGATCCGGTGCCGGTGGGCGTCCGCGTAGGAGAACAGCCGCGCCAGCAGCATGCGGTCCGGGCTGGGCCCGATGCCGGGGACGAAGTTGTTCGGCTGGAAGGCCGCCTGCTCGATCTCGGCGTGGTTGTCGGTCGGATTGCGGTCCAGCGTCATCCGGCCGACCGGGACCAGCGGGTAGTCGCTGTGCGGCCACACCTTGGTGAGGTCGAACGGGTTGAACCGGTAGCCCGCGGCGTCCGCGTACGGCATGAGCTGCACGTACAGGGTCCAGCTCGGGAACTCGCCGTCCCGGATGTGCTCGAAGAGGTCGCGTGTGTGGTAGTCGGTGTCGACGGCTGCCATCTGGTCGGCCTCGTGCTGGGTGAAGAACTCGATCCCCTGGTCGGTCTTGAAGTGGTACTTCACCCAGAACCGCTCACCCTTGGCGTTGATCCACATGTAGGTGTGGGAGGTGTAGCCGTTCATGTGGCGCCAGCTCCGCGGGATGCCCCGGTCACCCATCAGCCAGGTGACCTGGTGGGCGGATTCCGGAGAGAGCGTCCAGAAGTCCCACTGCATGTCGTGGTCGCGCAGGTTGCTGTCCGCCCGGCGCTTCTGGGACCGGATGAAGTGCTGGAACTTCATCGGGTCCTTGATGAAGAACACCGGCGTGTTGTTGCCGACCATGTCGTAGTTGCCCTCGCTGGTGTAGAACTTCACCGCGAAGCCGCGAGGGTCGCGCCAGGTGTCGGGGCTGCCCCGCTCACCGGCGACCGTCGAGAAACGTATGACCAGGTCGGTGCGGGTGCCGGGCTGGAAGAGGCCGGCCATGGTGAAGGCGCTGACGTCCTCGGTCACCTCGAAGTGACCGAACGCGCCGCTCCCCTTGGCGTGCGGTTGGCGCTCGGGAATGCGCTCCCGGTTGAACTGCGCCATCTGCTCGATCAGATAGGCGTCCTGCAGCAGGACCGGTCCTCCGGGCCCCACGGTCAGCGAGTGCTCGTCACTCTCGACGGGGGCACCGGAGTCGGTGGTGGTGAGGGGTGGTATCTCCGTCATGACTCTGCCTTTCTCCGTACAAAGCAGTGACGTGCCGGTCCCCGCGCTGTGCCGGGACCGGCCGTCCCACCCGTGGCCGTGCCCGGGAGGGTGCCGTACGGATGTGCTCGCGTCGTTCGCTTCCGGAGTCTTCGTACTCCTCCTGGGCGGGTGACCCTGCGTGTGCCGGGCAAACACCGTGCGCCCGGCGCCCGAGGATTCGGGACGGCGCGGTACGGCCGGGCTGTCCGGCATCCAGCCTGGTCCCAGCGGGCCGGTGCCGCCACTCGGGGAGCGGACCGAGGGGCCCGACCGGCTGCACGGGCCCCGCCCGTCCACGGGCGGGCGGCTCAGGACACCGGCCGGGCTCCGGCGAACATGGCGATGAGGCCGTGCGGCGCGTCGTCGCCGAACATCAGTTCGTGCAGCTGGGTGGCGTCGGCGGCCTCCTCGGCGCCGCGGGAGAACATGGCCGGTTCGTACGCGGCGAGCGCGGCCCCGGGGTCGCCGGGGTGCGCGGCCAGGGCCCTGCCGAGTTCGGCGCCGTCGTGCATGGCGAGGTTGGCGCCCTCGCCGTTGGGGATCATGAGGTGGGCGGCGTCGCCGAGCAGTGTCACTCCCGGCACCCGCTCCCAGCGGTGCCCGGCGGGCAGGGTGTGCAGGGGGCGCAGGACCGGCGCGGTGTCGCCGTCGGTGATCAGCGCGGTGAGTTCCGGCGCCCAGCCCTCGAACTCCGCCGCGATCCGGGCGGCCGCCCCCGAGGCGTCGGTGAAGTCGATTCCGGCGAACCACTCCTGGGTCCTGCGGAGTGCCACATAGGTGTGCAGGGTCCCGCCGTTCTCCCGGTGGGCCTGGATGCCCTTCCCGGGCGCGAGCGCGAACATGCCGCCGCCGCCGACCGCCTCGGCGGTGGCCGGGTGCCGGGTGTCGGCGTCGAAGAGGCAGGTCTCGACGAACGACGTGCCGGTGTAGGCGGGCACCGCGTCGGACAGCAGCGGCCGGACCCGTGACCACGCGCCGTCCGCGCCGACCAGCAGGTCCGTGGTGACGGAGCCGCCGTCGGTGAAGGTCACCTCGTGGCGCCCGTCGCCGAGGGCCCGGACACCGGCGGCCCTGTGGCCCCAGCGGACGGTGCCGGCGGGGAGCGATTCGAGCAGGATCCGCCGCAGCTCTCCGCGCAGCACCTCGGGGCGGCCGCCGGTGCCGTCGTCGGGTTCGTCGTACAGGACCGTGCCGTCCGGGGCGAGGGCCCGGGTCGCCTCCGCGCCCTCCAGGACGAGAGCGCGGAACTCCTCGGTCAGCCCCGCGGCGGCAAGTGCCGGCTGGCCGTTGTGCTCATGGATGTCGAGCAGCCCGCCCTGGGTCCGTGCCGCCGCGGACGCCTCCGCCTCGTAGACGGTGGCCGGGATTCCGTGCGTGTGCAGGACCCGGGCGAGCGTGAGGCCGCCGAGTCCGGCGCCGATGATCGTGACGTGAGTGCGCATGGCGGCTCTCCTCCGTCGCCCTCTGGTACGCCGTTCCATGATGGAACGATGCTCCATGCTGGAACGGTGCTCCAGATATGTCAAGATGAGCCATGGCAACGCGGACACGCCGGTCACAGCGGCGCACGGAGGCGCTCTCCCGGGAGCGCATCGTCGAGGCGGCCGTCGAACTGCTCGATGCGGCCGGTGCCGGCGGGCTGACCTTCCGGGCGCTCACCGAACGCCTCGCCACCGGCCCCGGAGCGGTCTACTGGCACGTGGCGAACAAGGAGGAGCTGCTGGCCGCCGCCACCGAGGGTGTCGTGGCCTCGGCCCTCGCGGCCGGCCCCGACGACCCCGAGGGATCGCCCGAGGACGGGATCCGTGCCGTCGCGCTGGGACTGTCCGGGGCGATGGAGGAACATCCCTGGCTGGCCACCCAGCTCGCCGTGCAGCTCTCCCGCAGCCCCTGGGGGACGGTGACGGCGCGGATCTTCGAAAGCATCGGCCGCCAGGTCCGCGCGCTCGGCGTGCCCGAGAGCAGCTGGTTCACGGCGACCTCGGCGCTGCTGCACTACATCCTCGGCGCCGCCGGCCAGAACGCCGTGAACGCCGCGGCCCCCGGCCCCGACACGGACCGCGCGGAGTTCCTCGGCGCGGTCGCGACGGCGTGGAAGGAGCTCGACCCCGACGACTACCCGTTCACCCGGGCCGTCGCCGACCAGATGCACGGGCACGACGACCGCGAGCAGTTCCTCGCCGGGATCGACTTCGTCCTGACCGGCATCGCCGCGCTCCACCCGCCGGCCTGAGCCGTTCGGGGAACAGGGCCGGGCCCGGACCGCTCCGCGGGCCGGGCCCGGCCACTTCGCGCGCGGCTCAGACCGCGTGCACGGTCCCCGCGTACCGCTGGGCGAACCGCGTCCCGGTCGCCGCGGTGACGGTGATGTCGTAGCGGCCCTCGTCGGTGTGCCAGGTCAGCCGGGAGTCGCCGCCCGCCTTGACCCACACGGTCTGCTCCGTGCCGGCGAAGTCGTTCGGCGTGACGGTGAACGCCACCTCGGTGCCGCCGCCGTTGCGCAGCTCCAGTTCGATCCTGGCGTCCTGGGGGCGTGTCGTGTGCGTCAGTGCGGCAAGGACGGACGGCACCGCCACGTCGTCCTGGCCGTCGCGCACCACCGTCCCGGCGAAGCGGCGGACGAACCCGTCCGCGCCGTGCACCGAGAAGTCGTAGCGGCCGTCGGTCGCGGCGGCATCCCACACGTAGGTGCGCGAGGAGTGCGGCGGAACCGTGAACGGCACACCGGTGAAGGGCGGTTCGACGTTCGGCAGCACGGTGAAGTGGAAGCCGACGGTGCCGTCGTTGGTGAGCGTGCAGGTGACCTTGCCGGTGGTGCGGTCGACGGTGACATCGGCCCACGGGCGGTACGGCAGCGGACGGTGCGGACGCTGCCCGGGCTCCTGCACGGGCATGGACTGCTGGTCGGGTATCCGCACCGCGGGCAGCGCGCCGGCCGCGTCGGCCTTCGCCATCAGCGCGACGGTGTCCGGCAGTCTCGGGATGCTGTAGTCGGGGCGGGTGAAGTCGAAGCAGCTGGTGAGGTCGCCGCAGACGGTGCGCCGCCAGTCGGAGATGTTGGGCTCGCGCACCCCGGTGACCTGCTCCAGGAACCGCAGCACCGACGTGTGGTCGAAGACCTGCGAGTTGACCCAGCCGCCGCGGGACCACGGCGAGACCGCCCACAGCGGCACCCGGCTGCCCAGCCCGATCGGCTTGCCGTCCGCGAACTCGTCCTTGGTGCCCGGCTCGGGGGACGGCGGGACGACGTGGTCGAAGTACCCGTCGTTCTCGTCGTACATGAGCAGGAAGACGGTGTGCTTCCACACCTCGGGGTTGGCGAACAGCGACTGGAGCGCGGTGTTCACCCAGTGCGCGCCGTAGTCGGGGCTGGCCGCCGGGTGTTCGCAGAACAGGTACGGCGCCACCAGCCAGGAGACGGTGGGCAGGGTGCCGTCCTTGCAGTGCCGGTCGAACGCCGTGAGGTCGAACTTCGTCATCGCGTTGACGTAGCGCGGGTCGTCCTTGGGGAACGCGTGGAACTGCCTGAAGTACGACAGCGCGTTGTCGTCGTAGTCGCCGTACCGGTCGTCGGAGCCGTCGGGGTTGTGGTACACGCGCCAGGTGACGCCGGCCTGCTCCAGGCGTTCGGCGTACGTCGTCCAGTCCGCCACCGGGTTGTCGGTGACCGGGGTGTTGTCGGTCCACGGGCCCGTGGTGCCGTCGACGCCGGGGCCCGCGGTGCCGGTCCACAGGTAGAGGCGGTTGGGGTCGGTGGGGCCGTTGAGCGAACAGTGGTAGCCGTCGCAGAGGGTGAAGGCGTCGGCCAGCGCGTACTGGTAGGGGATGTCCTCGCGGGTGAAGTACCCCATGGTCCGCTCGCCCTTGGCGGACACCCACTTGTCCATGGCGCCGCCGTCGACGGCGGTGTGCCCGGTGTCCCAGTCGTGCGGGAGACCCCCGGCGTTCTGCGCGTTGTACTTGGTGGTGTCCATGCGGAAGGGCAGCAGATAGCCCTCCTTGCGGCCCCGGTCGGGCTGGCGGAACACCGGGTCGCCGTTCGCCAGCACGCTGGCCTGCCGGTCGCCGAAGCCCCGGACGCCGTTCAGGGTGCCGAAGTAGTGGTCGAAGCTGCGGTTCTCCTGCATCAGGATCACCACATGTCTGACGTCGGCGATGCTGCCGCGCGTGTCGCGCCCGGCCGCCTCCGCGGTGCCGGGCAGCCCGGCGGTGGCGGCGACGGCGGCCGTGGCGGCGGTGGTGCCGATGAACGTGCGGCGGCTGATCTCGGTCATGGGATGAATTCCTTCGGGTCGTTCGGGTCAGCCGCGACGGGACAGGGAGAAGGTGACGACGGCGGCCGCGTGGTCGGAGGGCCAGCCGTTCGCGGCGGTGTCCGGCACCGGCCGCGGCCAGCCGGTGACCAGGCTGTGGGCCTCCAGCACCCGCAGCTTGCCCGCGTACTGGATCTGGTCGATCCGGTCCTGCGGTTCCGCACCGCCGTCCTCGCGCCGCGGTCTGACGGGGGACCAGGTGATGCCGGGGGCCCGCACCGGGCTGGAGTGGACCTCGCGGTAGGCATCGGTCAGACCCGCCGCCTCCAGGACCTCGGTGACCGGCCAGCGCACCCGGCCGGCACCCTGGTGCGTGGACGTGGTCCGGTCCGTCCAGTCGTGGTGCGAGGGCGAGGCGAGACCGGCGGCCAGCACGACGGGGGTACGGGACGCGAGGTCCGGCCGCATCGCCGCCACCAGCGCCCTGGCCTGCGCGTAACGTGCCGTCTCCCGCTCCGAGGCCTCGACCTGCGCGGCGGTCCTGCCCGCCAGCAGCGCGTAGGGGCCGTAGCCGGCCTCGTCCAACTGGGCCGCCCACACCCGCACCGCGCGGTCGCCGGGCAGGCGCAGCGTCGCCGCGGCGGCGGGCAGCGCGGCGGTCGGGGCCACGGCGTCGGTGAGCGGATGCCGGCTCACGATGCCGAGCCCACCGGCCTGGTGCGCGTGCCAGCCGAGCGCCGCGGCGAGGTCGGTGGCACCCTTGGCACCGCATTCCTGCAGCGTGACGACGTCCAGGTCCTGGGTGAGAACCAGCCGCACCTGCTTCTCCAGGAACCCCTCGACGTGGCTGCCGCCGTCCCAGAGGTTCAGCGTGGCCACCTTGAGCCGGAGCCGGTCCCGGGAGCCGCGTACCGGCACCTGGACGGTCACGGTGTCACCGCCCACGGCGCTGTCGGTGACGGAGACCACCACCCGGCCGGTCGTGCGCCGTCCGAGGGCGGGGACCCTGCCGCTGACGGTGCCGTCCGCGGTCACCGACAGCCACGCGTCACCGGACGTGCGCCGGAAGGACGGGCTCCCCGCGGCATTGCCCTCCGGTCTGATCCACAGGCCGCCCAGGGACACCGAGAAGGACGTGCCCGCGGTCTGCGCGGCGGTGGTCACGGCGTCCACGGCCGCGTGCGGACGGGGGATCACCGGGCGGACCGCGAAGCTGAACGGCTCGGTCCGGGCGAGGACGTCGTAGCCGTCCTTGGCCAGCAGATAGCCGGTGTACTGCCCGGCGGCGAGACCGGAGGTGTCGAGCGTGATGTCACCGGTGGCGGCGGGGGTGTACGCCCAGCTGAGGGAGGAGCCGTTGCCGGGCCGCCGGCCGCCGTCGTAGACGCCGATCCAGTTCTTCGCGTCGGGCGTGGCGGTCGTCCAGTGGAAGGAGACCTTGTCGCCCTCGTGCGGATCCGGCGTCGTCAGTTCGATCGAGTCGCCGGTGGCCGTCCCGGCGAAGGTGAAGGGCGCCGTCCGGGCGAGGACGTCGTAGCCGTCATCGGCCAGCAGGTAGGCGGTGTACGGCCCGGCGCCGAGCCCGGAGGCGTCGAGGGTGATCTGCCCGGAGGTGCCGGGGACGTACGCCCAGACGAGCGAGCCACCGCCGCTGCCGGGCTGCCGGTCACCGTCGTAGACGCCGATCCAGTTCTTGGGACCGGGCGCGTCGGTGGCCCAGTCGAAGGTCACTCTGTCGCCGCGGTGCGGGGACGTCGGGGAGCCGATGCTGATGCTGCTTCCGGCCTCGGCGACCTGTGAGAGGGGTTGCACGGTGTTGGGTCCTCTCCGCCCCGGACGCCGTCGTGACGACGCCCAGGTGAGCAAAGTTGTCTATATAACTTCGCTCCACAGCAAGCCGGTCCGCGGCGACGGACACGTGAACGAAGGATGGCCGCCGTCCGGGGAGCAGACGGCATTCTCAGATGCCGCGGTGTCCTGCGGATAGCCGATGGCGCGTCAGAATATGACTGTTGACCTGCGAAGTCGACAACTCTTCGGGTCTGGCGCCGAGCCGGACGGCGCGTGGGGCCGGCGCGCCGTGGCGGCCGCCCGAGGAGCCCCGCGACGTCGGCCGCCGGTAGTCGGCTTGGAGCGTGCGCTGTGCACAGCCCGGCTTCCGGGAGAGGTCAGGGCCGCGCGGACGGAGGGCTGCCGGCGGAGTCCGCCGCCCGGTCCTGCCTGGTGCCGGCGCCCCAGCCGGCGAGGAGGGTGAGGGCGTCCTCGGCGGGCGTGTCCCGGCGCGCGCTGTAGACGACCACGCTCAGGCCGCTCTCGTCGGGCAAGGCCATGGTCTCCTGGTCGAGTTCGAGGTCGCCGACCAGGGGATGGACCAGCCGCTTGGTGCTCCGGCGGAACACATGGACGTCGTGCGATCCCCACATGACCCGGAACGGGTCGCTGCGGGTGGACAGTTCACCGATCAGGTGGGACAGCTCGGGGTCGTAGGGGTTCCTGCCCGCCTCGACGCGCAGCGCACCCACCGCGAAGCGCGCCATCAGCTCCCAGTCCTTGTAGAACCGCCTGGCCTCGGAGTTGAGGAACGCGAACCGGGCGACGTTGCCCCGGCAGGCCGGGTCGGCGTACATCGGCGCGTACAGGGCCCGGCCCAACTCGTTGGCGGCCAGGGTGTCGAGCCGGTCGTTCATCACGTACGCCGGCAGCCCCGGCATGCCTTCCAGGATCCGCAGCACGCTCGGACGCACCGTCTGCCGGACCGTCCGCTGCCGTGGCCGGGCGCCGGGGGCCGGTCCGGCGGCGCGGGCGAGGTCGTAGAGGTACGTGCGCTCGGTGTCGTCGAGCCGCAACGCGTGGGCGAGCGCGTCCAGCACACTGTCGGAGACTCCTCTCAGGCTGCCGCGTTCCAGGCGTGTGTAGTACTCGACGCTCACCCCGGCGAGCGCGGCGACCTCGCCCCGGCGCAGTCCGGGCACCCGCCGCCGGCCGTAGACCGGAAGCCCCGCCTGCTCCGGGGTGATCTTCTCGCGGCGTGAGCGGAGGAAGGCGCTGACCGCGTCCCGGTTGTCCATGCGGCCAGCGTAGGCAGGCGCGGTGCGGAATGGGGGTCCCTGCCGGTACCCCTCACGGCAGGGGCTCCTCCGTGACCGCCGGCAGGGGTTGCATGGGGTGTGCCCCGAACCCGTCGGGGCACCGAGAGGACCCGAGGGGATACGCGATGGACAGCGACCGGACCAGGACGGCGACCGAGACCGCCACCGACGTGGTGGGCGGCCTGTACGAGGCGTTGGGCCGGGGCGATGTGGCGGGTGTCCTGGCGCGCCTCGCCCCCGAGGTGGTCGTCGACGAGCCGGCCCCCCTGCCCTACGGCGGTGTGCACCAGGGCCGTGAGGTGTTCGTGCGGTCGGTCCTGGGCGAGATGATGCGCCACGCGGCGGTCGCCATCACGAAGGCCGAGGTCTTCGAGGGGCCGGCCGGCGTCGTCGGAGTGCTCACCGGCACGCTCACCGCGCACACGACCGGTGAGCGGTTCGCGCTGACCATGGTCGAGATCCACGACGTCGAGGACGGGCTGGTGCGGAAGATCGACGTCTACACCAAGAACCCCCACGAGCTGGCCGCCTTCTTCGCCCGTGCGGAACCCGGACCCACCGTGTAGGAATCCGACGCAAGCCGCGCAAGAATTTGCGCGGCTTGCGTTCACTTGCGGTTCGGTGACGCAAGTGTAGGGCGTACGTCTGAGTGGCGGGCCGGGGTGTCCGGTGGTGTGAAGTACGCCTGAATGCATGCCATTTGACCGATCTTTGACCGCCGGTGTCGCCATGTCATGAGCGTTTCTGGTGAAACTTGTGTCGTCCTGCCTGTGGACCGGCTCACAGGACTCTGCAATATTTCGATGAAACAACGCAATATTCTGCGCACGAATCCGTGCGTGCCCCGCACCTTTCTGCCCCACTCCGCCAGGAACGAGCCGCCCTCGCCGCCCCCTCGGTGTGCGAGCCTCCGCAGAAAGCGACCCCCGCATGACTCGACACAAGCCGAGATCCCTCAGACGGCGCGCAGCGACCGCTGTGCTCGCCTCCGCCGTGATGGTTCTGGGCGTGCCCGCCGTCGGCGCGCACGCGGCCGGCGGGCCGAACGCCGCCGCGGACGCCAGGACCAGGGCGGGCAGTGCCCGCGCCGCCCACGCGGCAGCCAATGTCACCGACGGCGACACCGACACCTACTGGCAGGCCGGAAAGAAGTCCGCCCAGTGGATCCAGGCCGACCTCGGCCGGACCGAGCGCGTCCGGCAGGTCGTGCTGCGGCTGCCCGAGAAGTGGCAGACCCGCAAGCAGACCCTGGCCCTCCAGGTCAGCGCCGACGGGACGAGCTTCGCCACCCTCAAGTCGTCGGCGCAGTACGTCTTCAGCCCCGGCAACGACAACACGGTGAAGGTCTCGGTCCCCGCGACCCTCGCCCGCTACGTCCGGGCCGACTTCAGCGCCAACTCGGTCGCCGGGACCGCCCAGCTCGCCGAGATGCAGGTCCTCACGGCAGCCGCCTCGACCCCCAACCTCGCCCAGGGCAAGGCCTTCAGCGAGAGCGGCCACGCCGACGTCTACGGCGCCGCCAACGCCGGTGACGGCAACCGCAACACCTACTGGGAGAGCACGAACAACTCCTTCCCGCAGTGGCTCCAGGTCGACCTCGGCTCGTCGGTCAAGGTCAACCAGGTGACGCTGCGGCTGCCCAGCGGATGGCCGAGCCGCAGCCAGACCCTCAAGATCCAGGGTTCGACCGACAACCAGAACTTCACCGACCTGACGGCCTCCAAGCCGTACACCTTCGACAGTTCGAACGACCAGTCGGCGACCATCACCTTCGACACGACCACCACCCGGTACGTGCGCGCGCTGTTCACCGCCAACAGCGGCTGGCCCGCGGGGCAGGCGTCCGAGCTGGAGGTCTACGGACCGGCGACCGGCGACACCCAGGCGCCCACCGCCCCGGCCGACCTGGCCTACACCGAGCCCGCCACCGGCCAGATCAAACTGACCTGGAGCGCGGCCACCGACGACACCGCCGTCACCGGATACGACGTCTACGCCAACGGCCAGTTGCGGTCGAGCGTCGCCGGGAACGTCCTGACCTACACGGACACCCAGCCGGCCGGCAGCGACATCACCTACTTCGTGCGGGCCAAGGACGCGGCGGGCAACGTCTCCGCCAACAGCAACAGCGTCACCCGCAAGGGCGCGAGCGGCGACACCCAGGCCCCCACGGCGCCGGGCAGCCTCGCCTACACCCAGTCCGGCAGTGACGTGAAGCTCACCTGGCAGGCGTCCAGCGACAACGTCCAGGTCACCGGCTACGACGTCTATGCCAACGACCAACTCGTCAAGTCCGTGGCGGGCAACGTCACGACGTACACCGACACCCCGTCGGCGACGGCCACGGTCACCTACTACGTGAAGGCGAAGGACGCCGCCGGCAACGTGTCGGTGGCGAGCAACAGCGTCACCCGGCCCGGCTCCGGGGCCGGCTCCGACCTCGCCCAGGGCAAGCCCGTCGAGGCCTCCTCGTACACCTTCACCTACGTCGCCGCCAACGCCAACGACGGCCAGGTCGGTACCTACTGGGAGAGCGCGGGCGGTGCCTATCCGGCCACCCTCACCACCAAGCTGGGCGCCAACGCCGACCTCGGCCAGGTCGTCGTCAGGCTCAACCCGGACGCGGCCTGGTCCACCCGCACCCAGAACATCCAGGTGCTCGGCCGTGACCAGGACGCCACGGCCTTCACCAGCCTCGCCGCGGCGAAGGACTACACGTTCAACCCGGCGACCGGCAACACGGTGACCATCCCGGTCTCCGGCGCCGCCGCCGACATCCAGCTCAAGTTCACCTCCAACACCGGCGCCCCGGGCGCGCAGGTGGCCGAGGTACAGGTCATCGGCACCCCGGCCGCCAACCCGGACCTCAAGGTCACCGGGATCACCAACTCGCCGTCCGCCCCGGCCGAGTCGGACGCCATCAGCCTGACGGCGACCGTCACCAACAGCGGCAGCAAGGCGTCCAAGGCCACCGACCTGAACTTCACGCTCGGCGGCACCAAGGCCGCCACCGCGGACGTGCCCGCTCTCGCGGCCGGCGCGTCGGCGGCGGTCACCGCGAGCATCGGCAGCCGGGACGCGGGCAGTTACCCGCTGGGCGCCGAGGTGGACCCGTCGAACAAGGTCATCGAGCAGAACGAGGCGAACAACGTCTTCTCCCGCTCGGACTCCCTGGTCGTCAAGCCGGTCTCCAGCTCGGACCTCGTGGCGGCGCCGGTCGCCTGGACGCCGTCCAGCGCCTCGGCGGGCGACGCGGTCGCCTTCACCGTGGCCCTCAAGAACCAGGGGACCGTGGCCTCGGCCTCCGGGGCCCACGGGGTCACCCTGACCGTCCAGGACGCGAACGGCGCCACGGTCAAGACGCTCAGCGGTTCCTACAACGGTGCGATCGCCTCCGGTCAGACGACCGCACCGGTCTCGCTCGGCTCGTGGACGGCCGTCAACGGCAAGTACACCGTCAAGACGGTCATCGCCGACGACGCCAACGAACTGCCGGTCAAGCGCACCAACAACACCACCACGCAGCCTCTGTTCGTCGGCCGCGGCGCGGACATGCCGTACGACATGTACGAGGCCGAGGACGGCACGGTCGGCGGCGGCGCCACGGTCGTCGGTCCGAACCGCACCATCGGCGACATCGCCGGCGAGGCGAGCGGCCGCAAGGCGGTCACGCTGAACAGCACCGGCCAGTACGTCGAGTGGACCACCCGCGCGGCGACCAACACCCTGGTCACCCGCTTCTCCGTCCCGGACGGCACCAACACCACCCTGAACGTCTACGTCGACGGCCAGTTCCTCAAGGCCATCGACCTCACCTCGAAGTACGCATGGCTCTACGGCAACGAGACCGCGCCCGGCAACTCGCCCGGCTCCGGTGCCCAGCGCCACATCTACGACGAGGCCAACCTGCTGCTCGGCAAGACCGTGCCGGCCGGCTCCAAGATCCGCCTCCAGAAGGACGCGGCCAACACCTCCACCTACGCCATCGACTTCATCAACCTCGAACAGGCCACGCAGATCCCGAACCCGGACCCGGCCGCCTACACGGTCCCGGCCGGCTTCACGCACCAGGACGTCCAGAACGCCCTCGACAAGGTGCGCATGGACACCACCGGCAAGCTCGTCGGCGTCTACCTGCCCGCCGGCGACTACGAGACCTCCAGCAAGTTCCAGGTCTACGGCAAGGCGGTCAAGGTCGTCGGGGCCGGGCCCTGGTTCACCCGCTTCCGCGCCCCCTCCTCGCAGGAGAACACGGACGTGGGCTTCCGGGCCGAGGCCACCGCGAACGGTTCGACCTTCTCCGGCTTCGCCTACTTCGGCAACTACACGTCCCGGATCGACGGCCCGGGCAAGGTGTTCGACTTCTCCAACGTCTCGAACATCACCATCGACAACATCTGGGCCGAGCACATGGTGTGCCTCTACTGGGGTGCCAACACCGACAACATGACCATCTCGAACACCCGCATCCGTGACACGTTCGCCGACGGCATCAACATGACGAACGGCTCCACGGACAACCACGTGGTCAACAACGACGCCCGTGCCACGGGCGACGACAGCTTCGCGCTCTTCTCGGCCATCGACGCCGGCGGAGCCGACGAGAAGAACAACCTCTACGAGAACCTGACGTCCACGCTCACCTGGCGGGCCGCGGGCATCGCCGTGTACGGCGGCTACGACAACACCTTCCGCAACATCCGGGTCGCCGACACCCTCGTCTACTCCGGCATCACGATCTCCTCGCTGGACTTCGGTTACCCGATGAACGGCTTCGGCACCGATCCGACGACGATCGAGAACGTCTCCCTGGACCGGACGGGCGGCCACTTCTGGGGCTCCCAGGTCTTCCCCGCCATCTGGGCGTTCTCCGCCTCGAAGGTCTTCCAGGGCATCAGGGTCAACGACGTCGACATCGACGACTCCACCTACGGAGGCGTGATGTTCCAGACCAACTACGTCGGCGGCCAGCCGCAGTTCCCGGTGAAGGACACCGTCTTCACCGACATCTCCATCACCAACTCCAAGAAGAGTGGTGACGCCTTCGACGCCAAGTCCGGCTTCGGGATCTGGGCCAACGAACTGCCCGAGCCCGGCCAGGGCCCGGCGGTCGGCGAGGCCACCTTCCGCAACCTGCGGATGAGCGGCAACGCGCAGGACGTCAAGAACACGACCAGCACCTTCAAGATCAACATCCAGTAGGTTCCGAAGAGCGGTGAAAGGAAGGGGCGTCCCCGGCGGGGACGCCCCTTTCCGCCGTGTCCGGTGCTACCTGGGCGAGTGGTGCGGGGGCGGGCCGGTGAGGAGGTGGTGTTCGTGGGATTCGTACCGGTTGCGTTCTCGGGTGGTGGCCCGTCGCCCGGACAGGACGGTGGTGAGCCAGCCGGCCAGGAAACCCGCCGGTACGGAGACGAGCGCGGTCGTGTTGTAGGGGAACCAGGCGAAGTCCGCCTCCGGGAAGGCGGACAGCGGTGTCCCCGAGACCAGGGTGGTGCCGGGGGCCAGGACGAGGACGCTCAGGGACCCCACGACGAGGGTGGCCAGGAGCGCGGCGCGCGTGTAGCGGCGCCAGAAGAGGGTGTAGAGGAGCGCGGGGGCGATGGCCGAGGCGCCGAGGGTGAAGGAGACGGTCGCCAGCGGCTGAAGGCTGCGGTGCTGGGCGAGGACGGCCAGCAGGATGGTGGGGATGCCCACCGCCAGGGCGCTGAACCGGGCGAGGGCCAGTTCCCGGGCCGGCGCCGGGGGACGGGCGCGGGACGCGGTCAGGTCGTGGGCGAGGGTGTTGGCGCAGGCGAGCGTCATGCTGGCGACGGAGGCGAGGAGGGTGAGGAAGACGGCGGTGGTGACGGTGGCGAAGAGCAGGCTCTCCGGCCGCGACAGACTGGTTCCGAACGCGGCGCGTGCGCCCAGGAGATAGGCGGTCGTGCCGTGCGCGTCGGCCGCGGCGACACGTTCGTGACCGACGAGTGCGGTCGCGCCCATGCAGATCAGTGTGAGCATCAGGATGAACAGGGTCACCGAGGAGACCGCCCAGGACATCGCGCGGCGGACCTGACGCGGGGTGCCGGCGGTGTACATCCGCATGGTGACATGGGGCAGGCTGGCACCGCCGAGCACGATCGCGCACTGGGTGCTGGCCATGTCCAGCGCGGGATGCGGGCTGCTGGAGTACTGCAGGCCCCACTTCAGATAGGCGGGCCCCGCTCCGCTCTGCCCGGCCGCCGCGTGGAACAGCGCCTGGGGCTGCCAGTCGAACAGGCGCAGGATCAGGACGCTCACCACCAGTCCGGAGCCGAGCAGCACCACGGTCTTGATGATCTGGACCAGTGCGGTACCCGGCATCCCGCCCAGCGCCGCATAAGTGATCATGAGGACGCCGGCCCCGGCCACGCACCCGTTCTTCATGCCGGGATCGGTGAAACCGAGAACGTACGCGAGGAGTTCACCGACACCGGCGAGCTGTACGACCATCATCGGGACGAGCGCGGCAAGGGTGACCAGGCAGGCCGTCACGCGTACCGACCGGGCCGGGTGACGCTGGGCCAGCGCGTCGCCCATGGTGTAGCGGCCGGTGTTGTGGAGGGGTTCGGCCAGCAGGAACATCAGCAACAACAGGGACAGCAGGGCGCTCAGGGCCAGGACGATGCCGTCGTAGCCGCACAGGGCGATGATCCCCCCGATGGTGAGGACGGTGGCGGCGGAGATGTAGTCGCCGGCGACGGCGAGTCCGTTGCGTATCGGTGAGAGGGACCGGTAGCCGGTGTAGAACTCGGCGAGGTCGTCCGCCTCGGGGCCGGTGAGCACGCACAGCAGCAGGGTGAGGGCGACGACCGTGCAGAACGCGATGAGCGACCAGGACTGGGCGGAGCCGCTGAACTCGGTCATGGCGCCTGCTCCCGGTCCGCGACGGCCACCCGCATCTGGCGGCGGGCGTGGCGCGCCAGGGGATCCACGAAGCGGTGCGCGGCGGCCTCGTAGAGGAAGACCGCGAGCCAGGTGACGGGGATCTGGACGAGGGCCAGGACCAGCCCGGTGGGCAGGCCGCCGGGGCCGGGGCGGGCCATCAGGGACGGCGCCTTGACGGTCAGGGTGAGGAAGGCGGCGAAGTAGCCGAGCGCGGTGAAGGTCGCCACCCGCCGTTGCCAGCGGTAGGCGCGCCGCAGCAGGCGCAGGGTGCGGTGGGCGCCGGAGTGCGGGTCCGGCGGACTCACGCCGGAGAGCTCCTCCTGACCGGTCGACCAGGAAGGCGAAGGCCGGTCGTACGACGGTCGGTCGTGCGCGGAGGGGTCGTGCGGGGAGGGGCCGTGCGGGGCGAGGCCGTACGCGGAAGGTTCGTACGCGGAGGGGCGGGACGCAAAACCTTCGGGCGGGAAGTGGCTGTCGAGGAACTGGTCGTACGGGGGCCGGTCCGAGGGTAACTCGGGTGAATCATGGGACATTTCGGCAACTCCTCGTAGGGGACCCGGCCCCGTGTGGGGGGACCGTGAGCGGGGAGAGCGGTTCGGGTGACCGCACGCCGTGCGGCCCGAAGATCGTGCGAAGCTGATGGCGCCGGTCGTCCGGGACGACGTCTCGTACGTCGCGATCGTGTGAGCAGGGCGCCATGGTCTCCGGCGGGAGGCGTGATCCGCCAGAGGCGCGCTCGTAGTCGGCGGGGGTGGTCCGTGGTGTGCGGAGCTGACCGTGGAATCTCTGCCCAGGAGTGAGGAAGCATTAACGGAGCGCGAGGTGGCGCGAAAGCTTCGACGAGTGCGCCGTCGCACATCTCACGAGCCCCAGCACACGCACCGGTTCGCCCCCGGTTTGCCGCCCGCCTGCCGGGGCGGCGCCCAGGGCTCCTTCGACCCATGATCCGCGGACGCGCGGGACGGCGTCCGGATTCCGCCAGCGCCTCGGGACGTGCCGCTCCACGCTGGACTCATGACTCCCGCCTTCGTCTTTCCTCCCCTGCCCATACCGTCCGCGTCCCTCGCCGAACTCCGCGTCCGCGACGATGCCGGCAACGCGCCACGTCCGTACACGGACGACGAAGGCGGCGCGCCCCTGCGCTGCTGCCTGCGGTCGAGCACCAAGGGCGAGAGGATCGCCCTGGTCTGCTACGCCCCGCTGCGGCGGTGGGCGGCGGAGACGGACGCCGACCCCGGGGCGTACGACGAACAGGGGCCTGTCTTCGTCCACGCCGAGGACTGCGGCGGCCCGGCCGGCGAGAACCCCGGCTACCCATGGGCACGCCCCGGCGCCCTGCGCGTCCTGCGCCGCTACGACCACCGGGGCCACATCACGGGCGGCCGCATGCTGGAACTCCCCGACGATCCCCGCGCGGCGTTCGAGGACGCCCTGGCCGAGGCCTTCACCGATCCGGAGACCGCCCAGGTCCACGTACGCGCCGTCGAATACGGCTGCTACCACTTCCGGGTGAACCGCCCCTGAACCCGCTGGTCCCCGGTGAGGGGTGCGGGCCGTCAGTAGGCGTGGTGGACCTGCCAGAAGGCCCAGGCCTGGCAGGGGCTGCCGTACGTGGTGTTCATGTAGTTGAGGCCCCACTTGATCTGGGTGGCCGGGTTCGTCTGCCAGTCGGCGGCGACGGTGGCCATCTTGGAGCCCGGCAGCGCCTGGACGAGTCCGTAGGCGCCGGAGGAGGGGTTGACGGCCAGGTAGTTCCAGGTCGACTCGTGGTCCACGATGTTGCTGAAGCACTGGAACTGACCGCTGCCCACGATCTCCGCGGCCATCGCCTTGAGCTGCGCCACGGTGTACGAACTCTGCACGGCGAAGCCGGCCGTGGGATCGCCGGCGGCGGCCTTGGCCGCTGCGCGCTCCTCGGCCGCGGCCTTCTTGGCCTGCGCGGCCTTGGCCGCCGCCGCCCGGGCGGCCCGCTCGGCGCCCTTCCGGGCGCTCGCGTCCGCCTGGACGGCCACGGCGTCGGCCTGCCGTGTCAGGGACACGGTCTGCACCTGTGCCTGCTGTCCTGCGGGCAGGTCCGCGAGGAGGGTGGCGTCGGCCGTCGCCGCCTGGGCGTCGTTGCTCTGTGCGCTGCTGCCCGAGGCAACCCCGACGACGCTTCCCACCGCGGTGACCGCGGTGGCCGAGGCGACCGCGATTCCCCTCAACGGCATGGGGCTCATGCGCATCGCATCCTCTTCGCCGGTGTCACGGTGTGCGGTGCCCGACGACGCAGTGATCTCGCTTGCCGGTGTGGGCGGTTGGAACACTCTTGCGCGCGGACCCGGCCGGCGCAATCCCGGAAGAAGTGCGGATCCTCACACTCGCCGCAAGGCCTGGTCGAGCGGGTGGGGTTGACGTCGGCCGCCGGCCGGCCGGGCCACGTCCTCGTTCAACGGCCGTGCGGGGCCGGCGTCTCGCCGAAGCGGGCGCCGGGAGCGGGGCGCGCAGGCTACCGTCGTCGAAGGACCACGACCGGTTCAGCACGAGCCCCGCGCTGGTGGCGGAGAAGACCCAGACCCCGCCGTCGCCGCCGTCCTCGCCGTGCGTGCCGACGACCAGGCCGTCGTACCCGTCCCGGTCGACGTCGGCCGTGGCCTGCCCGAAGTGGTCGTCCGTCCGGGCGAGGCCCACCACGCCGGGGTGCTCATGCCGAGGGTCGCCCGGTGTGCGGTGGACAGCCCCGTCGCCGAGCCGTACAGGACGGCGACGTAGCCGGCGCCCTTCGCTCCGCTGACGGTTCCGCCCGGAGCCGGGACCACGAGGTCGCGGTAGCCGTCGTTGTCGAAGTCGTCGTGCGTGACAGGCGCGGGTGCGGCGGTGGCGGGCGCGATCGCCGTGGTCGCGGCGCCGATCGTCAGCAGCAGTGCCGCGGCGACGGCGTCGGCGGCACGGTCGGACCCGTGTCTGCTGAAGGGTCTCCTGTGGTGCAGGGCGGGTCTCCCGGGGTGCTGCGGGGCCGGACGCGGCCGCGCGCGGACTTGGGCGGGCCGCGGAGGCCCGCTTTCCGCCGCCGAACAGGGGACCCGCCGGCGGGCCGAAGGGTTGTGCGGGCCCGCCCGCGGGCGTCGCATGCGGTGCCCCGTGGTGCGGACGCCTACACAAGTGCGGCGAGGGCCGTGCGGCAGAGGACGTCCTCGGCGCGGTCCCAGGTCCAGCCGCTCTCGACCACGAGGGACCGCCAGGCGGTGGGGCCGAACCAGTGCCAGAGCAGATCCGCCGTCTCCGCCACCGGGTAGACGGGCGGCGGCGGCAGGGTGTGCAGATGGCGGGCCGCCGTCCGCAGCGCCTCCCGGTAGTCCGCGGTCGCGCGCTCCCACAGGGCCTCGCCGTCCTCGTGGACCGGCAGCGCCTTGCGGATCGCCTCGTGCACGGTGAACTGGCCCTCGTTGCCGGCCCGTGTGCCGCGGGCCAGCGTGCGCAGTACCGACTCGGCGGTCCGCTCCGCGAGCAGCGCCTCCATCGCCCGCGCGTAGCCGGAGGCGTCCACGCCCTGGTCGACGATCCGGTTCAGGATGTCGCTCTTGCTGCCGACGCTCGCGAAGACGGTCTTGGCGGCCACTCCCGCGGCCGCGGCGATGTCGGCCACGGTGACCCGCCCGTAGCCGCGTTCGGCGAACAGCTCCGTCGCCCGGCTCAGGATCAGCTCACGTGTCCGTGCTGCGGCCTGTTCGCGCAGCGGGGAGACGTAGGACCGCTTGGGCTGCATGATCGCACTCTATCGCGATGAATTCATTAGGTGTGCTGTAACCTCAATCCTCGTCACCACCACACATGCGACGAGAGGCAGCCGCACCATGGGCATGGAGCCCGCAGAACTGGCCCACGGACTCTTCGAAGTCCTCGCGACAGGTGCTCCGGCACTCGCCGCCGACGTGGTCCACGAGGAGTTCCACAACCGCGAAGCGGCCGTGGCGCCGGCGGCATGCGCGCTGCCCGGCCCGGCCGGGGTCCTCGCCTCGGGTGCGTGGATGCGCTCCGCCTTCAGCGACCTGCGCTTCCCGGTGCTCGGCACCGCTCTCGGCGACGACGAGGTCTGGGTGCGACTGCGCATGCAGGGGCGCCACACCGGTGCCTTCGTCCGCTACCGCGACGGTGCCCTCGACCAGGCGATACCGCCCACCGGGCGGGAGATCGACGTCGAGCAGATCCATGTGCTCGGTCTGCGCGACGGCAAGGTGGTCCGCCACGAGGCCGTGCGCGACGACATCACCATGCTCGGGCAACTCGGGGTCTTTCCGCCGGCGCCGCCCACGGCACTCCGCATGATCGCCTGGCGCGTGACCGGACGCGCCGGCCGTGCCGCGGCTCGGGTGACCGCGGAGGCCGCGGAGGCGGCCGCGGCGCTGCGCGGGGCCGCGGGAGCCGGCCGCTGAGACCGCCCTGCCGGGCGAACGGCCCCCTCGCGTGTCGTCGAGGGGGCCCGCGGTGACGGGTCGCGCGCCGTGGCGCGCGACCCGGTCCGTCCGGTCCGTCCGGTCCGTCCGGTCCGTCCGGTCCGTCCGGTCCGTCCGGTCCGTCCGGTCCGTGCCCCGTGGTCAGCGGAACGCGGATGCCACGAGCTCCTCTTGCTCGGCGGCGTGCCGCCGGGCGGAGCCCACGGCCGCGGCCGACGCCGCCGGCCGGCTGACGCAGCCGAGGGGACGGTCGGCCAGCCGCCGTAGCGGCGTGCTCACGAAGAGCCAGGCTCCCTGGTTCTCCGGCTCCTCCTGCACCCACCGGACCTCCGCGTCGGCGGGGAAACGGCCGAGCTCCGCGGCCAGTTCCCGCTCCGGGAAGGGGTAGAGCCGCTCCACCCGGACGATCGCGGTGTCCGACAGGCCGGCGTCGCGCCGGTGGGCGTCCAGGTCGTAGAAGACCTTGCCCGAGCACAACAGCACACGCCTGACCCGGGAGGCGTCGGCCGTGTCGTCCGGCAGGACCGCACGGAACGTGCCCGTGGTGAGCTCCGTCAGCGTGGAGACGGCCGCCTTCGACCGCAGCATCGACTTCGGGGTGAACACCACCAGCGGCCTTCTGTGCTGCGGGGCCGCGAGCGCCTGCTGCCTGAGCAGATGGAAGTAGTTGCCGGGCAGGGTGGGCACGGCGACGCTCATGTTCCCCTGCGCGCACAGTTGCAGGAAGCGCTCGATCCTGCCGGAGGAGTGGTCCGGGCCCTGCCCCTCCAGTCCGTGCGGCAGCAGCAGGGTCACCCCGGAACGCTGCCCCCACTTCTGCTCGGACGACGCGATGTACTCGTCCACGACGGTCTGGGCACCGTCGGCGAAGTCGCCGAACTGGGCCTCCCACAGCACCAGGGCTTCGGGCCGGGCCAGCGAGTAGCCGTACTCGAAGCCCAGCACGGCCAGTTCGGACAGCATCGAGTCGTACGGTGTGAAGGCCGCGGCCGGCGCGCCGAGCGAGTTGAGCGGTGTGTACTCCACGCCGGTGTGCCGGTCGGTGAGCACGGCGTGCCGCTGTCCGAACGTGCCGCGGCGGGAGTCCTGCCCGGCCAGCCGCACCGGAACCCCGTCCAGCAGGAGGGAGCCGAAGGCGAGGGTCTCCGCGGTGGCCCAGTCGATGGTTCCCGCGTCCAGCATCGCGGCCCGCCTGCGCAGCTGCGGCAGCACACGCGGGTGCACGGTGAAGCCCTGCGGCAGGTCGGTCTGGGACGCGACGACGCGCCGGGCGGTCGCCTCCGTGACGGCGGTGGTCACGGCGCCCGCGGCCAGGAGCCCGGTGTCCTGCGCGGTCACGTGCTCCGGCGGGAGGCCCGCCGCCTGCGTCGGACGGGTCTCGGCGAAGGCGCGCTCAAGGCGCTCCCGGTAGTCCCGCAGGGCACCTTCCGCCTGCTGCGCGCCGATGTCGCCCCGGCGCACCAGCGCGTCGGCGTACAGCTCGCGCACCGAGGGCCTGGCGTCGATACGGTCGTACATCTCCGGCTGCGTGATGGACGGGTCGTCGACCTCGCTGTGGCCGTGGCGCCGGTAGCAGATCAGATCGATGACGACGTCCTTGTGGAAGGCCTGCCGGTAGTCGAAGGCCAACCGGGCGACGCGGACGACGGCTTCGGGATCGTCCCCGTTCACGTGCAGGATCGGGGCTTCGATGGTCCGTGCCACATCGGTGGCGTACGCGCTCGAACGGCCGTGGGCGGGCGTGGTGGTGAAGCCGAGCTGGTTGTTGATGACGAGGTGAACCGTCCCGCCGGTGTGATAGCCGGGCAGCAGCGACATGTTCAGCGTCTCGCCGACCACGCCCTGACCGGCGAAGGCGGCATCTCCGTGGACGGCGACGGGCAGCACCGCGAAGGCGCCGCCGGCGTCCGGGGCGACCTCCTGCCTGGCCCGGACCACTCCCTGGGCCACCGGGCCCACGACCTCCAGATGCGAGGGGTTCGCCACGACGCAGACGCCGACGGTGCCGCCGTTCAGGGCGCGATAGGTCCCGTCCGCGCCGAGGTGGTACTTCACGTCACCGGATCCCTGGACCGAGCGGATGTCCACGGCGTCCTCGAACTCGTGGAAGATCTCCCGGTAGGACTTGCCGACGATGTTGGCCAGCACATTGAGCCGCCCGCGGTGCGCCATCCCGATGACGGCTTCCTGCATTCCGTGGGCGATGGCGCGGTGCAGCAGGGCGTCCAGCAGCACGATCGCCGACTCGCCGCCTTCGAGCGAGTAACGCTTCTGGCCCACGTACTTGGTGTGCAGAAAGCGCTCGAAGGCTTCCGCCGCGCCCAGCCGGTAGAGGATCTGCAGTTGTTCGGCGCGGTCCGGCGGCTTCGGGGGCGACTCGACCCGCTGCTGGACCCAGTCGCGCTCCTCGGCGCTCTGGATGTGCATGTACTGGACGCCGACGCTCCGGCAGTAGGACTCGCGGAGGACGTCCACCACCTCACGCAGGGGCATCGTCTCCCGTCCGGTGAAGTCGTCCACGACGAACGTCCGGTCCAGGTCCTGCTCATCGAGCCCGAACGCCTTCGCGTCGAGCTCCGGGGGAGTGGCCCCCTGGTGGTCGGTGAGCGGGTTCGTCTCGGCCATCAGGTGCCCGCGTACGCGGTAGGCGTGGATCAGCGCCGCGACGCGGACGGCCTTGACCGCGGCCTCCTCCGCACGGGCACTGACGGTGGCCGTCTCCTCACGGGCGGGTCCGTCCGCCGCGCGGCCGGGGGCGGCGAAGAGGTCCCGCCAGGCCCGGTCGACGGAGCCCGGGTCCCGCAGGTACCGCTCGTACTGTTCGTCGACAACCCATTCGTTGAGGCCGAATTCCAGCCCATTCGACACCGGCTGTCCGGCGCGGGATTTCGATGCCACGACGCGGATCGCCTTCTTTCCTCATTGCGTACGGCCAGGGGCGGACGCAGCCGACTCGGCGCACTAGGTCCTCCGGCACGTCCTGAGACCACGCTAGGCGGATACGACAGCCGACCCGCACGGGTGAATGTGCCACGACGGCCGCACATCAGGACATGCGTGCGACGGCTCTCAGGGAGCGGTGCGGAAGAAATCCGCCGCGGTGAAGGCGGCGGGTACGCCGAGTTCGGCGGCGACCGAGGCGATCGCGGCCTCGCCGATCGCGAGGTCGGCCTGACCGTCGACGGTGAAATGCGGAGCGATGAAGGCGTCGTAGTGGGCCCGGACCTCGTCCGGGGTGTGGCCGCCGAGGAACGTCCGCATGTGCCGCACGGTGGTGTCCGGGTCCTCCCGGATCACCTTCAGGGCCCGTCGGTGCGCGCGCAGCACCGCGTGGACCGACGGGTCGTCCGGGTCGGTGAAGGTGGTGTCGACGGCCAGCCCCACGGTCGGGATCCGGAAGTGGTCGCCCATCCAGGCCAGCACCTGCCAGCCGTGCTCGGCGGCCACCGCCTCCGGGGCCATGGTGCTGCCGACCAGCGCCGCGTCGATCTCCCCGTCGCGCAGCAGCCGCAGGTCCATGCCGTAGTCGCCGGGTGCCCGGACGACCGTCCGGATGTCACGGTCGGGGTCGAGACCGGCCCGGCGCAGCACGATCCGGGTGAAGCAGCCGGGGGCGGTGTGCGGGGCGTGCACCGCCAGCCGCCGCCCGGCGAGGTCGGCCAGGGAGGTCAGGCCGGGACGGGCCAGGAACCAGAACAGTGGACGGTGGGTGTTGACATGGAGCCCGACCCAGGGCGTGCCGTCGGTCAGCCGGGACAGCAGTGCCCGGCCGAGGCCGATGGTGGCGCCCCGGCGCAGCCGCTCCTCGTCCCAGGTGCAGCCGTCGCGCAGGGCGACATGGACGCCCTCGTCGGCGTAGAAGTCCTCCTGGTCGGCGATGTAGGCGACCAGTTCCTCGTGCAGGCCCCGTCCGACATAGGCCAGATCGATCGTGTACATGAGTACGCTTCCTTGATCGTTCGTCGGCGTGTGCCCGGGACGGCGCGGTGCCGCGGGCGGGTCCGCGTCAGTACATGGCCATTCCGCCGTTGACCGCGGCGGTGGTGCCGGTCATGAAGGCGTTGTCCTCGCCGGCGTAGAAGGCGACCGCCTGGGCCACGTCGGCCGGATGCGCGAGGCGGCCCAAGGGGGTGGCGGCCACCTGCCGCCGCCGCGTCGCGTCGTCCAGCACGTCGGCGGTGATACGGGTCTCCACCGGTCCGGGCGAGACGACGTTGACCGTGATGCCCCGCGGGCCCAGTTCCTGGGCGAGGTACCGGGCGAACTGCTCCAGCGCCGCCTTGGACGTCCCCAGGGCGATCATGCCCTCCCGGGGCCGCCGGCTGAGGCCGGTACCCAGGTAGACGATGCGCCCCCAGCCCTGTGCGGTCATGCCGGGCAGCACCGCCTTGGTGACCGCGAACGCGGCGTGCATCTCGGCGTCGAGCTTGCCGCCCAGCTCGTCCCACGTCATGTCCTGGAACGACTTGACGGCATAGGGGATGAGCGCGTTGTGCACCAGCACGTCCACGCCGCCCCATGCCTCCCGTACCCGCTCGACCATGTCCTCGACGGCCGGCACCTCGCGGACGTCGGCCCGCACGGCCATGGCCCGGCCGCCGGCCGCCTCGACGCCGGCCACGATCTCCTCGGCCGCCTCGGTGTTGCTGAGGTAGTTGACCACCACGCGCATGCCCCGCTCGGCGAGCAACCGTGCCGTGGCCGCGCCGATCCCGCTGCTGGCCCCCGTCACCAGGGCCACCCTGCCGGCCGTCCCGGTCATGGGCGCACCTCCGTGTCGTCGTCACGGGCGGCCGGGATGGCCGCACCGAGTCGTTGGTCGCCGGCACCGGTGCCGGTGCCGGCGGCCCGCGTCGCCCCGTAGAGCACGGTGTCCACGGTGGCCCGCAGCAGATCCGCGGCGGTCCACTCCAGCTCCTGCGGCAGCCGGGAGGTGAACAGCCGCTCCAGCGCGCCGCGGGTGATCTCGTAGAGCAGCTCCGGAGGTGCCGGCAGCAGCCCCTGCCGGTGCCCGTACCGGAACAGCTCGTCGATGCGGCGGTAGATCACCGCGTCCACACGCTGCTCCACGTACCGGCGCAGTACCGGGTCGCCGCCGCGTCCGGTGGCGAGCTGAGCCGCGCCGAGGCGCCCCAGCTCGGTGCCCGCGGCGACCAGGAACCGCTGGACCCGTACGTCGAACGGCTGCCCTTGCGCCCTCTCGGCCGCCGCGGCCAGCGTGGCCTCCACCGCCGCGAACCGCCGGTCCAGGACCGCGGCCAGCAGGCCGCGCTTGTCCGGGAAGTGGCGGTAGATCGTCTTCTTGCTCATCCCGAGCTCACGGGCGAGGGCGTCCATGCTCACGGGCGCGAGGCCCGGCGCGAAGAACAACCGGCCGGCCGCCTCGACGATCTCTTCGGCGCGCCGGCCGCCGCCCTCGGAAACTTTCGAAACCACGCTGGTTTCCATGGTTTCCCATCGTCGGCACCCGTCCCGGCGCTGTCAAGACGAGGACGTCGGCGTTATTCGCCCTTCGGCGGCGCCGACCCGCCGGGATAATTCCGGCCGGGCGATGAATGCGAATTCTTTCGGGTCCGGCGACCTGTTCGACAATTACGGGATTCCGAGGCCCGTACCCGTACCCACGGTCCAGCGCCCCGCTCCCGTCCGGCCATCCCGCAGATGAGTGATATCGCAGCCGCGGCACGGGCCGTCGGGTCCGGGAGGGTCGCGCGAACAAGGTATTCCCGCGGGATGGCCCGTCATCTTCCAGGGATTGCGTTGACGCACGTCAATTACGTGACGACGCTTCCTGCCATCCAGGAAAAGACGCTGCAGGACCGAGGAAATCTTCATGAAGACATTCGTGCACCGGGGACAGATCACCAAGGTCGTCTTCGGCAGCGGAACGCGCAGCCGAATCCCAGAAGAGGCAGATGCTCTTGGATGCCGTCGGGTGCTCGTGCTGTGCACGCCCGACCAGACGGACCGGGCAGGACGGATGGCGGACCTGCTGGGCGCGGCCGCCGCCGGCACCTTCACCGGGGCCGCCCCGCACACACCGGTCGAGGTCACCGAGAAGGCGGTCGCGCACGCCCGGTCGGTGGCGGCCGACGCGGTGCTCGCCGTCGGCGGCGGATCGACCGTCGGCCTGGGCAAGGCGATCACCGCCCGGACCGGTCTCCCGCAGCTGGCGCTGCCCACCACCTACGCCGGGTCGGAGATGACGCCGATCCTCGGCGAGACCGAGGGCGGCAGCAAGACCACCAGGCGGCTGACGGACGTACGGCCCAGAACGGTCGTCTACGACGTGGAGCTGACGCACACACTTCCGGCGGCGGTGTCGGTGGTCAGCGGCGTCAACGCCATGGCCCACGCCGTGGAGGCCCTCTACGCACAGGACGGCGACCCGGTCGCGTTCCTGATGGCGGGTGAGGCACTCGACGCCCTCGCCCGCTCGCTGCCCCTGATCGCACGACGTCCGGACGACGTGGAGGCACGGGCCGACGCGCTGTACGGCGCCTGGCTGGCCGGCACCTGCCTGGGCACGGTCGGCATGGCCCTGCACCACAAGGTCTGCCATGTGCTGGGCGGCACCTTCGGGCTGCCGCACGCCGAGATCCACACGGTCGTCCTGCCCCACGTCGTCGCCTACAACGCCCCGGCGGCCGGGGAGGCCATGGCCCGCATCGCGCGGGCACTGCCGGGAGACGACCCCGCCGACGCCCTGTTCGACCTCGCGGGGCGCCTCGGCGCACCCAGGGCCCTGCGGGACCTCGGAATGCCCGAGTCGGGGATCGAGCGGGCGGCCGAACTCGTCGTGCGCGACGGCTACTGGAATCCGCGGCCCGTGGAACGGAGAGCGGTGACCGCGCTCCTGACCCGGGCCTGGGCCGGCGAGAGGCCCTGAACACCACCGCAGCACCCACGTCCCCGACCGACTCCGTCGGCGAACACCCCCTCACCACAGGAGCACGCCATGCGTGATCTGACCAGCGACACCATCACCGAGGCCGTGATCTCGACCATGCGGGACACCCAGGACCCCCGCCTCGCGGAGATCCTGCGCTCACTGGTCCGGCACCTCCACGCCTTCGTCCGTGACGTCGGACCGACCGAGGAGGAATGGGCCGCGGGAGTGGCCTATCTGACGCGTACCGGGCACATGTGCACACCGACCCGCCAGGAGTTCATCCTGCTCTCCGACGTGCTGGGCGTCACCATGCTCGTCGACGCCCTGAGCGTCCGACGCTCCGCCGAAGCCACCCAGAACAGCGTTCTGGGCCCCTACTTCCGCGAGGACCGGCCGCGGCACTCCGACGCCGCGGACATCTCCGGCGGCCTGCCCGGCACCCCGCTCTTCTTCGAGGGACGGGTCGTGGACCGCGAGGGGACACCGGTGCCCGGCGCCGGCGTGGACGTCTGGCACAGCGACGCGGACGGCCACTACGACATGGAGGTGCCCGGCAGATCCGACCCGGCCATGCGGGCACGGTTCCGGACCGACGAGAGGGGGCGCTTCGCCTTCCGCTCCATCCGGCCGGCCGGCTACCCGATCCCCGGTGACGGCCCGGTCGGTGAACTCATGAGGGCCACCGGCAGGTCGCTGATGCGTCCCGCCCACCTGCACCTGCTGATCGAGGCCACGGGATTCCAGCGCGTGACCACCATGCTCTTCCCCTCCGACGACCCGTACCTCGACACGGACCCGGTGTTCGGGGTCAAGCAGTCACTGCTGGAGTCCTACGACACCTACGAGCCCGGCACCGGTCCCCGCCGCGGCCTGACCGACGTGCCGTACACCCTGCTGCGCCGCACCTTCGTCCTCGAAGCCCTCCCCGCGGACTGACCGCACACCGACATCCACCCCCGACCGACACGGAGGCTCCGATGACCGAAATCCTCGACACCGCAGTAGATTTCCGGGCCACGATGGGCCGGCTCGTCACGGGTGTCAGCGTGATCACCACACGCTCCGGAAACACACCCATAGGCATGACCGCGAGTGCCGTCTCCGCGCTCTCCCTGGACCCGCTCCAACTCCTCGTGTGCATCGGCAACCACCTGTACACGCGGACCGCGATCGCGGAGCACGGCCGGTTCGCGGTCAACGTGCTCGGCGAGGACGGCGAAGCCCTGGCGCGGAACTTCGCCGCCTCCAAGCCGGACAAGTTCGCGGGCGTCGAGACCGCCGACGACCACGGTGTGCCGGTGCTGAAGGACGCCATCGCGGCCGTCGTCTGCGACGTCGCCGAGGCGCTCCCCGGTGGCGATCACACCATCTTCGTCGGCGCCGTGCGCCACTGCGCGCACCGCGTGGACTGCCGGCCGCTGGTGCACTTCGCCGGCGGCTTCGGCGCGCTCAGGGCCTCGCGCTAGGCCGCGGCGGCGACCGCGGTCCATGGACCCTGCGACGCCCCCGACGTCCGGCTCTCGCGGGAGAGCCACGGACGTCGGGGGCACCCGCCCGTTTCGACCCACTCCAGGGGAAGTGACATGACCAGTTCCGTGCCGGCCTTCAAACTGCGCCCTCCGGTCCAGCCCCCGCATCTGCTGACGCGCCCGCGGCTGTTGCACCGGCTCGACGCGGCGACGGAGCCCGTGGTGGTGGTCTCCGCCCCGGCCGGTGCCGGAAAGACGGTGCTGCTGACCGAGTGGTGGCGGGACCGGGACCCGGCGGCCCGCGGCGCGTGCGCCTGGCTCAGCCTGGACGGCTACGACAACGCCCCGGAACGGCTCTGGTCGGGCATCATGCGTGCGCTGCACCAGGTACGGGCGGACCTGCCCGTCCGCCTCGACGAGGGCGGGTGGACGGCCGGCTCGTGCCTGGACGAGACCCTCCCCGCCCTCCTGACGGCGGTGGGCACGGCGGCACCGCTCACCCTGGTCCTCGACGGACTGGAGACCGTCACGGACGCCGACGCGCAGCGCACCCTCGGGGACTTCCTGACCCGGCTGCCGCACGGCTTCCGTGTCGTCCTGTCCACCCGGCACCTTCCCGGCGGCCCCCTTCCGGCCCTGCGCGCCCGTGGCCTGGTCGCCGAACTCGACCTGCACGACCTGGCCTTCACTCCTGAGGAGGCACGGTCGGTGCTCACCGCTCTGCTCGGATCCGCCCCCACCGCGGCCGACTCGCGCGCACTGTACGAGGCCACCGAGGGATGGGCCGCCGGACTGTGCATCCTGGGGCGCGCCCTGGCCCGCGCCGGCGACGCGGCCGGCGTCGAGGGACGCAGGGCCCGCGGCGGGCGGGCGGTCACCGAGTACCTGGCCACCGAGGTCCTCGACCGGCTCACCACCGAACAGCGCCGGTTCCTGCTCCGCACCAGTGTGCTCGACGAACTCGGTGCCGGACCGTGCCAGGCCCTCGCCGGCGACCGGGCGGGCGTCCTGCTGCGTGAACTCGCCCGGACCGTGCAGATGCTGGTGCCCGTCGCCACGGAGGCGTCGGCGTACCGCCATCACCCGGCACTGGCCGCGCTGCTCCTCGACGTCCTCGCGTCCGAGGGCGCGGACACCGTCGCGGCCCTGCACCGGTCGGCGGCTCAGTGGTACGCACGGCAGGGGCGGACGACCGAGGCCGTACGGCACTGGACACGGAGCGGAGACGAGCCGGCGGCCGTCGCGGCGGTGCTCGACGGGTGGGAGAAGGAGATCTCGGCGGGCCACGGGGCGCGCGTCTCGCGGTGGCTGGACCTGCTGCCGCGCCGCACGGTGAGCGCCGACGCGCGCCTGTGCGTCGTGGCGGCGATGACGGCCCTGGCCGCGGGCACACCGGCGACGGCCGGCCGCTGGCTGGACGTTGCCCTGCTACGGGAGACGGGAGCCGAGACCGTCGGGGAGGGCGGCACGGTCGGCGAGGCGGCCGCCGTCGCCCGCGCGGTGGCCTGCTGTCTGACGGGACAGGTACTGACCGCCGGCCGGCTCGGCGAGTCGGCCGTCACCGGCACCCGGCCGCTGACCTCCTGGCGTGCCCTGGCCGGTACCGCCCGTGGCGCCGCGCTCCTGTGGACCGGCCGGTACGAGGACGCGGAGGCGCTGCTCGGCGAGGCGACCCGTGACGCCCACGCCGCCGGACACGGCCTGGCCCTCGTCCGCGCCCTGGGGCTGCGGGCCCTGGGCGCCCTGCTGGCCGGGCGTCGTGAACGGGCCGCGGTCCTCGGTGACGAGGCACTCCAGGAGATCGCGTCAGCCGGTCTGCACCGGCACTTCGTCTCGGTCCCCGCCTACGTCGGCCGGGCCGGCCTGCTGCTCGAGGAGGCACGCCTGGACGAGGCCGCCCGGGCGCTGTCCGATGCGGAAGCGGTGTTGGCGGACTCGTCCCGGACGGCGAGCGAACCCCACATACGCGCGCTGTGCCACCTCACACGGACGCGCCTGGAGAGCGCACGGCACGACACGCACGCCGCGCGCGGCGCCCGGGAGGCGGCCGAGCGGGAGGCGGCCGGATGCGAGTCGCCCGGCATCCTGGCGGGCCTGCTCGGCCGGGCCGCCGGGGAGCCGGCGGTCGTACCGTTCGGTCCCCGGCCCCAGGACCTCTCGCTGGGGGAGCGGCGAGTACTGCGTGCCCTGTCCGGCTCGCTGACCCTGCGTGAGATCGCCTCCGAGCTGTACGTGTCCCACAACACCGTCAAGACACAGGTACGCGCGATCTTCCGCAAGCTCGACGCCCACGACAGGAGCGAGGCCGTCACCAGGGCCCGCGAATGCGGTGTGCTGTGACCCGTTTCGACGACTGCGGGGGAGACCCTGACCGAGGCCCGCCGGGTGTCCGGCCCGGCGGGCGGATCGTGCTAGACCTCCTGGCGTGGGGCGTCCTGGTGCCGGGCGTAGCTCGCCTGGGCCCGGTACGCGGACTCCCCCTCGTCGCTCACGCTGTCGATACCGCAGACCTTGCGCGCGAGGTCCGCCATGGCACCGCTCGGGGACATCTCGGCGCGCTTCATGGTGAGCGTGCGGATGGCCAGCAGGGGCGTGCCGTTGAAGTTCTCGAAGACGCCGATGCGGTCGCCCCAGTCGGACAGGAACATGTCGCGGATGACACGGCTGATCTTCAGCCGGTCGTGCGGCCGCCCGACCGGTCCCGTCTGCAGGGCCTCCAGCCACGGCCTGAGTTCGGGTCGCTGCCACTGCCCCTCGGTGGGGTAGATGAGCGCGGCCCGGCCGGCCAGGTCGATGAGCTCGTGCACCATGTCGGTGATGTGCTCGATGTAGTACGCCCGCCCGAAGTCGAACATCAGGACGTTCGGTTTGAAGGTGCCGCCGGGCGTGTGGAACCCCTGGGCCTCCGAACCCACCACGTGCGCCTTGAGCGACTGGTGGAAACCGGCGAACCTGGCTATCCGGGCCTGGACCGGCGGCAGCTGGTAGGTGCCGATGTGCTCGGTGATCAGCAGGGCCAGACCGAGCATCAGCTCGGCCTTGACCGTCGCCCGTACCAGCGAGTGGTAGTGCAGCCAGTCGAAGACGCGCTGCGGGTACAGCGCCGCGTGCTGCGGATTGCCGATGTGGAAGACCCGGTTCCAGGGGATGAGCACATCCTCGAACACGATGATGCTGTCGAGTTCGTCGCCCTGGGAGGCGAGCGGGTGCTCCACGTCCTCGCCGTCGCGGACGTTGCTCTCGCGGCAGATGACGGTGACCCCGGGGGTGCTGGGCTTCACCGCCCCGTAGATGATCTGCTCCGCGACGATGCCGGGCCGGTAGAAGACACCGATGTGGATCCAGTCGCCGAAGGCCGCGCCGGTGCTGATCGCCTTGACACCCCGTACGGTGATGCCCTCGTCCGAGGTGGCGACCACCCTCAGGGCGGGGGACTCGGCCTGGGCGGAGTCACGTGAGCGGTCCGCCTGCGGGTCGACGAAGGCCGGCGTCGCGTTGAGGTCGCCGTCGCGCACCTCGTCCCAGAAGTCGAGGAGCCCCTTGGTGAGGTCCCGTCCGTCGGTCCCGACGGACTGGCTGCTCCAGGGCTCCGGGTCGTCGACGTAGGCCAGCAGGACGTAGTTGTTCACGTCCGGTGTGCGGGGAACGGCCCCGCCGCCCATTTCGCGCTGCACCGTCTCCAGGTACTCCCGCTTGCGCCGCAGATCGTCCGCGGAGCGGTGCTGGAACCAGGTCATGGACCGCCGTACGCCGTCCTCGTCCACGAACGTCATGACGTCCTGGAGGTCCGGGCGGTGGTGAAGGTCGTAGAAGGCCGCGAGACTCCGGGCGTACGCCCGGGTCTTCGGGTGCGTGGCCACGTTGTCGACGAGTTCGTCGCCCACCCACACCGTGCGGCCGTCGTTCAGCGCCGCCAGGTACTCCTTGCCTGTACGCACGTCGTACTCCTCTCCAGGGGCATGAGATCCGGATGGCACGCAGCATGTGTCCGGACGGGGTGAGCCGACGGCGCGGCAGAGGCTTTCACCCGGGTGAAAGCGGTGGTCACCGCGGCACTGGCGTTGAGGCCCGATGTGACCGTGCGCCATGCTTTTCCCATGCACAGCACAGACCCCGCGGGCGACGAGGCCGGTGGGCGCGGGAACCGGGCCATGACCGGGCCGCGCCTGCGGGGACGGGACCGTGAGATCTCGGCGGCCCGTGCGGCACTGGACGTGGCCCGCGGCGGACGGGGCGCCTGCGTCGTCGTGGAGGGCACGGCCGGCGTCGGCAAGAGCCGGTTCCTCGCCGAGCTGGACGGGATGGCACGGCGATCCGGGTACGACGTCGTCTCGGTACGGGCCGACGAACTCGACCAGTACGCGGCGGGAGCCGCCCTGCAGTCCGCCCTGCAGCCTTCCGACGGATCCCACCGGGCCCCCGCGGCCGCGGACGACCAGCGGCTCCTGCTCCTGGACTCCATCGCGGACGCCCTGGAGGAGCGGGCGCAGCGCGCACCGGTGGCCGTCCTCGTGGACGACGCCCAGTGGGCCGATCCGGCCACGCTCTTCGTGCTGCGCACTCTGCCGGGGCGACTGGCGGCAGCACGGATTCTGTGGGTGCTGGCGGTACGGTCGGACGCCGAGCGGCCGATCCTGGCCAGGGTCCGGGAGGACCTCGAACGTCTCGGCGCCCGGTGGCTCACCCTGGGCCCCCTGCCGCAGCGGGAACTCCAGCACATCGCGTCCGACGTCCTCGGGGCGACACCGTCACCCGGGCTGGCCCGGCTTCTGCGCGGCGTCGCGGGCAACCCGTTTCTCGCCATCGAGCTGGTACGCGGCTTCGCCGACTCCGACGTCGCCGGGATGGAGCCGGGCGAGACCGGCCTTTCGCGGGACGGCATTCCGGTCTCCTTCCGCCGCGGTGTCGCCGCGCGGATAGACCGGCTCCCCGACGACGCCGTGCACCTGCTCCAGATCGGCTCCGTCCTCGGCCGTGAATTCGACCTCGGCACCGCCGCCCGGATGATGGGCAGACAGGTCGGCAGCCTGCTGTCCGGCGTCGACACGGCCCTGAACGCCGGACTGCTCTCGGGCGACGGCCCGCGGCTGGCCTTCCGCCACGACCTCACCCGGCAGGCGGTCCACGACAACCTGCCGCTCGCGGTCCGGACCGCCCTGCACCGGGAGGCGGCCGACAGCCTGCGCGGCACCGGAGCACGCCCCGCGGAGGTGGCCTGGCACGTCGTGATGTCGGGAGGCCCGGTCGACGACCAGGCCGTGACCACGCTGACCACCGCCGTACGGGACATGTCGTCCTCGGCGCCGGACGCGGCGGCGGACCTGGCCCGGCGGATCGCGGGCCTGCTGCCCCGGCACGACCCGCGCCGTATCGCGCTGCTGACCGACGCCGTCGAGTACCTGGGCCGCACCCGCCGGCTCCACGAGGC
>NZ_JBVHQD010000026.1:0-120368 GCF_055567595.1 Streptomyces sp. NPDC026515
GGTCGGCTGGGCGACGGCCGACCACCTGCGAACCGATCTGGTCGCCGACGCCCTCTTGGCGGCCTGCCGACAGCGTCGTCCCACGCGGCCGGTGATCTTTCACTCGGATCGCGGCTGTCAGTACACCAGCCAGCAATTCGCCTCCCTGGCAACGGAGTTCGGCGTCCGCCTGTCCGTCGGCCGGACCGGTCAGTGCTGGGACAACGCACTCGCCGAGTCATTCTTCGCCACCATCAAACGGGAGGTGCTCGACATCAGCACCTGGCCCAGCCGGGCCGCTGCCCGCACCGCGATCTTCGACTTCATCGAAGGCTGGTACAACTTGCACCGACTGCACAGCAGCCTCGGCTACCGCAGTCCCGCCGAATACGAGACCGCACTCGCAGCCTGACCACCACACCGATGGTGTCCGTCAAAGCGGAACAAGCTCACCACCTGCGGACCACCAACCCCATCGAGTCGACGTTCTCCACCGTCAAGCTCCGCACCAAGGTCACCCGCAGCGCCGGCAGCCCGGCGGCCGCGCTCGCGACGGTGTTCAAGCTGGTCGAGTCCGCCCAGGCGCGATGGCGCGCGATCACCGGAGCCCATCTGGTGCCCCTGGTCCGCGCCGGCGCGCGCTTCGAGAACGGCGTCCTGGTCGAGCGAGAGGAGACCGAAGCGGCATGAGTTCAGGTGGCGCTCCTGCCACTACCTTCGAGATCATCCGCCCATGTCGCATGACGATGCACAACGAAACGAAGCGGTCCCGGCCAAGGCCCCCAGCAGCGAGACCCGCGGTCTTGAAGTACCTGACCAGCGGCCGGGCGGGCTGATCATCTTCCTGAACGGAACTTCGAGCTCAGGAAAGTCGAGCATCGCCCGAGAGCTTCTCCAGATCCTGGACGCATCGTTCTTTCACATGCCGGTGGACGCCTTCCATGCGATGCGGTCTGATCGGGACATCCCCGACGACCACCTGCAGGCCGAGATCGACCGAACCGCCATGGGCTTCCACCGCGCCGTCGCCGGGATGGCCGTGGCCGGCAACAACGTCGTGGTAGACCACGTGCTGAGCCAGCGCTGGCGCCTCCTCGACTGCCTCGCCCTCTTCACTGCCGAGAACGTCGTTCTCGTCGGCGTTCACTGCCCGTTGCCGGAGCTGGAGCGAAGGGAGCAGATCCGCGGCGACCGGACGCCAGGTCTTGCCGCGCGGCAGTTCGAGCAGGTCCACGCGCACGGCATCTACGACATCAAATGCGACACGAGCAAGAACACCCCTGGGGAGATCGCCCAGCAGATCAAGAACACCCTGGCTCAACGGCCGACTCCGACAGCGTTCACGCGGCTGAAGGTCGCCCTGCGCGCCGGCAATCCGAACTGAGCTCCACCCACAAGTCTTGACAATTGCTCTGCGGCGGGTATACCGCACGCGAGGTGGGCAGGCCCCGCAGGACACGGTGGCGCACCCGCAGGTCGGTGGACTCAGCGAACACCCGCATGGCCGCCTCCCGCCAGGCGTCCTTGACGCAGGCTGTGTGGCCGGAGACATGGAAGCCGCGGCAGCTGATTGGGGCGGTGGCCGGGTCATTCCGGTTGGGGCTACGTAGCGATACTCCGTGTCCGCGTCACGCTGTCAGCACACGATCGAGCGCTGCCCGGCCTGCGGGTCCCCACGTCGGCTTGCCGCCCGGAAGTCCCTGCTCCCCGTTCTGGCCCATCAGGATGAGGAAGAGGCTCTTCATGGCAGCCAACCCTCGGGCGCGCCGGATCGTCGCCTCGTCCGCCCGCGCGTACACCTCGAAGAACCGTGAGCCGGCGCCCGCGGGAAGCAGCAGCCACGCGGCCGTCAGGTCCCATGCTGGATCGCCGGCGAACATGGCGTCGAAATCAATCACGCCCGACAGCGTCCCGTCCGAGACGACGACATTCGCGGGATGGAGGTCACCGTGCAGCCATAGCGGCGGGCCCTCCCACTCGGGGGCCGCAACGGCATCGTCCCAGACGTCCCACACGGCCCGTGCATCGGCGGAAAAGCCGCCGGGGACAATGGCCCGCAAGAAATTCTCGAAGGCGCCCGTGTACTCCTTGGGGTGACCGCCACGGTCCGAACTGGCCGGCGCCTCAGCGGGCGCCGCCACATGGAGCGCCCTGAGGAAGCCCGCCAGAGTGTCGGCCGCGTGGTCGCCGCGACTGATCGAGGTGTAGTCGAGTGGCTCGCCACCGACCCACGTCATCACACTCCACGGCCTCGGAAAGCGCACGGACGGTTCGCCGATCCGCACAGGCACCGGAACCGGGAGCGGAAGACGCGGGGCCACGACAGGCAGCCACCGGCACTCCTTGCGCAAGGGACCCGTGGCACCTTCCATGCGCGGCATACGCACAGCCAACTCATCCCCAAGACGCCACATCTGGTTGCCCCAGCCACCCGCAACCTCACGGATGGCCAGCCCTTCAAGATCCGGATGCTGCTCCCTCAGCAGCTCGCGGACCAGGTCTGCGGTGATCTCGATCTCAGAGTCGGTCATGCAAAGCCACAGTACTGGGGCAGCCGGAGCGAACCTCACTCTCCAGAAGATCCAGCTGGACGAACTTCGTTGCGAGAGGTCAGCAAAGACGCCCCTGCACGCTCGGATCAGGAACAGCCGCTCCCCCCATCGCGTGTATGCCAGTCGTCCTTGTGCCGAGCTTATGGGAGCGGCCGAAGGCCTGTTCATCGTCCGAGCAGCTGCCGTACAGGGCGTGCAGAGCTCCTTCGCGGTGCGCTTGGCGGGGCGTCCGACCGGGCCCGTGGTGAGCCTCTAGAAGGACCGAAAGATCTCTGCGGGGTCGGTCCGGGCCGCCTCTGCGACATCTGCGAAGTCCAGGTTGGCGATCGCCAGATTCGCGTGGATGTCGTGAATGCCGGCGGGAATGGTGCGAACCGATCCGCCGTATGCCTCGAACTCCTCGTCGCTCTCGCACTCGTCCCTGGTCAGGACCGCCACGGCCAGCAGCGGATGTTGGTGGTCTCGCATAGTTGTGCGGTCGGCAAGGAAGACCACGCTCAGGTCCTCGTCCGCTGACACGGCCGTGATCACGTCATCGGGTGTGGCGCCGGTCCAGACCGGATCGTCGACGATGTGGACGTGGGGCTCGTAGTCACCATCGCCCCACACTCTCAACAACTCCTCCCGTACGGCTTGCCAGACCGTCTCATCACTGAAGTCAGTTCTTATGACCAGTGCGGCGAACTCACCATGACGAGTGACAGCGGGCAGCACTTCGGGTTCCGATCTCTACGGGTGCATGCAACCCGTACAAGATGCCAGGCCGTACCGACCGCCGGTCGCTCCTCAGTGAGAAGCGCCATCACCGAAGAGACGGAACGACCTCAAGGGGCGGTCACGGTAGGCCGGAATCGGTGGAGTCGGCGCTTCCCTTTGGAATTTTCGGAGGCGGCGGGCCTGGTCGGAAGGACTGCAGCTGACCATGCAGGTCCTGGAGTCCGCCCCGGAAGGTGAGATCACTGATCACCTCGGCTATGAGAAGCACGACTCAGCCGGCCGGGGCAGTGGCAACTCCCGCAACGCAGGCCGGGCCAGGACCGTGCTGACCGACGTCGGGCCGGTCGAGGTAAAGGTCCCAGGTGACACACGAGCACGTTCGAGCCGCAGATCGCCAAGAAGCGGCGACGCCGGCTGACCGGGGTCGGCTTTTGCCGCGCGCGCCGGGCGACTTGCCCGGCTTCTTCCCGGCAGCCGGCTGTCTCCCGCGCGGCGGCGAGGCGGGCGAGGGCGCTCGCGTCTCCCGCCCGGTCGGCACGCTGGTGGAGACGCCGAGCCTCATTGCGCGCGATGCGGCCGCCGGTCTCCCTGATCTCCGCAATCCGGACGACGGCCGACGTGTCCCCCGCCGTGGCGGCCAACCGTCCCAGTCGTTCCGCTCCTTGTGTGACTCCTGCCAGTTCTCGCAATTCGGCCAGTCGGACGAGCGGGCGCGTGTCGCCCGCGGCGGCGGCCTGCACCGTAAGATCTTCGGCCTCATGGCGGTGGCCGGCCTTCGCCTTCATGACGGCGAGTCGGATCAGAGCATTGGTGCTGCCCGCGTCCGCGGCCTGCTCCAGGAGCAGGCCGGCTTCCCACTCGGCGCGGTTCATCCGTTCGATCTCGGCAGGCCGGGCGATGGCATCGGTGTCGCCCGCACCGGCAACCTGCTGGGCGAGTTGTTCCGCCCGGATGAACCGGTGGCGGATCCGGGCCGCATCAGCGAGGCTGACGAAGCTCTCGGGGAAGAGGCTCACCGGCGAGTGCGCCGAAAGACTTCGGCCGGATTCATGGCCGGATCCCGCCCTCCGCACGACGGGTACGTCACAGCTGGGTATCCCTCCGGCAGGTACATCGGCGCACGCGGGGTGGGAGGAGCCGACCCGGGTGGCATGGAGGGGACCAGAGGCCGAGAGGGGACCGTCACGCCGGAGCCGGCGGCGACTCGCGATCCGTGCCCTGCGCGACCAGGGGCGTTACGGGCCGACCCTGCGCGAGGTGATGCCCGCGTTCGCGGGCGTCGTGGCGGTGGTGTGCGGGGTGGTGGCGGGCGTCGCGGTGGCCTACCGGGCGCTCGGGGCCGGCGTGCTCGTGGCGGCGCTGGCGCTCCTCGCCGTCGCCACCCCGGTCGTGGTCCGGCACCACCGTCCGCTGGCCCGTCGCCGCCTGGGGCACTACACGCCCGAGGAACTCGCGGAACTGGACACGGACGGGCTCATCCTGGCCGTGTCCCGGATGCTGCGCCGGGACGGCTGGGTGGTTCTCCCGCCGTCCACCCGGCAGGATCGGCCACGGGTTCGCGCACGGAACGGCCAGGGCCACCGCATAGAAGTGGCGTTCCGTCCAGTGGCCGAGCCCCTGCCCGACGAGGACGCGTCCGCGCGGTCCGCACGCCGGACGGGCACCACTCTGCGGCTCGTTGTACACCGGGGGACCTTCAGCCACCGTGACGTCCAATGGGCGCGGCGCCAGGGCGACATCCACCTCATCGACGGCCCGCGCCTGAGGAGTTGGGCGCACGGCACACCCCTGCACCGGCTGACCGATGCCTCCTGAGCGGCCGCTCCTGGAACCGCGCCGGGTAGAGGCGACCGCTTGCGGGTGAGCGAAGGCGCGCTCGCCAACCCAGTGTTGGGTTCCACGTCCGGAACCGTGTTCGGTGCCACGTCGCGCCGTCAATGTCTCCACGCCGAGCTCGCGAACGAGGCGGCGGTACCTGTCGTGGTCGCAGCCACGGTCACCGAACGACACACCAGGACGACGCCCGGGCCGACCGCGCTCGCCCCGCACAGGGCGGCTCACGACCGGAGGTATTCTCCCTGCGGATCGAAGCAGACGAGGCCGTGTTCGCGAGCCGGCACAACGGCCTACTGGCTCTGACAAAACCTGCTGATCATGCGACTGTGGGCTTGTCTGCTCGTCGAATCGGTCGTGGGGAAACGTCAGTCGCGGCCGTGGATCGTGTCGGATGAACTGTGGTCGCTCATCGAACCGCTGCTGCCCGTGCCGGCGCCGAAGCTGGTCGAGGGCAGACCTCGAGTGCCGGACCGGCAAGCACTGCGCGGGATTCCCTTCGTCCTGCACACAGGCACCCAATGGGAGTACTTGCCTCAGGAGCTGGGCTTCGGGTCGGGCATGACGTGCTGGCGGCGCCTGGCCTGGGGACTGCGCATCGAACGCGTCGAGATCAAGGACATCGCCCTTCCGGAGGGTTCCAGGCGTCCCAGCAGCTGACCGACGCCGCCGCGACCATGGCCGACACCCCCGGAGCACCGCAACTGTGCCTGCTGAGACCGTCGTGGACGTCTCGGTGGAGAAGAACAGCACGCTCGTCATGCCGTTCCCCGTGGAGATGCTCCGCTTCTTCGAGCACCAGAGCAGGGAACCCGACGGCGAGTACGCGCGCCGGATCGGCTCACGCTCCGCGCAGCCCGAACTGACCGTCCCTGTCCAGCCGGTCGCCCCCGTCTTGCCTCTGAGCGGAGAACGCGTCGGCTCCGGCGGCGAGCGGATCGGCAGTCGTGCGGCAGTGGCGCGGGAACGGCGGGACAACTGGCCGGCACGAGCGGGCTTCGACCCCGACGGGTCACGTGTCCACGGCTGATCACCGCCCGGTCCCGGGCAGTCACCGGGAGTGAGAAGATCTGTGTCGCGGCAAGTCGTCCACCGGTCGTCCGTTCGCCGGGCGGTGGGCGTAGTCGACCACGATGTGCCAGTCACCCGAGTGCGTGAACAGTTTGCGTGACCGGCCCGAGAGCCGGTCCGCCGCGTCGTGGACCCGGAAGCCCACACTGTGGGGGTGCTGGTATCCGAACGGGTAGAGGGCGAACCGCGGGATCAGCAGCATCGACGAGCGTGGACTTCTCCAACTACCCATATCCAGCGGACAGTTCGAGGATGTTGGTGCCCGAGGTCACGTCTCCGGGTGAAGTGACGGTAGCAACACCCCCTGGAATGGGGGGCTGAGGACCGCGGCCTCGGTGGAGGACCAGGCGGGTCAGGACGTAGTGGCGCTGGCGCGCCGCTGGCCACTCATGGAGAGGCGATCGCGCTGTGAGGTACGCCCTCGTTCACGAGGTGCCCCTCCCCACGAAGAACACGCCCGGAGTGACGAGAAGAACCGCCCAGGATTCCCTGGATGCCGGACCGGTTCACCGGTCACCCACGGCGGTTGTCGTCCCGACGGTCATCGCGCCGCCAGCGCGCCCGGTTCTGACGGTTGTAGCGACGGTCCCAGCGGTCCTGACGGTCGCGCCGTTCCCGGTAGTCGCGGTAGTCACCAAGGTCGTCGGACCTGTCGCCGCGGATCCAGCCTCCCCTGGGCTCACGGCCGTAGCGGGAGAGGCCGAAGAGCAGCACGGCCGCGGCCACCCACCAAAGAGGATGGAGAAAGCCGAGGCCGAGCAGGACCACGATCAGGACGACAAGCAGAACGAACACGGCGGGCCTCCCCGGAGCGGAGCAACGCATCAGTGCCGGGGGCCGGGGCCTGTTCGAACAGCCTAGCCCTCCATGGAGGTTACGGATAGCGACCCGTGTCCGCGGCTTCCGGCCGAACCGGCGGGACCCGATTGGCCACTTGACAGCTGCCCGGCGAGTACCTCGGGGACTAGCGTGCATGGTGCGGCCCTTGCCCCCCGGCAGCGTCGATCACCTCTCGCGCTCCTCCGAGGGCGTACCTCGCGCATCAGTGCCGGGATCCGTCCCGTACTCGATCCCGGCGCGGCATCGATGCGCTTCCTGCGGGCACCTGTTGCTGCCCGTCACGTCGCACGCACTTCACGACAGGCGGTACACGTGTACGCGCTGATCGTTCCGGCTCGCCCCCTTCGTCCTGCTCGCCACCATGCTGGGCCTGTCCTGGCGGGAGGACCGCATCCCGCCGGCGGCCGAGTCGGCCGAAGCCTCCGGCTGGGCTCCGCCAACCCCTGCCCCGCTCACCGAACCCCTCAGTGCCAACGCTCCGTTGACAAGGGAGGTCGCCCGGCGCTGACTTGCGGCACGGCGTAGGACCATGCCACTGCGGATCACCCGGGTGACACATTTCGTCTTCCCGCCTCAATGCGAGGAAGAGATCCGCGCGTACCTCCTGGGTCAGCTCTTCGGCGTCGTCGCGATGGCGCGATCGCTGTGCTGCGTACTGCACGGCCGGCAACGGCGAGACGTCCGCGGCGGTCAGGCAGGTGAGGGCTTCGCCCGCTGCTGCAGGCGGCAATACCTGGGCGCTGAGGTACCGGTCCCGCGACGAACCACCGACAAGCGTTGGCCTGGGGCATCCGCAGTGCGAGATCGCTGTGGTACGCGCAAAGGACGCGAGCGGTGGGATTCGCGTGAGGGTGACCCCGACGTTCATGTGAGGCGCCGCTGACCGTGCGCGGTCTCCACATGCGCTGGGCCGGCGTCTGTGTCGCGGACCGCTTCAGTCAAGGCGACGGTGTTCCTCCGCGCTCCAGGCGCGGGTGTCACGCGGCGGGAGGTACGGCTCTTCGCCCTTGGGCAGTCCGCCGACGACGGCACGCTGGCGGGCCAGCTCCGCGTCGAACTCCAGGCCCAGCAGGACCGCGATATTGCTGATCCACAGCCACATCAGGAAAACGATCACCCCGGCGAGCGTGCCGTACGTCTTGTTGTACGACGCGAAGTGCGCCACATAGAACGCGAAGCCCGCCGAGGCGATCATCCAGAGCAACAGGGCCAGCACACTGCCCGGAGTGACCCACCGGAAGCCGCGGCCCTTCACGTTCGGCGCCGCCCAGTACAGGATCGCCACCATGGCCATGACCATCACGACCAGCCCCGGCCACTTCGCGATCGACCACACCTTCAGGGCGAAGCCCCCGATCCCCAGCGCCGAACCGGCGGCGCGGGCCAGACCACCGGTGAACACCACGATCAACGCGCTCACCACCGTCAGGACCAGCAGTACCACGGTGACGCCGACCCGGATCGGCAGCACCTTCCACATCGGCCGGCCCTCGGGCATGTCGTACACCACGTTGGCACTGCGGATGAACGCCGCGATGTAGCCGGAGGCCGACCACACGGCCAACACGACGCCGGCCAAAGCGACGATCGAGCCGATGCCGCCGGACGCCTGAAGCTGCCGAACCGCGTCGGTGATGACGTCCCGGGCCGAACTCGGCGCCAGTTTCTCGACGTTGTCCAGGACCCGTTGGGTCGCCGACCTGCCGGCGATACCGAGCAGCGACACCAGAACCAGCAGCGCCGGGAAGAGTGACAGGATTCCGTAGTACGTCAACGCCGCGGCACGGTCGGCTAGTTCGTCATTCTGGAATTCCCTGGCCGTGCCCTTTACCACTGCCCAGAGGGACCCTTTCGGAAGTGCGGTGGGCCTGTCCGGCGTATGTCTCTCGGCCTGCTGTCTGGGTCCCGTTGTCCGTCGCATACCACTGGGGTATCCCCGCCCGGCTCAACCATGTGTCCGCACTGCGCGCCCTGCCCGTGTGCGGCCGCCGCGCCTGGATGGCCGCAGGAGTCCCGGGTGTGCCCTGGAAGCCACGCGCGTGAGGCGCTCCCTCGCATTGAGCCAGCCCACAGTGCGTCCGGCGTCCCAGACGGCAGCCCGTTCTTCGCCGAGGCGGGCGGAGCCATCGGTGCTCAGCCGGGGGCTACCCGGTGAATCGCGAGGGCGTCGAGGCGATACGCCCGGGCGTCGGACGGCGCCCACACGAGCTGCCCCGTCCGTGTCGACCGCCCCGGGGGTTGGTCCGGGGCGCACTCCACAAAGCGTTGAAGACGCGCGATGCACTCCCGGTAGAAACGCGACTGGGTCGGCCGGCCGAAGAGCTGCCAACCGAGTCGGACGACTCGGCCCAGGGCCGGGGAACCCTGCGAATAACAGGAGACGACGAAACTCACCTCGCCCGTGTCGCAGCGCTTCACCACCTCGTAGGCCACCTTTCCCCGTTCGAGGTGTCCTTCCAGAGTCTCGTACGCCCATCCCCAGACACGGACATCGCCGCGCCACCGGTCGACGACCTCGGTGACACGTACCCCGCAATAGAAATGCAGACCGTAGAAGCGCGCTTCGAGCAACATGTCCCGGCCGAGCAGGGGCTGCTCCGGGTCGTACACCGCCCGCACGATCCGCGGAGGCGAGAACTCGTAGTCCCGGACGAACCGGCAGGCCCGCTCCCACGTTCCGCCCGGGTCCGGAAGCCCGGGACCTTCCGCCGGCAGGGACGCACTGTACGTGTCGATGTTCCAGGCCGGGCGCCGCACCTCCTCGACCGCGTAGTTGACGCGAGCGTCCGCGAGGTCCCGCAGGACACGAGCCGCGTCGACGCGTCCGAAGACGCGATCGCGGGAGGCGACGGATGTCACTGCGGTTCCCGCAGCGCCTCACCGATGAGCCACAGCATGGGAGGCCACAGCCCGACGAACAGCGCGCGTCGCTCGGCGTTGCCCCGCTGCTCCTGGTCGGAGGTCTTGGCGCGGACCCAGAGAGCGACGCACAGGCCGATCGCGGCGAACGAAACGAGGTGGAAATGGGTACGGCGCAGGCCGGCACCGTACAGGATCCGAATCACCATGTGGACCTCCCTCTTTCCGTGCGTGCGTGTCACCCTCCCAGTACCGGGTACTCAGACGAATATGCGCATTCCAGGGCATAAAATACTGAAGGCGAAGGAAGCCCCCGTGTCACACTGCCACCCACGCGCGCTCACCGTCCTCGCACAATGGGCGCTGGGAACGATCCTGGTCACGTGGCGCTACCTGTGGGCTACGACTCCCCTCCACCGCGGAGGCGAGCGACGTGGAGATGACCGGGACCGCCCGCCGCGGGTGCCCGAGACAATGCTTGACAACCGGGTGCAGCTCTCGGAGGACGGTTACGGCCCCTTGTTCCACCGGCGCTTCATGGTGCGCATCGCCTCGCCTCAACTCGATGCCGAACGGCTCATCCTCCGGCTCTGCGAGGACTTCGGCCGCTTCGTGCCCTCGGAGGTTGTGGGCATACGCTCCCAGCAGGCGCCCGCCCGGGTGGGCGGACTGGGCCTCGCGGACGAACTCGTGGTGGTCATTCCGGGCCCCTGGAACGGGCCCGTGAGAGTCGTCCGCCGCGACCGGGACCGTCTTTGTCTGGTGACCCTGCGCGGCCACATGGAAGCTGGACAGATCCACTTCCGGGCATGCGGCGGTGACGGCGCACCGCTGGAGTTCGAGGTGGAGCTGTGGGCACGTGCCGGGAGCCGTCTGGTCGACCTCCTGTACTCGCGTCTGCGCGTGGCCAAGGAGGCGCAGCTCAACATGTGGGTCAGGTTCTGCCTGGGTGCGGTCGAGGCGTCAGGCGGCCGGTTGATGGACGGCGTGCACATCGCCACCCGTCGGCTCGATTCCCCGAGCGGGGCGCCGGTACGCACGGCTCCCCGGACCGTCGGGTCCGACATCGTGCGGCCGGGCAGAACCGCGTGAACCCCCGGGGGAGACAATCCCTCGTGTGCCAGATCCCGCCGGTCCGCACCGCCCGGGGCGCCGACGGAGTCGGCGACATACCCGTTCGGCGCCACCAGGTCCTCGGTGATCCCGGTCCTCCGTCAGGCCCGTACGGGCGGGGAGTTCCTCCGCTGCGAAGCTGCGGCCCAGCAGGGCGCTGAGGGGTGTACGCGCACCGGCCCGCCGGCGCCCGCAGCCGGTCGGCTGCATCCCGCCCGGCTTGGAGCGGTTGGAGCTGGAGACGGCGATAGGACGGTTCGGGGCGGCTTGGTCGTCGGCGCACGCGTCACTCCGCGCCGCCGTCCAGAACCGGCCGAAGCACCGGACTCCGCCGACATCGCCACCACGGTTGTGCTCAGTACGGGCACCGGCGGATCAGACGAAGCGCGACCTGGCCACGACGGGGAACAGCACTCGTGAGCCGACAACGCCGCCACGGGTCGGGGAACTCCCGCCTGCGCCGGCGGTTCCGTCCGGTATGTGCCGGTCGGAGCGGCGGAGCGATCAGGCGATCCTGGTGCCGCGCAGCAGCAGCAACGCCACGTCCACCACCGCCACGGCAACGGCTGCCGCGAACGCCGCCCGCGGCCGGCGGCGTCCCAGCACCGTCCCCGCCACCGCGACCAGGCCGGCCACCGCGACCGCCGTCCCTCCCCATCCGCCGGTGTCCCCGGCAGGCCCCAGCGCCAGAACAGCGGACGCGGTCACCAGCGGAACCGGCAGCAGCAGCCGCGCGCCCTCCGGGCCCAGCCGGTGCGGCCATCCCTGGACACCCGTCGCCAGATCCCCGCGGATGTCCGGCAGTACGTCGCCCAGATGGGCTCCGACCCCCAGCAGCGCCCCGGCGGTGACAATCCACCAGGCCGGCCACGGCTGTCCCGGGAGCCCCAGCGCCACGAACGCCGGGAGCGCGGCGAAACCCAATGCGTACGGCGCCCAGGACCATGCGGTCGCCTTGAGCCGCAGGTCGTACGCCCACGCCGCCGCGACCCCGGCCAAGTGGACGGCGCCCGCCCACAGGCCACAGGCGAACGAGAGCGGCACGCACAACGCCAGCGCGGCGTATGCGGCCACCCACACCTCCGCCACACCGACCCTGCCGTCGGCGACGGGTTTGCCGCGGCGGCCGGAGGCGATGTCTCGGCGGGCGTCGAACGCGTCGTTGCACCATCCGACGGACAACTGCCCGCTCAGAACCGCGGCTGCGGTCAGGACACAACCCGCGGCCCCCTGCCCGGCGGTCACGGCCAGCGCGGCCATCAGACCCGTGACCGTCACGACTGGCGCGGGGTGGCACGCCCCGGCCAGGCCACCCACCCGGACGGCCCAACCCGCGGCCGCGCCGCCGGCCGTCGACTGCTCAGGAGTACCCACCCGGCCGATCGTAGGCGCCCCGCCCCACCCGGCCCGAGCACGCGCCCCGGGACGAACAGCCGGACGGGCGATCCGTGGTGGCGGAGCCGCGGTCCGGGGAACACGTGCAGAGCAGCTCATCCCAGTCGATAGCCGGACGGGACCACATGACGCGGATCGCCGCCGTTCACGGTGCCCTCGCACCGCACCGTCGCACCCAGTGCGAGATCACCGACATGGTGGCCCGCGTCTGTCTCCCCGGGGGCACCGACCGCCGGGTCCTGGACCGGCTGCACCGCGGCACGAAAGTCCGCTCGCGCTATATGACGCTGCCGCTGGAACAGTACGCGGAGCTCGAAGGATTCGGCGCCGCCAACGACATCTTCGTCGCCGCCGCCACCGACCTGGGCGCCAAGGCCGTCCGGGACGCGCTGCACACAGCCGGCCTGTACGCCGCCGACGTGGATCTGCTGATCTTCACCTCCGTCACCGGTATCGCCATCCCCTCGATCGACGCACGCCTCGTCGGCCGCCTTGGGCTGCGGCCGGACGTCAAACGGCTGCCCCTGTTCGGCCTCGGCTGCGCCGGCGGCGCCTCCGGACTGGCCCGTATGCACGACTACCTGCTTGGCCGGCCCGACCAGGTGGCGGTACTGCTGTCCGTCGAACTGTGCTCGCTCACCTTCCAGCGCAACGACGCCTCCATGGCCAACCTGGTCGCCACCGGACTGTTCGGTGACGGCGCCGCCGCGGTCGTCGCGTACGGCGCGAACCGGCCGTGCCGCCCGGACGAGACCGCGGGCCCGGTGATCGTGGACACCCGCAGCCACCTGTATCCGGACACCGGGCAGATCATAGGCTGGAACATCAGCGACTCCGGCTTCCAGATCGTGCTCGACCCGCAGGTCCCTGACGTCGTGCGCCACTACCTCGCCGACGACGTCGAGGGGTTCCTCGACGACCACGGCCTGAAGCCGAAGGACGTGTCCGCCTGGGTGTGCCACCCCGGCGGCCCCAAGGTCCTGCAGGCCGTCACCGAGGCCCTCGACCTGCCCGAAGAGGCACTCGACGTGACCTGGCGCCACCTGGCCGACGTGGGCAACCTGTCCTCGTCATCAGTGCTCCACGTACTGCGCGACACCCTGGCCGAACGCCGCCCGCCGCCGGGCACTCCGGGTGTCCTGCTGGCGATGGGACCCGGCTTCGCATGCGAACTCGTTCTCCTGCGCTGGTAGTCGAACCTCGAAGGACACAGGTACATGATCTGGTACGGACTGCTGGTCGCCGCCGTTGCCGCCGAACGCGTCGCCGAACTCGCCGTTGCCCGCCGCAACGAACGGTGGAGCACGGCCCACGGCGCAACCGAGGCCGGCCAGGGCCACTACCCGGCCATGGTCGCCCTCCACACCGCCTTGCTGATCGCCTGTCCGGCCGAGGTGTGGCTGGCCGGCCGCCCCTTCGTGCCCGCCCTGGCCTGGCCGACGCTCGCCGTACTGGTGGCCGCCCAGGCACTGCGGTGGTGGTGCATCGCGACCCTGGGACCCCGTTGGAACACCCGGGTGATCGTCGTACCCGGCCTGCCACCGGTGACCAGCGGCCCCTACCGGTGGCGGTGGCTGCGGCATCCGAACTACGTGGCCGTCGTCGCCGAGGGCGCGGCCCTGCCCCTCGTTCGCACCGCCTGGGTCACCGCAGCCATGTTCACGGCACTCAACGCTGCCCTGCTCACCGTGCGCATCCGATGCGAGGACCAAGCACTCGCCGCCGCGTCGACCACGGCCGCTCCGGCGTGATCGACGTACTGGTGGCCGGCGGCGGACCCGCCGGTCTGGCAGCCGCCATCCACGCCGCGCTCGTCGGCCTGGAGGCCGTGGTCGTCGAACCCCGGACCGCGCCCATCGACAAGGCCTGCGGAGAAGGCGTCATGCCATCCGGTCTCGCCGCACTGCGGGCACTGGGCGTCGAGGTCACCGGCCGCGAACTGCGCGGCATCCGATACGTGGACGGTGGTTGCCGCGCCGAAGCTTCCTTCCACGGCCGAAGCGGCTTGGGAATCCGCCGCACCACCTTGCACTCCGCACTGCACCAGCGCGCTCTCAGCCTTGGCGTGCGCATGCTGCCGGGCAAGGTCGGCGAGGTGCACCAGAGCGCAGACACGGTCACCGCCGCCGGAATCACGGCCCGTTGGCTGATCGCCGCCGATGGCCTGCACTCCCCCGTACGCCGCCGCCTGGGGCTGGAACTGCCGGACCGTCCCCTCGGCCGCTACGGACTGCGCCGGCACTACCGCACCGAGCCGTGGTCGGACTTCGTGGAGGTCCACTGGGGCCGGCACGGCGAGGCCTACGTGACACCGGTCGGCGACGACCTGGTGGGCGTCGCCGTCCTCAGCCGCAGCCGTCGCGGCTACGCCGATCACCTGGCCGGCTTTCCGGCCCTCTGCGCGTCGCTGCGCGGCCCGGCCGTGACGGAGGTACGCGGCGCGGGACCATTGCTTCAGCGAGTACGACGAAGAGTAGCGGGACGGGTTCTGCTCGTCGGCGACGCCGCGGGCTACCTGGATGCCCTCACCGGCGAGGGCATCGCCCTCGCACTGGCGACCGCCGGGGCCGCCGTCCGCTGCCTGGCCACCGGGCGACCGCACTCGTACGAGCACGCCTGGCTACGCCTCACCCGGCGCCACCGACTCCTGACCGGAGCCCTGCTGGCCGCGAGCCGCCGTCCCGGCACCGCCCGCCTCATCGTCCCGGCAGCATCCCGGATGCCCCCGGTGTTCTCAGCCGCGGTCCACGCACTGCAGTAGTCGCCTGCCCTCGTTCACCCCGCAGGTGAAAGCCGACCGTACGCGCCCGACACCGGCAGCTGCCGTCGGGGGGGGCAAGGTGGCCGCCGAGTGCACGGAGCTGATCTTTCCCTGCCGCACGCACTCACCCGTCACAGCCTGGGCCGCATGCGACGTCGTCCGCGCTGGTGACCCGGAGGATGAAGTCATCCGCGTCGACGGCTCCGCAGCGCGGAGACTTCCGCGTCGCCCGCCGAGGCCGCCAGGACGATCTCCCCGCCCCGCCCGCAGCAGTTCGCCCACCGAGTCCAGCGCCGGCAGCCGCTCGAAGTACGTGGCGTAGAGGGTGTGGTGGGCAGCGGTGAGCTGCCCGTCCGGGGCGTGTCGACGCCACGCCGGGAATGCTCTGTCGCGCAGCCCGCGGAGTACCCGGACGAGTCCTCCCGCCCGTCGTGCGGGCCCGGGTCGGTGTCGAGGCCGCGGTGAGGCAGGGCTGACGCGACGTGGTCGGCGACGCCGGACGCATCGTCAGCCTGGACCACTACGGGCGTCCGCGTGCGGGAACCCGATTCGGGGGTACCCGCAGTCACGTCAAGTCTCTCGCAGGCTTCAAGGGACGCCTCCCCTCGGAGGCGGACCGGCCGTGACCCCGCCGACGGCTGCGTGGAGTGAATTCCGGAGCGCGAGGCCCGGGCAGCCATCGAAAGGGTCCCATCTGTGATCACCGAATTTCCTGTCACACCCGCTCGGAGCGCCGGCAGTGACTTCGCCAGGCTGTCGCGGACGATCGCGGACAGCGGCCTGATGGGCCGTCGACCCGGCTACTACACCGCCCGGATCAGTGCCGTGGCCGTCCTGTACGCGGGCGGCTGGGCCGGCTTCGTCCTGATCGGTGCGAGCTGGTGGACGCTGGCGGTCGCCGGGGCGCTCGCTCTGGTTTTCGGTCAGGTCGCCCTCGTCACCCACGACATCGCTCACCGCCAGGTGTTCCGGCTGCGCAGGATGAGCGAGTCGACGGGACGGATCGCCGCGAACGCCGGGATCGGCATGGGATTCGGCTGGTGGCAGGAGAAACACACCCGCCACCACGCCAACCCCAACCACGAACAACTCGACCCCGACATCGTCCCCGACCTGCTGGTCTGGACGCGGACCCAGGCCGCCGAGGCCAGCGGACTGCCCCGGCTGATCGGCCGTTCACAGGCCTACCTGTTCTTCCCCCTCCTCACCCTGGAGAGCCTCAACCTGCACGTGGCGAGTGTCCGGGCCCTGAGGACACGCCCACTCAGGCACCGGCTCGCGGAGGCGATCCTGCTCTTCGGACACTTCGCCTGCTACCTGACCGTGGTGTTCCTGGTGCTGCCGCCCGGCATGGCGGTCGCCTTCATCGCCGTCCACCAGGGCCTCTTCGGAATGTACCTGGGCTCGATCTTCGCCCCCAACCACAAGGGCATGCCGGTCCTCACCAGCGCGGACCGCCCGGACTTCCTGCGCCGCCAGGTCCTCACCTCCCGCAATGTACGCGGCGGCCGGATCACCGACATCGCGCTCGGCGGCCTGAACTACCAGATCGAGCACCATCTTTTCCCGAGCATGCCGACGCCCAACCTGCGCAAGGCACAGGTCGTCGTCCGTCGCTACTGCGAGGAACTGGGCGTCGACTACCTCGAAACCAGCCTGGCCACGTCCTACCGGCAGGCCCTGCGCAGCCTCCACCAGGCGGGGGCCCCGTTGCGTCGCACCGGGGCGACTGCCTAGAAGCACCCCCACTCCCCCGCTCCGGAGATCGAGCGTCTCCCCGTCCATCCCTTCCACCGCGTCCGACCCGCTCGCCGACCTCTCCGCCGCCGGCGTCCCGGTCTGGCTCGACGGCCTGTCCCGCGAACTGCCGGCCGGCGGCGAACTGGCCGAACTCATCGCCGACCGGCACGTCGCGAGGGTCACGACCAACCCCACGATCTTCGCCTCCGCGCTGTCACACGGAGCCCGCCACACCGAACAGCACGACGCCGTCTTCACCCTCACCACCGACGACGTGCGGGCCGCTTGCCAGGTCCTCGCGCCGGTCCATGAGAAGACCGGCGGCGTGGGCGGGCGTGTGTCGATAGAAGTCGACCGAGGCTGGCCCAGGACGCCAAAGCCACCGTCGAGCAGGCGGTGAAGCTGTGGGAGGCGGTCGGGCAGCCGAACCTGTTCGTCAAGATCCCGGCCACCCACGACGGGCTCACGGCCATCACGGAGGTCCTGGCGCGCGGGATCGGTGTGAACGTCACGCTGATCTTCTCCCTGGACCGATACCGCGCGGTGATGGACGCCCACGCGGCCGGGCTGAAGCGAGCCCGGGAGGCCGGACACGACCCGTCGGGCATCCGTTCGGTCGCCTCGTTCCTCGTCTCGCGGGTGGACACCGAGGTGGACCGCCGCCTCGACGCCATCGGCACGTCCGAGGCCCTGGAGTTCAGGGGCGACGCCGCCGTCGCCACCGCACGCCAGGCGTACCGGGCCCACGAGACCACGGCGACGGAACCCCGGTGCCAACGTCTGGCCGAGGCCGGTTCCAGGCCGCAGCGCCCGCTGGGCGCCTCCACCGGGGTCAAGGACCCGACTTACCCCGATACGAAGCACGTCAGCGAGTTGGCCATCGCCGGCACCGTGAACACCATGCCCGACACCACCCTGGCCGCGTACGCCGACCACGGTACGCTCTGCCTTCGCTCACCGGCGATCGACGACCACAGTGCGGCGCTGGAGCGTGTCGGCATGGACTTCGCGGACGTGACCAGGACTCTCGGACGTGAGGGATTGGCCGAATTCGCGAAGAGCTGGACCGAACTGCGCGCCACCGTCAGCCGGGAGATGGGCACGGACGACGACGCAGCCGAACATGCCGACGAGGGCAGGGAGAGCGCCCCGGCCGAAGCGGCACCGGCGGGTGGCGAGTTGCTGGCGATCTACCTCAACGACCACCTGGCGGCGCGACCGCCGGCGCGCAGTTGGCGCGCCAGGCCGCCGGGGCTCGACCGGGCGAGCCCGAACTGGCCGAACTGGCCCGGCAGGTGGAGCAGGCCGGCCGGCTGAAGCCCAACGGCCACCTCTTCTCCCGGTCCCCGCTCAGCGACGTCCTGGAGCTGGAGTCGATCCTCGTCGGCGTCGCGGCCAAGGCCGCCTGCTGGCGCACCCTGCGCACGGTGGCCCGGATCAACGAGCGTCTCTACGCCGAGCATCTCGATTTCCTGTCGGAACGCGCGGAGCGCCAGACCGCACTCATGGAGCAGATGCGCCTCGCGGCGGCCGGCCGAGCCATCAAATGGCCCGCTCTTCTCCGGAGGCCGCGGCCACGAACACCGAGGTGTCCGCCCGGCGAACCCCGCGACCTGTGCGATGCCGACGCGGAACTTCCAGGTCTGATCGTTCCGGGACTGATGATCCGGGGGTGTGGCACGTCTCGGCCGAAGTCGCGGCGGTGGATGACCTCCGTGTCTGACCCTTCCGCCTTCGCGACACCGCAGCCGCGAAGGCGGAAGGCGTTTCATGATCAGGCAGGAGGCGCGGGGACCCGGTCGAAACCGGCGTCGAAGGTGTCACTGCCCCATGGAGGTCATTCGTGGGCGCTGGGGACCTTCAGGGGATCATGAGGGGCGGCAGGCTTGGCGGCGGCGAGTTGCTCGCCCAGTTCCGCCAGCCGGCCGCGGCCGAGAGCGGAGCGGACCTCGGGGAACCACTCCTTCTCCTCCTCCTCGACGTGGTGCCGGACGTTCTCGATGAGGACGGTCATCTTGGCGTCGAACCGCTCGTCCTGGGGATCCAGGCCCGCCAGCTCCGACAGCATCCACAGCACCACGTGGTGCTCCTCGACGCTCTCCAGCACGTGGTCGGTGGTGTCCGGGACGGCGGCACGTGCGGCGGGATAGAAGATCTCCTCCTCGATCCAGGCATGGACCGTCAGCTCCTCGATCACCTTGTCGGCGATCTTCCGCTTCGTCTTGTAAGCACGCTCCCCGGCCTGCTCGAACTCCTTGAACAGCTTCTCGACCGTCTGGTGGTCGTCCTTGAGCAGCACAATCGCATCCATGGGCCCGCCTCTCGATCTCCGGCACGTCCCGCGAGGAGCGGGTGTTTTCGCCGGTGGAATCCCTGGAGCCGATCAGCTCCCATCGCTCCGGCTACCCCCGGTATCGCGTCCGACCCACCGCGAGCCAACCTTCTACCGCGTGCGGTCACGTCGTGACACGACGTGGGTGCACTGACTGTGACCACCGCCGGTCACGACGGACGCCCCGCTGCCGACGAGCCGTGGGGCGCGAAGGGAGGGCGGACTGCTGTGCACCGCTCCCGACGCGGCGTAAGCTGACGCTTGCGTCCCAGACCCCGGCGCTCGTCGACAGACGGTGTCGTCCTTCGGCAAGCGGACCGTCTTCCTTGTCGGTCGCTCAGGTGGTTCTACCGCCGGTCCCGGCACCGACCCCTCGGCGAACTCGCTGCTCACCATTGGAGCGCGCCTGCATGGATGCCCCCTTCACGGTGGCTTCGAGACGGGCGGGGAAGCCGAGGCGCTGTGCAATTCGTGCGTACGATGATCCGGTACCGCGGCAACGGCCGGGCGACCGTCTTCCTGGAGGGTGAGATCGATCGGACCACCGTTCCAGCCGTAGGCGCCGCCCTGGCGACATGCCTGGCCAACAGGATGACGGAGATCGACGTCGATCTGGCTGCCGTCGGGTTCTGCGACGCCAGCGGTCTGAACGTCTTCCTCGAAGTCTCCCAGCACCTGGCCGCCTCGGAGGGCGAGCTGAGGCTGCACCATCCAGCCCCGGTGGTGAACCGGCTCCTGAACCTCACGGGCACGGAACACCTCCTGGCAGAGGAGAACTCGGACGTGGAACAGCCACCGGCCGGGACAGCTCAGCCCTCCAGCGGAGCCGCATGATCAGCGATCGGATGGCGGGAATCCTGCGGCTGCTGCAAACCGGGGAGTGGCCCGACGTGGCGGCTGACACGGCTGAGCTGCTCGCCGTGGACGGGATTGCGGTCAGCGCGGTCGGCGGGCCAGGCCCGACGGAGATCCTCTGGTCCTCGGACGGCCTCTCGCGTGACTTCGAGGACCTGCAGCTCACCCTTGGACACGGCCCGGGGCCGGACTGCCTTGCCGACGGCATCGCGGTGCGCGTCCCCGATCTGGACCGCGTGCGAGGGGACCGCTGGCCCGCCCTCCTCCTCGAGGCGTCCGCCCTGAACGTGCGGGCGGTGTTCTGCTTTCCCCTGCACATCGGTGCCATCACCCTCGGCGTGCTGACCCTGGTCAGAAAGACCCCAGGACACCTCACGCCCGTGCAGGGCGACGACGTCAACGTACTGGCCGTCGCTCTGACCAAGCGGGTCCTGGAACCCGGAGGTCCCCTGCTGTCCGCCGCGGAGAACCAGGACCTGGCCGCACCGGCACTGCACCAGGCGGTCCTCCACCAGGCGACCGGCATGGTCAGCGTGCAGCTTTCCGTAACCCTGGCAGAGGCTCTGCTGCGGCTCCGCGCCTACGCCTACGGCAACAGCCGCACCCTCACCGACACAGCTCGGGACGTGGTGGACAGACGGCTGCGGCTCGAACCCGATCCGCGACCGACGAACGTCACCGAAGACGAAGACGAGGACTGATCTCGATGGCAACCCGTGAACAGCAACTCACCGAAGTCTTCGTCGAGGTGGCCGACTCGCTGATCGACGACTTCGACGTCATCGACTTCCTGCAGAAACTGTCCGTGCGCTGCATGGAACTGCTGGACGTCGCCGCCGTCGGCATCCTGCTCGCGGACGAGAACGACAACCTCCACGTTCTCGCCGCCTCCGACGAACACACCCGGCTGCTGGAACTCTTCGCCCTCCAGCACGACCAGGGCCCCTGCGTCGACTGCTACCACGACGGTGTGCCGCGGATCAATCTCAGCCTCACCGACCCCACGGCAACCACCAGGTGGCCACAGTTCGCCCGCAGCGCCCGGGACACCGGTTTCGTCTCCACCAACGCCCTGCCACTGCGGCTGCGCGGACGGGTCATCGGCGCGCTCAGCCTGTTCAGGGCCGGCCCCGCGCCGCTGGCCGAACAGGACCTCACCCTCGCCCAGGCCCTCGCCGACGTGGCGACCATCGCCATCCTCCAACAGCGCACGCTCGCCCACAGCGAGGCCGAGCGCGACCAGCTCCAATACGCCCTCAACAGCCGCATCGTCATCGAGCAGGTCAAGGGCATCCTCGCCGAGCGCTGGCAGATGCCCATCGACGAGGCGTTCAGCGTCTTCCGCGCGTACGCTCGCGCCCACAACCGCAAGCTCTCCGACCTCGCCCGGGCCATCGCCGACGGCACGCAGAGTACCGACACAATCCGCGCCTTTCCCTCGCACGCGACGGAAGCCGACAGCTGACACCAGCCGAGTTCGTCCACCAGCCGCTACCGCTGTGCCGACTGGTCCGTGTCGCGGCACAGTGGTCGGGCTGACCGCGGGATCGCGGCCACGTCGGTGACCGGCTCGAGGATATGAACCGCCGGCCGATCGCATTCGTGCCGCCCGCTGGACGCTCGCCCGTCTCAGACCGCCGGACGGGATGGGGTGATGTCGTGGGTGTCGTTCAGTGTGAGCAACAGGGGTCTGGTGCCCGTGGGGTGTCCGCCGCCTCCGGAGCAAGCAGGTAACCGACGTGGTCGCCGCCGTCGATCTGGTTTCCCACGCGGCCGACGAACCAGGCGGGAGCGTCGTCGAGGATCAGCGTTGTCGGTGCGTTCACCGGTCTGACTGCCGCAGAGCCGGGCCGGCCGGCTCTGATCGAGCACTGCGAGGCGAAGCCGACCAGGCAGCCTGCTCTTTTCCCGCGGCCTCGGCGGACACGACGTACATCGGGCAGTCGAGCAGGTCGGTGAAGGGATCAAGGTCGGTCACTGTACGTGGCTCCCGCTTCGAGAGAACGGCTGTCGGGGTCACTCCGCGCCTGCCGGGTTCGACCGGGGCACCCGGCGATCGCAGAAATGTCCGATACGCCGTGTGAGGTGCATTGCGTCGGGCACTCGGGGCAGTGACGCATTGGTCGGGTGTGCCCTGTGAGGCTCACCCGTGAGGCGCCCCTCGTACTGAGCTGCCCTATACGGGTGCCTCCGGTGACGCGCTCGGGGCGCGGGCTACGAGGTGTAGGTGTGATCGACGTGACGACCTGGAACGACAGCGTTTACGGCGCGGCGCCGACGCCGTGGCGGGTGTACGCCCCGCAGCATGACACCGAGTTGTTGGCCCGGGCCCTGGACCGGGAGCAGGTGTCCGCGGGAGCGGCTGTGCTGGACGTGGGGACCGGTGCCGGTGCCCTCGCCCTGGCCGCGGCCCGGCGGGGCGCCGACGTCACCGCTGTCGACAGGACCTACCGCGCGGTCCTGGCCACCCGTTTCAACGCCCGGGTCGCCCGACTGCCCGTCGAAGTCCTTCACGGTGACCTGTTCGGCCCGGTCGCCGGCCGCCGGTTCGACCTGGTCGTGAGCAATCCGCCCTATGTCCCGGCGCCCGGGCCCCTCCCGCGCCGCCACCACGCCGCGGTGGCGTGGGACGCGGGTGCCGACGGACGCCTCCTGGTGGACCGGATATGCCGCCGCGCGCACACGTCACTGGGTCCCGGCGGTGTGCTGCTGCTCGTGCACTCCGCGCTGTGCGGCATCGCACCGACCCTGGCCGCCCTGGAGCGGTCGGGACTCGAAGCCCGGGTGACCGACCGGCAGCTCGTGCCGTTCGGTCCGGTGCTCCGCTCACGCCGGTCGTGGCTGCGCGAGCGGGGGCTCGTCGGCGCCGGCGAGGAGAACGAAGAGCTGGTGATCATCCGTGCCGAACGAATCCGCTGAACAGCCGCGCCGCGTCACACTGACGGGCGACGGTCCGATCCTCGTGGAAGGACCGGTCGAGGTCGTACTCGACGACGGGCGCATAGCGTGTTCGGACCGGTTCACCGTCGCGCTCTGCGTGTGCCGGCGGAGCCGGGCCTACCCCTGGTGCGACACCAGCCACCGCGCCCGGGAGAGGAGGCGGACCGCATGACCGGCATCGCACCGTCCGTTCGCGACCGCACCGGCCCCGCGCTGCCGCGCAGCAGGGGTGAACTCTCCCGCACCGTACGACAGTCACTGATCCGTCCCGCCGGCAGTCCGCTGCCGCCGCGGGTGACAGCGGTACACGCTGAACCCTACGGGGATGATCTGCAGCTCGCGCTCTACCTCTGCTATGAACTCCACTACCGAGGCTTCGCCGGCGTCGACCCCGAGTGGGAGTGGGAGCCCGGCCTGCTGAGGCTGCGGGCCGAGATGGAGCGCCGTTTCCTGTCGGCGCTCCGGGCCGACGTCGGCCCTGCCAGAAGGGCGGGGGAAGCCCTTGCGGACCTCCTCGTGGAACCCGCCGACGTCGACGGACCCTCCCATTTCCTCAAGGACCGGGGGGAGTTGTGGCAGTTCCGTGAGTACGCGGCCCAACGCTCCCTCTACCACCTCAAGGAAGCCGATCCTCACGCCTGGGTCATCCCGAGACTGACCGAACGCGCGAAGGCCGCGATGGTCGCCGTGGAATACGACGAGTTCGGCGCCGGACGGGCCGAGCGCGTCCACGCGCGGCTGTTCGCGGACCTGATGGCCGACCTCGACCTGGACACCCGCTACGGGCGTTACGTCGACACGGCCGGTGCGGAGATGCTGGCCAGCGTCAATCTCATGTCCCTGTTCGGACTCCACCGCGCGCTGCGCGGGGCACTGGTCGGTCACTTCGCAGCGGTGGAGACCACCTCGTCGCCCGGCTCACGCCGCATCGCCCATGGGCTGCGACGGGTCGGTGCGGGCCCTGCCGCCGTCCACTTCTACGCCGAGCACGTGGAGGCCGACGCGGTCCACGAGCAGATCGTCCGCCGGGAGGTCGTCGGCGGCCTCCTCGAGTCCGAGCCGGATCTCGACGGGGACGTCGCCTTCGGTGTCGACGCAACCGTATGGACCGAAGAGCGGCTCGGCAGCCAGCTTCTCACCGCCTGGCGCGACGGCCGTACCTCACTGCGTACCCCGTTGTGACCGCCCTCGAGGCATCCGCGGGACAGGCGGACCTGCGCACTCGGCACACGTTCGGAGGGCGCTGATGTCGCGGCGGCGCTCGTGGTGGCGGTTCCGGTGATGAACTCGCGAGCGCCCAGCCGCCTGGCTGGGGACAGGACCCAACGCCTGGCCGACCGCCCGTCTCCTCGCTCCTCACACGAGCGTCCTACCCAGCCAGACCGACGGCCGACACCCTCTGCCTTTCGGCGATCTCAGGCAGGCTTTCGCCGGCCTGGCACGCCTGGCGCGCGACGCCGGAGACTTCGTCACGGAGATGACGCTGCATCGGGGTGTACTTCTTTCGGCGACGCGGGAGTTGGGGAGCGAGCATCCGGAGCTCCTGGTCCGAGACCTGTACAACGTCCGGGTGCAGCCCGCGGAAGGCGGAACCACACCGCTGACGGAGGAGGAAGAGCAGCGTGCTCGGGCGGTGTTGTTCAGCGATCTCGGCAACCTCATCGCCGAACGAGGCCGGGTCCGGTTCCCCGCGTACTCGCCGGAGGAACGCCGCCGACTGGTCGACGTAGCGCACCGTCTCAGCGCGCATGGGGGGGCAGCAGGTGTTCGTCGAGGCCGAAGATCAGTGCGCCATGAAGCTCTGTCTCGCCGGGCACGGACCGCGGTCGGCGAATCCGCTGCTGCCGGAGGCGGGGGGCGCGATCTCCACGATCTCGGTTAGTGGATCATGGTTGGGTGATCTGTCGCCATGAACTGTCGGACTCCGAGTGGGAGTTCGTCCCTCCCCTGTTGCCTCGGTCGGAACGGGGGAGGAAGCGACTGGATGACCGGACGGTCCCTAACGGGATCATCTGGGAGTTCCGGACGAGCACTGCTTGGCGGGATGTGCCCTGGTCCGCGTCGCGGGTGTCCGCTGGAGCGTCGAGGAATGCGTCCAAGCCGCCAAGGGCCAAGTCGGACTTGACCATTAACAGATCAGGCACTGGGCCTCATGGCACCGGCACGCCATGCTCGCCCTGGCCTTCCTGACCGCCGTCGCCGCCGGCTCAGCACCTGAGCGCTCCCTCCAACCATCCCGCCTCACCTGCGGTCACCTCCTGATCAGACTCACCGTCCCGGAGATCCGACACCTACTCGCCGCCGTTCTCAACCCGCCGGCCGTGACAGCAACCAGGCCGCTGCACTGGTCCACCTGGCGCCGACAGCACCAGGCGACAGCCCGCCGCAGCCTCTACCGCCGACGAGACCCTCACGAACGGACCGGATAGAACACGAAGCCCGACGCGAGGAACGCGGAGTCAAACCGGCAATTCTCAGGTCAAGACCAGCCAGCGACGGCCGTCGATCAGCTCTCGGGCTGCGTCGAGGTGGCCAGCATGGCACGCAGACTCGGTGATGACATGCAGCAGAACCTCTCGCAGCGTGTGCAGGTGCGGTTCGCCGAACAGGTCGTGGGGCCACCAGGCCAATGCGGCGTCGGCGGGGAGGGCGGTGATGACAGCATCGGCCAGTTCTGCCTCCCGCCGATATCGGTCGAGCACTTCGATGGCCGGCACTTCCGGGGCCACCTTCCAGGCTTCGTCGCCGCTCGTCAGATCGCGAATGACCTTCTCCTCCCCGGCGACGACCGCGCGGAACCAGAACCGCTCCACATCCAGTGCCAGGTGCTGGACCAGCCCCAGGCAGTGCCATCCGGAAGGCAGCACGGGCCGTCGAAGTTCCTTGGCGTCGAGCCCGTCAAGGATGCCGAGAACGTGGCGTCGCTGTCCCTCCAGGACCCGAAGAAGCGCCCTTACCTCACTGTCCGGGGTTGTATCGCTCAAATTTTCGCTCACAGTCACCCAAGATCTCCGAATCTCTTTCGGCACGGGGGGAGTTATCCAATATCCGGGACATGCACGCGACCGAAGGCCAGCGGAACCGTGCGGCAGCCGGCCACTGAAGTCACCTTCCGCTCCAGGGCCACGTCGCAAGAAGGCTTGCCCCGATCTCCGACCGCAGATCACGGCGTCGTACTGAAGCAGGAGGCGGGCTATTCGAGCACGGACATGGCCGTCTTCAACTCGCCGAACACCTCTCGTGCGTACGCGACGAGCGTCCGCGGATCCGACGCCGACGTCCACTGGTCGAACGCGCCGTAGAACGCGCGCGTGCCCAGTTCGGCCGCGAGATCGGCGACGAGTTCCGAGACGCCGCGCGCGCGAAGCGCCTGGGCCACCGCCTCGGAGAGTGCCGCCCGCTTGGATGCGGAGCGCTCCTGCAGCTCCGCACTGTTCGCGATGACCGCCCGAAGCCGACGCCCGATGTCCCGCCGGTCCTCCGTGAACGAGGATGCGAGTCCGTCCAGCGCCAGGCCGACCATCTCGAGAGGTGTGGCCGATCCGGGCGCCTCGGCGATCGCCTCGGCCATGATCCGGCTGTGGATCTCCTGCCCGGCGAACAGCACCTCGCGCTTGTCCGTGAAATGCCGGAAAAACGTGGTCTTGGTCAGCCCTCCTGCCCGCTCGGCGATCTCGTTGACCGTCGTCGCCTCGTATCCCTGCTCCGCGAACAGTTCGACCGCTGCGCGGACCAGCCGTTCCCGTGCGTTCGGTTCCCATCGAGCCATGGGGACAATCTTAGGTGATGTGACTTGGTAACGTCACCGTGCTACGGTGACGTTACCAAGTCACATCACCTCCCGGGGAGATCTTCGTGCGCGTTTTCGTCACCGGCGCCAGCGGCCATATCGGCTCCGCCGTTGTTCCTGAGCTCATCCGTGCGGGTCACGACGTCGTCGGCCTCGCCCGTTCCGACGAGGCGGCCGCGACCGTCAGGGGGATGGGCGCCGAGGCCCGCCGCGGGAACCTGACCGACCTCGACGGCCTGTGCGAGGCCGCCCGCGACGCCGACGCCGTCGTCCACCTCGGTTTCCAGCACGAGGGCATCGCGTCCGGCCGCTTCGCCGAGGTCGCCGCGCAGGACGAGGAGGTCGTCCACGCGGTCTGCGGCGAACTCGTCGACACCGGCAAGGCCTTCCTCGGCATCGGCATGGGACGCGTCGAGGGCCTCGTGAACCACGAAAATCCCCGCGCCAAGGTCGCGCTCGCCATCCACGGGTACAGGGAGCGCGGCGTGCGCACCGTCCTGGTCGCGGTCCCGAACGTCACGCACAGCAAGCGCGACCGTAACGGGTTCATCCCGCAGTACCTCCGGATCGCCCGCCAGACCGGCGTCGCCGGCTACGTCGGTGACGGCACCAACACCTGGGCCGCGGGCCACACCCTCGACGTCGCCCGCGTCTGGGCGCTCGCGGTGGAGAAGGCTCCGGCCGGCTCGCAGGTCACCGGCGCCACCGAGGCCGGCGTCCCGGTCCGCACCATCGCCGAGTCCGTCGCCCGCCACCTGGGCGTCGAGGCGGTAAGCATGTCGGCGGCGCAGGCGGCCGAGCACTTCAAGGCTTTCCCCTTCATCGGCATCGACGTCAAGATGCCGAACGAGGCGACCCGCGAACTGCTCGGCTGGGTGCCGACCCACCCCACGCTGCTCGCCGACCTCGACGCAGGTTTCTACTTCGATCGCTGAGCCGCCAGGAAGCCAGGCCTGTTCTGAAATTCTTGGAAATGCGACAGACTCACACCGTTTTACACAAACGAAATGGCAGGCAAGTACGGGAGACCTGTGCCGGCCCAGAGGCGCAGTGAAGCAGGCTGCCAGTCTGCTCGCCGTGGTGCGGCTGCCGTGGTGGAAGCCGCACCAGGGCGCGGAGGGCCGGGAAGTCGTGTCCTGGTGGCGCGGCTTGGAGGTTTCCGAAACGCAGACCTGCCGTCCGTGCCGGTCCCGCAGCGGGGCTTTCAGACGCCATTTCAGTTGGCGTGATGTTGCGGCAGTCCGGGGGTGACGACTGCTGTGCCTGTCGAGCGGATGGCGCCGGATGGGCTGGGGACATTGTTCCAGCGCGTGGTGCCGCCGGCGCCGGTTCGTCCGCAGGGCGGAGGGCATCGTCGGCGAGGGGACCACGAGGTGCTGGCCACGATCGTCTTCGGTGCTGCCTCGGGCTGCGTCTGGTACCAGCTCCCGCCTGGCTTCGGGCTGCCGGGGGTCACCGCCTTCCCGCGGTTCACTGAGCGGACAGAGGCCAGGGTGGTGGTGCCGGCCCGGACGTCGTCATGCGTCGCCCGCTCGGGAACCCCGCATCATCGGCAATACGGGCTGGGACCGGTCCAGGGCCTGGATCTGCGACTTCTCGTCGACACAGAACACCAAGGCCCGCTCCGGCGAATCCAGGTAGAGGCCGACGACATCGTGGACCTTGTCGACGAAGTACGGGTCGGTCGACAGCTTGAAGGTCTCCGATCGGTGCGGCTGCAGTCCGAAGGCCCGCCAGGTCCGTGACACGGACGACTGTGAGAGGCCCGTCTCTTTGGCCATGAACCGTGTCGACCAGTGCGTCGCGTTCTTCGGAGTGGATTCCAGTGTCCTGGCGATCACCGCGGCGACCTGTTCGTCCGTCACAGTCCTGGGGCCGCCCGGACGTGGCATGTCTCCGAGACCGGCGATCCGGTACTGCACGAACCGGGCCCGCCAGCGGCCCACCGCATGAGGCGTGGAGCCGAGTTCAGCAGCCACGTCCTTGGTGGACGCACCCTCGGCACAGGCCAGGATGATCCGACACCGCAATGCCCATGCCTGCGGCGTGGAATGCCGCCGCACCCACCCCTCGAGCGCGGCCCGTTCCTCGTCCGACAGCGTCAAGTCGGCCTTCGGCCGCCCGTCCACGCCATGGACCAAGCCCATACATCTAAGCAGAAATCCTGACTCAGAAGACTAGGCTGTTGTCCGCCGGACCTGGTAGTTCCAGCGTGTGAGTGACCGGACGACGGTCTCGGCGCCACTGGGGTTGGCGCTGTGGACGAAGACCGTGCCGATTCGGAAGGGCCGCCCGTTGAAGGCTGCTTCTTCCAGGAGGGTCACCACGGGCAAGATGCTGTCGTCGCCGCCGAGGTCATGGTCGAGCCAGAGTTCGTCGATGAAGGTGTCGCGGTACTCTTGCAGGAGCTTGACACCCTCGCCGCTAGTGCGCGCGATCCGCGTGGTCCACGGCAGAGGCCTGAGGTCGTCTATGCCCAGGATGACCGGCGACGGTCCGGGCGACTCTTCTTTCATTCGACCATCATCACGGCACGGCCGCCGCTGTGCCCCCTCCTCGGCAACTCGCGTGATCGTGGCCACGGCTCATGCCACACGCATGCCAGGTCCATCGGGCGCCCCGGGGAACAATGGTGGCCGACGGGTTGCTGATCCCGTGTCCACCGACGTAGGCGCTTCGCAGCTCAGGACAGCACTTGCCTCACCTCGCTCCCAGCGTCGGCGAACTGACCGGTGAAGGCGCGGAGATGCAGTCGTAGCGGCGGTCCCTCTCGGTGCGGATCACGACGCATCTGTCCGACCGGGCCTGCCACGCCGACGCCCAGACGGCCGGGAAAGCGCGTCTTGGCAACCGCCGAAGTCGAAGTACTCGACCGTGAAAGCCGTCCGGCTTCGTTCACGAGTCCGAGGCGGATCACCAGGTGGTCTGTCTGGCGTGACGGCCGGGTCATGAGGTGGCGAGGAGTGGTTCAGGACCGTCGCGGGCGGTCAAACCGTGCGAGGAGAGTGCGGCTGACGCGCTGGAGTTCTTCGTCGTGGTCGATGATCTGGAATCGGCCACCGCGCCGGGGCTCGGCCAGTTGCTGGCGGAGCAGGGGCAGGGCCGGTGCCGCGTGCGGGCCCATGCGGTCCAGGCAGGCCACCACGTGGTTGGCCGTTGCAGGGTTCTTCGCCATTGCCTGCAGCAGGGTGTCGAGGACCGCGGGCGCCTCGGCCGCACCGCCGATCTCCCAGAGCGCGGCCGCGCAGTGCACCCGGACCCATTCGTAGTCGTGCGTGAGGAGGTTGCGCAGACGCGGCAGGGCGTCGGTGGCGGGCGGGCCTATCTCGGCGAGTACATCGGCCGCGTCGCTGATGTGGAAGGTGACGGAGTCGTCGAGGAGACCGAGCAGGAGCGGCATGACGTCGGACAGGTCACCGCCGAGGGACCATAGTGCTTCGGCGGCGGCAGGGCGTAGGTGCGCCCCGGAGTCGCGGGTCAGCGCCTGGATCGTGCTCCGGGCGCCGGCTGCCGCCGGACCGAACACGCTCAGCGCTTTCAGTGCGGATCGTGTGACCTGTCGCTGCCCGGGACGTGCTGCGGCGACGGTGAGCGTGTCCGCGATCACCGAAATCGCGGACGGGTCGCCGAGCGCGGCCAGCGCGGCGAGGATCGCGTTGACGCTCATCTCGTTCGGCTGGTCGGACAGGTCGAGCCGACGCAGGTGGTCGCAGAGCCGGGGAACCAACTCCTCAGCTGCATGGGGCAGATGTCCCGCGACCTGGATCGCGCGCCAGGCGTCGACGCCGCTGTCCGGCGCGGCTGGCAGACTCGGCATGGCCCGGATGTCACCGAGGCGCGCCAGCGCCCGGACGGCCTCCTGATGGCTTCTGCGCAGCGGCGCCTGCGGTGCCGCCCACACGTTGGCGCCGTGCGTCGTGCGCTGGGCGCCGATGCAGGCGGCGAGTGCTTCCCGCGCCGGTGCGGCGATCGGGTGACAGGACGCCAGGGCTGCCGCAGCCTCGGCGGCGACCTCCTGGTCCGCCGTGCCGAGCTGGTCGGCGACGAGCATGAGGAGACGCGTGTGATCCCCGCGCCACGCACGCATCAGCTCCTGGCTCATACGGACCGCGTCCAGGCGAGAGCCGGGGTCGGGGCTGCGCAACTGCTCCATCAGCACGGCGGTGCGCTCCGGCACCCGGGCTCCCAGAACGTCGTGGAACGTGCGCAGCAGGGCGGTGGTCGGTGCGTACACGCGTGTGTGCCGGTCGAGATCCTCCAAGGCGGCGACGATCTGGGGCGCGACGCCGTCGGTGGGTGGAGCTGTCCGGCTGGGCGACGGTGCGATCCGTCGCACGGGTATGGCGCCGGCACTCTCGCGCAGCAGGCCGAGCGCGGCGGGTACGACGTCCTCGCCGATCTCATCCGGGGCGCAGCGGGCCCGCTCGATCACGGCCCCGAGCCGAGTCACCGGGCCCCAGGCGGGCTCGGCGGCGATCTCGGCGAGCCAGACCTTCACTTGGTGCGCGGCCACCGGCAGGCGCCGGGCCAGGGTGGCAGCCGCCTTGACGATCCGCAGCCGCGCCGCGATCCCTGGCTCGGCGGCCAGCCGTTCACACAGCACGGCGGCCGCCTGGTCGGCGTCGTCCAGGAACAGCCCCGGTGCGGGAAGCGCGGCCAGGCGCACGTCCGGGTCGGTGTCACGGGCGAGTTCGACGAACCGCTCTCCCCGCCGGCGCAGGAAGGCGTCGGCCTGACCATGGCCCGTCGGCAGGTCGTACTCGACGTCCGTGCCGCCGTCCACGAGGCCCCGGTCGAGGGACTCCCGGCCGATACTGACCAGCAACTCGACCACACCCGCCCGCCCGGGCGTGGCACCGTCCTCGGTCAGCTCGAACAGGAAGGGCAGGCAGGCAGCCGTGGACGGGTACACGTCGCCCCTGGTGGTGAACCGCACTGTAGAACCGGTCAAGGGCTCTGCCACGTTCCCCGGCGTCCGGGGAACGCAGCCCCCCGCAACAGCCCCGGCACCTCCTCGGCCGAACCGTACGCGTGGTACATGGAAGCCCAGTTGATCTCATCAAGTCCCTCAAACGTGATCAGCACCATTCCAGACGGCACTGACAACACGGCCCGGAGCGTGATCACTTGAAGTCAGTCACGGTCACACGGCAGGGAGAGCGGGGCCGGCCGCGTCGGCAGGATGTGCCGCTGGTGGACCGGAGCAGGGTTCAGCCCGCCTGGAAGGGCCTCGCCTCCGGCTCTTGATACTGCGCGTCCTGCCGGACGTACTCGGCGCGCGCCGACTCCAGCAGCAGCCGCCACGACGTCACCGTCGGCCGGCGGCGCAGAAGCGCCCGCCGTTCCCGCTCGGTCATCCCACCCCAGATGCCGTGCTCGATGCGTTGATCGAGGGCGTGCGCGAGGCACTCGGTGCGCACAGGACAGCCCGTGCAGACGGCTTTCGCCTGGTTCTGGGCCGCTCCCTCGACGAACAGTTCCTCCGGATCAGCACTTCGGCAGACCGCCCGTTCAACCCACTCCTGACCATCGCCGACCACCCCGACGCCGTCCTCTCCTGGTACGGCCCGCCGGACTCCCCCAGGCAGACACAGTGCGAGAACGCTACGGCAGGCACGGGGCACATGACACATTCCGGTGCGACAGCAACCCCTACGAGGGAACGGGTACTTGACGGCAGCCGGAGGTGGTCTGCTATCTGCCGCAGGCACATTCATGCCGCGCGGCTCCGGCGGAAAGTCCTGAGCAGGCGCGGTCACGAAGATCGTCGGCAGCACGCTTCCACGAAGACCGCGACCGCACCGGAGCGGCACCGCCCGCCACGACAGCAAGGCCTGACGGACCCTCCCGGTCACCGGCAGTCACGGCAGTCGGCTGACCACCGCACCGGCCCCCACGCGCCGTGAGATCGCCGTACACGGCGGGGTCGCGGCCTCCGCGATCGCGAACCTCTGCCCGCCGGCGCAGGCGCGCGAAGCCTGCGCCGAGTTCCAGCACCGTCACACCCGCGGCAGGACCACACTCAGCCCGTGGACCCTTTCACCGAGTCGCTTGAATCACCCGATGAGTGGTGGTGTCCGCCCAGATCGCCGTCCTGAGCGAGCCCTCCGATCGAATAGAGTTCGTCGATGTTCGAAGGAAAACTCGTAAGACTGCGCGCGCTGCGCCCCGAGGACGCTGAACACCATGTCCGGTGGCGCAATGACCCGGAGGTGGTGCGCTGGGCCGCGGGCGGTGACCCGATGTTCGGCCCGGTCACGGCTGACGCGGTCCGGCTCGCCTTCGACACCATGCTGCGACTCGACCCGAGGGAGTCGGCCGTGTTCACGGTCGAGGACCTGGCGGAGGGGAGGACGATAGGCATGGTCGACTACCGGGACCTCGACCCCTACGCCGGAACGGCCACGCTCGGAGTCACCATCGGCGAGCGGGAACACTGGGGTCGCGGCCGTGGCAGTGACGCGTTGCGGCTGCTGGTGGGCCACTTGTTCGGCGCGTACGGCCTGAACCGGCTGGAGTTGGACACCTGGAGCGGCAACGAGCGCGCCGTGCGTGCCTTCTCCCGGCTGGGCTTCCGCGAGGAAGGCCGCCGCCGGTTGGCCGTGCTGGTGGAGGGAAAGCGTTACGACCGGGTGCTCTTCGGGATGCTCCGCGAGGAATGGGCGGGCCAGGCATGACACCGTGACGCCCCCGACCGGCGGAGCGGGAGAAAGCCGGCCGGACAGGCCCCGCCCGTGCTCGGCAGAGTGCGGGCATGTCCACCGAGGTCAGCGGAGTGATCGAGGGCAGTCCCCCGGCCCGGATCTTCGAGGAGGACGACGAGGACCCGGTACGCTACGCCGCCCTTGGCCTCTTCCTCATCAACGTCGGCAACGCCTATGACGCCTTTGCCCGCCTCTTCGGCGTCCGCGACTCCTTCGCGTTCCGACCGCTGTCCGATGACCGCGGCCTGCCGGAGGACGCTTCCCAGGGACTGCGAGAGACACTCAACGCATGGAGCGGACCACAGGACGCGCACGGAACAACGTGGATCAGCTGGGCCGAGTTCGCAGCCGCCGACTGGGACGAACCCGATCGGTCCGGAGCACTCGGCCGAAGCACCGTTGCCGGAACCGGAACCCATCCGGCCCGTCCGGGCCGTGACGAGGACGGTGGCCGAGTCGCACGTCCCGGAGCGCGTCCGCCTCGCGGTCTGGTTCGACTGAGCACGGAACCGGACTGCGGATTGCCGCTGGAGCCGTGGTGGTGGTGCGACACGAAGCCGGTTTGAGGGACCCGTGACCTCTAAATGCGTGGGACCGGTCACTCCGTCACAGGCAAGCACTCGGCGAGCAGTTCGACGATGTCGCGCCAGGCCCGCTGTGCGTGCCGTGGGTGGTGGCCGACGCCGGGCAGCACGGTGTGGTCGACCGGTGGGTGGTGGAAGGCGTGCAGGGCTCCGCCGTAGACCACAAGGCGCCAGTCGACGCCCGCGGCCTGCATCTCGGCGGTGAACGCGCCGCGTTGCGCGAGCGGCATGATGGGGTCTTCCGACCCGACCCCGGCCCACACCGGGCAGCGAATGCGCGCCGCCTCACCCGGTCGGCCCGTGGTCAGTGCGTTGACTGTCCCGATGGCGCGCAGGCCGACGCCGTCGCGCCCGAGTTCCAGCGCGATTGCGCCCCCGGTGCCGTAGCCGACGGCGGCGATCCGGTCGGGGTCGGCCCGCGGTTCGGCGCACAGCACGTCGAGCGCCGCATGGCCGATGCCCCGCATCCGGTCGGGATCAGCGAGCAGCGGCAGGCAACGGGACAGCATCTCCTCGGGCTCGCCCACATAGCGCCCGCCGTGAAGGTCAAAGGCCAGCGCTACATATCCCAGCTCGGCGAGCGCATCGGCGCGGCGGCGCTCGACATCGCTGAGCCCCATGCCCTCCGGTCCGAGCAGGACCGCGGGCCGGCGGTCGACGCCGGCCGGGAGCGCGAGGTGCCCGATCATCGTGAGGCCGTCGGCCGGGTACTCGACCGTACGCGTGGAAATCGTCACCATGAAAGTGGACTGTAGCGACCGTCAAGTCCGGTCAGGCAGGCGTTCTGCCGCTGGCAGAACAGCCCGGGCGCACTTCTGGAACACGGCGATGGCTCACGAATCCGTGCCGGTGCTGCCGGCCAGCGGCTACTGACCTTCCCGGCAGCCTCCTGGAGTTTTCCGGTGCCGCCCCTTGGTGGGACTGCTGACCGCCGGTGCCGAGACGATCAGTCGATTTGAGGCGCGCCAGGTTCCCGCTGTCCGCGTCTGCGAGAGCTTCGGCGGGCGGTGCGCCTGGTCACATGCGATGTCCACGATCATCTGGCCATCGGCGGCTGGACTGCCTGCCCCGGCCAACTCCCAGGCCCTCTGACGCGCTTCGGAACACGTGCCCCGGATCGCCGCAAGAGCCTTCGGGCTGGACGCGGCGAGCGCGTCGATGAGGAAACCAGATCAAGGTGCCCTTTGCTTGAAGGTCCGATGGCGGCAGGCGGGCGGTCCCTGGTCTCGGCCGTGACCAAGACCAACCGCCCCCGGGTCGACCGAAGTTCCAGCGGGTGGCTGCGTTGACATCTGATGCGGCGCACGTCGAGGGAAGGGTGACCCCCTTCACTTGACTGACTAACCACTCTCCTACAGACTGTCCTCATGCCCAGACCGAGGAGCGACGACAAGCGCGCGGCGATCATGGCCGCCGCCACGCGGATCATCGCTGCTCAGGGGCTGGGGGCAGCGACGGCGGCCATCGCGAAGGAGGCCGGCGTCTCGAACGGGTCGCTGTTCACCTACTTCGACACCAAAGCGGATCTACTGAACCAGCTCTACCTGGAGCTGAAGGGCGAGATGGGGGCAGCCGCACTCGGCGGCCTGCCCGCAGCCGATGCGCGCACCCAGATGCTCCACATGTGGTCACGATGGATGGACTGGGCAACGGCCAATCCCCTGAAGCGCCGCACTCTGGCCCAACTCCAGGTCTCCGACGAGATCACGGCGTCCACCCATGAGTTGGCCAACCGGACCATGACAGGCATCGGAGAGATCCTGGAGCGCGGCAGGGCGAACGGCCCGATGCGCGACGCCCCAGCGGCTTTGGTGTTCGCGCTGTCCAGTGCCCTGGCCGAAGCCACCATCGACTACATCATCGGCGACCCGGATCGCGTCGACGAGCACAAGCAGTCCGGCTTCGACGCACTCTGGCGCATGATCGGCTGACCCGCCCCGGGCCCACTTCCTCGTACTCACGCACCTCCATTAATGACTGTCTAGTCAGACACCTAAGGATCATCATGCCCGACAAGGTCTACGTCATCACCGGCCCTACCTCAGGCTTCGGCCACCGCACCGCCCTCGAACTGGCCAAGTACGGCACCGTCGTCCTGGTCGGGCGCAACGCCGCCAAGCTGGAGGACGTGCGCAGCAGCATCGAAGGCAGAGGCGGAAAGGCGGTGTCCGTCCTCTGCGACCTTTCCGACCTGACGAGCGTGCGACGCGCCGTCGCTCAGATCACCGAGCTCGGCCTTCCGATCACTGGCGTGCTCAACAACGCCGGGATCTTCCCCAACCGTCCCGGCACGAACGCCCTCGGCTGGGACATCGCCTACGCGACCAACCACATCGGGCCCTTCGTGTTCACCGAGACGCTCGTACCCCACCTCGAAGACGGCACACAGGTGGTGTTCATCGTCTCGGCCGTGGAGGATCCGGAGCGCAAGGCCGCCACCATGGCCGGTTTCCGCGGCGCCCGGTACATCTCCGCCGAGGCGAGCACCCGTGGCGAGTGGAAGCCCGGCGGCTCGAAACTGCCCGGCGGAGACGCCTACGCCACGTCCAAGCAGTGCAACCTGGCCACGGTGCTCGCCTTCGCCCGCGAAACACCCCGACTGCGGTTCAACGCCATCGAGCCCGGCTTCGCTCCCGGCACGAATCTCGGCCGTGATGCCAGCCTGTTCCTGCGTCTGCTGTCGAAGTACGTGCTCTCGCCACTTGCCCCGCTCATCAAGTACTGGACCAACCCGGGCACCGCTGCTCGCATGATCACCCGGATACTCAGCGACGAGTCGGACACCACCGGCGTCTACTACGACGAGAAGGGACAGCCCATGCGGGGTTCCGCGCAGGTGCACGACCCGGCGTTCAACGCGCGGGTAGTCGCCGAGACCCGTGCACTACTGGAGACGGTGCACGTCTGAGGAAGGACTTCGGACGGCGCCCCAGGCAACCGGGACTCGGACACCGTTCGGATGGCTTCATCCCCGCTTGGCCTGACCTACGAGGCATCGAGCCTGTCGCGACAGAAGTCCAGCCGGTGAGCCTCCCGCAACCGGTCCGGCAACCTGTTAGCCAGGCTCTTTACGCGGCACGGTGTCGGGTGGACGATCCTGGGAGGTCATCCCTCCCGGGCCTCGTACTCGGCGCGGGACTCGCTGATCTCCTCCGCATGGGTGTCGGCCCACTCGGCAAGGTCGCGGACGACCCGCAGCAGCGAGCGGCCGCGTTCGGTCAACGCGTAGTCGACCTGTGGTGGAACGGTGTGGTGCACGGTGCGGCTGACCAGCCCGTCCCGCTCCAGACCGCGCAGCGTTACGCTGAGCATCCGTTGCGTGACCGGTTTGGCCAGTCGCCGCAGCTCGTTGAAACGGTATGTCTCCTCACCGAGCTGGCAGACGACGACCACGCTCCACTTGTCGCCGATGCGCTCCAGCACGCTGCGGATCAGTGGACGCGATTCCTCCCGGCAGCCTGAGGATACGGATCCCGCTTCGGTGCGGAATTCTTCTGTAGTTGCGCGGGCCACGGTTCCCTCCGCGATACCTGGGCACTTTGAAGTGCTCTCTTGTCCGGATCCGCTCCCGGGCAGAGGCTCGATCGTGAGCAGTCGGCAGTGCGGGGAGCACATCACACCCGTCCCACCACTGTATGAGCCACCCCGCCGCGACGGAGTTCCGAGGCGGAGTACCACGGTGCAAGAGGAGATCATCCCATGGGAACAATCGGTGTCGGTATCATCGGGGCCGGCCTCGACGGCTGGGCGGCACTGAGCCATATACCGGCCCTCAGCGCGCTGCCCGACTACGAACTGCGTGCGATCAGCACAACCCGGCGCGAGTCCGCCGAGGCGGCAGCCCGCAAGTTCGGCGTTCCGGCGGGCTTCGACAACCACCGCGACCTGATCGCTCACCCGGACGTGGACCTGGTGGTCGTGGCGGTGAAGGTCGCCCACCACCACGCGCTGATCTCCGACGTGCTGGAGGCAGGCAAGGCCGTCTACAGCGAGTGGCCGCTCGGTGTCGGCCTCGAACAGGCCGCCGTACTGGCGGAGCGCGCCCGCGCCGCACAGGTCCGTACGGTGATCGGTCTCCAAGGGCGCTTCGCCCCTGCGGTGCGCCACGCCCGCGACCTGGTCGCGGAGGGTTATCTCGGAAAGGTACTCGGCACCACCCTCGTCGGTTCGGGGGTCGCCTGGGTCGGCGAGACAGACCGATCCCATGCCTACATCTTCGACGAGGCCAGCGGTGCGACGACTCTCGCGGTCCCGGCCATGCACGCTCTGGACGCGCTGAACTTCGTACTCGGCGACTTCGACGAGGTCTCCGCCAACCTCGTCAGGGGCCGCACAGAGGTCCGGATCACCGATGAGGGGATCACCGTCCCGGTCACCGCAGCCGACCAGGTGTCCGTTACCGGCACCCTGCGCGGTGGCGCCGCCGCCTCGGTCTTCTACCGAGGTGCCTATTCCCGCGGCGACAACCTCCGCTGGGAGATCAACGGCACCGAGGGCGACCTGGTTCTCAGCGCCCCCGGCATCAACGGCAACCTCCAGGTCGCCGACCTGCACCTACAGGGCGGCCAGGGAAGCGACAGCGAAGTCGCGCCCATCGAGATCCCCGACCACTACTTCACCGCAGTGCCCCGTGGGCTTACGGGACCGGCACACAACGTGGCCCAGGTCTACGCCGCACTCGCCGCCGACCTCCGTAACGGCACCCACATCGTCCCGGGCTTCGACCACGCCCTGGACCGGCACCGGCTCCTCAACGCCATCGAAGACGCCTCCCGGACCCGGTCCGCCCACAAGGCCGCCGCCTGACGTGTGACCAGAACACCGAGCAGCTCACCCCTCACGAGTCGTACGTGACGGCGGATCAGGCATCGCCCGGGGCCAGTGGCATGAGCCGACTGCGTCGATCATGGCCAGTCGGGCCGTGCCGGCGCGCCGGCTGCGCACCGAATTCTCTCGACGTCATCTCGCCTTCTCCGTCCAGGAGGCGGCGGTGCCCCGGCAAGCCGGGGTTCGGAGCTGGTCACCATACTGTCCGAGGCGCGGCAGGAAGCGGGCCGCGGGCACCATCATGCGCGCGATCGCACCGCTCTACGCGATCACGCGTAAACCTTCCGCGCCAGCCTCTGCCGACTACTGGGGCAGCCCGGACCGTACAGCACCGGATGCGCTCGGCATGCGCTGGTAGCCGGCGGGTTCGGACACGACGCTGCCCGCCCCTGGATTCTGGGACGGGCAGCGGATGTGCGTGTGATTGCGAAGGGCGGTCGCCTACGCGGCGAAAGGCTCCATGAGGCTTCAGCCGAACGATCTTCCTCATGGGCAATAGGTGAGGCCCGGGGACACTGTCCCCTCCACAACCACGTCCGTCACAACACGGGCAGGGGGCCGGGCATTCCCGTGCAAGGTGGTTACGGCTCGTGTCGGTCAACTGGCGCGCTCCGCTTCTCCACGTCGTACGGGGAACGACAGGCGGGGATCCTCTTCCCTCCTCCGACTCCCGCTGACGCCATGCCCGTGTCCACGCCGTCGGCCATCTCCCTCACCACTGGTCGGGTACCACGCACACCTTGAGGAAGGCCACGAGCAGTTCCAGCTGAAGCGTGGTCTCCCCAAGGACCGTTCGGTGGTGGTGTGCGGAATGAGTCCGGCTCCGTCGGCTCGCCGCTTTCCGCACGAGCGTGACCAAGCCGCTGCCTGCCCGTACGGGTGGCCGGCTCGTCCCTCTCACCTGCGAGAGCAGCCTTGCCTTTGCCAAACCTTGGTACGATCCCGCCACTTGTACGAGGGTACGGACCCTCGTAGGGGAGGGAACTTCACGTGGGCAGACACGCCCTGGGACGGGGCGGGCTTGCCGCCGCCGTCTCCTCGCTCGCGCTCGCCGTAGTGGCCGCGTCCGTCGTCGTCCTGTCGGAGGGGGGTGACTCCGCGGAAGCGGCCGGGTCCGGGTCCGGCACCACCGCGATCACGCTGGTCGACCCCAGCTCCAGCACACCGCGCACCGACCGTCCCTACGCCGCGGGTGACACCGGCTTCCTGCACCGGCAGACCGGCAGGGCCGGACTGTTGTGGACCGACTACGCGACCGGCAGGACCGTCACCGTCGAGAACGCCGGCGGCGTCTACACCCCGGGCACCGGCTGCACGTCCATCGGCTCCGAGTGCCGTCACGCCTGGTACGGCACGGACAGCGACCTGGTCGCTCTGCCGACCACGGCCAACGACGCGTACGCCACCCTGTGGGATCCGGCGACGGCCACCTCCAAGAAGGTGACCTGGAACAGCTCCGGCCAGTACGGACCGGGCTACTACCGTGCCCTCGCAGGCGACACGATCGTCACCTCCCAGGCCCTGATCGACAAGGTCGACGGCGAGTGGCGCACCCGTGCGGTCACCGGCGACGTGGCGATCATGGGGAGCGACGACGTCCGCGCGGCGGACTCCGACGGTGTGCTCTGGTCCGTCAGCACCAGCAGGATCGGCTACATCGACATCGGCTCGTCGGTGAACACCTTCGCATTCGACGACGCCACCTTCGCCTCGCACTACGTGATGAGCGAGGACCGCATCGGCTGGTACGACGAAGCCGCCGGCAAGCTGCACCTGAAGTCCCGCACCGACCTCGCCGCCGCCGAACAGATCGTCACGCTGCCCACCGGCCTGAGCCCGCTCGACGGCGCCCCGGTGCTGGTCGGCGACCAGCTGCTGCTGCCGCTGTCCTCCGGTTCACTCGGCTCCCGGCTGCTCGCGGTCGACATCGACGATCCCTCGCGCCAGCAGACCCTGCTGGAGAGCGCCGGCGAGTACACGCTGGCGGCGGGTGAGGGCAGCGCGCTGGTCACCGGCGGCACCGACGCCACCGACTGGTGGGTGCGGCGGGTGAGCCAGGCCGAGGACGGCACGCTGAAGCTGGCGAAGATCCAGCAGGTTCCCGCGGTGGAGAACGCCAAGACGGGCATCGCGCTCAGTCGCGGCCGTCTTCGCGTCGCCGAGGACGACCCGAAGGCCACCGCGGACACCACGTCCGTGCGCACCCTCACCACCGACGGTTCCGCCACGCTGACGGCGTCCGGAGCCACGGCGAGCGGCTCGATATACGCCGCCCTCTGCCCGTACCAGGGCACCACGTGCTCGGCGCTGTGGGGGAACCTCGACGCCCGGGACGTCTACCTCGACGCCAACGGCGGCAACGACGAGGGCGAGGGCCTCGGCGACGACCGGCTGGTGGAGATCGGCGGCAACGACCTGGACTTCGGTGGCCGGGGCGGCCGCATCGTCGACGTCTCCGACCACTACGCCGTCTTCGACTCCGGCGGCACCTCCCCGGCGCAGTACGTCGGCGAGTTCGGCCACGGTCAGAAGCTGCAGCGGTCGGTGCGCGCCGCCGCCCTGAACGGCTCCACCCTGTGGAGCGCCTCCACCGCAGGCAAGCTGACCTCGTACGGCATCCCGCAGGAGAAGACGCTCAGCACGGTGACCGTCCCGGGCCTGGCCTGCGTCCCGAGCGAACTCCAGGCGGCGGGACGCTGGGTGTACTGGGCCTGCGGGACGGACTCGGCGGGCGTGTACGACACCAAGGCCGGTACGTCGAAGGCGGTCACCCCCGGTGACGTGCTGCTCGGCGACGGCTTCACCGTCCGCCACGACCATGGCGCGGGCACGCTGGTCCTCACCGAGGCGGTCACCGGCACCAGCCGCACGATCGCCTCCGGCCTGGCCGACATGAACCTGACCGTGGACCGCCGTTACCGCTGGACCGTCGACGAGTACACCGGCCTGGTCGCCTGGTTCGACGACTACGAACGCACCCACGTCACGACCACAGGTGTCGCTCCCTCCGCCGTGACGGCCTTCGAGACGTCGGTCGGCGACTACGTGGGCCCGGGGGCACCCCTCCAGGGCACCTGGGTGCTGTCCCGCCCGGTCACCTCCTGGTCGCTTGCCTTCACCTCGGTCCAGAGCGGCGCGAACGGCAAGGCCACCCGCACCCTCACCGGCGGCGCAACCCCGGACCGGGTGACGGCGACCTGGAACGGGAAGACGGCGAGCGGGGGCTACTTCCCCAACGGCCACTTCACCTGGACCCTGAAGGCGACCGGCCTCGGCACCACCACACCGAACACGGTGAGCAGCGGAGAAGGCTTCCTGCAGCGCGGAGCCGCGGTACGCCGCGACTTCGTCAGCCCCGACGGCCCGGACGGCCGCGGCGACCTGCTCACCCTGAACTCCTCGGGCGGGCTGACCCTCCACAGCGGCACGGGGACGGGCAGGCTGGGCGACAAGTACACGGGCACCGGCTGGCCCACGACCATCATGGCGATCCCGTTCGGCGACCTCAGCGGCGACCGCTGCAACGACGTCCTGGTCCGCTACAACAACGGCGCGCTGCGGCTCTACAGGCCGGGCTGCGGGGCGGCGGCCAAGCCGTCGACGTCGTACACGACCCTCGGGACCAGCGGCTGGACGCAGTACAACGTGCTCACCTCGCCCGGCGACGTGAGCGGTGACGGACGCCCGGACCTGATCGCGAGGAACTCGTCCACCGGAACGGTCTACCTCTACAAGGGGACGAGCGCAGGCAAGCTCGCCGCCCGCGTCAAGCTCTACGACAACTGGAAGGGCTACAAGAAGATCGTCGGCGCCGGAGACCTCACCGGCGACGGCAAGGCCGACCTCCTGGCCCAGGACACGTCCAACAACGTCTACCGCTACAACGGCAAGGGCGACGGCACGTTCGCGGCCCGCGTCAAGGTGCTGTCGAACTGGGGCGGCTCGTACAACGCGGTCGTCGGGGTCGGCGACATCACGGACGACGGCAGGCCGGATCTGGTCTCCCGTGACACCGGCGGCAAAGTGTGGCGCAACAACGGGGACGGAAAGGGTTCGTTCGGTCCGCGGGTGCAGATCGCGAGCGGCTGGACTGGCTACAAGGCCCTTTCGTAGGGGTGAGTCCGGTCCGGAGAGGTGCTCGAGCGCGAGGGTGGCCACGATGTTCGCCAGAACCGACGACCAATCAGTCAGGAGCCGGCGCATATCGATCGGAGCGTCAACGCATCTCGAGATGCGTTGACGCGGGCTCCGGACAGCATGTGGACATGCGATCGGGCGGTCGCCGCCGTGTTCAGGCGGCGGCCGCCCGATGCTGGTCACGTACTCGTACCGGCCCCACTGGGAGCCGACGTCGCCCACCGCGTCGTCCAACCATGCGGCGCCTGTCCGGTCCCACCGCCAAACCTCCAGCGTCCGGAACTCGCGCGGCCAACCGCGGACGATCAACAACCTGCCCTTGCGGGCTCCCTTCGCCGCGTTCGCCACTGGCGAGAACCTCGTGGGCGAGGCCGCCGTCAGCGCCGCCGTCAGCGAGGCCCTCGGCAAGGTCGTCAGCGACCGACCCACCCGTTGAGCCCACGGGATGGACTTGAGGACACGCACCGACCTAGATGCTTCCTACGGTCTTCCCATGACCACTTCGTCACAGAACCCAGCCCCGTTTCTTCCAGGCGAGCGCGGTGAACTGCTGCATTCGCTCGCGGAGCAGAGGGCGTTGCTGCTGATCACCGTGCGTGACATCACCGACGCCCAGGCAGCAGAGCGCACGACCGTGAGTGAGCTCACCCTGGGCGGGATCATCAAGCACCTCATCCGGGGTGAGCGGGTGTGGACGCAGATCATGGTCAAGGGGGACGGGGAACTGCCGGGAGGCATGCTCGGCTTGGAGCAGTACCGCATGGCCGAAGGCGAGACGCTCGCCGGGCTGCTGGCGCAGTACACCGCTGCCGCTCACAGGACCGAGGAATCCGTGGCCGCCCTGCCGGACCTCGACCGGAGCGTGCCTCTTCCCAAGACTCCGTGGTCCCCACCAGAGACCGTCCACTGGTCTGCGCGCCGGATCCTGCTGCACTTGATCAGGGAGACAGCCCAGCACGCCGGACATGCGGACATCATCCGGGAAGCACTCGATGGAGCGAGCACCACCGCTCAACGGTGATCTCCCAAGGCTCGCGATCCTCCGGGAGCCTTGGCACAGCCGGCACCTTGCCGAAGAGCACGCCACCTTGCCGACGACCGCCCCGCCCGGATTCCCACCGGCGGGGGGCGTTACGTGGGCGCAGGGGTCGGCTATTCGCCGGTGACGCCATCGATGGCCTCGCGCAGGAGGTCCGCGTGGCCGACGTGGCGGGCGTACTCCTCGATCACGTGTTCAAGGACGAACCTCACATCGGTGTCACCGAATTCCGGGTTAGGGACGATCCGCCCGGGGTCGGCGGTCACCTCGGCGAACACCTGCCGGGACTCCTCGCACGCCTTCAGGTAGTCCGCGTAGACGTCGCCGGCGGGGGTGGCGTCCGACTCGTCGTACCACTCGCCGCCGTCAGCGGTGGGGTAGGTCCGGTAGGGGGAGAAGTCGGGCGTGGTGCCGGCCAACGTCCGCTGAAACCAGGCCCGTTCAACTCCCTGCAGGTGGCGCATGAGCCCCAGCAGCGTCAATGTCGACGGCTGTACGGGACGCAGCCGCAGTTGTTCATCGGTGAGGCCCTCGCACTTCCACAGGAAGGTCGCCCGGTGGTAGTCGAGATTCGAGGCGATCACCTCCAGCCACGGGCCCGACACTGCGCGTTCGGGCCGGACGATCTTCTGGACCACCATGTCGCTCACGCGGGCGTCTCCTCATCGGTTCTCTTGCCGGGCCGAGTCCGTGGGTGGCCGCGATCCGAGGAGGGGCCGGTGCCTCTGCCCGCGCCTCGCGAACGCGTCCGCCTGAGAAAGACCTCTCCGCGCGGCGGAACTCATCGCCGGCGGCTCGACGCAGCCTCGAATCTCGAAAGTGGCCCGCGGCGGCTGTGCAGTGCGGGCGGTCTGAACGCAACCCGGCAAGCCCGTGCGGAACAGGACTAGCCGAGTTCTCGCAGCACCTGGGTGACGGCGGCCCGGTAGGTCCGCAGCGCCCGCAGTCCGGCAGCGTAGCGGTCGCGGTGCCGTGCGATGTCCACGGTCTGCTGCCGCGCTCGTGCGGCGTGCCAGATCTCGGCCGTGTGGTGGCGGCGTTTGCAGGTGACGTCCGCGACGGCGGTGGCCCGCTCCCGCTGCGTATGCCGGGTGTTGCCGTCACTGCCGCGCTGCCAGGCGGTGTACGCGGCGACGGGGTCGGGGTAGCGCGGGAGCCCCTGTTCTGCCATACAGCGGGACCACACGTCCCACGCCGCGCGCAGGCGCGGGTCGCGCCCGACCACCTTGTCGACCTCGGCCGCCCGTGTCATGGCGTAGAGCCAGTCCCGTTTGACGTCGATGCCGCGCAGCAGCCGTCGGCTCGCCTCGGCGTTGCAGTCGGGGAAGTCCGCGTACTCGGTGCCGGTCATCCGGCGACCCTCCGGCCGGGGGGCCATGAGCGTGGCGGGGTCCCAGCCGTAGCCCCACCGGCGGGCGGCGGCGAGGTCCAGAATCCCGTAGTCGGTGCTGACCGCGGTGGCCACGATGGGGTCGGTGGGGTAGCGGGGATCGAGCGGGAAGCCCTGGTGGCCGCGTCCTTCCATGCACTGCCGGACCAGCAGCGCCGTGGCCCGCTGTGACCGCTGGTTGTCCTGCGGCGTGTATGCGTAGCGGTCGGCCGGCAGCGGGCCGAGGTCCGACGCCGTGCTGATGATCCCCGGGTGCCCGGGACCTGAGACACAGATCGCCGCCAGCACCGCCACGGCCCCCAGCCGCCACCCCCGCCACCTCATGCGAAGGGATGCTAGCGGGCGGCTTACAGCGGGCCGGCCGTGGGGCCCGCCATCCAACCGCGCACCCCGGGCCTCCGGTGACGGACGGCTCGGCAGGGCGGCACCTGCCGAAGGGCTCTCCTGGCGGGCGTGCCACGGTTCTGAGTAACTCCGCATCGCCCTGCGGGACTTGTGCGCTGTCCAAGGCCGCGGTTCCGCAGATCGGTGCGCTACGCGGGCCCGGCCTGGCAGCCATGGGAGGCAGCTACCGGCGGAATACGTCGGCCTGCACACACGCAGGCCGCGACATGAGGACTTTCCGTGCTGAGAGGTGCAGGATTCCGGGTGAACCGGCCCGAGGGAGGCGGGGAGTGGGGAGCAGCGGGCGTGGGCACCGGTTCGGATGGCGATGTGCGCCGGCCGGACCGCGTCTCAGTCTTTCCGAGGTGCCACTGACGCACCGTGCCCACGGTCTCTGTACCGCGTCGGTGCTTGGTCATGAGGGCCGGGATGGATGCAACGGACTTCTGGGTGCGGCTGGGACTCCCGGACCTGTTCCCTGACATTCCCCCGTTACTGACACGGCCACACGCGGGGTGATCGAAAACGGTTTGCGCACAGGGGCCTCGGTTGGATAGACGTTGCGACCAGGCCCCTGCCACGAGTGTGAGGGCACGACAGCGAGAGGAGGGATAAGCCGATGATCCCCATGATCACCGCGCTTGCGTCCTCCCGGGGCGCGCACCGCGTCTGACCCCGGAGCGGACGGGCGCCTTCACCGGAGCGTGCCTGAACCGTGAAACAGAACGACCTGTCCATACGTCCCATCAACGGACCCGAAGAACTCGGCCTCTTCTCCGAAATGCCCTACCTCCTCAACGAGGAACTGGCAGACGACCTTGCCGTCGGCCGCCGACGCCCGGAATGGATGTGGGTCGCCCTGCGCGGTGACCGCCTACTGGCCAGAGCCGCCTGGTGGAGTCGAGCCGGCAGCGACACACCCCTCATCCTGGATGTCCTGGACATCGACGACAACGCCGCGGAATCCGATCACAGGGACATCGGGGTGCGACTCCTGCGCACCGCGATGGCCGCCTTGCTTCCGAACGGATCGCGTCCCCCTGAGTACAGCCGTTTCGTCCCGCCGGACTGGCGCGAGAACACAGTGACCAGACAAGCCGTCGAGGACCGCATGACGGTAGTGGAAAGGACCGGTGCCCGGTTCTTCGTCGAACGACTGCGCCTGGAATGGCGCCCCGAATCACCAGTCCCCATGTCCACCGAGCGCCTCAGGTTCCGGCCGATCCGCGATGTCAGAGAGCTCGTGACCTTGATGACCTTGGTTCTGGACGGCACGCTGGACGCACATGGCCGTGACGACCTGACCCGGATGTCCGCCCAGGAGGCGGCAGTCAAGCACTTCGAGGACGAGCTGGCACGCTACACAAGCCCGCGAGACTGGTGGCGGATCGCAACGCTGCCCGATGGAGAGCCGGTGGGGTTTGTCCTCCCGGCCCACAACGGCTACAACGCGATCATCGCCTACATCGCGGTCGTACCCACACACCGCGGCAATGGCTACATCGACGACCTCCTCGCCGAGGGCACCCGCATCCTTGCCGAGCAAGACGTCCCCCACATCCGCGCGTCCACAGACCTGGGCAACGTCCCCATGGCGAAGGCCTTCCAACGCGCTGGATACGTCAATTTCGGGCGTGAGATCAATATGACCTGGAATTGATTGACCACCGGGCGGGGGCGCCACGGACGGCGCCCCCGCAACACCCAGGCTGCCTCAGATCGATTGAGACGGGACACCTGTGCCCGTGTTCCCTTCCGAACTTCGGGCGCTCGCCGGCGAAGCCCTCGCCCGCATCGCCGGCGACGAGGCCGGCCCGGCCTCGAACTGGGTCGCCCAGGAGGACTGGAAGCAGCGGCAGGCCATACTCACGCGCCTTCGCGCGGTCCTTGTCCCGTCGCCACCTTCCATCGCTCTCTTCGACGTCCAGCCATAACGGGGCGTCACTCGGCACGAAAGCGCCGAGTTGTCCGGTCAGAGGCCGAACAGTGGGTTTTCCTGAGGCGCGGGCCCGGGTGCGAGGACAGCGCGAATGCGACTGATGTTCCGCCGCCACTTCGGACCATCGGGTGTCTCGTCCCAGAGCTCGGCGAGTTCGGACGCCTCGGCTATCACCCGGTCGAGCGCCTCGACCGCAGGCGGCCGGAGATCGTCAGCGACGACCGGGAGGGCTTCGTCAGGCAGGTAGCTTGTGCTGATCGGCTCGCCCCCTGGGCACGGTGCAGCGATGAGGGCGGCGGCAGCGACAGCTTCTGTCCCTTCGGGGCTTTCGAGGTAGTCCAGGGTTTGGATGGTGCGGGCCAGCATCGCACGCACAAGACCCTCGCGTCTGTCCCTGACAGTCACGTCCAGGGTGTAGGCGAAGTCCGCGGCGAGGTCGTTCTCGAACGGGCCGATGTCCCAGGTGCCCGTAGTGATCTCCTCACGCCAGGGTGCGGTGATCATCGCAGCGGCCGCTGACAGCGGTGTTGTGCGGCGACCAGAACAGGTTTCCGTGGGAGTGCGAGCTGAGGCGTTGGTGCAGCCGTCGCTCCACCGTTCGTCCAGGCTCGTCCGGCGCGGAAGTGCGGTGTACTGCCACTGCGCGCGGAGGAGGGCTTCCGGCCCGGCGGTGTCGGCGAGGCTTTTGACGGTGCGGTAGGTCATGTGCAGCCGACGGCCGATCGAGCGGGGGCTGCGGCCGGTTTCCGGGAGGGCACGGACGGCGGCGTGCCGGGACCGGATGCGGTCGGCGAACCGGTCGCTCTTCCAGGGCGCGGGTGGCGGTTCCCCCGGGGGCTCTCGGCGTCGCGCTCGGCCGGTTCGAGGACCAGGACAGGGAGGCACTGGCGGTGGCGGGCGGCAGGCCGGTCTGCGGCCTCGCCTGGGTTGTGCCACAAGTGCCGGCATCAGCGACCTGGACGACCTGGGGCGCTCCGGCGCAAAGGACCTTCGGGGAGGAACTGTGCCCGGTTTCGGCGGACGACCTCGATTCCGCAGCCAGTCGGGGAGCAGATCGACGGGACGGCGGGTTTCCGCGCCCACCAGCACGGTTGCCTGCCCCGCTCTGCCCCGCGGCGTGCGCAGTGACCCGAGGCGGACTACTCCGGGACCAGGACGGTGAGCCACTCCGCTTCGCGCGGCCGGTACCCGTAGTGGTTCCACAGTCCTGTGACGATCGCCGGGACGTGGCCGGCTCCGTAGACAACGCCCACCCGTATCGGCTCGCCGCCGCGTTCCGAGTGAATCTCACCGAGCGCGTCGAGCAGCCGCTGGTCGCGCCGGTCGGTCATCGCGTGCTCCACCGGGCTGTCGGCCATCATCTCCGCCCGCAGCGTCGACGGCAGGTCCTCGACCTCCTGGTCCTCGTCGAGGAAGGCACGCGGACCGCGCAGGGCGAACACCAGACCCATCACGGGGGCCGCGACCATGAGCAGCACGTACGTCCACCGCGGCAGCGTCTTCAGATCCGCGAGCGCCTCGGCCGCGGTCACGTCCGGGTTGATCACCGGGACGCCTTCGGGCAGCACCAGCTCATCGCGCTGCTCCTGCAGGCCGTTGCGCCGTCGGCGCGGAGCGAACCGGTAGGCGAGCGTGAGGGCGCTCACCGCGGCCGACCTTCCCCGGATTCCCTCGACGACGATGAGGTCGCACTCCCTGAGCCGGAGGCGGACCTGGGAGTAGAACGTCGGCGACGCCACATGCAGCATCGGGAAGATCAGGAATTCGAGCGGCGTTCCCGTACGCCTCATGCTGATCACAGCAGAACGGACGGCGTAGCCGGTCACCTCGATGATCTGCATACTCCTCCCCCCCGTGGTCTCTTCCTCCGTACTCCCGCCGCTTTACCCTTCCGTCTGCACCGTGACACGACCTCACCCCCGCCCATGGTTCCCTCCACAGTCCGCGAGGCTCTTCGGGGCCTGCGTCCGTGTGACCGCCGGCGCACCCGGCGCATGTTGGGACCGGGCTGCCGGCGAAGGCTTCCGGCGTAGACCGCGGGGCCGGAATATCGGTGCTCCCGCGCCCTCCGCAACCCGTTGAGGGCATGACACCGACCCGTACGCCTCATTCGTGAAGGCGTCGGTCCGCAGGCAACGGAGGTACTCTCCCCACGGGTCGAGCAGGTGGGTGAGACGTCGAGCATCCGGGCCTGCTGTCCCGTCGGCCTGAGCCCCGCGGCCCCGGGCCCTGGAGCCCTCCTGGGCGGCCGTGTGCGAGCCCCTCAGGGCACGGTGGCACGGTGTCCGGTCCGGCTTTTCACCAACCCGTTCCGCTCCAGGGCTTCCTGGCGGGTCCTCAGGGCTCATGGGCTCCACCCGCCGTCAGCGGGTCAGCCGGTGCGGCGCCGAGCACGGGTGTGGAGCTTGTCCCCGCAGGCCCCGTCGTCACGCTCGTCCTCGATCGGCAGCCACTCGGGCGGGGAGGGAAGGGGTGCCCGGCGTACGCCGCAACGAGTTCGAGGGTCACCGGGTTGCTGCGCCCCGTGCAGGTGCCGGCAACCACGCCCTGTCGCGGCTAGCGGGCCCGTGGGCCTCCCGTCGGCGCGCACGGTCCATCCGGCAGGGCGGCGGGCGTGTCGTGGGCGAGGCCGACGCCGGCGCCGACGTCGGCGGCGTCGGCTGCGTTCAGAACGGCGGACAGGAGGCCCGGGAAGCGTGCGTCCAGGTCCTCGCGGCGAAGCTCGACGAAGCAGCGCGTGCCCTCCTGCCGGGTGCGGGTCACGCCGGCGTCGCGCAGCACACTCAGGTGGTGACTGAGGGTGGACTTCGCCACCGGTGCACGCAGTTCGCCCCAGCCGCGCTCACGGCCGTCGGCCAGGACGCGCACCAGGCCGACCCGGATCGGGTCGCTGAGCGCGCCCATCACCGACAGGACCTCGATCTCGTTCCGCTCCGGATGTCGCGCGTTCCTCATGGGCACCATGTTACGTTGATGTTCGTCGTTCTACGAACATCGAACAAAGGAGGAGGGCATGGCTGTCCCGCCACCCGCCGACCTCACCGGGCAGGTCGTCATCGTCACCGGGGCCGGCTCCGGCATCGGCCGCGCCACCGCACACGCCTTCGCCGACGCAGGAGCACACGTGCTGGGCGTCGGACGCCGTAAGGACGCCCTGGAGGAAACCGCCGCCGGCCGCCCCCGCATCACCCCCCACCCGGCCGACCTGCGCGCCGCCGGAACACCCCAGGAGATCACCGACGTCGCGGTCCAGCGGTGGGGACACCTGGACACACTGGTCAACAACGCCGGCGCCACCCAGGTGATGCCACTGGCCGAGACCACCGCCGCAGGCATCGCCGCCCTGTTCGACCTCAACATCACCGCGCCCAGCCTGCTGGCCCGCGCCGCCCTGCCCCACCTGCGCCAACGTCGCGGCACGATCGTGAACATCTCCAGCACCTACGGTCACCGGCCGCTGCCCGGCGCCGCCCACTACGCGGCCTCCAAGGCAGCCCTGGAACAGCTCACCCGCACCTGGGCCCTGGAACTGGCCGCCGACGGCATCCGCGTCAACGCCGTCGCCCCCGGCCCCACCGAGAGCCAGGCCCTCACCGCCGCCGGGCTGCCCGCCGCCACCGTGGAACAGATCAAACGCGAGGAGGCCGGCCGCATCCCGCTCGGCCGCCGCGGCGAACCCCACGAGATCGCCTCCTGGGTCCTGCGCCTGGCCGACCCCGCCACCACCTGGCTCACCGGGCAGGTCCTCACCATCGACGGCGGCCTCGAACTCGCCTAGCCGCACCACCCCCACAGCACGCCACTCCCCCGGACCACGCACCCGACGAGGGTCTTGCCGCCTGCCGCCTTGGCGCCGGCCTCCTCCCAGGCCCTGCGGTTGTCGCGGTTCCCCGCCGGCGGCCGGCCGCCCACGGCGACCAGACGGGTTTCGGCATCGATGACGACCTGACGGCTGGTGGAGTACCGGCAGCTCTTCGACCGCTCGGGGAAGCTGCGATCCCCGGTGGCGACCAGGGAGCCGTCCACGATCAGCGCGGTGTCCTCGGCGAACCGCTTGCGGGGCCGAAGGGCGATCATCGGCTCCTGGCGGCCGATGATCCGGTCCGCCGCCGACCGGACGACCCGGCCGATGGTGCGAGCTGCGGCATCGCGAGGTTCGTCCGCCGGTACGCCGCGACCAGCAGTGCCCCGTCCTCCGGCGGAAGACCCCGCGCCCGGCCCTGGCGGACCCCGTCCCCTCCCTCGTGTCGCCGCCCGTCCGTAAGGACCTGCTCCGACTCCAGCGCACGGAGTCGTCCTGGCCCCACTTCGGAGATCAGGAGCCTGAAGGCGCCTGCGGGGTGCCCGGGCTGGAGATCTCGATCGTGCGGGGCTTGCGGCCGGTTCGTCGGCGCCGCCAGGACCGGCAGCATGATCAAGGGTGTGATGTTCGACTTCTCAGGGACTCTCTTCCGGATCGAACCGGCCGCGCAGTGGCTGCGCGCAGTGGCTACGAAGGCCGGCCTGGACATGTCCGAGGGCGAACTCGACGCGTGCGTCCGCCGGCTGGAAGAGTTCGGGGCTCAGCCCGGAGGGGTTCCCCCGCGCACAGTGCCGCCCCATCTGGAGGCACTGTGGCGGGAGCGCGATCTGACCGCCGAACGGCACCGGGCTGCCTTCACCGCCCTTATCCGGGAAGCGAAGCCGCCCGCGGCCGGCCTGGCCGAAGCCCTGTATGAACGTTCCCAGGCACCCGGAGCATGGCTGCCTTATCCCGACACCGCGGAAACCCTCCGCGCCCTGCGCGCGCGAGGCATCCCGGTCGCTGTCATCAGCAACATCGGCTGGGACATGCGCCCTGTCTTCCGCCGTCACCGTGTCGATGACCTCGTGGACGCCTACTTCCTCTCCTTCGAGCGCGGAGTGAAGAAACCCGGTCCCCGGATCTTCCAGATGGCGTGCGACGAGCTCGGAGTGGAGCCCGGCGATGCACTCATGGTGGGAGACGAGCCTGTTGCGGACGGCGGCGCCGCCACGCTGGGGTGCCGAGTCCACCTGGTCGACCCCCTGCCCGCCGGCCAGCGTCCCCGCGCCCTGGCCGAGGTGCTCCACCTTCTCTGACATGCCCGGCCAAGGCGGCTTCCGGCGCGATGCCGAGAGCCCGCCGACCGGACGGCCGTCCAGCCCACGGAGTCGATACCACGCAAACGTCCCCGCTTGCCAGTCCGCAACGAAGTCATCCCCGACCCGATCACCCCGCAAGACGCGACGCACACACCCTCCTGACCCATGCCCACAGACAACCCCGACCGCTTCCCACCGGAGACCGCGCCCCCGGACTGCGCCCTGATCCTGCGCAACACACCCGCCCGCCGGCGAAGCCCGCCCGAGCCGAGCCGGATACGGGCTGCTCCGTCCGGCCTGACGGCCGCTCAAGGCGGCAGAGACACACGTGGATGGCGGCCGTCTCCCAAGGGACGGGCGCGCCGCGGGCGGGTCCGGGACACGTACGGCGCAGTGGCCCGGTCCAGACAGGCCGGCACAGAGCCTCTCCCACGGCATCCCCGTGTCCCAGGCCGGCCCTTCCGGCCGCCAGGCCCCGACAACGGGCGGCGGGCGGCGGGCGGCACGCAGGCGAGCAGCGACGATCGCCCGGACCGTCACGCGCACAGATTCAGGCAGCGGACGGCCGGCACTGATCTGCCACAGGCGCTCCGCGCTCCAGCCGGCCTCCGGCGTCACCGTCACCACACGGCCCTGATCCACAAGCGTCCTCCCGGTCAGCAGCAGACGGCGTGACAGGGCAACGAAGGCCACACAACACCTTGTTAGGTATTTAGCGAACATGCTAAATAGAGGTCATGGCAGCAATTCAGGACGAGACGGGGGCCTTCCGCGCCCTGGCCGATCCGACCAGGCGTCAGATCCTCGAGGACCTCAGAGGCGGTGAGCTCGCGGCCGGCGAGATCGCTGGCCGGTTCGCGATCAGCGCACCCTCCATCTCGCGGCACCTCGGCGTGCTCAAGACAGCCGGGCTGGTCACCGAACGACGCGAAGGCAACCGGATCCTCTACACGCTGGCCGAGGACCGGCTGGCCGCCAGTATCGGCCGCTTCCTCAGCGCCGTCTGCCCCGAACAGATCCTGCTCCGCCACACCACATGGCGCCGGGCCGCCCCACGGAGGGAGGAGGCATGAGACAGCCGCGCCTGGCCAGCGTCATCGAACGACGGCTTCTGGTGAACTACCGGATCGACCCGGACGCCGCGCTACGCCTGCTCCCCCATCCGCTGCGCCCGCACCTCGTGCACGGCCACGGCGTCGGCGGGATCTGCCTGCTGCGCCTGGGGCACCTCCGGCCCGCATGGGCACCCACGACATCCGGGCTGCGGAGCGAGAACGCCGCCCACCGCATCGCCGTCGAATGGGACGGACCCGACGGCGTCCAGACCGGCGTCTACATCCCGCGCCGCGACACCGCCTCACGCCTCAACGCCTGGGCCGGGGGACGGCTCTTCCCCGGCGAGCACGGCCGCGCCGACTTCCACGTCCACGAGACACCCGGCCGGATACACGTCGCACTGGCCACACGCGACGGCGACACCCGCGTAGCCGTCACCGCCGAACCAGCCGACGAACTGCGCGACAGCCACCTGTTCGCCGACCTCGCCGAAGCCTCCCGGTTCTTCCAGGGCGGAGCGAAGGGCTTCTCACCCGCCGCCGACGGCCACCGCCTCGACGGCATCGAACTGCGCACCGAAAGCTGGCACATGGAAGCCTGCCGCCTCCACACCGCCCGGTCGTCCTACTTCGACGACCCCGACCGCTTCCCACCCGGAGCCGCCACCCTGGACAGCGCCCTGATCATGCGCAACGTTCCCGCCGACTGGCAGCCACTGCCCGCCACCACTCCCGGACACAGCACTCCAACCGCCGGCTGACACACACGTCACAGCCCCCGCCGTCACCGCGCCCACCAACCCCACGACCGCCGGCCCACCGAGCCACCTTCGAACCGCGGCCGCCCCGCCGGGCCGCCTCCGGCACGGATCCGTGTACCGGCACCGCCTCCTCCGGCAGCCCACGGCCCTCGCGACCCTCGCGACCGACCGACACCCACGGCACTCCCCAGCCCGCAACAGGTGCCACGGAGGAGGAACCCAGAAGGCGCCAGCCGGACGGGCCCCCGGTCCCGGCGAGGTACGCCCTGCCGGGGCACGCCCCGCGCGGATCCAGCGCCCCGCGGGGCCTGGCAGCAGGGCCGAAGCGCGAGCCGGGTGTCTGACGGTGAGCCAGCCTCGGCCAGATAAGCCGGACTTCGGGCGCCGGCCTGCGCATCCGCGACCGCGCCCGCACGTTCCAGCGTGAGAACCCCGACTTCCTGACCCCGGTCGTCCTCCTCCGATTCGAGGGGTGGCACCAGCCCGGCGAGGAGCAGGAGGCGGGATGGCAGCGCGCCAATGCCGTTCCTCAACAGCGACGACGACTTCCGTTCGACGCTCGCCTTCCGAGACCGTCCCCGGACCGTGGAAGGGCGCTCGACGACAACCAAAGCCTGCAGCTCGGCGGCCGGTCACAGCGGTGATCGAGGTGACGGCCGCAAGTCACGGCCCCGGACATCAGTAGTGACAGAGCAGGTCGACGACGACGGCTTCGGCATGGAGGCCGTCGAGATAATTGTTGGCCTGCTCCCAGTAGCCGTCGCGTTCCGCATCCGTCCACGCACCGTCGAGGGCGAGCAGGGCAAAGCCGGGCACAGCGCACTGCACCGACGACTGCCGGGCTTCCTCGTGCTCCTGCGCGAAGTACGCGACCGGGTCATTGAACAGGAACGATGTGTCGAAGTGCGGGTCGCCCGAGACGGCCCGCTGCGCCACGTCCTGCACCAGCGGCTGGACCAGGTGCTCTCTCTTGGCGTCCGCCAAGGAGTAGCCACCGGGATCGGACTCGTGGCGGGCGACGAAGTCGGACAGCGGACGGGCCGGCGGATACAGCGCGGTTAGTTCCTCCCAGGCGGCGAGCCTGGCATCATGCCTTACCGCCGCTCGCCGCCGCATGGCGCCGAAATCGAGCAGGCCCCGAGGCCCGCCGTAGCACTCCAGCGGCCCGAGGGCATCGAGCTTGGCCTTCCTGCGGGGGACAGTGGAGGTGGTGACGAGCCTGCGGTCACCGTCATGCTCGGGCCGGGTGAGACAAGGGCTCTCCGTATCGGAGTAGATGACCCACCAGTCCCACTGACCGACCGGGTTCCAGTCGTCGGTGAGGTTCGCGTCATACGGCGCCATGACGGCGGCTATCGCTTCCGGAAGCCTGCGTGGCTTGGTCTGCGGCAGGCACACGGTGACTGAAAACTTGCTCATACGCCGGATCGTAGAACCGAGGCGTTGTTCGAGGCATAACGCCCTCAACCCGCTGAACGCCCGTTCGACCGCCAGGCCACAAGATCGGCACGACAACGGCTACTCACGGTGTGGGAACCGGCGCCGTTTCGGGTGGCAGCAAGAACCGACCCGACGCCGGTCCTGGCGCATGCCCACATCAGCGGACACGCTGCTGCCCTCGCAACCTGCGGCACCGACGCCCTCGCGATCCTTGAAATGAACCGGCACCCCCAGAGCCGTCACGCGGAGGAAATGCCTCCGCAACCTTGACGATATTGGTCTGGTCCAATAACGTCCCCGCACGGAACCCCACATGTTTCAAATATTTAACTCCCCACTACCGTCACTCAGTTGACGGGCAATCACCCCCTCCGGGAGGGCCCCTGTGGTTTCCCGACGTTCCTTCCTGACCGCGACCGGCGCCTTCACCGCAGCTGCCGCACTGAGCCCCCTCTCGCCGGTGTCGCCGCTGACCTCCTCGGCCGCCGCCGCGGGAGTCTCGCTCCCCATCAAGCTGGCGAACAACTCAGGTTCCAACACTGTCTACGCCTACATTTCGGGCACCGACAGCAGCGGCTGGCCGGTCTTCGTCTCGGCGAACGGCGCCCTGAACCGGCTGCCCAACCCGTCGTCCGCGGTCACCCCCATCGCCGACTACTCCATCTCCCTGGGCGCCTCCGGCTCGGCCGCCACCACCGTCAACCTGACCGACTACGTCATCGGCGGACGCGTCTGGTTCTCCGTCGGCCAAAAACTCCAGTTCTTCGTCAACCCGGGCACCGTGCCCGGCGTGGTGCAGCCCGCGCTGGTCAGCTCCGACCCCAACTGGTCCACGAACTGGACGTTCTGCGAGTTCACGTTCAACAGCGCGAATCTCTACGCCAACATCTCCTACGTCGACATGGTCGCGCTGCCCATCTCGATGAGCAGCACCGGCAGCGGGGGCACCCAGACGGTCAGCCCGCTGCCCGCCGGCGCCCTCGCCTCCATCGCCTCCGGCCTCCAGAGCCAGCACGCCTCCGACGGCGCTCCCTGGGACAGACTGGTGGTCACCGACTCCTCGGGCGGTGTGCTGCGCGTCATGGCGCCCTCGCACTCGCCGGTGGACTTCGGTGCCTACTGGGACGACTACCTGAACCGGGTCTGGAGCCACTACGCCTCCACGCCGCTGACCATCAACGGCCAGGGCGGCATCGGTTCCTACACCGGCACCGTCTCCGGAAACACCATCGTCTTCTCCGGTCTCAACACCAACGGCGTGCCGTTCACCAAGCCGAGCGCCGTCGACATCTTCGGCTGCGCGTCCGGGCCCCTCTACAACTCCGGCGGGGACGCCCGCGGCGCGATCGCCGCCCGGCTCGCCGCCGCGCTCAACCGCAGCTCGCTCCTCGTGTCGGGCGGGAACAACCAGCCCGACGGAGTCACACCGTCGCAGTACTACACGGACTCCGTCACCAACCACTACGCGCGGCTGGTCCACCGGTACGCCACCATCGGCTACGCCTTCCCCTACGACGACGTCGGCCCGACCGGCGCGGCCCCCGTCGACGGACACATCCAAGACGGCGCACCCACCTCGTGGAGCATCACCCTGGGAGCGGGCGGCTCCGGCGGAGACCCGGGCGGCGGCTCTACCACCGTGAGCGCCTACGGCACCATCCAGGCCGAGTCGTACTCCGCCCAGAGCGGCACCACCACGGAGAGCTGCTCCGACACCGGCGGCGGCAGCGACGTGGGGTACATCTCCAACGGCGACTGGCTGAAGTTCTCCTCCGTGGACTTCGGTTCCGCCTCCCCCGCGCAGTTCAAGGCCCGGCTGGCGTCAGGCGCGGCCGCCGGCGTCAGCGGCGCGGTCCAAGTGCGGCTCGACAGCACCACGGGCACGAAGATCGCGGAGATAGACTTCGCCAACAACGGCGGCTGGCAGGCCTGGCAGACCGTCCCCGCGAACATCGTCGCCTCCGCCGCCGGAATCCACGACGTCTACCTGGTCTTCTCCGGCAGCACATCCGACTTCACCAACATCAACTGGTTCACCTTCACCCGCTGACACGGCCTGAGGAAATGCGCCTGACGGGGCAGAAGCCCGTTTCGGGCCGACGCGCTGGAGATCCTCACCGTGGTCAGCGCTTCGGAACCTGCCGCCGCGCCGGGCAGGACCAGTTGCTCGCGCAGCAGTGGCAGTGCCGCTGCTGCGCAAGGGCCCATGCGCTCACGGCAGGCCACGACGAGGAGTTCACAGGCCTCGCCGCGGTGTGCGAGGACCTCGGCCACCCGCTCCAGGACGTGATCGGGCCCCGTGAGGGAGCCGAGGACGCCGAAGCCGTCGACGTCCCACCGGTGGATCGGTGCTGGCCCGTTGGGTCGAATGCCAGGAGACTCTTGTGCTGTGAACATGGGGATCTCTGGTTTCGAGCCGTCCTTCGTGACCGGGATCGACGCGATTCGGCGGGCCCACGGATCGTGCCTGGCGGCGCTCGCCGGCAGGCGGCTTACGGGGTTCACGCTGGTGCGGTTCGCCGAAGACGGGGAATGGTTCGCCGACTGCCCTGTGGTGCTGGACTTGACGGGACCCAGGTGGAGCTCTGTCACCGGAAGCTCGACGAGCTCTCGATCAGCTGGGACACGATCGACACCGCGGTGACCATCACCGGGTGGGAGTGGTCGGAGCTCACGCCCCGGTGGTCTCACAGCGACGAACGCCTCGAACCCTTCGTCGGCCGCCGACTGCGGGAGGTCACGCTTCTCGAATGGCGGCCGGCGGAGCGTGACCTGGCGGCAGGAACCGTGGCAGTGGAGTTCGTCTTCGCCAGCGGCTGTCTTCGGATCGTCAACGGCCTCGACGAGAGCAGCATCCAGGCCGATGTGGCGCACCCGGATCACGTCCGACACGGGCTGGGCCGGTGAGTGCTACTGCTTGATCGGTTTCCGGCTGATCTCGATGACCTGCAGCAGCGTGGCCCGGCTGGGACATCGGCCTGCCGAGGGGTGGGCCGGGCTGCGCGGGGACGGCAACTCCGGGAAGGCTCGATTGATCGGCCGTCGCGCTCCAGTCCAGCGCACACGAGCTTTGATTGCGCGTGCTCGTAGCCCACCTGCCAGCGGTGGCTGGCAGCGTTGACCCTCGGGGAGTGGTAGTTCCCCCAGTGGGCCCGAAGGGTGCCGGGGAGACCGTCCTTCGTCGTGACGGTGATGTCCTGGACGAACCGGTTGTGGTGGGCGGTCATCACACAGATGTAGTTGCCGCAGTGTGAGTCGACTCCGGCGTTCGCGGGTGTGGCGGCGAGCAGGGGCAGGGCGCAGGCCGCGAGGAGCGACGCGAGCCCCTTCAAATTGGTCGTGCCCTCTCAAACGGTCAAGGTGCGGAACGGTCATGACGCTGAGTCCGTTGATCCAACCTCGACGGCCCACGGCAAAGGCTCGACGACGACACAGGACAGCGGCCACCCTGGTGCCGCCGGGCTAGGCTCTCGACCAGACGTCCCTGCTAGGGCTCCGAGCCACAGGCGGACTCGGCAGCCGTGAGCCATCCGAGATACCAGCCTGCGAAGTCCAGCAGAGCGCCGCTGGCATCACGTGCCGGATGCAGATCGTTTCCATCGGAGCGCGGATCACGCCATATGCGGCCGCGCTCCGATCCCGTGACAACCAGCCAGGCCGTCAGCCCGCAACCCTCATCACACAGACACAGCGCGCCCGCGGTAAAACGCGGGTCGTACTGCACATCCGCCAGACGCTCTTCCCATTCCTCGCAGGCTGCTTCGAAATCGGCGAGGTCGTCGAAGTCCCCCATGAACGGCTGCCCGGCCAGGATCTCCACCGCTGCCTCCGGATCCGCCCCGCCCGGGAACAACTCGGCGGCCATGCCCGGCTCGACCTCCTCAGGAGCATCTCCGATCCAGCGCCAACCGCATGGGTCCACTCGCCGTACCGGAAAGACGCCGTACGCCGGACCAGCCCCGCCGGCTCCGACCCGCAGCAGGAACGAGCGATAGTCCCCAGGCAGCTCAACACCCAGCCAAGCCTCGAGATCGGCTACCTCTGCCGCCGTCAAAGGCGCGTCGAGCGCGAAGCCGTGCCCTGTCGACCCGAACACCCTGCCACTGCCCGGGCCCTCGGCCAGAGCCAGAACCCGCTCGCGTACCCCTGTCCAGTCGGTCATGACGCCCGACGATATCGGCCGTCCCGCACTGCCCATGCTCAGGCCAGGCACGCCGCATCGGCAGTCTCCCGCCCGCGCCGTACGTGCGGGATCCTCCGGCGCCCGGTTGTCAGTGCTCTCCGGCAAGATATGCGTGTGACGAACCGAGACGAGGAACGTGACGCCGCCATCTGGTCTGAACTGCCTTAAAAGGCGAGCGATTTACTCGTGACGACCGAATGGCACACTCTGCAGCACGCGTATGGGAGTGCCGAGGACACCCCGCCGGTGCTCCAGCGTCCGAACATGCCGGCGCTTGACCGGCTCATTAAAACTGCTGGTCACAGTTACTCCATCGATGACATGTGTGTACCAGGGATGGCATAGGATCGACATATGGTGCAAATCAGAGATGTTGCCAAGATCCGACAGCGGTGGATCGATGCGGGAAGTCCGGCATGCGAGCGCCATACCCTCGATCAGGAGTTCCACCTGGGAGCACGGGACACCGACTGGGCCTGTCTGAACTGCGGCGAGGAGTTCAGCCGACAGGAAGCCCGCGTCATGCGCGCGGCCGACGGCAACTGAGGGCATGCGGGCCGCCCGGGAGTGACCGACAACGACCACCTTCGACGGCTGCTCGCCGTGCCCGCCCGATCAGCGATCTTCCCGCCTGCCTGTCGGCGCGGCCACGCGTCACACCACCGCCCGTCGATGGCCGGCCTCAGAGATTCGTCGACGTTCCGACTCTGCCATCGGTGTCCGCTTCCGTCTGGCGGGGCACCAGGCTCGTACTGTTCAGGCCCGCGGTGTCCATTCGTCCGCGAGAAGGCCAAGGATGGCTTCGTCGGCGTAGGCGCCGTACACCCATGCGGAGCAGCGCAGTGTTCCCTCTCGCGTGAACCCGACCCTGGTCGCCGCCGCGAGCATCGGGGTGTTGTCCGTGAGAGTCTCGATCTGCAGACGCTGCAGGCCGCGCACGGCGAATCCGTACTCGGACAGCGTGTGCAGGACATCGACGCCGAGCCCACGACCGCGGAATGCGGGGCGCAGGGCGATCCCGACGTGCGCCGTCCGGTTGTGTGTGTCGATACCCCAGAGCAAGGCCTCCCCAGCCAGCTCGTGGGATTCCAGTTCGACGACGGAGAAGCACGCTGCCTCGTCCGACGGCCCTGTCACGGTGAAGGGCGAGTGCCCCGAACCTGGTGGGATGGGCCGCCAGGGGCGAGAGTCCGCGCGCGACCGTACGGGCACATCGTCGTACAGCTCGGAGTGCAGAACTGGGACGTCGCTCTCGTGCCGGGCGCGGAGCCCGATGTTTCCGCCACGGATCATAGGACATAGCAATACGGCAAGCACCAGCCGAGCAACCGAGTTTCCGCATCTGCTCCTCGCGGGCGGCCGTCAGAGGGGCGCTTTGGGGCCGTCGGCGGCGACTACCGCTGCCTGGACTTCGGCCTCAGTCTCGGACGGCCCCCTGGCTGAGGGTACCCACACCAGAAGCGCCGCTGTTGGGACACTGGTCCGGCATCGTCAGTGCGAAAGTCCTCGACCCCTGCGGACCGGGCGGCCGGGCCACGGAGAACGCCACCCGCAACCTCAACGCGGCCGGCGTCCGTCACACCTGTGTCGATGGCGGGAGCGGGCTGGTCACCGATGCCGAACGAGAGGTCGGTTCCCCTCACGTGCTCGACCCGGCGCAGGCCCCGCGCGGTGGTCAGGCATGGGCCTGGTCCAGAGCGCTCTGCAGGGACTGTACGTAGCCCTGGCTGGTGTAACTCGCTCCGGAGACGACGTCGATGTGTGCGCTCTGGGCACCCAGTGCTTCCTGCGTGAGGCGGGGCAGGGCGTAGGAGGCGATCTCCCGGTCGCGGCCGTTCTGGTCTGGTGCCTGCAGGACTCTGACCGCGGTGATCCTGCCCTTTGCCAGGGTGACGGCGACCTGCACCGTGCCGTACTGGGTGTCCACGGGGTTCCCGGTGAACGTGCCCGTCCTGGTGGCCGGTCCTGGCGCGGACGACGTGGACGGCGTCGTATCGGACGGAGGGGACGCCACGGAGAGGCCGGGGGCCTGGTGGGGTTTGAGCGCTAGCAGCGCGACGATCAGGGCGCTGGTTCCGCCGGTGGTGAGGACGGCTCGGCGCATGACGGATCTCCTCAGAACGCGAAGGACTCGTGGTGGATGCGCCGTGCCGGAACCCCGGCGTCGCGCAAGGCCGTGATCGCGGCTCGGGTCATACCCGGCGGGCCGCACAGAAAGACGTCGTGAGCGGCCAGGTCCGGGACCAGAGCACTCAGAGCGAGGGCGGTGAGGGGTGAGGAATAGCCTGCGGGTTCGTCGACGACGTATCGCACGGTGGCCTGCCGGTGGACGGCTATCGCGTCGAGTTCGGCACGCAGGGCGAGGTCCTCGGCCCGGCGCGCGCGGTAGACGAGCGTGATGTGGCCGGGGAGCGTCTCGAAGAGCGCGCGCAAAGGGGTGATGCCGACCCCGCCGGCCAGGAGCAACACCTTGGGTGCGGTGCGTCGGCCCGCGGTGAAGCTGCCGTAGGGGCCCTCGGCCCATACTCGGGTTCCGGGACGCAGACGGGCGAGGGCCGCGCTGTGGCCGCCGGCGCTCTTCACGGTGATGCGCAGATGCCCCGGCCCGGCGGGGGCGGAGAGGGAGTAGGGGTTGGCCGTCCACCACAGACCAGGAGCCAGGAAGCGCCAGCGCAGGAACTGACCCGGCTCGCCGCCCAGCTCCTCCAGATGTTCACCGCTGAGGTGGACCGAGACCACGCCGGGCGCCTCGGGGTGGACCGCGGCAACTCGCAGGCGGTGGCGCAGCCCGCGCCGCAGGGGAACGGCGAACCGGTACCAGGCCACCAGTGCGGCGACACCGAGGAACAGGGCGTACCAGGCCGTCTGGACAAGGCGGTTGCCGACGAAGTCGGCGCCGTTGGAGAGCTGGTGACCGAAGGCGAGGAAGACCGCCAGATAGGTGGCGAAGTGCAGGTAGTGCCAGGTCTCGTAGCTCATCCTGCGCCGGGCGGCACGAGCGGAGAAGACCGCGGTAAGCAGGAACAACAGGAACCCGGCCGTGCCTTTCAACAGGTCGGGGTAGTGCAGGACGAGCGTGGAGGTCTGGCTCACCACGTTCGTGTGCGAGGTCAGCGCGTACCCCCAGATGATCAGCAGGGTGTGGGCGAGCGCCAGGGACACGGTGCAGCGTCCGCCGAAGGCGTGCCAGCGGGCCAGCCGGTCACTGCCGATCGTGTGGTCGAGCAGGGGTACCCGGGCCATCAGCGCAAGAAGGACCGCACAGGCGTAGCCGGCCAGCAGTCCGGTGATGCGTCCCGCTCCGATCAGCCAGCCCGCCGGACCGACCACGGAGGTGGTGTTGCTCCACCACAGGGCGAGGAGTCCGCCGGCGCCGGCCCAGATCGCCGACGGAGCCAGCAGGGGCACGACGCTGCGACGCGGGCGCCGGTGACCCATGCCCGGACCGGCATGGGGGGCCGTCGCGGTGATGGGCGTGGTCATGAAGCTCCTCCGGATCGCTGTCCCCCGGTGACGAGCGGCCAGCCTCACAGCCGAACCTCTGGGTTCCTTCTGAAACGGCGGGCGCAGCCCGTCCGAGAAGGGATTCAGAGGAAACTCAGAGTCAGGGCTCGTTCTGACGCGACCTGCCCTGGGGGATGCTGGAGGGACCATGGACGAGCTATCCACCTCATCGCCTGCCCACAGCCCTGCCGAAGGGCCCGTGAGGATTCTCGTCGTGGACGACGAGCCCGACGTCACCGACGTCCTGTCCGCTGTCATGACCGGCGAGGGATGGCAGGTCCGTACCGCCTTCGACGGAGCGAGCGCGCTCGCCGTCGCTCGGGACTTCCGGCCCGACGCGGTGGTCCTGGACTGGATGCTCCCCGACCTGGACGGCCTTCAGGTGCTGCGCGCCCTGCGACGTGAGGCGCCTCGCGTGTGTGTGCTCTTCCTGACCGCGCGCGACGCGGTCGAGGACCGCATCGCCGGGATCACTGCGGGCGGCGACGACTACGTCACCAAGCCCTACAGCCTGGAAGAGGTCCTGGCCCGGCTGCGCGGCCTGCTCCGACGGGCCGGGCTGACGGCTCAGCCGGGCGCGCCCAGCCTCGTCGTCGGAAACCTGATCATGGACGAGGAGGCCAGGGAGGTCAGACGGGACGGGGTCGGTATCGATCTGTCGCGTACCGAGTTCGAACTGCTGCGCTTCCTCATGCGCAACCCACGCCGGGTCCTGTCCAAGGAACAGATCCTCGACCGGGTGTGGGCGTACGACTTCGGCGGCCGCGCCCATGTCGTCGAGCTCTACATCAGCTACCTGCGCAAGAAGATCGATGCCGGACGCACCCCCATGATCCACACCGTCCGCGGTGTCGGCTACGTCCTGAAACCGGACCCCTCGTGAGCCGCCGCGTACTGCGCACTCTGCGCGGGCAGCTCACAGCGGGGCTCGTGACCCTTCTCGCAGTCGCCTGCCTCGCTGTCGGCATCACCACCGCCCTCGCGCTGCGCGGTTTCCTCGTGGGGCGCCTCGACCAGCAGCTTTCCGCCTCCGGCGGCCGGTTCGCGGCCAGCCTGGAGCACGAGGCCTCCCCCGACTTCGACAACCGCCCCGACACCCGCGGCCAGGCCGACTCCACTTTCGGGGCCCGCCTGCTGAACGGCGTGGTCACCCAGGCCTCGACCATCGACGACGACACCGACCGCACCGTCCCGCTCACTTCGCAGGACCGCCGCACACTCGTGGCGGTCCGCCCGGACGGCACCGGGCACAGCATCCACCTCTCCGCCCTGGGGAAATACCGTGTCACGGCCGTCGAGGGCGACGACCGGGACATTCTCATCACCGGCCTGCCTCTGCATCCCGTCGAGGAAACCGTGCACCGCCTCGAAGCGGTCGAAGCGGTGCTGTTCGCAGTCGCCCTCGTCGCCACGGGCTTCGCGGGCGCCCTCTGGGTGCGAATCTCACTGCGCCCCCTCCAGCGCGTCACCGCGCGTGCGGCGGAAGTGGCCGACCTGCCACTCGCCAGCGGCGAGATCGCCATGCCGGCGCCCCTGCCCGACACCGACCCTCGTACCGAGATCGGCCAGGTCGCCAGCGCCCTCAACCACATGCTCGGCCACATTGAGGACGCCCTGACCCGACGCCAGGCCGGCGAAGAACGGCTGCGCCACTTCGCGGCCGACGCCAGCCACGAACTGCGCACCCCCGTGGCCAACATCCGCGGCCACGCCGAACTCGCCCTGCGACACCCCGGCTCCGTCCCCGCCCCCGTCCATCACGCACTGGAACGCATCGACAACGAGTCCCAGCGCATGACCCGCATCGTCGACGACCTGCTCCTCCTTGCTCGACTCGACGCCGGACGCCCCCTGGAACACGCTCCCGTCGACCTCACGCTGCTGATCCTGAACGCCACGGACGACGCCAGGGCCGCCGGCCCCGACCACCACTGGGTCCTCGACCTTCCCGAAGAGCCCGTCACCGTCACCGGCGACTCCTACCGCCTCCAACAGGCCATCGGCAACCTTCTGTCCAACGCCCGCACCCACACCCCGCCCGGAACCGACGTCACCGTCACGCTCACGGCCGACCGATCCCACGTGTGCGTGGACGTGACCGACAACGGACCCGGCATCCCCGAGAAGACCCAGCCCGAGGTCTTCGGCCGATTCGTCCGTGCCGACAACGCCCGCTCTCGCAGCACGGGCAGCACAGGCCTCGGACTCGCCATCGTCCAGGCCGTGATCGCGGCGCACGGCGGCACCGCGACCGTCACCAGCAGCCCCGGACACACCAGCTTCCGCCTGACGCTCCCCGCCTGAGCATCGAGAGGCTCCGGGACGTTCTCCTGCGCGCCGCCGCGACCGCCTGGCAGCGCGGACAGCGTCGCGTCGCCCCAGCACCGACCGGGACGAGACCCGACCGCCCGCTCCCTACGCGCGTCGGCACCCGTGACGTCGGATCCTCTCCGCGCCGAGGACCGGACGCACCGTCCTCGAAGGCGTCCCCGGCCGGTGCATCGAAGGCCGCCGCGGAGCCGCGGGCCGGGACACCTGCCGTGTTGGGACGACGGCCCGCAGGCTGTGCACGTCCCCCCTGGTCAGGCGGTCGCGCAGACGACCTCGACGAAGTGGCCCACCTGTTCCTCCGGCAGACGGCGGGCGAGGTCCGCCTCGCTGATCATGCCCACGAGACGGTGGTTCTCGATGACCGGGAGGCGCCGGATCCTGTGCTGCTCCATGAGTTGGAGGACCCGCTCGCTGTCGGTGTCCGCGTCGATCGTGATCGGCTTGCCCTGCTCGAGCTGGCCCGCGGTCATGGTCCGCGGGTCCTTGCCCTTGGCGAGGCACTTCAGCACGATGTCACGGTCGGTGACGATCCCGTGGAGGCGGTCGTCCTCCCCGCATATCGGCAGGGCGCCGACGTTCAGTTCCTTCATCTTGCGCGCCGCGTCCAGAAGCGTCTGGCTTTCCTGGATGCAGGTGGCTCCGGTGTGCATGATGTCCCGCGCAGTGGTCATGGCCTGTGCCTTTCCGATGTGGGCCTGCGCCCCGTCAGCGCCGCCGAGCCGCCCCGCGGGCGCCGACGTGCGGTGCCCGTGGCAGGGGATCGCGCAGCACGTGAGTGCCTGGGGCCGTGGTGGACTCCCGCGCCTTCGGCGGGGTGGACGAGGTGGTTGACGACGCCGCTGACGACGACGCTTCCGGACGGACGTCGTCCTGGTCGCGCCGCACGCGTACCGCGGCCGTCGTCATGAGCTCTCCGGCTCTCCGGTCAGCATGTCCGCACTTCCCTTCGCGGCCGCCGACGGGTACGGAACGGCCATCGGCACGGATTCACGCCCGGTGTCCGCGCGGTGCACCCCGCGCACGAGGCGTCATCCCGGGCGCGAAAGCCGGCTTGCCGGAAACGGCGGGGGTTGCGGGCCGGCCCGGTGAGTCCACTGTGGCCTCAGGGGCACGGTGACGGCTCTTCTTCTCCCCGCCCGGAGTTCCATCCTAGGACGCACGGCGGAGGTCGGCAGCCGACGGCGCACGCCGCCACGAGACCCTGCTCCCGCGACCAGGTGCGGCGCGGCTGACGCACCATGTCCCGACCGGGAGCCCGCGCCCGCCGCGGCGTTCAGAATCGGACCGTGGTGTGGGCGGCCGGGACCATGTGGCCGGTGAACCAGTCACGGGCCAGGTCGGTCACCTGCTCCAGGGTTCCGGGCTCCTCGAAGAGATGGGTGGCCCCGGGAACGACGGCGAGCTCGTTCTCGCAGCGCAGCCTGGCCTGTGCGTCGCGGTTGAGACCGAGTACGAGTGCGTCGTCGCCGCCGACGATGAGCAGCGTGGGCGCCGTGACGGCCGGCAGCCGCGGTCCCGCGAGATCGGGCCTCCCGCCACGGGAGACGACGGCGGCGATCCGCGCGTCGGGCTCGGCGGCGGCCCAGAGCGCGGCGGCGGCGCCGGTGCTGGCACCGAAGTATCCGACGGTCAGCCCTCGCGCCTCGGGCTGCTCGCGCAGCCAGCCGGTGGCGTCCGCGAGCCGCCGTGCGAGGAGACCCGTGTCGAAGACATTGGCCCGGTCCGTCTCCTCCTCCTCGGTGAGCAGGTCGAACAGCAGGGTGCCCAGCCCGGCCCGGTTCAGGCCGGACGCGACGAACCGGTTGCGCGGGCTGTACCGGCTGCTGCCGCTGCCGTGCGCGAACACCACGACCCCCGGCGCGCCCTCAGGCACGGTCAGCTGTCCCCGCAGCACCAGCGGGCCCGTGCGCACCTCCGCCTCACGGCCCTCGGGCGCGGCCGCCGCGGGCCGGGCGCCCGCGGAGCGGGCGAGCGCCTCCTCCAGGCAGGCGACGACCTCGTCGTCCCCGGTCTGCGAGAAGTCGTCGTAGAACTGCCCGATCGCGTAGAAGTTCAACGGGGTGTGCGGGCACACCAGCTCGTCGGCGTCCGCGCCCAGGCGCGCGGTCCAGTCATCGGGGGCCACTGGAACCGCCAGCACGACCCGCTCCGCCCCGCGGGCACGGGCGGTCTGACAGGCCGCACGCGCCGTCGAACCGGTGGCGACGCCGTCGTCGACGACCAGCACCGTTCGACCGGTCAAGGCCGCCGGCTCCCGTCTGCCCCGGTAGCGCCGCGCACGGCTCTCCAGCAGCTCACGCTCACGTGCCTCGACCACGGCCAGCTCGTACGGGGTGACACGCGCGGCCCGCACCACCTCGTCGTTGATGACACGGGCGCCGCCTTCACCGATGGCCCCCATGCCCAGCTCCGGCTGGGAGGGCACACCCAGTTTGCGTACCAGGCAGACGTCCAGCGGCGCGCCCAACGTCTTCGCCACCTCCGCGGCAACCGGGACCCCTCCTCGGGGCAGTCCCAGCACCATGACGTCGGGACCTTTGAATTGCGTCAGCAGGGGAGCCAGCTGTCGGCCGGCGTCCCGACGATCGTGGAAGAACACGACTCGGCCTCCTCGCCTGGAGAACAGGGCCTCCGACACGTGTGCACGCAGCCCACACCTTCCATCCTCGCCCCGGCGTAGAGCGCACGCGCGGCGCTGCGGGAGGTGCGCCCCGCTCGCCGTGGGGCCGGGGCCGTGCCCTCCCGCCTCCGGTCGGGTTCGGGCACTGGCGGCCGCCCGAGTCCGGCACTGCGGCTCCTGCTGCCTGCCGCCCCACTTCCTGCCGCCGTCTTTCCGTGGGTCCGTTCAGGACGACTCGGGCGGATGGCGTGCGCGGAGGGCCTTTCGGCCGCCTTCTGCGGACTGCTCGGCCGGGTTCGTCGCCTCCGGCGGGGCACCGGCGTCCTGCCGCGCCGTCCCCGTGCCCGGCCGGCGGGACCTCATGTGTGCTGCCCGGCGTACGCGGGCCGCACGGTGAGCGTGCCGTCGGGCGTCCCGTCCACACGGGTGCCGAACTCCCGGCTGTGCCGGTCGACGACGGCGCGCAGCCACTCGGTGTCCTCGGCCGAGGCGTGTTCCAGCCGCATCCTGCGCGCCCTCAGGGGCACCATCCGCGTCTCGACCAGCCGGCCGGTGGCCGCCAACGACACCAGATACAGCACCCGCAGGTCGTCCCGGTAGCGCTCGTACCCGCGGATGCCTTCGTAGTCGTCGACGAGGTCACCGCAGCCGTAGAGGATGAGCCCGTCCCGGTACACCTCCAGCGGGCGCGGGTGATGCGAGGAGTGTCCGTGCACGACGTCCACGCCCTCGTCGAGGAGCGCATGGGCGAAGCGGACCTCGGAACGAGAGACGGCGTAACCCCAGTTGGGCCCCCAGTGGATCGAGGCGACCACGATGTCCCCGGGCCGCCTGACCTGCCGCAGACGGTCGGTGAACGCCGCCGCCGCGGCCGCCGAAGGCTCCGCGACGACGTCGACACCGGCCCGCTGCCCGGTGGCCGCCCAGTCCGTCGGGATCCCACTGGACGGCATCCCGAAGGAGAAGACCAGCACGCGTGCGTCCGCCCCGAGGGGGACGATGGCCGGCCGTCTCGCCCGCACCTCGTCCCGGCCGGCCCCCGCGGTTCGCAGTCCCGCCTCCGCCAGGGAGCCGAGCGTCTCGCGGAGCCCGCGCAGGCCGAAGTCCAGGACATGGTTGTTGGCCAGCGCGCAGACGTCCGGGCGGGCCGCGGCCAGGCAGGGCAGGTTGGCCGGGCTCATCCGGTAATGGACGTGCTTGCCGGGCGCGAAGTCCCCGTCACCGGTGACGGCGGTCTCCAGATTGACCAGGCGAAGGTCGGGTGCGGCGGCGTCCAGGACGGTCAGTGCCTCGCCCCAGGGCCAGCGGAAGTCGACCGGCCGTGGGATCGGGCCGTTCGCCGCCTCTGCCAGGTCCACGTAGGCCCGGGCGTCGCGAAGGTGTTCCTCTCGCAGCTCCGGGTCGGCGGGGTGGGAGAGAATCTGATCGACGCCCCGGCCGAGCATCACGTCCCCGCCGAGGAACAGCGTGACCACGCCCTCGTGCACCCTCCCAAGGTAGACGCCCTCGTGCACCCTCCCGAGTCAGAACCGGAAGCCGTGCGGCCGGCCGAACGGCTTCGCGGGGCCGCGCGCGGTGGCGGCCGCCCCTGGTTCCGGCACGAGGACCGGACGGCGAGCCCCTGTCCGGTCCGTGGAGGTCGGCCCACCTGCCGCCGTCCTCCAGCGAGCGGCCCGCCGCCGCCTCGGCAGGCCTGCCGGGGAGTCGGGGACGCAGGCATGGCAGAGCCCTCGCACCGAGGTCAGGCTGCGATGCGAAGGCTCCGAGGGCAGAACAGTCCCCGGTAGTGCTGCACGTGTCCTGGGGCTTCAGTCGTCACTGTCGCCCCGGTATCGCGCCGGCTTGCCGGGGGCCTGAACCACATCCCGTCCGAGTGCGCTCCGCCGGTTTGACGTCCTGGCCGGTTTTGCGGCTCTTCCGGTTTGTGGGCTGTTAACCATCATGCTTCCTAAAATGCGCAAGTCAATAGATTTAGGACATAAGTATGTGAAAACCTCGCATGGACGGGCTGACCGGGCAGAACATCGCTTCCCGCCTCCCGCCCGGCCGCCGTGCGGAACCCTCCGCATACCGAGTCGTGTCGCCTCACCCTCTGGCCGCGCCGTCTTCGGCCACTCCCCCCAGGAAGATCGCCCAGGCTGTCCCGCGACAGGACGCGCGAACGGCCGGCCGACGCCGGTCGTCGACACCCCGCCCGGGCGGGGCGGACCGTCCGGACGCTGCGCTGCCGGATCACTCTCGACCGGGCCGGGGGTTCGCGCTGTCGTCGGCTGGACCGACCGGTCCCATGAAGGTCCGTTCGGCCCTGTCGGCGCGCCGTCCCTGTGCGCACGATGTCGGCAGGACTCGATCCCGCCGGGCGGACAGCCCCGGATCGCGCCCGAAGGAGGACAGCTGCGGAGGTGGTCGCGGTGGCCACGGCTCCCCGGCGCCGGTCTCGCGGTCCGTCGAAGACGAGGCCGGACGGGCGTTCGGGCCCCAGCGCGGACCCGCGGGGCGCGCGGGAACCGGCTGCCTCCGCACTCGGGTACAACGAGAAAGGCTGAAGACGCCATGGTCCAGACATCGTGGACGACAGAAGGTGTGTTCACCGGGCAGGGGGGCGTCCGTACCGACGAGGCCGGGATCGTCAGCGGGGAGATGACCGTGCACACCGCGTGGAAGGGCGGGCAGGCCGATGTGAAGATCCAGTACAGCGGCACCTCCCAGTGGTTCACCCTCAGCGGCAGTCCGGTGCCGTGCACTTCTCAGCAGGACAGCCGGACCCTGCACCAGGAGGTGGTGGAGGCCGTACGAACCGGCGGTGGCACCGCTCTCCGTAGGCACAGCCCTGCCTGAGCGGTGACGGTGGATCAGGCGCGGAACAGGTGGCCGCCGATCGCGGCAGCATGCCCGCACTCGGCCGCGGGTCCCGTGAGGACGCCCGGACCGGTTCGTGGCAGACGGGCGATCGCAGGCGCGGTGCCGGCCGGGCACCGGCCGGTCCGGCCCGTGGTCACTCACACGCCCCTCAGCGGTCCCCCTCGTCGCCCTCCTGGCCGGCACGGCCGGCCGTGCCGTCTGCGGCCGGCTCCCCGTGGTGTCGGCGGAAGAGCGGCAGCCGGTCGGCCTCCCACGGGCGTACGGCGGTCAGCGCACGCTGGACCGCGGACTCCAGCGCACCGCTCGTGTCGACCGGCACGGCGTCGGGCCACGGGGCTTCCCTCGCGGCCATGGCGCGGGCGATGCCGGGACCGGCGTCGGACGCGCCGGGTGCGCGCGTGCTCAGCCGGGCCGCCGCCATTCCGTCCGGAACGCGGCAGTGCAGGGCCACCAGATCGGCGCTCGCACGCTCGGCCACCCGCGTGGCCGCTTCCCGCTGCCCGGCCTCGGACCAGGTGGCGTCCAGCACGACGGTCTCGCCCAGGGACAGCAGGACGGCCGCGCGTTCGAGCAGGGCGGCATAGGTTCTGGCCGTCCACTCGGGCGTGTACAGCCCCTGGCCGTAGCCGGCCGCCGCGGACTGCTCGGCGGGGAGGCCGGCCAGCTCCTTGCGGATGCGGTCACTGCTCAGCAAGGTGACACCCAGCCGGTCGGCCAGTGCTCCGGAGAGGGTGGACTTCCCACTGCCCGGGAGCCCGCCGACGAGGCAGAGACTGACGCCCGCGGAGCGCAGGTGGCTCAGTGCCATGGCGGCCAGCCGCCGCGCGGCCGCTTCCGAACCGGGCGCTCCCTGACCGGCCTGGATCATCGAGACCTTGGCCCGGACGAAGGCACGGTAGGCAACGTAGTGGTGCCACAGGGACGGGGGCGCCGGGTCGGCGGAGTACCGGCAGTACTGAGCGAGGAAGTACGCCGCGGCCTGCGGGGCGCCGAGCCGTTCGAGGTCCATCGCGAGGAAGGCGGCGTCGTCCAGGCCGTCGACATGGCGGAGTCGGTCGTCGAACTCCAGGCAGTCAAGGACACGAGGTCCGTCGTCGAGGCAGAAGATGTCCTCGGCGAGCATGTCTCCGTGGCCGTCGACCACCCGCCCCTGCTCGATGCGGGTGTCGAACAGCCGCCTTCGTCCGGCGAGAAACCGGCGCACCAGCCGCTCGATGTCGCACTCGGGCCCGGACCCGTCGGCGGCCAGTGCGCGGACCTGGGCGAAGCTCGCCTCCCACCGTGCCGACAGCGCGTCCCGCGTGCCCTGCGCGTCCACGTCGGGGCCGCGCGGCGCGGCCGCGTGCCACATGGCCAGGTGCCGGGCCACGGTGCGGAGAACACCGTCCACGACGGCTCCTTCCCGGACCAGGTGGGAAAGGCGCCGGTCCTCGGGCATGCGGCGCATCACCACGAGCGGTTCGGGGATCTCCGTGCCGGGACCGCGGAACTCGCCCAGCCCCAGGTAGACGTCGGGGGCGAACCGGCTGTTGAGGGAGACCTCACGCTCGCAGGCCGTCCGGCGGGCGGTGACCGTGGTGTAGTCCAGAAATCCGAGATCGACCGGCTTCTTGACCTTGTAGGCCCGGTCGCCGACGAAGAACAGCGTCGCCGTGTGGGTCTCGCACACCCCGGCGCGCGCCGGTCCCCCGCCGTTCGGAGGTGCGGGGCGAACGGCGGACGCCTCCGGCTGCCGCACCGACCACTGCGGTGTCCTGCCGCTGCCGGGCTCAGTCATGAGGAACGACGGCGACGGGACAGCGCCCGTGATGGATGGCGGCCTGCGCCACGGGCCCCAGGTGGGGTGCGGGTCCGTGATGATGCCGGCGTCGGCCCACCACCAGCACCGAGGCTCCCTCGGCGACCGCCACTACCGCCTTGGCGGGACTCTCCAGCCGGACGCTCTCGGTCACCTCCACCCGCGGGTATTTCTCCCGCCACGGGCGCAGCGCGGCGTGCAACTCCCCGTGGGCCTCGCGCGTCATCCGCTCGCCGATCTCCTGGTCCACACCCCAGGGCAGCCGTGCGTGGAGCGGCACGCTGCGGCCGTGGACGGCCAGGAGAGGAACGCCCCTGGCCGCGGCCGTATGAAGGGCGAAGTCCAGCAGCTCGTCCGGGGAACCGTTCAGTTTCAGGCCCACGACGACACGGCCCGGGACGGCTCGGGGCGCTTCCTCCGGCGGTGGCTCGGCACGGACCAGTACCACCGGGTGCTCGGCCCGGGCGACGACAGGCATGCTGATGTCGCCCAGGAAGTAGCTCTGCACCGACTCCAGACCGCGTGAGCCGAGTACCGTGATCTCCGACTCCGACGCCGCCCTCAGCAGGGCGTTCTGGGCATCGTCGGCGACCAGGCTCCCGACGACGGTCAGCGCCGGGTGGCGTGCTTGGAGTTCCGTCTGCGCGGAGTGGACAAGACGCTTCGCCCAGTAGTTCTGGTCGAATTCCGCGGGAACGTGGGCCGGTTCCGGTGCCAGCATCGGCCACGCGTGCAGCAGGCGCAGGGTGAGCTTGCGGTTCTCCGCCTCGTCGGCGGCCCATCGGGCGGCGGCGAGGCTCTCGGCTGAGCCGTCGAGTCCCACGGTGACGACTGGGTCCATGGCGGCGGCCTCCGTTCCGTAGGGAGCTGCAGACAGTTGTGAACGGGTCTGGTCCGATCGAGCGGACGGTCCGGACGTCGCCCGGGTGCCGAGTACGGTTCTTCTCCCTTCGAGGATCCCCCCGAGCTCCCCCCTGCCGCACGCGGAGTACGGACGCAGGGCCTGTGGTCCGGAAAATGGAAGAAGGCACGGCTGCCTCCGTGCCGGCCCCGGTGCTGCGGGAACAGGGCCCCCGCATGGGGCGGTGCGGGCCTTCCGGGCGTGTCGTCACGTCTCGCCACGTGCCGTGGGCGAAGAGCGGCCGGTGGCGGTCCTCCGGCGCACGGGGACGGACCGGACCGCCGGTCTCACGGTGCGCGACCGGCCCGTGCCGGCCGGAAAAGCCGTTCGCCGTACCGGGCTGACGCGGCTGACCGTGCGGGTGCGCTGTCTCGTCCGCACCACGAAGACCTCGCCGGGCCCCGGGCAGGCCGCCCTGAACCGGGCCCGCGGGTGGTGCGCGCCCGCGTCGAGAGGTCCGCCGCCGGACGCCCGGCGGCACCAGGCGTCCGGCGGGCCGCCTCGGACACCGTCGTTGTCCGGTGGCGGATCCGGTTCGGGGGTGTGAAAGCCCCTCTCCCCCGTCCGTCTTCCCGGCGGCACGGCGCACTCGCCGGCGGTCCGCTGGGATCAGGACGGGCAGCGGGAGCCGACGGCCACCAGGCCGCTCTCCCCCACCCGCCGAGGTCCGCTGCGTGAGCGCACGCCGGACTGCGGCCCCGCGGCCACAGCGTGCGGCCACGACCTGTTCGGCCGGTGAAGCCCGCGCGCCTCAGGGAGGTGGAGGCGCGCGGGCGGCTCGGTGTCCGCACCGGCCCGCTCAGTCGGTCCGGTGGGGCTCGTCACCGGCGGTGCGGTAGGACAGGCCGTGGCCTGCCGGGAAGAGCGGATCACCCGTGTCGTTCGGCACGTCTTCCCGCGATGCCTCCACCGAGCGCATCGAGGAGGGCATCTCCGCCGGCAGGCGCCCGCCGGGTGAGGCGTCGCCGAACAGCAGCCCCAGCAGGGCCTCGTCCGTGATCCCGAACTCGGCCACCGTCGCGGCCGCGGCGGCGGTGATCTCGGGGATGACCGCGGGCCGGTCGAGATGGACGACCACCACGGACGGCACTTCGTGCAGTGCGCCGGCCAGACGTGCACTGCGCTCGGCAGGAAGGTCCAACCGGCCCTGGTGAAAGGCGCTTTCGTAGTCGATTCCGGTGTGCCGTTCCTCGTACGGCGCCTGGAGCCTGATCAACGCCACCTCCGCATCGGCCCGTTCGGCCACGACTTCGCCGTAGGGGGCCGCGGCGGCAGGATCGACGCCGGTCAGGTGAAGCCGGGTTCCGCGGGCGAGCGGAAGCACCGGCCGGGCGGGGGCGCCGTTCGTCAGCAGGACGGCAGCCCGCTGCTGGGCCCGGACGCCCGCGGCGGCGAAATCCGCTCGTCCGACGGTGCGTTCGGCCTCGTCCGGATCGACGTAGGGATGGTCGAACAGGCCGAGCCGGAACTTCTGGCGCAGGATGCGCCGTGCGGAGACGTCGAGGCGCTTTTCCTCCACCCGGCCGGACTCGACCAGTTCGACGACGAGTTCCGGGCAGAACTCGCCGCCCAGTTGGTCCACGCCCGCGGCGAGGATCTGGTGTACGCGGTCGATGCGGCTCAGTTCCTCCGCACCCCAGCAGCGGGCCGGCCAGCGGGTTCCGCCCACCCGGACGTCGGTCACGAGGCCCCAGTCCGAGCAGACCACCCCGTCGTAGCCGTACCGCTCGCGCAGCCAGCCGGTCACGACGTCGCGGTTGAACCCGAAACCCACCTGAGCCACGCCGAGTCCGACCGGGACGGCGTAGTACGGCATCACCGCTGCGGTCCCGGCGGCGAAGGCCGCCTCGAAGGGCAGCAGATGCTGCTCGGAGTTGCCTCCCGGGTAGACCTGTTCCCGGCCGTACGGGAAGTGCGCGTCCTCGCCGCGCAGTTGGGGGCCGGCTCCCGGGAAGTGCTTGGTCATGCAGGCCACACTGTCGGGACCGAGCCGCTCGCCCTGCATGCCGCGGACGTACGCGGCGACGAGTTCGGCGGCGCGTTCGGCGTCGGCGCCGAAGGTGCCCACGCCACGGGACCAGCGCGGCTCGGTGGCGAGGTCGGCCTGCGGATGCAGGGCCATCCTGATGCCGACGGCGAGGTACTCCCGGCGTACGACATCGGCGAACTCCGCCACCAGGGCCGGGTCCGCGCAAGCCGCCAGGCCGAGCGGCTCGGGCCAGCGGGAGAACGTGGTCGTCGTGATGGCGGTGGCCGGGTTGTCGGTGAAGCCGTGGACCGGGTCGCTGGACAGCGTCACCGGGATGCCGAGCCGTGTCTCGGCCGCCAGCCGTTGCAGCCGGTTGTGCCATTCCGCGTAGGCACGGGGGGCCATGCGCGGAGCGGCGTTGAAGTGGTTGATGTGCTTGGCGGTCACCAGGGTCGACGTGGACAGGACGTCGCGCGGGATGTCGTCGCAGTCGGGGGACGGCTCGTGCAGACCCGACGTCGTGGACTGCATCATGGTGTGGAACATCAGCCCGGCCTTCTCCGCGAGGGTCATCCGGGCCAGCAGGTCCTCCACCCGCCGGTCGACGCTCTCGCGCGGGTCCTCGTAGACCTCCGGGCGACCGGTGCCTGCCAGGTCTCGGAAGACTATGCCGTCCCGGCGGGCCAGGTGCGGGTCGAGGTCCTCTCGTGCCGTGGTCATGCGGCACCTTCGGCCAGGACGGGGGCGGCGGGCAGGGCGTTGGCGTGAGCCACTCGTCCGAGCCAGTGGGCGCTGGGCTTGACGGTGCGGGCGAAGGTCGTGCGGTCCACCGCGATCAGTCCGAAGGTGGGCGTGTACCGGCCCCATTCGTAGTTGTCCAGAGCGCTCCAGTGCAGGTAGCCATGAACGGTGACGCCGTCGGCGATGGCCCGGTGAAGGTGGCCGAGGGCCTCGGCCGTGTAGTCGATCCGTCGGTTGTCGTCGGACGTTGCTATGCCGTTCTCGGTGACGATGACCGGCACGTGGTCGGTGACCTCCCAGGCGTTGCGCACGCCGATGGCCAACGCCTCGGGGAAGTACTCCCACCCGGTCAGCGTCTTCTCCACGTCCTCGCGCGGCGGCAGCGCGCCCTCCCGTCCGACGAACGTACGGGTGTAGGCCTGCACGCCGACGAAGTCGTCGCCGCGGGATGCCTCGAGGAAGAACTCCTCCAGCGGATGGCTGTAGGCGCGGGCCTGTTCCTCGCACCCGGGTTCGGCGTGGATGGCCTGGGTGGCGACCGACCAGCCGGACCTGACGCCCTCCGCCGAGAGGACCTCGCGGGAGAGACGGTGGGCGCGCACGAGTTCCTCGGACACCTGTCGGCTCGGGCGGGCCAGGCCGTGCGCGACCAGGTTGGCGCCGCCCTCCTCCGCTCCGGCTCCGCAGGCGATGATGTTCGGCTCGTTGATGGTGCACACCCAGGGAACTCCCTCACGCACCACGGGCAGCACCGTCTCGGTGAACCGCGCGAACAACTCGGCCGCCTTCGGGGCCCGCCACCAACCGTCTGCGTGCATCCAACGGGGCACCGTGAAGTGGTTGAGGGTGACCATCGGCGTCAGCCCCGCCTCGTGGCAGGCGTCGACCATCCGGCGGTAGTGATCGACCTCGGCGCGCGAGACGACGCCCGGTTCGGGTTCGATGCGGCTCCATTCCAGGCTGAAGCGGTAGGTGTCCAGTCCGGTGCCGGCCAGCAGGGCGATGTCCTCACGGTAGCGGTGGTAGCTGTCGCAGGCGTCTCCGCTGGGTTCGGGGACGGTGGTGCCGGATGCGTACTCGCGCTGCCAGTAGTCGCTGTTGACGTTGTTGCCCTCCGTCTGGTGGCCCGCGGTGGCGGCCCCCCAGAAGAAACCGGGCGGGAAGGCGAGTGACTCGGGACGATGCATCGTCGTGCGTCCTGTTCGTTCGTGGAGACGGGGGATGGAGCCGGCGGGAGGGACGGAAGAGCCGAGCGGTGAAGGACCCGCGCGCGCCGCGCGGGTGGGCCGGAGCACTACTTGATGCCGGTCGCGGCGAGGCCCTGCACGAACCAGCGCTGCAGCAGCACGAAGACCAGCACGATCGGCGTGATCACCATCACCGAGCCGGCCAGCAGGAGGCCGTACTGGGCGGCCTGCGGACCCGTCGAGTACAGCGACAGCGCGACGGGCAGGGTGTACTTGTCCTGGCTCTGGGCCACCACGAGCGGCCAGAGGAAGTTGTTCCAGGAACTCAGGAACGTCAGAATGCCGAGCGTGGCCAAGGGCGGTCCGCACAGGGGGAGCACGATCCTGGCGAAGATCCGCAGCTCGCCGGCGCCGTCGATGCGCGCGGCCTCGATCAGCGAGTCCGGCACCGACCTGATGAACTGCCTCATCAGGAAGACGCCGAGGGGGGAAGCCAGGTACGGCAGGATGAGCCCCGGATAGGTGTTGATCATGTGGAGCTTGCCGACGAGGACGAACAGCGGCACGAACGTCACCGTGCCCGGCACCATCAGCATGGTCATCACCAGCAGGAACAACGTCCGCTTGCCCGGGAATTCGAGTTTCGCGAGGACGTAGCCGACCATCGAGCAGAAGACCAGGTTCCCGGCGACCGTCACGAGGGCGACCAGGAGGCTGTTCTCGAAGTAGCTGCCGATGTGCAGGCCGCTGAACCAGAACCGGTAGTTGCCCAGCGTGGGCGAACGGGGCAGCCAGCCGTCGGGGTCGCGCAGGATCTCGCCCTGCGACTTGAACGATCCCAGCACCATCCACGCGAACGGCATCAGCGTCAGGCACACGGCGACGACGAGGAGGGCGTAGGCCAGCCACTGGCCGCGGGAGACCGTGGAGCGGCGCCCGGGCTCACGGTCGGGACGCGGGTTCTTTCCGGGGCGCCGTACGGGCGGACGGGAGAGTGTCGCGGTCATCGGCTCAGTCCTTCGCGCGCAGTGAGCGGAACTGGACGAGGCTCAGCAGCGCCACGGCGACGAACAGGACGTAGCTCGCGGCGGACGCCTGGCCGTAGTTGCCGAAGCCGAACTCCTCGAACGTGTAGTACGTCGCGGAGACCGTGGAGTCGAGCGGACCCCCCTGGGTCATCACGAAGGGCTCCTCGAAGAACTGGAGGTAGCCCACCGAGAGCATGACCGCTCCGAGCAGCAGGGCCGGGCGCAGCAGAGGCAGGGTCACTGCGGTGAAGCGGCGCAGGGGGCCGGCGCCGTCGATGGCGGCTGCTTCGTGGAGTTCGTGCGGCACGTTCTGCAGACCCGCCAGGAAGATGATCATCAAGGTGCCCATGTTGCGCCAGGCCGCCATCGCGATCAGCGACGGCATGGCCCAGGTGGTGCTGTGCAGCCAGTCGGGTCCGCGGACGCCCAGGTACCCGAGCAACGTGTTGACCAGGCCGTCCGGTTGCAGCACGTAGCGCCAGACCACCGCGACGGCCACGATGCTGGTCACCACGGGCGTGTAGAAGCCGAGCCGGAAGACGGTGCGGAATCGGGTGATGCCGTTGTTGAGGGCGACGGCCAGGACGAGCGCCACGACCATCGTCAAGGGGATCCCGACCACGACGAAGTAGCCGGTGTTGAGCAGCGCCCGGCGGAAACCGGGGTCCTCGAAGAGCCGGACGTACTGGTGGAGGCCGACGAAGTCCACCTGGGTGGGCGTCTGCATGTCGCTGCTGCGGAAGTCGGTGAACGACATCAGGAACGACGAGATCAGCGGCAGCAGCATGAAGACGCCGAACACCGCGACGAACGGCAGCGCGAACATCCAGGCGACGACCGCCTGACGGCGTGCGGCCGGGCTGGTCCGGCGCCGGGCCGGGCCGGGATGCGGCTCCCCTGCCCGGGGAGCGTGGAAGGGCAGCTGGGCCATGCGGTCAGCTCCCGGACCCGATTGCGGCGGCCTCCGACTGAAGGGTCCGCATGGCCTTCGCGGGCGCGAGTCCGGCGGTGGTGACACGCTCCATCTGGGCGTCTCCCGCCGCCTGCACCTGTGCCCACTGAGGAGTGTCGGGCGGAGAGTTCACGTCCTTGAGCTGCCGGCCGAACACCGCCAGTTTGGTGTCGTGAGCCAGTGCCGGGGCCTTCCAGGCACTCTGCACCGAAGGCAGGTCGCCGGTCATCCGGTACCACTCGGCCTGGGTGTCGGGTCGGGACAGGAACTGCAGGACCTTCCACGCGGCGGTGGGGTTCTTGGACTTCTTGAAGACGGCCAGGTCGCCGCCCCCGACGAAGGACGTGTGGGAGACCCGGCCCGGCACGACGGCGGTGGCGTACCTGTCCCCGAAGCCGGCGCCCCCGGCCTGGTTCAGCTGGCCCACTTCGTAGGAACCGCCGATGAACATCGGGACCTCGCCCTTGACGAACGCCGACTCGACGGCTCCGGTGTCCGTGCTGGGAGTCCGGTCCGCCACACCCTCGGTGAAGTAGCTGCGGTAGTAGGAGACGGCCTCTCGCATCTGCGGGGTGTCGAGGGTCCAGCGGCCGTCGTCGGCCGTGGTCAGGCGTGCCCCGTTGGACCAGGCGAAGGGGAGGAAGGCCTGGAAGTCCTTCGGGGGGAGGCCGATGCCGTACTTCGCCCCGGCCTTGCTCTGCAGCGCCTTGGCGAGCCGCTTCAGGTCGTCCCAGTTCCGCGGGGCGGAGGTGAAGCCCGCCTTGCGGGCGAGGTCGGTCCGGTAGTAGAGCACCGGGGTGTCGACGTACCAGGGGATGCCCAGCGCCGCGCCCTCCACCTCGGTCGAGGCGAGGGATCCGGAGTAGAAGCCGGTGGCCCCGAAGTTGGCGGGGACGGCGGCGAAGGCGTCCGCCCTGCCGAACTCACCCATCCATGTGGTGCCGATCTGGCCGATGTCCGGGGTGGCTCCCGCCGCGATGGCCGACTGGTACTTGTCGTGGGCGCTGCCCCAGGGGGTCGCCGTCACCTTCACCGTGACGTCCGGGTTCTTCGCCTCGAACTTCTTCAGCAGGGCGGGCAGTTGGTCGGCCTCGGCGCCCTGGGCCCATATCGTGACGGTTCCCTTGGCCGCCCCCGCCTCCAGGGTGCTGACGGCCTGGGGAGATCCCTCCTGAGCGCTGCGGCCGCAGCCGGCCAGTGCCAGCCCTCCACAGACAGCGATCGCCAGCATCACTCGGCTCCGTGGCATCGCGCGCCTCCTTCTTGCTCTTCCTCATGGGTCCCGTGTGTGTTCCGCACCCGGCTCTCGCAGGTGGTCGCGGCGCTCGGCGGACGGTGCCCCGACCAGCCGTTCCGTTCCGTGCGACACGTCGGAACGGGTACGGATTTAAGCGCTTAGATTTCCAGGTGCGTGCCGATGCTAAGCGCTTAGATTTGGGACTGGCAAGAGCCCGGCCGAAAGGGATCGCCACGTCGGGGAGATGCGCCAGCCGCGGCGCCGGGAAACCGGCCTCCGAGCCGAGGACGGACGAGCCGGCGACGCGATCCGGATCCCGTACGGGCAGGACGAGCGCCGCCGGGCCCGCAACGAAACGCGCACGCGGGAAGACCCGCACCGAGGAACGCCACCGCGCGAGCCGCGAACGGACCGAACCCCTGACCGGGAGTCCGGACACCCCTGGCCCCGCGGCACACAGGACCCCCGGTCCCGGCACAGGCCGGTCCCGCCGGCCCGGAACGGCAGGGTCCGCGGTCCCGCAGCGGACTGGACCGGCGGCCCGCGACCGACGCCGCCGGCAGCACCGGAAGGCGAACAGGCTCCGCCCGCCGGGGCGGACCGGCCCTGCCCCTCAGTGCGCCCAGCGGGAGGACCGCGGCGGGCAGCCGCAGCTCTCGCGGAGTACCAGTCGCACCGGCAGCTCCCGCACTTCCGGGGCGCGCCCGGGCTCCTCGATCGAGGCGGCGAGGATCTCGACCACGGCCTTGCCCATCTCCACCATCGGCTGCTGCACGGTCGTCAGCGCGGGCCGCACGATCCGCCCCGCTGCGATGCCGTCGAATCCGGTCACGGCGACCGTCCCGGGCACGTCGACGCCGCGGTCGTTCAGGATCTCCATGATGTCGAGGGCCACGTCGTCGGTGGCACACACGAAAGCCTCGGGAAGTTCCAGATCCACGGGCAGTTCCACCGCCGCACGCCCCCGCGCGTCGGTCCGCGTGCCGGGCACGAGCGGTTTGCGCGGAACCCGCAACCGCGCGGCGCGCAGCGCGTCCCGGAAGCCGTCGAAGCGGGCCCGCGCCTCGGCGGGGTTGAGCCCACCGACGAACATCAGGTCCCGGCAGCCGTGGTCGCGCACCAGATGCTCGGTGATCGCGCGCACGCCGCCGCGATTGTCCACGGTGACATGGCTGAGCCGGTCGTCCGCCGGTGGTTCCGACACGGAGACGACCGGGATGCGCCCCGCGATGTGCTCCAGCGCCGCAGGCGGCAGGGTCTGGGGAAAGACGGCCAGGCCGTCCACCCGGCCGGCGACGTCGGTCACGAAGGACACCGGATTGGCGTGACTCGGTCCGCCGATCATCACCGCGTACCCGCGTTCCCAGCTGGCGATCTCCATGCCGCGGCGAACCTCGTCGGCGTAGAGCGGGAAGTCCCGGCACATCTCGTCCGGCGCCTCTCGTACCACCGGGACCGGCTCCCCGGGGCGGGGCGCACCGAGGGGCGGCGCCGCCGGCCGGGCTTCGATCAGGTAGTCGTAGGAGAACAGGCCCAGCGCCCGGGTGCGGCCGTCGGCGAGCCCTCGCGCGCTGGCCGACGGTACGTACTGCAGTTCACGGGCGGCCACGTGGACCAGGTCGCGCGTGGACTCCTTGACCTTGTCCGGGCGCCGGAACGTCATCGAGACGGTGGCGATCGACACGCCTGCTCGTTCCGCCACGTCGTAGACCGTAGCCGGCTTGGTCACCGAGCCCCCTCGTCACTGGCCGGACCGCGATTTATGCGCTTTGATTTCGCACTCCAACCTTACACACCGTCTCCCGCGACCCGGGCGGATCACCTGCGGGGACCTCGCCCAAGGGGGAACGGCCCGTGCGCACGCGGCGCCAAGGCCGGCGCCGCAGCCCCCTCTGCCTCCGTCACGAGTCTTGGCAGCAGCGAATCTAAGCGCTTAAAGTCATCCGCGATCCGGCCGACCTAAGCGCTTAGATCCACGGTCCGGCCGGCCGTTCCAGCCTTCCTGCCCACCCATGAGGAGGTGGCTCGTGAGAACCCTTGGATCCGGATTCCTCGCCGCACTGCTCACCCTGCTGGTCGGGGCCGGCCCGGCCCTCGGCACCGCGCAGGCCGCATCGGACACGCACGGAGTGCCGCACGCAGCGGTGGCCCGCTCGGCGGACGACGGCGGGGTGTCGCTGACTCCCTACGACCCCTCGCACTACACGGACCTGTACGCCGATCCCGACGGACCCGTCACCGGCTCGACCTACATCTTCGACCCCGCCGCCGACTTCCGGGACCGCGTCGCCAGGGACTTCACGCATATGCGCGACGACCAGGGCATCAACACCATCGGCTTCTACAACCTCGTGCAGATGACGGACGCCGACCGTGACATCCTCTTCGACCAGCTCGAGACGGACCGTCAGAAGGCCGTGGTCCGCATCGAGTGGTACGACTCCGCGACCTTCGACTTCGACGCCGGCGACCCGGCGCACACCGACGCCGAGAGCGTCCTGCACTACTACGGCAGCGACGACCCGGCGCACGGCTACACCTCCCTGTTCGACTACCTGATCCGCACCCACCGGCTCGGTGACATCGCCTATTTCGCGCTCAACATGCCCGTCGACGACGGGACCGTGACGGGGCATTTCGTCACCTCTCAGTACTCCGACGGACGCGGGAACCCCGCCTGGGCCGCGAGCCAGGCGCCGTACGCCGACTACCTGATCTCCCGTCTGCGAGGCATCCTCGGCGCCGGAGCCGAGCTGTACCTGAGCGTCTTCTACGGCTGGGACCAGAGCTACCCGACGCCGTCCTACGCCGGCATCGCGCACCCCGCCGACGGCTACTTCTTCAACAACTACAGCTACCCCGCCGCCGAGCCGCCGGACGAGAACGCCACCACCTCGCGGCGGATCAACCAGCCGCGACTGCAACGTGCGATGGACCTGATGACGAGCCAGTACCCGACGCAGCCCAAAGTCATCGAGTACGGGTTTCACACGGTCGACTACAACAACGGTGTGATCCCCGCTCAGACGGCCGGGCTCGTCACCTCCCTCGCCGCCAAGCGGCTGGCACTGCCCGAGACGACCGCCTACTACCGCGACGGTTCCTCGGCAGGACGGCCGTTCAACGTCCGCGGCACGCTCTACTTCGCCCAGAATCTCTACAAGGAGGAAGGAGACCCCGCCGCCTGGATGGACTGGACGCTGGACTATCCGGCGACCGGTACCGTCCAGGCGGAGAACGTGCGCGCCGTGCGCTACTACCGTGACGGCACGAGCCTTGCCGCTCCCGAGGTCGGCGACTCCTCCGCCTCCGGTGGAAAGGCGGTGCTCCTCGCCGGCCCCGGCCGGGCCCTGGCCTTCTACGACCTGGGCGACGCGTCGGTCGTCCAGATGCGCTACCGCTCCGACCGTGCGGCCACGGTGCGTATGTCTGCCTCGGGCGCCGCGGCCCGGACACTGCGCCTGCCCGCCTCGCACACCTGGCGGGTCGTGTCAGTCCCCCTCGACGTACCGTTCCAGGGCTCGGTCCGGCTCACCCAGGTCCGCGGGCGCGACACGGTCGTCGACTGGCTGCGGCCGCTGGCCGACTACGAGGCGGTCACGGCCGCCGGTCACGGCACCACGCCCACTGCCGACGGTTCGGCCCTCGTGCTCCCGGCCGGCCGGGCTTCCTCCGCCACTTTCCGGCGGGTGCACGGCGGCAGCCGGGTGACCCTGCACTACGCCACGACCGAGGCCACGGACGTGGTGCTGGCCGTAGACGGCACGGCCCATCCGGTGCACCTGCCCGCGACCGCCGGTCCGGGAGTATTCGCGGACCGTGTTCTCACCGTGGATGTGCCGAGCGGCGCACGGGTGGTCGTCGAGCGCGCCGCCCGCGGGCCGGGCGCCGCTGGTCTCACCCTCGGGCACCTCGCGGTCGACGGCCAGTACGAGGCGGAGGCCCAGAGCGGCCTGTACAACGGCGCCCACGCCGTGGCGGACCCACGCGCCTCCGCGGGCGGGGTGGCCACCTCCTTCGACGTGGTGGGAGCCTCCGTCGTGGTTCCCAAGACGATAGTCGGGGACACCGTGACCTTCCGGTACCGCAGTACGCGCAACGCGCGCATGACACTCATCCTCGGCGGGAGGACCACGCCGATCGCCTTCCCCGACTCCCGGGGTTCGCTGGCCACGGTTTCGTCCCGGGTCGACGTGCCCGCGCAGGGGACGCTCATTCTGCAGCGCAACGGCGACGACAGCGCGCTCGGACTCGACCTGGACTGGGTGAAGGTGTCCGGCTGAGACATGTCGCCGAAGTGAACACGCCGGCGCACGTCCCTCCGCCGGCTCCGACCGAGCGGCCCGCGAACCGATGACCGGTTCGAAGCGCGGCTCCGCCCGACCGACGGCGCGGCGCCGGTACCCCAACCGGTCGGCCCCGTAAGGAGACTGTCGAGCGGGCCGTGCGGCGGCCATGGGACTCCGGCGTCCGCTCGGTGAGCCTGTCACAGGGGATACGCCCTGCGGAGGTCGCCGAGGGGACGCTCCCGTGGACGCCCGCGCAGGAGAAGGGGGGAGAAGGGCGCTGCCGGGCGGGGGTCTGCCACGGACCGGTCGGGCGAGGCACCGGGGAAGCGCTCGGGCGGTGGCGTGGGGCGGTGTGCGCGACGCCGCCGCCGAGGGCGTCCCGGCGGCGGGCCGACGCGAACCCGGCGTCGCTCTCGGTCGCCGCGTCGCGCCCGACCACGCGTGGCGCCCGCACCGCTCCGAAGCCGCGCTCCGCCTCGCGACGACCGGCCCGACGGATCACGACCCTACCGGCCGGTCCCGGCCGGGACCGGCCGGGACCTGCGTGACAGCATCCGTGGCCCACCCCCGGTCCGCGAAGTGAGCGCCCGGTACGGAAACCTGTCCGCCGCACGGTGCGACCGGGCGGGGACCCTCAGTCCTCGTCCCGGGCATGGGAGGCCGTCTGGGAGAAGCCGCCGTGCCAGGCCGCCTTCGCGCCCGAGTCGCCGATGCGGTACACGTCCACCACGGCACCCGCCGCCACGGCCACCGAGAGAACCACCGCCGCCACGCGTATCGGCACAGCGGACCGGATGGCCGCGCCCGCGGCGTCCGCCCGGGGCCCGGTGGCGCGGGAACCCCACCAGACCAGCGACGCCAGGAGGAACAAGCCGGCGGCCCACGGAAGGAGACCGTCTCCGAGTTCGGCGTGCCGTTCCACCAAGGCGTTGTCCGTGACATGCCGTTCCAGCCATTCACCGGCGCTCGTCGTGAGCGGCACGCTGACCAGCGAGACCAGAGCAAGGAGTGGCAGTGCTACGCCCATGCGTCGGGCGGCTCGCGCGGAGATCGCCGCGACCACGAGCGCCACCGCGGTCAGCGGGACGAGCACCACGACGAGATGCACGAGGAGGACATGCGCCGGCAGGCCGTTGATCAATGTCATGAAGAGGGTCCTCGGATGAGATGTTCACAAGCGGGTACGAACGCGCGTCAGCGTTGCACAGGAACCTCTCAGTCACCTCTGAGGCCAGCGGGTCCCCCTGATCCCGTCGGAGAGCCGCTCTGCCGCCTGCAAGCCGCGGGATCGGTGGCACACGGGTCCGCGCGCGAGGAGAGTTCCGGGCAGCGGCGCCCGGCACCCCTGACCGGCGACAGCGGGGGCGCCGGCCGGAGCCTCTGCGACCGGACCGGGTGCGCACGGCGGTTTCCGGGCCACGCACCGCCGAGGGCAGGAGCGGCAGGAGGGCAGCCAGGATCGCACGGCGTCCGAGCCGCCGGGCCTACGCGCCGTGCGCCGATGTGGCTCACGTGGCAGGTTGGAACCAGCGGCATTGCGAGGAAAGGGCGGCGATCATGGAAGCTCACCTCGGCGACCAGCTCGTCATCGAGAGCACGGCGACCGGCGCCGTCCGGCGAGACGGCGAGATCGTCGGACTCCACCACCCGGACGGCACGCCTCCTTACGAGGTGCGCTGGTCGGACACGGACGAAGTGACGCTAGTGTTCCCCGGACCCGACGCGCACATCCGCCACCTCGAAGGACACCCTCCCTCGGACGTGCGGCAGACGCGGCCCGAGTCCACGCCCCCGGCCACCGCGCCCGACGCAACGGCCGACCCCGGCGACATCGGCCGGCGCGTGGCCGACGAACGCCACAGGCAGGGACTCAGCCGGGTGGAGGCGGCCCGCCGCGCCCGGATGTCGCCCGACTATCTCGCCTATCTCGAGGAGCACCCCGCGGACCCGGGCCTCGGCACGCTCATCAGGCTCGCCGACGCGCTCGGCACCACGGTGACCTCGCTCCTGGGCAGCGGCACCGAACTGCCGCCTGGTCAGGGACATGCGCTGCTGCACCCTCGCTTCCGGAAACTCGGCCCGGAGGAGTGCCGGGCCCTGCTCTCCACCCACGGTGTGGGACGGCTGGCGGTGTCGGGATCCGACGGCCGCCCGGTGGTCGTCCCCGTCAACTACGAGGTCGTCGACGATGCGATCGCCTTTCGGACCACGCCGCACTCGGTCGCCGCCAGGGCGGCGGAGACCGAGGTCGCGTTCGAGGTCGACCGCCTGGACGAGGCGTTCAGCCGGGGCTGGAGCGTCCTGGCCGTCGGCCCCGCGAACGTCGTGACGAACCCCGACGCCGTCCGACGGATCGCCGAACGTGCCCACACGACACCCTGGGCGGGCGGCGAACGCGAGATGTGGGTGTCGATCCGGCCCACGAACCTGACGGGCCGTCGGATCACCACCGACGAATGACCCGACCCGGGGCGCTACCGTCCGTGCCCACCCGCCCCGGCGTCCAGGTCCGGCGGAGCGGCCGCAGCGGGGACCGGGGCGGGGTGTCACGGGTCCGTCCGAAGTCCCGAAGTCCCTCTCGAACCGGACGGCGACGGCGGTGACGGCGACGGAAGCGGCGGGATCACCGGGACGCTGCCGGGCTCGGTGCCGGCGGCGACGGCTCGTGCCGCATGCCCGGTTGCCGCGGTCCGCGAGCGTGCGGCACGGCACGGCGCGGCACCGAGGAACACTCCCGCGGACCGGGGCCGAGGTCGAGAACCCGGACGGCGGCAGCGGTGCCGTCCGACTCGCCCGGCCCGCGGCCCAGGCGCGCGGTCGCAGACCGACCGCCGTACGGGTGCGGCCCACCCCGGCGCGGAGCCGTGGACCGCGTGCCGGGCGCCGGTGGCGCCTGGGTGCGGCAGGGGCGCGGATGCTCTCCTCCACCACGCCTGGTGCCAGGCCGCCGTCGTCCCCCAGCCGGTCCGAAGCCCGCGATACGGCCCGGGAGAACCGAACCACCCGAAGGGGAATGCCTCCGGGGGAAGGAGAGGGTGCCCGATGCCGGAGTGGACATGGGAGTGGACGGGCTACGACCCCGCAGGCGAGAAGCTGCGTGAATCCCTCTGCACGCTGGGGAACGGCTACTTCGCCACGCGGGGCGCGCTGCCCGAGTGCCGGGCCGGTCTGGTCCACTACCCGGGCACCTACGTGGCCGGGTGCTACAACCGGCTGGAGTCGACCGTAGCGGGGCGGCGGGTGACGAACGAGGACCTGGTCAACCTGCCGAACTGGCTGCTGCTGCGGTTCCGCAGGCGGCGCACCGGGGAAACCTGGGGCCCCTGGTTCTCCCCGCACCCGCGCACGATCATGAACCACAGACACACGCTGGACCTGCGGCGCGCGACGCTCACCCGGACCTTCCGGCACAGCGATGTCGGGACCGGCGTGCTCGGTGTGGAGCAGATCCGCCTGGTGCACATGGCGGATCCTCACCTGGCCGCGCTGCGAACGGTCTTCACGGCACGGGACTGGTCGGGTGAGGTGGAGATCGAAAGCTGCCTCGACAGCGAGGTGATCAACGGCAACGTGCACCGTTACAGAGCCCTGAACCGCCATCACCTGACCGGTGTCCGTACGGGCGTGCGGGAGCCGGACTGCATCTGGCTGAGCTGCCGGACCAAGGCGTCGGGTGTCGTGGTCGCGCTCGCCGCCCGGACCACGGTCGTCGCCGGCCGGTCCCTGCCGCCACCGGAGTTCCGTCCGGTCCGGCACCGCGCGGTCCATCGCCTGGTGGTCCCGATCGCTCCCGGCCGGCCCGTCACCGTGGACAAGACCGTCGCGCTGCACACCTCACGGGACACCGCGATCAGCGATCCGCTGGACGCGGCCCTCGACCGGGTCTCCGCTGCGGCGGACTTCCCGGCCCTGCTGGAGTCCCACACCGCGGCCTGGGAGCGGTTGTGGCGGCGCGCGGACGTCCAGGTGCCCGGCGAGGCGGGACGGATCCTGCGTCTCCACCTCTTCCACGTCCTGCAGACGCTTTCACCGCACACCGCGGATCTCGACGTGGGGGTGCCCGCACGGGGACTGCACGGAGAGGCGTACCGAGGTCATGTCTTCTGGGACGAGCTCTTCGTGCTCCCCTATCTCGACCTGCACTTCCCCGAGGTCTCCCGGGCACTGCTGGACTACCGGTACCGTCGCCTCCCGCGCGCCTGCAGGGCCGCCGCCGAGGCCGGCCGGACCGGGGCGATGTTCCCGTGGCAGAGCGGCAGCGACGGCCGCGAGGAGACCCAGGCATGGCATCTCAATCCCGGTTCCGGCCACTGGCTGCCCGATCACTCCCGGCTCCAGCACCACGTGGGCTCCGCGGTCGCCTACAACGTGTGGCAGTACTGCGAGGCCACCGGCGACACCGAGTACCTGTACTCCCGGGGCGCGGAGATGCTGCTGCAGATCGCCCGCTTCTGGGCGGACCTCACCGTCCTCGACCCCGGCACGGGCCGCTACCGGATCCTCGGCGTCGTCGGCCCCGACGAGTACCACGACGGCTACCCCGGTGCCGCGCGGCCGGGGCTGGACGACAACACGTACACCAATGTCACCGCTGCCTGGGTGCTCACCCGCGCCCTCGAACTCCTGGAACGTCTGCCGGCCTGGCGCCGCGACGAGCTGCGCGAGCAGCTCGGTCTCACCGCGGACGAACCTGCCAGGTGGGAGGAGGTCTCCCGCCGGCTGCGAGTGCCCTTCCACCAGGGCGTCATCAGCCAGTTCGAGGGCTACGACACGCTCGCCGAGCTCGACTGGGACAGCTACCGCGCGCGCTACGGCACGATACGGCGGCTGGACCGGATCCTGGAGGCCGAGGGCGACACCGTCAACCGCTACCGGGCCTCCAAACAGGCCGACGTCCTCATGCTCGGCTACCTGTTCTCGCCCGCCGAACTCCGGACGATGTTCGGGCGCCTGGGGTACGAACTGGACGACGACATCTGGCGCAGGACCGTGGACTACTACCTGCGGCGCACCAGCCACGGCTCCACCCTCAGCGGCCTCGTCCACGGACTGGTCCTCGCCCGGGCCAAACGGGCGGACGCGTGGCAGTACGTCCGCGAGGCCCTGGAGTCGGACATCGCCGACGTGCAGGGCGGCACCACCGGTGAGGGCATCCACCTCGGTGCCATGGCGGGCACCCTCGACCTGGTCCAGCGCGGCCTGACCGGACTGGAGACCCGGGAGGACTCCCTGTGGCTGGACCCGGTCCCGCTGCCCGCGCTGTCCGAGTACGGATTCACGGTGCGCTATCACGGTCACTGGGGCGTGGGCCTGCGTCGCCGCAGCGGGCACCTGGAGATCAGCGTGCCCGACTCGGAGAGGTCGCCGATCCGCGTGATCCTGGCGGACCGGGCCGTGACCATCGCCCCGGGGGAGACGTGCACGCTGAAGCTGCGCAAGGAGTGACCAGCGAGAATCCGGCTCCCCGCGCCGGGGCGTGCCCGTGACGGTCCCTCAGGCGTGGGCCACGACGGCGACGGGGGCGGCCAGCCCCGGCGGCGGCCTCAGCCGCGGACGCGGCCCGGTGCCCGCACGACGAGCGGAGCCGGAGGCCAGACCCGCGGGTCTCGGGTCACGTGCTCGGCCGTGGCGGTGATCCTCCGGGCGCCGGGAGGGGGTTGCGCGTGCTCCCCGACGCCCCTCACTCCGGCCGTGCGGCCGGGAGGGTCCGCCGGAGGTCGGCACGCGTCGGGCTGAACTGCTCCATGCGTATGACCGGTTGGGCATGAGCACGACGTTGCGGTTCCGGTCCGGCTCACTCCGGTGGATGCTGGAGCCAGCAGGCGAAAGGCGGCGTATGACCCACGGCGGAGGGGGACATCCTGGATGGCGCCGGCTCGTGCCCGGACTCGACCTGCTGTTCGGCTACCGGCGTGTCTGGCTGAAGGGAGACGTGCTGGCCGGAGCGACCGTGGCCGGGTACCTGGTACCACAGGTCATGGCGTACGCCGCCGTCGCCGGGCTGCCTCCGGTCGCCGGGCTCTGGGCGATCCTGCCCGCCCTGGCCGTGTACAGCGTGTTCGGCTCCTCGCGGCTGCTGTCGGTCGGCCCGGAGTCGACGACCGCCCTGATGACGGCCACGGTGGTGGGCCCGCTCGCGGCCGGTGACGCCGCCCGTTACGCCGTACTGGCGGCCACCCTGGCCACGGCGGTCGGCCTGGCCTGCCTGATCGCACGGGCGGTGCGCCTGGGCTTCCTGGCGGATCTCCTCTCCCGCCCGGTCCTGATCGGCTACCTGGCCGGCGTGGCTCTCATCATGACGGTGGACCAGCTGCCCAAGATCACGGGAGTACGGACGACGGAAGCCGGGTTCTTCCCCCAACTCTGGTTCTTCTTGCGGCACCTGGGCGATGTCCAGCCGCCCACCCTGGCGTTCTCGGTCACGGCGCTCGCCTGTCTGCTCGTTGCGGCGCGGTGCTTCAGGTCGCTCCCTGGACCGCTTCTCGCACTGGTCCTGGGCACCGTGGCCGTGGTCACGCTCGATCTGGACGACCGTTACGGCATCCAGGTCATCGGTACGGTTCCCTCCGGCCTGCCGGACCTCGCCGCACCGGACCTCGGCGCCCTGCCGCGCCTGGCTCTGCCGGCCATCGGCGTCCTTCTCGTGGCGTTCACCGACTGCGTCCTGACGGCCCGCGCCTTCGCGGGCCGGAGTCCGGACGACGGCACCGGCCTCGATGCCGACCAGGAGTTCCTGGCTCTGGGTGCCGCCAACCTCGGCGCGGGCGCCCTGCACGGTTTCCCGGTCAGCAGCAGCGCGAGCCGTACCGCCCTGGCCGACTCCACCGGCGCACGCAGTCAGGCATACTCCCTGGTCGCCGGAGCCCTGGTACTGGCTGTGTTGCTCTTCCTGAGCCCGCTGCTGGCCCGCACGCCCGCCGCGCTGCTGGGCGCCCTGGTGGTCTACGCCGCCATCCGGATGATCGATCTGTCCGGCTTCCGCCGCCTGGCCTCCTTCCGCCGCCGCGAACTCCTGCTGGCGCTGGGCTGCCTGGCGGGCGTACTCGTCCTGGACATCCTCTACGGCGTCCTGGTCGCCGTCGGCCTGTCGGTGACGGAACTCCTCACCCGGGTGGCTCGTCCGCACGACGCCGTCGAGGGTCTGGTGCCCGGCATGGCCGGCATGCACGACATCGACGACTACCCCATGGCCCGCACGGTCCCCGGACTGCTCGTGTACCGCTACGACTCCCCTCTGTTCTTCGCCAACGCCGAGGACTTCCACCGTCGGGCCCTGGCCGCCGTAGCCACACAGACCGAACCCGTCCGCTGGTTCGTCCTCAACGCCGAGGCCAACGTCGAAGTCGACATCACCGCCCTCGACGCCGTTGACGGACTGCGCCGCGAACTGACCGAGCGCGGAGTCGTGTTCGCCCTCGCCCGGGTCAAGCAGGATCTCCTGGACAGTCTGAAGGCCTACGGCCTCGCGGACTCGGTCGGCCCGGATCTCATGTTCCCGACCTTGCCGACCGCGGTCTCGGCCTACCGCCAGTGGCTGTCGACGCACCCCGACCACTCGTGAGTGAGCCCACGGCACAGAAGCCGGCCGGCGGCATGGTGGAGGCCGTCAGGATGATCGAGGCGGCCCATGAGGACAGGACCGGCCCCGGGATTCGGTCCTGGTCGTCAACGGTCACGTGAGAGGCCTGCGACCGGGGCGCCCTCGCGTCTCCCCCGGCCTCCGCCCCAGGCGCGTCCGGACCCGGGACGCCCGGCGCGGACGCGACGCACCGGCCCGGGGTCAGAGGTCGTGGATCCGGCGCCCACTGATCTCCGACGGCACGAGGCGGATCAACAGGTCTCTGGCGCCGCCCGCCCAGGGCTCGCCGCCCGACTGTTCCGCGAGGTGCCGAACGGTCTCCGGGTCCGTGACGTGTTCCGCGGTGCCGACCACCAGGACACTCCAGCCGACGCTGCGCTGCTCGTCGATGCGATCGGCCTGGAAGGAGGCCTCGCCGCCGGGTTCGACCGCCGCGGCTCCCTGGGCATCCGTGCGGTACACCACCGTCAAGCCGTCGACGACGTAGTTGACCGGGAACACCCTGGGCCCTGGATGGGCCGGCAACGCGACACGTCCGACCCCGTGCGTGTCCAGTCGCTCCCAGCATTCCTTGGCGGTGAGTTTCACGAGCACCGGGTGCGAGGCCGCTCCGCGCCGGCCTGCGGGTGCGTCGCCCGGGCCTTCGCGCAATTCCCGGTAGGTCATCCCGAGGGCGGTGGCGACCCGCAGAAACCCACCAGGGTCGAAATCGGCCCCGGACTCGATCAGGTACCGCAGGTAGTGCGGTGACATCCCGACCTGGCCTGCCAGCTCCTGCTCCGTCAGGCCCAGTTGCTTGAGCCGGGTCTCGATTCGCTGGATCAGATCACGGTCAGCCGGACGATCAGCGTTCCCTTTCAAGATCTCCTCCCCACACGGCGCTCGGGGCGGGTGTCTCTCGCGGCCCTGGACTCAGGCACCGGCCGATGACCCAGGGCTGTTGTCCTCGTCCTCAAGGATATCTTCCATCGAGTCCCCGCACGCGGCCGCTCCGGAGCGGCCGCGTCCGAGGTGCATGGTGCCCTGGTCCTCTCCGTGCGCCTTCGCCGGTCCCGCACCGGTACGAGGGGCTTCTTCCGCCGTCCGGACCGGGGCAACGCTCACGCCGTCCGCGGCACGATCGCCACCGGGCACTCCGCGTGGTGCAGCAGCGTGTGGGCGACCCGGCCGAGCTGCAGACCGACGTGTCCGTCCCGGCGCCTCGCGCCTATGACGACAAGGTCGGCACCGGCGGAGCGGTCCACCAGGATCCGGTGGGCCGGTCCCTCGACCGTCACGCTGCGCACGCTGACCTCTGGATGAGCGGCCACGGCTTCACCGAGCAGTGCGTCGAGCAGCGCTGACGCCTCTCCCTCGTACTGACGGACCCCCTCCGCGAACTCCGTCCGGTCGCCGAGCTCAAGCCGGGGACAGCGCCAGGCCCGGACCGCGTACAGGGCGCACGCGCGAGCCTCGGCCTCGCCGAAGGCGAACCGTACGGCCTCACTCGCTGTGGAGGGATCCCCCACGCCCAGCACGATCCGCTCGTGCCCGCCGGCCAGGCCGGTCCTGTCGCCTCGGACCACGATCACCGGGCACCGTGCCTTGCCCGCGACGGCCAGGCCGACCGACCCGAGCAGCAGCCCGGCCACCTCCCCCCGGCCGCGCGACCCGGTGACCAGGGCATGTGCGCTGTCGCCCTCACGCAGGAGGCCGTACACCGCGTCGTCGGGGAGGACATCGGTGGTGACCTTCACGTCCGGACAGCGCTGCGCGGCGCGCTCGGCCGCGGAGGCGACGATGTGCTCGCCCAGCACCCGTTCCGACGGGCGTTCCCTGCCGTCCGACGGCACTCCGACCTCGTAGCGCTCCCAGCGGGAGGCGTACACCAGCCGAAGCGGAATCTCGTTGCGGGCGGCCTCGTCCGCCGCCCAGTCGACCGCGACCAGGCTTCCGTCCGATCCGTCGACGCCTACGACCAGGGGAGACGCCATCGTCGCCACCGCCTTTCGTCGGACTGCCACGTCGAGCAGCAGGGGGCTCCACTGTCACCGTGCCATCTGCCGGCGGCGGGGCGCAGGGGCCACTTGGCCCGTTCGTGTGCCCGGTCAGCCCCTGTCGGCGTGCAGGAGCGCGCCGGACGCTGGGCCCGGGCCCACCGGCAGGGGGCTCTCGGTGAGGCCCGCCTCGGCGCGGGTCATGGTCTTGAAGGAGGCCCGGACATGAAGCCCACGAAGGTCGGCGCCGTCATGGTCGCCGACGTCGTCACGGCTGGGTATGGCACCCCGTTCAAGGAGCTGGTGCGGCTCCTGGAGGAGCACCGCATCAGCGGCCTTCCGGTGGTCGACGAGGACCACAGGGTGGTCGGCGTGGTCTCGGAGACCGACCTCATGCTGCACCAGGCCCGCGGTCCCGAGCACGACCGTACGCACGTCATGGGCCGAGGAGCCCGGCGTGCGGCGGCCAAAATCAACGCCACCACGGCTGCCGGTGTCATGTCGACGCCCGCCGTCACCGTCCGCTCCGATGCCACGGTCGTCGAGGCGGCCCGGCTGATGGCCGGTCATCACGTCGGACGCCTGCCCGTGCTCGACGCGGAGGACCGGCTGGTCGGCATCGTCACCCGTGGTGACCTGCTCAGGGGCTTCCTGCGTTCCGACGACGAACTCGTGCGGGAGGTCCGGCGGGAGGTCCTCGGCAACACCCTCTGGCTGGCTCCGCACGCCGTCGAGGTCACGGCCCAGGACGGCGTGGTCACCCTCGCCGGACGGCTGGAACGGCGCAGTGAGGTCCCCGTCGCCCTCGGCATGACGCGTCGGCTGGACGGTGTCGTCGATGTCGTCGACCATCTCTCCTACCGGATCGACGACAAGCGCCTGCGGCCGACCGAGCAGAAGCTCCACGGGGTGGCCGACGACTGGCTCCGCGGGCTCTGACGGTCCGAACCGGCAGTGGGGCCGGCGCCCTTGCCTCCTGGAGGAAGGGCGCCGGCCCCGTGGTCAGCACTGCACCGACGTTCGGTGCTCGGACGGCGCCGGCCGGTGCGGTTCACGCGGCACCGGTCCGTGCCGCCGACGGTTGCGCAGCCGCGCGTTCAGCGCGTCGAACACCGTGGTGAACACCGCGCTGAGAATCGCCGTGATCGCCAGCGCCAACACCAGGAAGACGGAGAAGTGCTCCCAGAACTCCGGTGTGAGGCTCGTGCCCACTGTCATCGCCCTCCCTGATCGGGGTCGTTCCCCTCACTCCCAGCCAACTCCGGCGCACCTCGTGACGCATGTGCCGGACGGTCCGGACCATGGCCCCTACCGTCCCTGCCGCAGGGGCCCCACGGGGCCCGGGAACCGTCGGCCCGCGCGCAGGGCAGGACGGATCCCCCGGCGGAGCCGATGCGCGGGCGCCGAGTGTCCGGGGGAAACGTGAGCGGTGCGGGGCGCTCCCGCCGACGGGTGCACGGGACGGGTCGGTCCGTCGTCGCGCACCGCACGATGGTTCTGACGCCCGTCCTCCTGCCTTGCGGGAGCGCCGACCGACCTTTGACGCGTTGTTCCAGGGATCTGTTGCCCACTGGCGGGAAGGACCCAGGGACGGCGGAAAACGGCTGCCGTCCTTCCTGTCCTGTCCTGTCCTGCCGCGGCACGCGAACGCGGCGGAGCGGTTTCTCCGGCCCCGCGGGGATGGGGACGATGCCGCCCGCATGTGAGGCCGAAAGACCCCTCGCCGGGTCCGGGCGGCCCGTGGCGGCCGGGTCCGCCCGCACCCCACCCTGGGAGCAGGGCCCCTCGGCCCCGTCCGTCCTTCCGAGGAGGAGACCATGCCCGGCAAACCGCACACTGTCGGCGACGTGATGACCCGTACCGTCGCCTCGGTCGGCCGCGACGCGCCGTTCAAGGACGTCGTCGCCCTGATGGAGAAGTGGAAGGTCAGCGCCCTGCCCGTACTGGAGGAGGACGGCCGGGTGATCGGCGTTGTCTCCGAGGCCGATCTGCTCCCGAAGGAGGAGTTCCGGGACAGCGACCCGGACCGGTTCACCCAGCGGCAGCGGATCGACGACCTGGCGAAGGCCGGCGCGTTGTGCGCCGGGGAAGTGATGAGCACGCCCGCCGTCACGGTGCACCCGAACGCCACGCTCGCCCAGGCGGCGCGCATCATGGCTCAGCGCAAGGTCAAGCGGCTGCCCGTCGTCAACGACGAGAGCCTGCTCGAAGGCGTTGTCAGCCGCTCCGACCTGCTGAAGGTCTTCCTGCGCGACGACGAGGCGCTCGCCGAGGAGGTACGGCACGAGGTCGTCGACCGGCTCTTCCCGCTGTCCGCCGACCACATCCAGGTCGAGGTCACCGAAGGCGTCGTCGCCCTCACCGGCTGGGTCGAGAACAACGGTCTCGCCGCCGTGGCCGACCGGCTGGCCCGCGCTGTCGAAGGCGTGGTCGACGTCCGCTGCTGCCTGGTCCCGGGGTCCGCGCGGAGCGAGCCCGCCTGAGGAGTCCCCGCACACAGCGTCACCCCTGCGTCGCGCTCCCCGACGGCAGGTCACAGCGGTGTGCGGTGGCCGGTGGGTACCGCCCGCACACCTGCCGTGGGATCGGCTCCCTGCCCCGGCGTCAGCCGGTGCGCACCGGGATGTTCCAGGTTCCCGTCTCCTCCTCCGGGAGCAGGGCTGTGACGGTCGGCAAGCCCTTGGTCGGCCCTTTCAGGAGGTCACCCCTGGCAGGGCGGGGCGCCGCCCGGCGAGTGTGGTCCGAGGTTCGCGGTCGCGGAGGGCCGTCGGCCCGGCCTTGGCCGGGTTTCGCATGGCGGGTGCCCTTTGGTTCGTCGAGCGCGGCTGCCCCGTCGAAGAGCGGCTACCGGTTCAGGGATGCGGCGAAGAACGGAACGGGGCCGGGTGCGGCCTCGCGTGCGCGGCGGGCGCGGCGCACCCGGCAGCGGGCAGATCGGGGTCGAGGTCCGGGCGGCGGGGCGGACCCGCCAGCGCGCAGTCGACGGCGACCACGCCGTCGACGCCCCGTACCCATCCGGCAGCCACCGGGACCAGCGCGGTGTCCGGGACACGGCCGCTGAGGGTGACGACGCCGTCGCGCACCTGCACCAGCACCGGTTCGGCCGTGTCGGGGAAGAGGTGCGGCAGGATCTCGTGCCGGATCTCCTCGGCGATGTCCTCGTCGGTCCGCAGGAACACCTTCAGCAGGTCGGCACGGCTCACGACGCCCCGAAGCAGTCCGTCCGGGTCGACCACCGGAAGCCGCTTGACGCCGTGCCGGGCCATCGTACGCGCGGCCTCGGGCAGCGGGGCCTCGGGGCGGACGGTGACGGCCGGGGTGGTCATCAGCAGGCCGGCGGTGACCGATGCGGCCTCGGCCAGGTCGGAGCGGGGCCGGAACCGGCCGGAACCGGCCGGTTCCCCGGTGCGGGACTCCTCCCTGCGCAGAAGATCGGCCTCCGAGACGACGCCGACGACGCGCCCGTCGTCGTCCAGGACGGGGGCCGCGCTCACTTTCCACTGCTGCAGGGCGTTCACGATGTCCTTGAAGGCCGCGCCGCGACGCAGGGCAAGGACGGGGTGGGTCATCACGTCGCTCACGACGTGCGGAGTGCCGGTCATGGCGACCTCCAGGGTTCGGCTGCCGTGGTCCGACACCCTCAGAATGGGCCATCCGCCCTCGGAGTGCATGAGCCGAACGGTCCCCTTCCCGGTCCGGCCTTCCCGGGTCAGAGCGCGCGGCGGGCCCAGCCTGTCGCTACCGCTCCCCCACGGGCACCCGCCACACCAGCGTCGTACCGCCCCCTTCGGCCGCAGGGGGGCAGTCCCACTCCAGCCGGCCGCCGAGTTCCTCGGCCCGCTCCGCCATGTTGCGCAGACCGCTGCGGCGTCCCTCGGACGGGATGCCCACGCCATTGTCCGTGATCTTCAGCGACAGATCCTGCCCGTCGGCCGCAAGGACGATGTCCGCCCGGTCCGCGTGGGCGTGACGGGCGATGTTGGTCAGGGCCTCGGAGAGGACGGCGACCGCGTGGTCGGCAATCCCTATGGGCACGTCGGTGTCGATCAGCCCCTCCATCCGCAGGCTCGGCGCGAACCCGAGAGCCGGGGCCGCCTCGCCGGCCACCCGCACGGCGCGGGCCCGCAGCCCGGTGTCGGGGCCGCCCTCCCGGGTCCGCAGCCCGAAGATCGTCGTTCTGATGATCTTGATGGTCTCGTCCAGGTCACTCACGGCACGCAGCACCCGCTCGGACGCCTCCGAGTGCTCGATGAACCGCACGGCGCTCTGCAGGGTCATTCCGGTGGCGAACAGCCGCTGGATCGCCAGGTCGTGCAGGTCCCGGGCGATCCGGTCGCGATCCTTGAGCACCGCGACCTCCTCGGCGTCCCGGCGCCGCTCCGCCAGTTCCATCGCCAGGGCGGCCTGGGAGGCGAAGACCTGCAGGGGTTCGGTCTCCTTCGCGGTGAACGGCGGCTGGCCATCCTCGCGCGCCAGCAACACCACGCCGCGCACGCCGGCTTCGCTCCCGCTGATGGGGCTGGCCACGGCGGGCCCCAGTCCGCTGAAGCGCGGTGGCTCAGATGAGACCCGCTCGTCGTGGACCACGTCAGCGCTGGTCACCAGGCTGTCGTGGGCGAACGCCAGTCCCATGAGCGTCCTGTCGAGCGGGAGCACCAGTCCCCGGTGAGCGTCCGCGTCCATGCCCACGGCGATCTCCACGGTGAGGGAATCCGTGTTCTCCATCGGTATCGCGACGGCTGCGAGCGCCGAGCCGGTGATCTCCCTGGCCTGCTCCGCGATCAGTCCGAGGGCCTCCGCGCCGGCGCTGCCGGTCATCAGGCTGTTGGTGATCTTTGCGGTCGCCCGCAGCCACCGCTCGCGCAGCTGCGACTCCTCGTACAGGCGGGCGTTGTCGATCGCCACCCCGGCCGCCACGGCCAGCGTCGACGTCACCGACACGTCCTCCTCGTCGAACTGGCCGCCGCCCCGCTTCTCTGTCAGGTAGAGGTTGCCGAAAACCTGGTCACGGACGCGGATGGGAACGCCGAGGAAGGTGTTCATCGGCGGGTGGTTCGGCGGGAAGCCGTACGACGCAGGATGCTCCGAGAGCTTGGCGAGGCGCAGCGGCTCGGGATCGCGGATCAACTCGCCAAGGATCCCGTGCCCCTCCGGGAGCGGACCGATCCGGGCGATCTCCTCCTCGGTCACGCCGGCCGTGAGGAAGGCCGACAGTCGTCGGCCGTCCGGGCCGATCACGCCCAGGGCGGCGTACTCGGCGTCGACCAGTACCGCGGCCGCCTGCACGATGCTGTGCAGGACCTGCTCCAGATCGAGTTCCCGGCCGACCGAGAGCACCGCCTCCAGCAGGCTGTGCACCCGGTCCCGGGTGCCGCGCGCGGCGTCCAGCCGGGCCTGCAGTTCATCCAGCAGCTCGTCCAACCGGAGCTGCGGCAACCGTACGCGCGCTACTTCCGGGCCCTCCACAGCGCTCCTCCCGATCCCGTCGACTCGTACACCGGCAGGTCCGGTCAACTGCCACCGTAGTGCGCGGCGAGCGGCGTGGGCATCCGGATCGGGTCAAGTCGGGGGCATCCGGCACGGAGCCGCACGGCCGTGCCGGGCAGGACGGGCGATGCCTCGGCCCGGGAACTCGGGCTCCCCGGACGACGAAATCGGCGCGGACTCCCTTCCCGCGGTGTCGCTCCGCTCGGTCCGCGGTCAGTCGTGCGGTACGACGGTGTCGGCCACCGGGCCGATGTTGTAGGGCCGCCGAAGCAGGCCCTACGGATCCGGTGGCCGAGGACCACCAGGGACGCCTTGCGCGAGGCGTCCGCCAAGTGGGCTCCGGCGTCGCCCAGGCCCGGCTCCCGGCCGCCTCGACACCCGGGAACCCCGCCTTCCACGTTCAGGAGGGCGCTCCGGGCGGTACAGGGTTGCTCTGCCGGTCGGTGCGCGGCTGTCCGGCGCCCGGCCCGGATGCGACCGTGATGCGGCGCGGTCACCGAGCGGGGCTCGATCCGCGCCCACGGGCCGCCGTCGCCGTTCGCCCACCGTCGGCCGCGAAGGCCGCCCGACGGCCCGGACCACGGCCGGTGTGGTTTCGTCCGCTGTCCTGAAGACGATCGTGCCGTCCACGACGATGTGATCGCCCGGCGGGACGACCGGGCTCGAGGCGGTGTCGACACCGGGGCGTCCGACACCGGGCGAGGCGGGCGACGCCCTGCATCGGGCCAGGGGCGGCCGCGATACCGGATCGTTCGGCCGTCCGCTCGCGGGTGAGCCCGAGTTCTCTGCGGCGGGCCGCCACGCGGCGCCCCACGCCTCCCAGCGCCGGTCCTTCCGCCGCGTGCGGCCGTACCTGTTCGGCCATGACGGGTCACGTCCGCTCATCGGTCAGGTCCCGCGGACGGCGACCTCGTGCTGCTCCCCGCCGAGCACGACCTTGAGCGCGCCGGTGTCGCCGGCATGGGCGAAGACGTCGTACGCCTGCTCCATGTGGTCCAGCGGGAAGGTGTGGGTGACCAGTTGCGCGGTGGGCAGCCGGCCGGCGGCGGCCATCCGTAGCAGGGTGGGGGTGGAGTGGGTGTCCACCAGGCCCGTGGTGATGGTCACGTTCTTGATCCACAGGTCTTCGAGGTGCAGTGTGGCCGGCTTGCCGTGCACACCGATGTTGGCCACGCGACCGCCGGGGCGGACCATGCGCGTGCACAACTCGAAGGTCTCCGGTATGCCCACGGCCTCCATGACGACGTCTGCGCCGAGTCCGTCGGTGAGGTCTGCGATCAGTTGCTCCGGGGCCTCCCGGGCGTCCACGACGGCGTCCGCGCCCAGGCGCTTGGCCGCCTCCAGCCGGGCAGGAGCCAGGTCGACGGCGACGATCCGCTCCGGAGAGAACAGCCGTGCCGTGGTGATCGCCGCGAGGCCGATGGGGCCCGCGCCGACCACGGCGACGGTGTCGCCGGGCCGCACCCGGCCGTTCAGCACGCCCACCTCGTAGGAGGTCGGGAAGATGTCCGCGAGGAGCACGGCGTCCCTGCCGTCGACCGTGGTGGGCAGCGCGTGGACGGACAGGTCCGCGAAGGGGACGCGGACGTACTCGGCCTGGGTCCCGTCGATCAGGTGGCCGAGGATCCAGCCTCCGCCGCCGCGGCACTGGCCGTACATCCCTTCCCGGCAGTAGGAGCAGCGCCCGCAGGAACTGATGCAGGAGACCAGGACGCGGTCTCCCGGCCGTACGGTCCGGACGTCACTGCCGACCTCGACGATCTCGCCGACGGCCTCGTGACCGAGGATCGTGCCGGGCTGCACCTCGGGAACGTCGCCCTTCAGGATGTGCAGGTCCGTCCCGCAGATCGTGACGGCGTCCACGCGCACGACAGCGTCGGTGGGCTCCTTGAGGGCAGGATCGGGGGCCTCTTCCCAGGCGGACTGCCCGGGGCCGTGGAAGACGAAGGCCTTCATGGTTTCGCTCACCGTCCTCGGTCCGTCGCGGGGCACGGCGGCGACCGCCGACGGCGGGCACCGCCAGGACGCCGGGACATCGCCGGTCTTGCCCCGCGCATCCAGTCTGTCCCGTCCCGGGCGGGTCCGCTTGGGCCGTCCGGCCCTCATCGTCTGCCGGACGGCCGCCTCCCACGAGGTACTGTGCTCGGGCCGTTCGTGCCCTGCCGGCACGGGCCCGAGGGGCCGAACGGCCCTTCCGTACCCCCCGGCGACCGGACTTGGCTGTGTCCATGGCCGACAACCACACGAGGTCCGTGACGTACCACACGACCCGTACCGACCACGGCACGACCGTCGTCACCCTGGGCGGCGAACTCGACCTTCTGGCGGTTCCGGTCCTCTCCGCGGCCCTCGACCGCCTGACGTCCGGTGCGCAGCCCGATCTGGTGCTCGACCTGAGCCCCGTCTCGTTCATCGACTGCTCCGGCCTCGCTCTCCTGTGCCGGGCCCGCAACCGGGTCCGCTCACGCGTCGGCAGACTGCGTGTGGTCACGCCGGGGGGCGGCTTCCCCCGGCTGCTGCGGTGCGCGGGCCTGGGCGACACCTTCGAGCTGTATCCCGGCCTCCCCGAGGCCCTCGCCGCCACGGGCTCCCCTGGACCAGCCTCCGCCGCGATCGCCTGAGCCCGTCCCGAGGAGGGCTGAACGGCCCATGCGCCCGGTCGAGTTGCCCCGAGCAGCCCTACGGCCGTCCCCGGCCGGCCCATGTCGCGGCGCCGGGCCGGCTGACACCTTCATGAGTGTCACCACGACAGGGAGCCACCAAGGAGGTGCGGACCGATGCGCAGGACCCGGAGCGGGAAGAAGCTGCTGTGGCGGTGGCGGAGCAACCCGCTGCGACGCCGTGCCGATGTCGTCGAGGCCTGGGTGGTCCTCGCCGTATGGGCGCTCGTGGTGGTGGGAGGAACCGTCGCCGGACTCCTCACCGCCCGGGCCGCGGACGACGTCTTCGCGCGGCAGCGTCTGGAACGGCAGCCCGTGCGGGCCGTGCTCCTCGTCGACGTCCCGAAGACCGCTTACGGGCTAGGCACGGAGGACGAGCGCATGCCGGGCACCGTGGCCTGGACCGCACCCGACGGCTCCACGCGCACCGGCCGGACTCTCGTGGACACCGGCACCAAGGCCGGTACCCGCGTCGTGGTCTGGTTGGACCGCCAGGGCCGTGCGACCACCAAGCCGCCGAGCGCCGGCGCGGCCGCCATGGAGGCAGGGGTCCTGGGGACGGCGGCCGGCTGCGCGCTGGCCGGAGCGGTCATCGGGGCCGGAGCGGTCGCCCGGTGGCGGCTGGAGCAGCGACGGCTCGGCCTGTGGGACCGCGAGTGGACCACCGTCGGACCCCGCTGGGGTCACAAGACCGGATGAAACCACGGCTGCTCGAACCCGCCCCACCCGGAAGGCGAACGGCGATGGAACCCGTGATCCTTGTCCGCAGCGGCACGTCGGCGCCCGGTCGGGCCGCGCTCGAGTGGGCAGCACGCGAGGCACGGCTGCGGGGCGCGGCGCTGGATGTGCGTAACACCCCGTTGCACGAACTCGCCGGGGCTTCGGTGATCGTCTGCGGCGTGGGCGAGGACGACGACGTCCCGCTGCCTGCGCCCGGCTGCCTGTCGGCCACGCCCGTGGGCACCGCGCGCGGGCCTGTCGTACTCGTCCCCGGCCTTCTCGCCACCTCCCGCCACCGGCCGGGAGTCACTGTCGTCGTCGACCCCCGTGATCCCTGCGACGCGGCCCTCTGCTTCGCCTTCGAGAGCGCCCGGATCCGGGGCGTGCGCCTGCATGCCGTGCATGCCTGGGCGCTGCCCGCGGGCGCCGTCGAGCGGCCCTTCGGCATATCGGAGCGGGACCGCGCCACCTGGGAGGACCACGAGGTCCAGCTGCTGGGCGACGCCCTGCGCCCGTGGCGCGAGAAGTTCCCCGACGTGCGGGTGCTGAAGGATGTCCGGCTGCTCCGCCCCGCGGAGGCGCTGCTGCGCTGCTCCGAACGCGCCGCACTGGTCGTGGTCCCGCGCGGCTCCGCAGCCACCGTCTGGAAGGAGGCCGTCCGGGACCTGCTGCGGCGCGCCACGTGCGCCGTGGCCGTCGTGCCGTCGTGAGCCGTGCCCCGCCCGGTGCCGACCGACCGGTAGTGCGGGAGCGCGAACACGTCCACGCTGGTAGCAGGACCCGTGGGAGTCTTCCTCGGGCCCCGGCCCCCCGCATCCGTGAGGAGAACACCATGACCGGCAGCCCGACTCAGGTTGGCGACGTGATGACGCGTGCCGTCGTCGCGGTGGGCCGTGAGGCCCTGTTCAAGGACATCGTGGGGCGCATGGACGGCGGGAGGATCAGCGCCCTGCCCGTGCTGGAGGGCGACGGGCGGGTGGTCGGGGTCGTCTCCGAGGCCGATCTGCTGCCCAAGGAGGAGTTCCGGGACAGCGATCCGGACCGGTTCACCCAGCTGCGCCGGCTGTCCGGCCTGGCCAAGGCCGGGGCGGTGCGGGCGGAGGAGCTGATGAGTACCCCTGCCGTGACCGTCCATGCCGACGCCAAGCTGCCGGAAGCCGCCCGGATCATGGCGACACGGCATGTGAAACGGCTGCCTGTCGTGAACGCCGAGGGCGTGCTGGAAGGGGTCGTCAGCCGCGGGGACCTGCTCAAGGTGTTCCTCCGCTCCGACATGGACCTCGCCGACGAGATCCGGCGCGAGGTCGTCGACCCCCTCTTCCCGGCACCGGTCGAGCCGGTGCACATCATGGTCTCCGAGGGCATCGCCACCCTGACCGGACGGGTCATCGACGGCTCCCGGATCCCGCTCGCGGTGCGCATGGTCCGAGGTGTCGAAGGCGTGGTGGGCGTGGACTGCCGGCTCACCGCGGCGGACGCCTGACGGGGAGCCGTGACGAGCGTTCACCCGGCGGGGAGCCGTGACAACCCGTTCATGTACTCCGGAAACGATGCCCTGCCGGCCACCGGGGTCCGGGCCGCCGGATCAATCGTGGGCCACGACGGCGACGGGTGCGGCTATGTGATGCAGGGCGGCATGGGTGACATGACCGATGTGCGCCCCGAGGAAACCGGTACGGCTGCGCCGGCCGACGACCGCCAGGGACGCGTCGCGGGCCGCGCCGACGACGACCTGCGCGGCGCTGCCGCAGCGGCTGGCCTCGATGACGTCGACGCCCGGGAACTTCTGGCGCCAAGGGCGCAGTGCCTCGGCCAGAGCGGTCCGGTGGCTCCGTTCGAGGTCGTCCTTGAGTTCCGCGTCGCCGGGGAAGCGGTAGTAGGACGCGGTCGTCTCCGGCCGGGCGGACACCACCCGAAGGGGTGTCTCCCGGCGCACCGCGGCGTCGAAGGCGAATTCCAGCAGCGTATCGTCCGGGTGATCGACATCGAGGCCGAGCACCACCGGCCGGAACGGTGTGGCGGCGGACGGCACGCCCGCCGGATCCATCCGGTGCTCGTCCGCGGCCTGCTCGCCGTCACGCACCAGCACCACGGGCCGTTCCGCGCGGGCCACGACGGCCAGGCTGACCGAGCCGACCACGAACCCTCCGACCCCGCCGAACCCCCGCGAGCCCAGCGCGAGCAGTTCGGCGGAGTCCGCCGCCGCGCAGAGGGCTTCGGGCACAGGTCCCGTCAGCTCCTCGGTGAGTACGTCGAGACCCGGGTGCCGCTGACGAAGGCCCTCCGCGGCTTCGCGCGGCACCGGCCTGATCCAGTGCTGGCTGGTCTCGGGGCCCACCAGCGGAGCCTGCGCCACGGGCACGGGGGCACGCTCCGCCACGTGCACGATCCGCAGTGGCAGGCCGCGCAGCCGGGCTTCGCGCGCCGCCCACTCGGCGGCGGCCCGGCTCTCGGGCGATCCGTCGAGACCTACGGTGACGGTTCGGTACATGATCTCCACCTCCGGGGCGCGTTCCCTTCCAGCGTGACGGCACGCTCCCGGGACGGTAAGGGCCACCCGTCCCCCTGCGGGACCGACCGGCCCACGCCCTGCGCCGCGTGGCGGCCGGCCGCCACGCCTGCCGTCGAAGCAGAACCGGCGACTCGGCGGGAGACATGGCGGCCTGGCGGCGAGGGGGCCGATCGGCTCCGCCGGGAGCCGAGGGGCCCCTGCCTCGGCGCCGGCCGCCGACGCATCCTGGAAAAAGTCACTTTTTGTCCCGGACCCTACGGAGTCATCATGTACGGGACTTCTCATCTCGTCGGCGACATCATGACCCGCTCGGTCGCCGCCGTGGGCCGCTGGGCCTCGTTCAAGGACGTGGTCGGCCTGATGCACGACCGGGAGGTCAGCGCCCTTCCGGTGCTGGCGGGCCCGGGCCGGGTCGTCGGCGTCGTCTCCGAGGCCGATCTGCTGCCCACGGAGGAACTGCGGGACAGTCCGGAGAAGGGCTATGCGCTGTTGCCGCCCGCCGAGGTGGTCAAGGCCGGCGCGGTGACCGCGGGCGATCTGATGTCCTCGCCCGCGATCACGGTCCGGCCGCGCGCCACCCTGGCCGAAGCCGCGCGCCTCATGGCCCGGAACAAGGTCAAACGACTGCCCGTGGTGGACGAGCGCGGTCTGCTGAAAGGTGTGGTCAGCCGCGGTGACCTGCTCAAGGTCTTCCTGCGCGAGGACGACGACATAGCCGACGAGGTTCGACGTGACATCGTCCCGCTCCTCTTCCCGCCGCGTGAGTCGGACGTGGGCGTGGCGGTGCACGACGGGGTGACCAGGCTCAGCGGCAGGGTCAGCGACATGTCCCTGGCGCCCGTGGCCGCTCGGCTGGTACGAGCCGTCGAGGGCGTGGTGGATGTCGAATGCGACCTGACCTGGAAGGGAGATCCGCCCAGGTCGTGAGGCGCGGCGCAGGCGCCTGACCGACCCCGCGGGGATCGTCGGACCCGGCACAGGGACCAATGGCCCCTGGCACGCGGACCGCACCGCCGCCTGCAATGGAAGTGGAATCGGCGGCACTCTCCGGCCCGCCGCAAGGAGGAGGCGAGAGCGATGTCCGCTCCGATATCAGCGAAACAGACCGACCGGACCCCGGCGGACACCGGCCACGAGGTGACCGGCTTCCCGATGCGCGCCCGCGTCGGCGACGAGATCGTGGTACGCGGTACCAGGGCCGGAGTCGTCGCACGGGACGGCGAGGTCGTCGGGCTCCACCATCCCGACGGCAGCCCGCCCTACGACGTGCGCTGGTCCGACAGCGGACGGGTGACCGTGTACTTCCCGGGACCCGACTCCCGCGTCAGGCACCTGACGTCCCCGGCCCCCGCATCCGGCGGCCCGGAGGGCGGAGGCCGTGATGACCAGGCCCGGTGATCCCCGACCGATCGTGGTGGGCGTGGATCCGGACCCGGCTCACCGGATGGCTCTGGCATGGGCGGCGGACGAGGCCGCCCGGCGCCGCTTGCCGCTGCGCCCGGTCCTCGCCGAGGGCATGCCGACCCTCGGCGACGGCAGGAGGCGCACACCGCCCTCCTGGGAGGAGTGGAACGAGGCGCTGCACAAGGCGGGCCGGCAGGTACTGGACGAGGCAGCGGAGTTCGTCGCGGTGCACCATCCGGGGCTCCCGGTGGACCCGCTGCTCGCGGAAGGCGATCCGGTGTGGGTGCTGCGGGAGCAGAGCCGCGGCGCCACGGCCGTCGTGCTGGGTTCGCGGCATCTGAGCCGCGCCCACGAGGTGTTCGGCTCCGCCTCCGTCGCCGTGCCTGTCATGGCTCACGCCCGCTGTCCGGTGGTCGTCGTGCCCGAACCGGAACACCTCACCCAGGACCCGGCGTACTACGTCGTCGGCGTCGACGGCAGCCCGCGCTCCGCGGCAGCCGTGGACCTTGCGTTCGAGGAGGCCGCGCTGCGTGGTGCCGGGCTGCGGGCCCTCTTCGTCTGGGAGCCGGGGCCGCTGAGGATCTTCGACGAGTACGAACCGCAGCAGGAGGCCCGGCGGCTGCTCTCCGAGATCGCGGCCGGTCGCGGCGCCCGCTACCCGCAGGTGGACCTGCGCCACGAACTGGTCGTCGGACACCCCGTACAGGTGCTCACCGACGCCTCGGCCCACGCCCTGGGTCTGGTGGTGGGCACCCGGGGCCGGGGCGGTTTCTCCGGCATGCTGCTCGGCTCGGTCAGCCAGGGAGTGCTGCACCACGCGCGGTGCCCGGTCATCGCCGTGCCGTCCGAGCCCACGTGATCCCGCGCGGCCGATGGAAGGAAGGGCCACCATGACCGCAGAACCCGTCGACGCCCACACCGTCGAGACTCTCGTGACGGACGCCGTCGCCGCGCCCTCGGAGCACAACGCACAGCCGTGGAGGTTCCGCTACCTCCGCGACGCCGGTGTCCTGCGTCTGTACGCCGACCTGGCGCGCACCCTGCCGCACACCGATCCGGAGCACCGCGGTCTGCACGTGAGCTGCGGAGCCGCACTGCTCAACCTCCGCGCGGCCGCCGCCGCGGCGGCGCTTGCTCCGCTCGTCAGGCTGCTCCCGGATCCGGAGCGTCCGGACCTGCTCGCCGAGGTGCAGCTGTGCGGCAGCGGCCCGCCGGACGCGGCACTGGCCCGGTTGCGTCCCCTGGTCGGCCGCCGTCACTCCAGCCGCCTCCCCTTCCGTGACGAGGAGATCCCGTCGGCGACACGCGCGGTTCTGTGCGAGGCGGCCGACGCCGAAGGCGCGCAGTTGGTGTTCCCGGGGGGCTGGCATGTGCGGTCGATCCTGGAGCTGGTGCGGGACGCCGAGGAGTGGGAGGCCATGGACGCGGGAGTGCGCGGTGAGACCGCGCGGTGGGCACACGCGGAACCGTCGGGCACGACCGTGCCGTCCGACGGCATCCCCGCCGAGGCGTTCGGCCCGGCACGCCGTGGCGGCGACGCCCCCGTGCGCGACTTCGCCGCCGGACGCCCGATGCCGGACCGTCCGCGGGCGTCGTTCGAGAAGAAACCGAACATCGCCCTGCTCGGCACGGCCCGCGACGGCCCGGCGGACTGGCTGCGCGCCGGGCAGGCGCTGGAACGGGTTCTGCTACGGGCCACCGCCGACGGACTGGTCGCGTCGGTGACCTCCCAGCCGCTCGAATGGCCGGACCTCCGGTGGGCGGCCCGCGACCCCCTCTCCGCCATGGGTCACGTGCAGATGGTGCTCCGGCTCGGCCACGGCCCCGAAGGGCGGCCGAGCCCTCGGCGGCCACTGGACGAGGTGCTCGACATCGTGTGAGGCCGGCGCGTCCCGCCCGAACCCCCGCACCACGACCGGACGACAGACGAGGAGCATCCGCATGAAGGTGTCCGAGGCGATGATCGCGCCTCCCGTGCACGTGGACCCAGGTGTCTCCCTGAAGGAGGTGACCGAGTGGATGACCGAACGCGGCGTGGGCTCCGTCCTCGTCGTGAAGGACGGGCAGCTGTGCGGCATCGTGACCGACCGCGACCTCGCGCTGCGCGGCCTCGGTGGCGGCCTGGCACCGGACTCGACCGTGGACGCGGTGATGTCGCCCGAGGTCGTCACCGTCGACGCGGATGACGATCTGCGGGCCGCGTACCGCACCTTCGGCCGCACGGGCGTGCGCCGGTTGCCGGTCCTCGACGGGGGCAGCCTGGTGGGGGTGCTGACGATCGACGACCTGTTCCTGGATGTCTTCCGGCAACTGGCCGACCTGCTCGGCCCCGTCGCGTGGAGCGTGCTCCAGGAGCCGCCCGGACCGCCCTCGGCCGGCGGCGGCCCGCATGAGGCCTGACCCGGGTCGATCGGGAACGACAGCGCTGCGCGAGGACGACCCGTCCGGCGCAACCGTGCGCCCCGGAAAGGGACCACCGTCCCCGGCAGCGGAACCGGGGCCGCCCGCCGTCTCCGTCCCCGCGCTGACCGTCCCCGAGGTCTTCACCGCCCTCAACGGCTCGCGGCGCGGCCTTTCCTCCGCCGAGGCCGCCGCCAGGCATGCCCGCTACGGCCCCAACGAGCTTCCCGCCGTGGGCCGGGGACACGTATGGCGGCGCCTGGCCGCCCAGTTCACCGACCTCTTCGCCGTGGTGCTGCTGGTCTCCTCGTCGATCACCTTCCTCGCGTACGCGCTGGAGAGGCCCAGGGACCCGGCCACTCTTCAGCTGGCGCTGGCCATCCTCGGTGTCGTCCTGCTGAACGCCGGCATCGGTTTCACCCAGGAGTACTCCGCGGAGCGCACCGCCGAGTCCCTGCAGGCGATGGTGCCGCACACCTGCCGGGTCCTGCGGGACGGCGAACCCAGGGAGCTGCCGGCCCGCGAACTGGTTCCCGGTGACCTCGTGCTCCTGGAGGCCGGGGACGCCGTACCGGCCGACTGCCGGCTGGTCGAGGCACACGAGGTGGCGGTCAACAACGCGGCGCTCACGGGTGAGAGCGACGCCGCCGCCCGGGTGGCCGAGCCCGTGCCGGCCGGTCCGCCGCTGGAGGCGCGCAACTCCGTTTTCATGGGCACGGACGTGGTTGCGGGCACGGGCAGGGCCGTGGTGTGCGCCGTCGGGGCCACCACCGAGTTCGGGCGGATCTTCCGGCTCACCGCCGCCGCACCCCGCCAGCAGACCCCGCTCCAGCGTCAGGTCGCGTCCATGGCACGCCGGGTGGCGGGCCTGGCCCTGGCGACGGGAGCCCTGCTGTTCGCGATCCGCGCGCCGGGCGGGCAGCCGTTCGTGGACACGTTCGTCTTCTCGCTCGGGGTGATGGTGGCCCTCGTGCCGGAAGGGCTTCCCGCCACACTCTCCGTGTCGCTGGCGATCGGTGTCCGGCGCATGGCACGCCGGCACGCCCTGGTCAAGCAGCTGCTCGCGGTGGAGGCACTGGGCTCGACGAGCGTGGTGTGCACCGACAAGACGGGCACGCTCACGCAGGCCGAGATGACCGTCGTACAGCTGTGGGCCGACGGTAGGGCGCACGCGGTCACCGGCGTGGGGTACGGGCCCGCGGGCGAGGTCGCCGACCCCGGACCGGTGCGGGAGCTGCTGCGTACGGCGGCGCTGTGCAGCGACGCCCGGCTGGTGCCGCCGTCCGGGCGGGACGGTTGGCGGGTGCTGGGCGACACCACGGAGGGCGCACTGCTGGTGGCCGCCGGGAAGGCCGGTGTCGATCCGGCGGCGGAGGAGGGCCGTGCGCCGCGGGTGGCGGAGTATCCCTTCGACTCCGACCGCAAGCTGATGAGCACCGTGCATCGCGACGCGGCGGGCGCCTACGTCGCGTGCGTGAAGGGCGCTCCGCTCGAACTGCTCGCCCGCTGCGACGCCGTCGAGTGGGAGGGGGCGAGCACCCCGCTGACGGCTGCTCTCCGCGACCGGGTGGTGGCCGCGGCCGACGGCATGGCCGGCGGCGGGCTGCGTGTGCTGGCGGTCGCCCGGCGGCAGGTCGCCGGGGCGCACCCGGCGCTCGGCGAGGTCGAGTCGGGGCTGACCCTGCTCGGACTCGCCGGGATGTACGACCCGCCGCGGCCCGAGGTCCGGGACGCGGTGGACGCCTGCCGGCGCGCCGGCATCCGTATCGTCATGGTCACAGGTGACCATCCGCTGACCGCGGAGGCCGTGGCCCGCCGGGTCGGCATCGTGCGGGGCCCGGCCCCGTCCGTGGCCACCGGCGCGCAGCTGGACGCGCTGGACGACGACGGCCTGGACGCGCTGCTGGCGGGCTCCACGGAGCTGCTGCTCTGCCGGGTCAGTCCCGAGCACAAGATGCGGGTGGTCACCGCGCTGCAGCGGCGCGGCGAGGTCGTCGCCGTCACCGGGGACGGCGCCAACGACGCGCCCGCCCTCAAGCACGCGGACATCGGGGTCGCCATGGGCGCCTCCGGTACGGACGTGGCCCGCGAGGCCGCGGTGATGGTGCTGCTCGACGACTCCTTCGCGTCCATCACCACCGCCGTGGGCCTCGGCCGTTCCGTCTACCGCAACATCCGCAAGTTCCTGATCTACCTCTTCAGCCACAACATCGCCGAGCTCGCCCCGATCCTCGCGGCGACCTTCGCCGGCTTCCCGCTGGTGCCGATCACGGCCATCCAGGTCCTGGCCATCGACCTCGGCTCCGACGTGCTGCCGGCACTGGCACTCGGCGCCGAGCCGATGGAGCGCGACGTCATGGACAGCCCGCCCCGTCCGCGCCGTGAACGGCTGTTCTCGGCGGCCGTCATGGGCCGCATCCTCTTCCTCGGCGGTATCCAGGCGATCGGCGTGTGTGCCGTCTTCTTCTGGCACATCCACGCCTCCGGCATCCCCTACGCGGACTTCACCAGGACCGATCCCGTCTACCGGGAGGCGATCACCATGGTCCAGGCCGGCATCGTCGTCAGCCAGTTCTTCAACGCGCTCGCGGTACGCACCGACCGGCAGAGCGTCTTCCGTGTCGGCCTGCTGAGCAATCCCTGGCTGCTCGCGGCCGGCGGCTTCGGCATCGGCCTGATGGCCGCCATCAGCTACGCGCCACCGCTCCAGGCCGTCTTCGGCACGGCACCGCTGGCCCCTGTCGACTGGGCGGTCCTGACCGGGTTCGGAGCGCTGCTGCTGGCCGCCGAGGAACTGCGCAAGTGGGTGTTACGACGGCGCGGCACCACTCCGAGGGGAGAGAGGCCATGAGAGTGATCATCGTGGGGTGCGGCCGGGTGGGAGCCGCCCTCGCCGTCCAGCTGACCGCCGAGGGTCACGACGTGCGTGTGGTCGACCGGCAGTCCATGGCGCGCAAGCGGCTGCCGCCCGGCTTCCCCGGTGCCTTCCATCCTGGCAACGGCTTCAGCAGGCCGGTACTGGAAGCGGCCGGCGTCGCCCACGCGGACGCGCTCGTCGCGGTCACCTCCGGTGACAACGGCAACATCGTCAGCGCGCGCACCGCGAAGGAGACCTACCGCGTACCGATCGTTCTGGCCCGCATCCACGATCCCGGGCGTGCGGCCATCTACCGCGACCTGGGCATCCCGGCGATCTCCAGTGTCCGGTGGGCCGTGGACCGCATCCACCAGATGCTGCTGCACCGGCACCTGACCACGGAACTGTCCTTCGGCAGCGGCGAGACCGTCGTGGTGCGCTCGCGGCTGCCGGCCCATCTCACCGGGCGGCGGCTGACCGACCTCGACGTCGACGGGGAGATCCGCGTGGTGGAGGTGACCCGGGCCGGCCGCTCCATGCTGCCGGCCCGCGACGTCCTGGCCGAACCGGGTGACGTGGCCACCTTCGCCGTCGCCGCGACCGCCCTGAGCCGGTTGCGCGGCTTTCTGGACAAGGAGCTGGGAACGTGAAGGTCCTCATCGCCGGCGCGGGCCGCCTCGGCACCCGGATCGCCCAGGTACTGGCCGCGGCACACAACGACGTCACCCTCGTCGAACTCGACGAGGAACGGATCGCCGAGATCGAGGAGGTGCCCAGCGTGCGCCTGGTGGCCGGGGACGCCTGCGAACCGGTGCTCCTCGAACGCGCGGGCGTCCTGACCTGTGACCTCCTCATCGCCGCCACCGGTCAGGACGAGGACAACCTCGTCATCTCCCTGCTCGCCAAGCGCCGGTTCGGTGTGGCACGCGTCGCCGCGCGGGTCAACGACGCGGAGAACGGCTGGCTCTTCGACGCACGGTGGGGCGTGGACGTGGCCGTGCCCGCGGCCACCCCGCTGATCTCCCTCATCGAGGAGGCGACCGGGGCGACGGACACGGTGGCGCTGCTGCGGCTGAGCAAGGCGGGCGTCGATGTCATCGAGACGGCGATCACCGAGGACTCCCGGGCCGCGGGTCACCTCCTGGGCGAGGTCGAGCTGCCGGCCGGGACCGTCGTCGCCACCATCGTGCGCGGCGGACGTCCCACGGTGCCGGGCCCCGGCGTACGGCTCCTGCCGGGTGACGAGCTGCTGCTCGTCTCGCACGAGGCGACCGAGCAGGAGATCCACGCGGCCTTCCAGTGAGCACCGACGTGCTCGTCGCCGTCGGGGATCAGCCGGGTCGCCTTCTCCGGGGCCGGACGGCGGTACGGAGGGGACCTTCGGCCCTGTGAAGGGGATCCGGAACCGGACGATGGTGGACAAACAGGACGGACGAAGCGGACTCCGTCCTTGCGGACCTGAGGAGGCAAGCGATGCACACGGCACAGTGGAAGGTCAATCTCCACCTCTTCGAGGAAGACGACGGAACGACCAAGGCACGCGTGGTGCTGGACACCGGAAGCACCTCACTCACGGCCGAGGGGACCGCGCACTGCCGCCCGACCGACAGCAACGTACCGGAGATCGGCGACGAACTCGCGGCGGGCAGGGCCATGAACGACCTGTCCCGGCAGCTTCTGCGCATTGCCGAACGGGACATCGAGAGTGCCGGGGCGAACCGGCCGGCCGACCGTGCGACGACCGGCTGGCCCGCCTGAACGAAGGCTTGCCCGACGACTCCAGGAGAGGACGGTACGGCTGCGGCTGGGGCTCACCCGGGGGGAGACGGCCGCCGCTCGCGCCAGGATGGCTCCGGCACTCCTCGCCCACCTGGAGGATCGTCCCGATGCCCCGAGCCTGACGGCCCTCATCTGGGGGGCCGGCAACTCCTGGACCTCAGGGCGGAGGAGTGCCGGGCCCTGCTCCGCACGCCCGGGGTCGGACGCGTCACGCTGCGGCCGGCCGGGTCTTCCGGACGGCGCCCGACTCCGTCACCGCGCTGTCCGTGGACGAGGACGTCGCCTTCGAGGTCGACCACGTGGACGTCGCTGAGTCAGGGCTGGAGCGCGCTGGCCGTCGGGCGCGCGGCCCTGCGCGCGATGTGAATGTCGTTCGGGATCCGCCCGGCCTCCTCGGTCACTTCTTCAGCTCCGCAGCGATCCCGGACGCCCACGCCCGCACCGTGTCGAAGTCCCGGAAGTCCCCGCCCTTCCCGGCCCGCACGATCCGCCGGGCCAGCCATCCGTCGGCGTCCTCTTCGAGGCAGCCCCCGAAGGTGACGTGCCCGCGCGCGTGCAGGTCCCGCATCGCGCGGCGCACCGCGCGCACGGGCGGGATGTCCCGCGCGGCGGCGGAGTCGTCGAGCGGACCGCTGCTGAAGAACCACACGGGACGCTCGGCGAGATCCCTGCCGTGGCGGCGGACGAACGTCCGCGCGTCCTTGTGCCAGCGGCCGGCGTACAGGCCGCCGCCGACCACGACCGCGTCGTAGCGCGTCACGAAGGGCACGCACACGGCTCGCATCGTCTCGACGGTCAGCCCGTTCTCGCGCAGGGTGTCGGCGATCGACTCCGCGATGTGCGCTGTCGATCCGTTCCTGCTGCCGTAGGTGACTAACACCGTGCCGGTCATGGGAAGGTCCCCCTCTCAGAGTCCGCGCAGCCAGTCGTCGGCCGCGCCGTGCAGTGCCTGCTCCTCGCGGATGCGGGAGTCGTCCAAGCGGTAGGTGAGTCTGTCGATCACGTCGACCACGCCGTCGATCTGCCGGGTCATGGAGACGGCGATCTCGGTCTCGGTCCTGTGCTTCATGTGGCCGGCGAACGTGACCACGCCCTCGGCCACGGACACCTCGACGCTGCGCGGCGGCAGCCACAGCGCGTGGACGAGGACTTCGTCGATCACTTCGTCACGGATCTCGCCGTCGGGGCGCAGGAAGACCTGGAGCAGGTCGCGCCGCGTGACGATGCCGACCAGCCGGTCCTCCTCGTCCAGGACGGGAAGCCGCTCCACCCGCCGTTCGGCCATGGTGCGTGCCGCCTCGACGATGGTGTTCTCGGCGTGCACCGTGACCGGCGGGTCCGACATCAGGTCTCCGGCCGTGCGGGCCCGCGCCTTGGCGGCCTGCCGTCTGGCGCCGCGCGTCAGCCGCACCAGCGACGCACGGTGGTTCTCCCCGAGGGCACCCGGCGCGGTGGCCTGGCGGGCCATGAGGTCCGTCTCGGAGACGACCCCGATGACCTTGTCGTCGTCGTCGACCACGGGGAGCCCGCTGACCCGGTGGCCGGCCAGGAGCCGCGCGACCTCCTTGAACGGCGTGCCGCACGAGGCGTGGACGACGTCGGTGGTCATCACGGAGCCCACCTTGTTGTGCCTCATCTCGGTTCCCTCCTCGGCCCTCAGCGGAGCCGGCGCAGATAGGGGTCCTGTGGCCGGCGCGGCAGCAGTCGTACCCGGGCGTCGAGCACGGTGGCGCCGTCCGCCGTGGCCAGGACGGGGTTGAAGTCGGCCTCGGCGAGCTGCGGCAGGTCCGCGGCCATCCGGGACAGCCGCTGAAGCAGCTGCTCCAGGGCTTCGAGGTCGACGGGCCCGTTGCCGCGGGTGCCGAGGAGCAGGGGTGCGCAGCGCGGGGACGTGATCAGGTCGTGCACGTCGTGGTCGGTGAGGGGCGCGAGGCGTGCGGCGTGGTCGGCAAGGATCTCGGTGGCCGTGCCGCCGAGCCCGAACAGCACGAGCGGGCCGAACACCTCGTCCTGGACGACACCGGCGAACAGCTCGGTGCCGCGCCGGGCGAGCGGCTGGACGACCACGCCGCTCATCAGATGGCCGAAGCGGGTCTCCAGGTCCCGGAACGCGGCGCGCACCTGTGGCTCCCCGCGCAGGTCGAGGTGGACCGCCCGCTCCTCGCTCTTGTGGACCAGGCCCGGCCAGTGGGCCTTCATGACCACCCGGCCGTCGGCGCCCCGCAGCCGTTCGGCGGCGCGGACGGCGTCGTCCTCGGTCTCGGCCCAGGCCCACGGGATCTGCGGGAGGCCGTAGCAGGCAAGCAGGTCGGCGCAGGTACGCGGGTCGAGCCAGCCGCCCTGCGGGTGCTCGGCCAGGTAGGCGTCCGCGACGGCGTGGGCGCGCCCGGTGTCGACGTCGTCGAGTTCGGCTATGGTGCCGGCCGGCCGGGCGAGCCACGCCGCGCGGTCCACCGCGTGGGCCAACGCCCGCGCCGCCGCCTGTGGTTCGGCGTAGGACGGGATGGAGCCGGCCTCGTCGGCGGCGGGCAGCAGCCGGACCGGGAGGTCCTGCTCCAGACGGACGGCGAAGACCGGCTTGGGCCTGCGTCCGGGGGCTCCGGTGACGGCCCGTGCCAAGTCGTCGCCGATCGCGGTGGCGAGGGCGGTCGGGACCAGGGCCACCAGGACGGCGTCCACGCCCGGGTACTCCATGAGCGTGTCGACGCAGTCCGTGAGCTGTTCCTCGGTCACAGCGGCGGTGGCGTCGACCGGGTTACCGACGACGGCCCCGTCGGGCAGCACGGCGAGCAGTTCGTCGGTCGTCGCCGGGGTGAACGACGGCAGCGCGAGCCCTGCCTCGGCGCAGGCGTCGGCGGCCAGGACCCCCGCTCCGCCCGCGTTGGTGACGACGGCCACACGGTTGCCTTCCGGCAGTGTCTGGGAGTAGAGCAGCGCGGCCGCCTCCAGGAGTTCACCGACCGAGCTGGTGGCGGTGATGCCGGCCTGGGTGAACAGGGCCCGGCGGGTCATGGTGGGGGTGGCGGCGGCCGCGGTGTGCGAGGCGGCGGCCCGGCGGCCGGCCGTGGACCGGCCTGCGTCCACGGTCAGCACCGGCATCCGGCGGGCCACCCGGCGGGCGGTGCGGGAGAACCCGCGGGGGTTGCCGAAGGACTCCAGGTGCAGCAGGGCGAGGTCGGTGCGGCCGTCGGTCTCCCACCACTGGAGCATGTCGTTGCCGCTGACGTCGTACTTGTCGCCCAGCGAGACGAACGAGGACACGCCGATGCCGAGCCGGGACAGGCCGTCCAGCAGGGCGATGCCGATGCCTCCGGACTGGACGGCGACGCCGGCACTGCCGGGACGGGGGTGGCGGTCGGCGAAGGTGGCGTCCAGGCGCAGGCCGGGCTCGGTGTGGGAGATGCCGAGGCAGTTGGGGCCGACGAGTCGCATGCCGTAGGTGTGGCAGGCGGTACGGAGTGCCCGGGCCTGGTCGGGATCGAGTCCCGAGGTGACGACCAGGAGGGCGCGCACGCCCGCCCTGCCGCACTCCTCCGCGATGACCGGGACCGCCGCCGCGGGGACCGCCACGACCACCAGGTCCGGTGTCCTGGGCAGGGCGCTGACGGACGGGTAGCAGGGCACCCCGAGGACCGAGGTCACGCTGGGGTTCACGGCGAAGAGGCGACGGGTGTAGCCGCCGGTCTTGATGTGGTGGAGGATCGCCCGGCCCACCGAGCCCGGTTTGCGTCCGGCGCCGGCCACGGCGACCGCTTCCGGGCACAGCAGCGGCCGCAGGCTCGCCACATCCGCGGCGCGGCCCCGGGACTCGACGGCCGAGAGGTAGGCGTCGTCCTCGTCGAGGTGGATCGTGCAGCGCGTCTCCGGGCCCTCGAAACGGCGGGAGGTCCGCAGGCCGAGGTCGGCGAAGAGCCGGAGCACCTCGTGGTTCTCGCTCAGCGCGTCGGCCGTGAAGACGGTGACGCCGTCGGCGCGAGCCGCCGAAACCAGGTGCTCGACGAGAAGCGTGCCGACCCCGCGGCGGTGCAGTCCGTCGGCCACGGCGACGGAGATCTCCGCGGAGTCCCTCGCGTCTGCGGTCTCGTACTCGGCGAGGCCGAGCACCCGGCCCCCCGTCTCGGCCAGCAGTGCCCCGTAACCGGGGCGGGCCGGGGCGCAAGCCCGGTCTGCGGCCATAGCGGCCGAGCGCCGGCTCACCGAGAAGAACCTCAGGCGGAGGTTCTCCGCGGACATCTCGTCGTAGAACCCCTTCACCCGGGAGTGGTCGCCGGGAGTAACGGGACGGATGCACACGGTGGACCCGTCCGCGAGCAGCGCGTGGGCCGAAGATCGTTCGAGCAGGTCGTCGGTCATCGCGGGTCTCCTCCGTACCGGTTCGTGCTTCGAGCATCCCGCTCGGCGGGACCTGGTCCCATGGGCTGTCCGGGACGAGGTGGGGGCCGATCGGCCCCCGATCACGAGGCCGGGTGGGAGCCGAGGCGGCCGAGCGCGACTGCCCCCGCCGGCGGCCGGGTTCCGGCCGGCCGACGGGGGCGGGACGAGATGGCTCCGGCAGCCCGGATCAGTCCACGGCCACCAGGGCGGTGAGGTCCATGAGCCGGTTGGCGTAGCCCCCCTCGTTGTCGTACCGGCCGAAGACCTTGGCCGGGGTGCCGTTGGCCCGGGTCAGGGCCGGGTCGAAGACGCCTTCGCTCGATGTGCCCGAACGTCAAGTCGTAATCAAGGAGATGGGCGAGCGTGGCGGTGAGGTGATGTCGTTGGCCATGACGACCTCGACGTCCTGGGTGCCCGCCTCGGCACGGTCGAGTGCCGCGCGCAGGTAGGTACGGCCGATGCGGCCGAATCCGTTGATGCCGACGCGTACGGTCATGGCGGTGAACCTCTTTCGGGGTCGGTGGTGTTCAGGCGTTCCAGGTCCAGTCGGCGACCTCGGGCAGGTCGGTGCCGTGTTCCCGGATCCAGGCGTGGTGGCGGGTGCGGGCGTCGGCCATCTCCTGGCGTACCGCGGCCGCCCGGACGGCGAGGCCGGGAACCCGGTCGATGACGTCCATGACCAGCCGGTATCGGTCCAGGTCGTTGCGGACGACCATGTCGAACGGGGTGGTCGTGGTCCCGGACTCCTTGTAGCCGCGCACGTGCAGGTGCGGGTGGCCGGTGCGGCGGTAGGCGAGGCGGTGGACCAGCCAGGGATACCCGTGATAGGCGAAGATCACCGGCTTGTCCGTGGTGAACAGGCCGTCGTACTCGAAGTC